>JBLRWK010000065.1:3941-20168 GCA_047921295.1 Rhodobacterales bacterium
GGGATGCGGCAGGGGATGCGGCAGGATGATACCCTGCCGCCGATCAACCCGTCTTGATGGAGAGGAGGGCATATGCAACTTGAACGCATCGCAAGCGGAGTGGCCGCGCTTTGCCTTGCCGTGGTCATGCTGGTCGGCGTGATCGACATCGTGGCGGGCGAGTTATTGGGCTTTCGTCTGGCGTTCAAGGTGGATATGTCCGGCACCCTGACGGCTGCGGCCATTTTTCTGGCATGGCCATTGGTGCAATCGCGCAATGAACATATCAATGTGGATCTGTTTACCGGCATTTTCCCCCATTGGAGCATCATTCCGCGGGCAATCATTGCAAAACTTGCCGGCTTGGTCATGTTTTCCCTGATCGCACGGGGCACGTGGAAGATCGCGCTTGAAAGTCTCGCGATCCGCGAAAAATCCGCCGCAACGCTGGGCTATCCGATCTGGCCCACCAAACTGGCATGTGCAATGGGGGCGAGCCTTGTTCTGCTGGTGATCCTGCTGCAATTGATTGGCCTGATACGCGATGCCGTGCAAAGCCGCCGTGCGGATCAAATCTGATGGGCGGACTTGAAACCGGACTTGTCGCTTTCGCGGCGCTGCTGGCTCTGCTGGCAATGGGCGTGCCTGTTGCCTTCGCGTTGGGGATCGTGGCCGCAGCGGGCATGTATCTGACTGTTGGCGAGACATTTCTGCTCACGACGTTCCAGACCACCCCCTATACGCTGACGAGTGACTACACATTCGTCGTGGTGCCGATGTTCGTGCTGATGGGCGGCATTGCCGGTCGCGCGGGGATCATCGCCGATCTGTATACGGCCGCGCATTATATGCTGTACCGGATCAAGGGCAGCCTGCTGATGGCAACGATCCTTGCACAGGCAGGGTTTGCCGCTGCTTCGGGATCGACTGTTGTCGCCTCCAGCGTGTTCACACGGATGGCTCTGCCGGAAATGCTGCGGTTCGGCTATAATGGCGGCATCGCGGGGGGCTGCATCGCCGCCGCAGGCACATTGGCAGGGTTGATCCCGCCCTCTATCGCGATGGTGCTTTTCGCCATGCTTACGGCGCAACCTGTCGGGGCATTGCTGATCGCAGGGATCATCCCCGGCATTCTGACTGCCGGGTCCTATATGGTCGGCGTGCGGGTCATGCTGATCTTCAGGCCGGAATGGGCACCGCCCTCGACACTCAAGATCACATGGGAGATGCGCGGGCGCGCCTTCCTCAAGATCTGGAGCGTCCTGCTGTTGATGTTTCTGGTGATGGGCGGGATCTATGCTGGCTACTATCCGCCCTCTGCTGCGGGGGCTGTCGGCGCGGGTGGCGCGCTGGTCATTGCATTGTCCATGCGCCGCATCGGCGCACGGGATTTCTGGGAAGCGCTGATCGAGGCCGCCCGCATCTCAGCCATGATCTTTGCCATCGTGATCGCCGGACTGATCTTCAGCCGATTCCTGCTGATCAGCGGCTTTATCGGTGAGTTGCGTACCTTCGTAATCGCGAGCGAGCTGGGGGTGACGGGGTTCCTGCTGGCCACCATCGCCATCTTTCTGGTGCTGGGCATGTTCATCGACTCGGTCTCGCTGCTGGTGATCGCGGTCCCGTTCCTTTACCCGATCTCGCAGGCCCTGGGGATGGACCCGATCTGGTTTGCGGTGATCATCATCAAGCTGATCGAGATTGCAGCGATCACACCGCCGGTCGGGCTCAATCTCTATGCCGTGCTTGCCGCCGCCAACGGAGCCTTGAAACCGGGCGAGTTGTTCCGCGGGATCACGCCCTTCATCGCGATCGAATTCGTGGTGCTGGGCCTGCTGATCGCGTTTCCGGCGCTGGTGACATGGCTTCCGACGACAATGTAGACAAGGATGACGGAATGACCGAAACGCTGGATCAGCCTTTTGTGAACATCAGCGACATGCTGGCCCAACATGGGCGCTTCAAGGCACGGCGACTTGCCGTGGTCTGCGGCGAGGACAGACGGACATGGGGCAATTTTGACGCCAATATCAGCAGGATAGCGCATGCGCTGATCGCGGATGGATTGCAACGCGGTGACCGTGTCGCGGTGCTGATGGACAACTCGGTCGAGATGCTGGAGGTTGTGTTCGGTGTGATCCGTGCAGGCGGCTGCGCGGTGCCGTTGTCCGGCCTGTTGACAAGAGAGCAACTGTCGGGACTGATCGCGGATAGCCGTGCCACGCGCGCCTTTGCAAGCGCAGGCTTTCGCGCGCGGCTGGACCCGGCACGCCAGGATGCGGGGCTGGAGCAGGTCAGGCTATGGGTGTCTTTCGGGTTTGACGCCGACAACTGGACCCCGCTTGCAGGCTTTATCGACGGCCAGCCCGCCACAGCGCCCGGCATACGCTACCGTCCGGAAGATGATTTCAACATCATCTATTCGTCAGGCACCACCGGCTTGCCCAAGGGTATCGTCCAGACACATGCGGCGCGGTTGCATTTTGCCTTTTCCAACGCAATCGAGCTTGGCATCACCTCGGATGCGCGCACGCTGACCACGACCTCGCTCTATTCGAACGGAACGTGGATCGTGATGCTGCCGACGCTCTTTGCGGGGGCAACGCTCCATGTGATGCCCGCTTTCGATCCTGCGACATTCCTTGAAACGGTGAAGGCGCAGCAGATCACCCATAGCTTCATGGTGCCCGCCCAATTCATCATGATCCTTGACCACCCCGCTATGACGACAGCCGATACTTCCTCGCTCCAGCGGGTTCTATGTGCCGGATCGCCGTTGCGCCGTGACGTGAAAAAGAAGGTTCTGGAACAGCTTACACCCGGCCTGTGCGAGCTTTACGGCTTTTCCGAAGGCTTTGCAGCCATCCTGAAACCGGGCGAGTCCGAGGATAAGTTCGCCACTGTCGGCACCCCTGTGATGGGCTTTGACATGCGCGTGATCGACGAGGAGGGGCGCGAATGTCCGCCCGGACAGCCCGGCGAGATCGTCGGTTACGGCGCGGGGATGTTGCGGGAATATAACGGGCAACCCGCTCTGACAGAGGCGCTGATCTGGCGCGATGAACACGGGCGCAGCTTCATACGGTCCGGCGATGTGGGTGTTCTGGATGCGGACGGCTATCTGACGATCATCGACCGCAAGAAGGACATGATCATCTCGGGCGGGTTCAACGTGTTCCCCACGGATGTCGAGGCTGTCATAGGCCAGCACCCGGATGTGGCCGATGTCTGTGTGGTCGGCGTGCCGCATGACAAATGGGGCGAGACGTGCCTGGCACTGGTGATCGCGCGCCGCGACACCGATGCAGACGCTATCAAGGATTGGGCAAACACGCGCCTTGCCAAATACCAGCGCCTTCACAGGGTGGAACTGCGCAAGGAGTTTCCCCGCAATGCGCTTGGCAAGATCATGAAACGGTTGCTGCGCGATCCTTACTGGACCGACGCAAAGGTCTGACCGGTTCAGGCGTCTCGCGGCATGGTTGTCTCGAGCGAGGTTCGCCCTGCTTGCCTTGCCCGCCACGCGGCCAGATTGAGCCGGCTTCCCAGCCAGTCCTGATCCGGAAAACGGAAAGCGGCATAATCCAGCGCCGTGACCGTCGCAATCGCCGCAAGATCGGGGCTTTCACACAGATCACGCGGAGGTGCCTGTTCCAGCCGATCAAACGCGGCATGGATGGTGCGAAACCGTTTCTGCCCGATGATGTTGCTGTCAAAATCCGGTGCCGACTTGCGGGTGATGATGATTGCCGCCATCACGTCGATCGCCCCCAGCGCCGTCCCCGCCTGACGCAGCAGTCCGGCAAGGTCTGCCTGCGGATAAAGCGGCGGCTCCGGCACGATATGGTCCAGCCAGTGTAGGACCATTGCGCTTTCCGAGATACCGGTTCCCCCATCGGTGATCAGGGCAGGTACGCGTTCATGCACATTGCTGCCCACAAAGCCCGGATCACCGCTCCATGGATCGATCATCCTGACCTCGACACGGTCGACCAGCCCCTTCTCAATAACCGCGATACGCGCCAATCGGGCAAAGGGGGAGGTCAGATTGGTAAAAAGGATCATGGGTCGCGTTCTCCTTGTCACTTGCCCAGCAGCGTCATTTGCCCAGCATCCATGCAGGCAGTCCCGTTGCCAACACCGGAAAACTCGCCACCAACAACAGCGCCACAAGTTGCAGCCCAATATATGGCACCGCCCCGCGCCAGATCTGGCTGGTCTTTACCGTCACCGGGGCCGCAGCACGCAGATAAAACAGCGCAAAGCCGAATGGCGGTGTCAGGAATGACGTTTGCAGATTCAGCGCGATCATCACCCCCAACCAGACCGGATCAGCCCCCATCATGATCAGCACAGGGCACAGGATAGGCACAAGGATGAAAATGATTTCGAGAAAGTCGAGAAAGAAACCCAGCACAAACATCAACAGCATCGTGAAGATCATCGCCCCGGTCAGCCCGCCCGGCAACCCTTCGAGAAGATGCTTGATTGTCTCCTCGCCACCCAGACCGCGAAACACGAGGGTGAACAGCGTGGCGCCGATCAGCACGGTGAAGATCATCGCGGTGATGCGTGCCGTGCGGAAAGTCACATCCAGCAAAGCGCCCTCTCGGAAGGTCACCCAAAGCGCCGTCGCTACGGCAGCGCAGATCATCGCGATCATGCCAATTGCGGCGCGTATTGCCCAGAGTTCGGCCGCAGCGGTATCGGTACGCCCAACGCGCAGATCGAACACAGATAGCAGCACCAGGATGCCCAGCGCAGCCAGAAGCCCTGCCCCCAGCAGCCAGCGCAAATGCGGGGCCGCGCGCCAAGCCGCCAACAGGATCGCCCCGATAGCACCGACGCCCGCCGCCTCTGTCGGGGTTGCGACACCGCCCAGAATCGAGCCGAGCACGGCAACAATCAACAGGAGCGGGGCAACAAGCGCACGCAGGAACAGGGCTATATCGGATTCACCCTTCGCATCGCCCACCTCTTGCAGCGCCCGCAACGGCAGAGGTGGCGCCAGTTCGGGCCGTCGCCAGGTCAGCACCAGCTGGTAGATCATGTAACAGCCAACAAGCGCCAGTCCCGGCAGCAGAGCGCCTGCAAACAGATCGGCCACCCCCACGGAACGGCCCGTCGGATTGCCACTGATCAGATTGGCCTGCTGATTGGCCAATGTCAGGAAATCACCCAGAAACACTAGCACGATTGACGGCGGGATGATCTGCCCCAACGTGCCGGAGGCGCAGATCGCCCCGCATGCCGCCACCGGGTCATAGCCGTTCTTGAGCATCACCGGCAGGGCCAGCAGACCCATCGTCACGACCGTGGCGCCCACGATCCCGGTCGAGGCTGCCATCAGCGCCCCCACCGCAGTTGTGGCGATCAGCAACCCACCCGGTCTTGTTCCGAAAAGCCGCGCCATTGCGGTCAGCATGTCTTCGGCCAGACGGCAACGCTCCAGCACCAAGCCCATGAAGATGAATAGCGGTGCCGCAACCAGAACCGAGTTGTTCAGGATCGCCCAAACACGCTGCGGCAGGAAATTGAGCTGCGCCCAGCGGAACACACCGATCTCGGCCCCGAGCCATGCAAAGGCCAAGGCCACACCGGCCAGCGTGAACGCAACGGGAAAGCCGAAGAGCATCAACAGGATCGCCACCCCGAAAAGCGCAAGGTCCAGATGCGCCGCCAACGCCTCTGTCATTTTTTGGCTCCGGTAAGCTTCATCACGGCCCGCAACACGAAGGACAGACCCGCTATCGCGAGAACCGCAACAAAAATCAAAAGCGATGTCTTCAGGAGCCAGACATAAGGAATACCCGAAATCTCCATGGAGCCCTCGCGCATCTTCCATGAGCGCGACACATAGGGCAGCGAGCGGTCCCACATCAGCCAGAGAAACGGCCCCATGAGCAGCACTGCCCCCAGCAGATCGATCAAGCCCTGCACACGCGGCGGCATCGCGGCATAGACGATATCCACGCGCACATGCTCGTTCGCGGTCAGTGTCCAGCCCGCAAGTCCGGCCATCACCAGCACGAAACAGTAGATCACAGCCTCGTAAAGCCAGACGGAACCGAAACCGAAGACATACCGCAGCAGGGCATTGGCAAAGACCAGCAGCACCATCGGAATGATCAGCAGCGCCACCAGCTTGGCAAAGCTGATCGTGACACGGTCCAGAAACCGGATGACAGGCTCCATGACGCCCTTTCGACATGCAGCGGATGGCGTGTGAAGCCGCCGTCCGCAAGGTTGTATCAGCGGATCACGCGGATCACAGAGCCGCGTATTGCCGCGCGCGCGATGCGAAGAAAGGTGCCTCGGTCTTGACCGAATACTCGAGCGCCTTCTCGAAATAGTCCATATAGCTGTCATGGACTTCCTTGCCGCGCGCATCAACCGTGGCCAGTTCCGCCACCACTTCGGCAGAGGTTTTGGCCAAGGCGTCGATCACATCATCCGGGAAGGCGCGCACATCCACCGCGTGCTCGTTGAGCAAGGTCTGAAAGAACATCGCGTTGTTATAAGCCCAAGCGCCGACATTAATGGAATTCGCAGCCTCGATCGCGCGCTGGACTGCAGCCTTGTGCTGATCGGACAGGCTGTCCCAGACCTCTGCATTCAGACCGATCTCACCGGCCGAGTTCACCTCTTGCCAGCCGGGGGCATAGTAGAACTTGGTCACCTGATGAAAGCCGGAGGCGGTATCGAGCCACGGTCCTTGCAGCTCTGTGGCATCGATTGTGCCCGCCTGAAGCGCCGGAAAAATCTCCTGCGCGGGTATCAGGACCGCGTTCGCACCAACGCGGCGCATCACTTCGCCACCCAGACCGGGCAAACGGATGGTCAGGCCGCGGAAGTCATCCAGATTGTTGACCTCCTTGTTGAACCAACCGGCCATCTGAAGGCCGGTCTGACCACAGGTAAAGGGCATCACGTTGAAAAGCTCGCGGAAATGCTTTTGCTGAATCTCCTGCCCACCGCCGTGATACATCCAGCCCAGATGCTCGGCCGCCGTGAAGCCGAAAGGCACTTGGGCAAAGAAAACCGAAGGTTGCCATTGGCCCGCAAGATAGACGGGCGTTGAGTGGTAGCAATCCGCAGCACCCGAGCCCACAGCATCGAAAACCTCGAATGCGGCCACAAGCTCGCCTGCGGCGGCGACATCGACGGTCAGTTGCCCATCAGTCAGCTCGTTCACGAACTTTGCGAAATCATAGGCTATCGAGGCAAGCCCCGGAAAGTTGTGCGGCCAGCTCATCACCATCTGGAGCGTGCGATTGCCTTGCGCGATGGCAGGTGCTGCCAATGCCGCAGCAGGTGCGGCACCCGCCGCCAGTACGAAACGTCTTCGATTCAACGCCATGTTTATCCTCCCCACATGACAGAATTCCGTGGCGTCCAGCGCCCGTTCGCAAGCCAGGACAAATTTCCCCGGCTGCTGGCATCCGTCCTCTCCGACGCGCCATGTCTGGACATTGCGAAAATGCGCTGCAATAGTCAAGCAAACGATTGCTTGGTAAACTTTGTCAGCGTAGAACCGGCTCCGACCGAACAGTGAGCTTGCCACGCGACACGCTGAAGATGACAAACGGGGAGGAACCTGTGAACAATCCGTTGCCTGCGGCGATGCCGCTTTATGACCCTACGCTTGCGAATGTGGTCAGAAACCCCTACCCTGCCCTGCTGGCCCTGCAGGAACATGATCCGGCCCATTGGAACCCGCGCCTCAAAGCCTGGGTGCTGACCCGGTATGATGACGTGAAGGCGGCGCTGACTGCGCCGGAAATGTCGGTGGACCGGATCAGGCCTTTCTATGAAAGCCTGCCCGAAAAAGACCGGAATGATCTGGCCGAGATCATGCGCTACCTGACCCTGTGGCTGGTGTTCCGCGATCCGCCGGAGCACACCCGTCTGCGTCAACTGATGGCGCGGGCGTTCACGATGCGGGCGGTCGAGGTATTGCGCCCCGGCGTGGAAGACATATGCGACATGCTGGCCGACCGTCTGCCACGCGGGCAGGCTTTCGATTTCGTGAATGATTTCGCCATGCAACTGCCCGCCATGGTGATCATGGACCTGCTGGGCGTGCCACGGGAGCACATGTTCCACCTCAAATCCTGTTCGGACCGGATGCAGCTGTTCATCGGATCGGCCCGCAACGCACCCGACAAATATGCCCGCGCGGCAGAGGGCGCGCATGAGATGGCAACGCTGTTCCGCAGCCTGATTGCCGAACGCCGCGCCGATCCGCGGGACGATCTGATCTCGGCCTTCATCGCCGCGCGCGAGTCGGATGACGAGATGACAGAGGATGAGCTCGTCGCGGCCTGCATGCTGGTGATGTTTGGCGGCCACGAGACGACAGCGAACCTTCTGGCAGGCGGGATGGCAAAGTTCATCGAAAACCCCGATGCGGCCCGGTTGCTGGCGGATAATCCCGATCTTGCAAAACCCGCTGTTGAGGAATGTCTACGGTTGGACGGCCCGTCCGGCTCGATGGCGCGGCTGGTGGCGCAGGAGCATAGCTTGCATGGCCGCACATTGCGCCCCGGCGAGCGGGTGTTTGCAATGATCAACACCGCCAATCTGGACCCGCGCATGTTTGAGAACGCTGATCGCTTCGATATCGAACGCAAACCGAACCGCCATCTGACCTTCGGCTATGGGGCGCATTTCTGCATGGGTGCGGCGCTGGCCCGTCTTGAGGGGGAGGTGACATTCCCGCGCCTCGTGCAGCGCTTTCCCGGCCTGAAGCTGGCGGCAGAGCCGATCGAGTGGCACGCCACGATCATCATGCGCGGCCCGCGCGTGATGCCGGTCGAGATCAGTTGACGCAACGACATCAACCAAAACGGTATTTCCGTTCAGGACAAGGATCAGGATCATGGCAGAGACAATGATCGCAGGCGGTGTGCGTAGCGCATTGGGGGCTTTTGATGGCAGTCTGAGCGGCATCGAGATGACCGATCTTGCCGCAACGGTCGCCATTGGCTGTATCGACAGGGCCGGGATCGCACCGGACGATCTGGATCACATTGTTCTGGCCTCGACCGTTCCATCCGGACGCGACAGCCTGTTCGGCGCGCGTGTTGTGGGGCTGAAAGCAGGCTTGCCCGAATCGTCCGGCGCCTTGTCAGTTGTGCGGGCCTGTGCATCGGGATTGCAGGCGATGCTGTCCGCCGCCCAACAGGTGCAGAGTGGTCATTCGCAGCTCTCCATCGCGGGCGGTGCAGAGAGCTATTCCCGCGTACCCCACGCTGTCAGCACCCTGCGCGGCGGGGTCAAACGTGGCCCGACCATGCTGGAGGATATGCTGGACTGGGCCTATCGCTGCCCCTTCAGTCAGGAATATATGGGCGAAACAGCAGAGAACCTTGCCGAAGACTATGGGCTTACCCGTGCCGCGATGGATGACTGGGGCGCGCTGAGCCAGCGCCGCGCTCTGGCCGCACAGGCGTCAGGTTTTCTGGCGCGGCAAATCATGGGGGTTGAGGTTCCCGATCCCAAGGGCGGCAAGGGTGCAACGCGCCTGTTCGACACCGATGAATGTGTACGCGCCGACGCCACGCCAGAGAAATTGTCCCGCTTGCGTCCCGCTTTCCGCGAGGGGGGCAAAGTGACGGCTGGCAACGCCTCGACCGTGAATGATGCTGCGGCATTCGTGCTGGTGGGGGATCGCACAGTCCTTGAGGGCAAGGGCATCGCTCCCCGCGCCCGAATTGTTGACTGGACCGTGGTGGGCGTGCCGCCCCGCATCATGGGTCATGGCCCGGTTCCCGCAATCCGCGCCTTGTTGGACAAGCAGGGGCTGGCGATGCGCGATATCGACTATGTGGAGATCAACGAGGCCTTTGCCGCCGTCAATATCCATGCGGAAGCCCAGCTTGGCATCCCACGCGACATCCACAACCTCTATGGTGGCGGCATCAGCCTTGGCCATCCTCCCGGTGTCACGGGGATACGGATGTGCCTGACAGCAATGCAGCATCTTGAGGATACGGGCGGCCGTCGCGCCATCCTGTCGATGTGTTTGGGGGCCGGTCAAGGCATGGCCATGCTGATAGAGAGGGTCTGATGCAAACGCTCTACGATGCATTGCGGCAGATCGTCCGGACCTCCGGGGACAAGACGTTTCTTTGCGTGCCACCGCGTTCGGAGCGCCCCTATCTGCCCCAGGGTGCAGAGATCACTTTTGCTGAGATGCTTGCTGCTGTCGATACCTTGGCCGATGCATGGGACCGTGCGGGCTGGGGAGAAGGGCACCGCATTGCCTTAGCGCTGGATAACCATCCCGCCCATGTCATGCATTTTCTGGCCCTGAACCGGCTGGGGGTGTCGCAGGTGCCCGTCAATCCCTATTACCTCAAGCACGAGATGGCCTATCTTCTGGATCACTCCGAGGCCGATGCCGCTGTCGTCTTGCCGTGGAACCGCGACAAGATCAGGCAGGTTTCGGCCATTCCCGTCGTAAGCTGGGATGACACCACATTGGCTGCCACGTTTGATCCGCCACGCGCACCAAGACCCGCCCGATGTGCTGCGCCCGGTATCAACACCGAAATCGCGCTGATCTATACATCCGGCACGACGTCACGCCCCAAGGGTGCCATCATCGACAACGATTATGCCTTTGCCGTGGGACGCCTGTATGCCGCACATGGCGGCGCGTTGACGGTGCGGGACGGGGTCGAACGGATATTCATTCCGCTGCCCTATTTCCACGTGAATGCGGGGATCAACACGCTGGCCCTGGCACTGCTCAAAGGGGTCTGTCTGATCGTGCCGGACAGGTTCCATGCCGAAACATGGTGGGACGATCTTGCCGCAACCCGCGCCACCGCCATCCACTATCTCGGGATCATTCCGCCCGTGCTGATGAAAGCACCGCCCCACCCGCGGGATCGTCATCATGGTTTGCGCTACGGGCTTGGGGCCGGGCTTGACCCGGCGCTGCACCGCGCCTTCGAGGAGCGGTTCGGCCTGCCGATGGTGGAGGTCTGGGGGATGACAGAAACAGGTCGGTTTCTGGCCGATTGCCACGCACCACGCCAGACAGACACGCGCGCCTTTGGCCGCCCCCTGCCCGATCATCTGCTGGCCCGTGTCGTGGATGAGGCAGGGCAGGACGTGTCCCCCGGCACTGCGGGCGAACTTGTGGTGCGTGCGCCCGGCCCTGATCCGCGTCAGGGGTTTTTCAAGGGCTATCTCAAGAACGAACAGGCCACCGAGGATGCTTGGCGCGATGGCTGGTTCCATACAGGCGATGTCGTGACACAGGCCGGGGACGGTATGCTGATGTTCGTCGAGCGCGCCAAGAACATCATCCGCCGCTCCGGCGAGAACATCTCTGCGGCAGAAGTCGAAAATGCTTTGATCGACTGCCCCGCCGTGGCCGCTGTGGCCGTCATTGCTGTCGCTGACGCCATGCGCGACGAGGAGGTCTTTGCAGCCATTGTGCCCGCGACAGGCCACGCGCCCGGTCACGCAACGGCTGAGACAGTACTGCATTTCGCGCGTGACCGTCTGGCCTATTACAAATTGCCGGGCTGGATCGTCTTTCGCGATAGCCTTCCCGTCACCGGAACGCAGAAGGTGCAGAAACACCGTCTATATCCCGACGGTGTCGATCCCTGTGCCGATCCTGCCGCGATTGACCTGCGCGAGGCGAAATCCCTGATACGAAAGGCCAAGGCATGAGCGGACCAGATACCGGCACAGTGACCGTGACCCAGCAGGATGCGATTGCGGTGATCCGCTTTTCCAACCCGCCCGAGGGTTTCATGGATGAAGGGACCGAGGCTGGCCTGACCGCCGCCATCGATCAGGTCGAGGCCGATGCATCTGTGCGCGCCGTGATCCTGACCGGCGCGCAAGAGGGTGTGTTCATCCGCCATTATGATGTCCGGATACTGGAAGACAGAGCACGCAAGATGGCGGCACGCGGGATGGTCTTCTCGACCGAGCGTCTGGTCCCCGAGCCTGCATTGCACCGCAACATGCGGCGGATCGAGACCAGCCCGAAGCCCTATATCGCCGCGATCAACGGGCCCGCTATGGGCGGCGGGTATGAACTGGCCCTTGCCTGCGACATCAGGCTGGCACAAGCGGGTGACTATCCTATCGGCCTGCCCGAGGTGAACATCGGGCTGCTGCCGGGGGCCGGAGGCACGCAGCGCCTCGCCCTCTTGGTCGGACAGGCACGCGCGCTGGAATATTGTCTTACTGGGCGCACTTTCTCACCCAGCGAGGCGGCAGATGCGGGGCTGGTGAATGACTGTGTCGAGGGGCCTGTGCTGGACCACGCGCAGGCGATGGCGCTGCGGATGGTGGCCAATCCACCGCTTGCACTGGCGCATATCAAGCGGCTGATCAGAGGCGGCACGCCCGACCCCTTGTGGATGGCCAAGGAGCGAACCCTGTTCTGTGATCTGATGATGCAAGCGGAGGCAATCGATATCATGGCGCGGATGAACGAGGCAGGCAGCGATATCCGTGATCCCTGAGCGGGGTTACACTTTCACAAAGCGGGTGGTGAGCAAGACTTTTCCCTCCCGCCCCTCTCGCGCGGCATGGGCAACGGCTTCGGCTGCCTCGCCAATGGGATAGCGAGCATCGACCTTGGCGCCGATCCTGCCCTCACCAAGCCAGGCAACCAGTTGGCCGTAGACTTGACCGATCCGCGTCGCGCCCGCCTTGCCGAACCACGAGGCGAGCCAGAAACCGCGCAGGGTCAGACCCCGGAAAACCAGATCATGGGCGCTTAGTCGCGGGCTTTCGCCGGACAGAAGACCGTAGTTGACCACGGTTCCGCCATCCGCCACGGCCGAGGCCAGCCGTTCTGTCGCAGCGCCGCCAATCGCATCGAGGGCCAGTCTCGCCTTGGCGCCATCCGGCAAGGCAGGTGGCGCGCCGGTGCCATCATCGACAAGCACCACCGCAGCACCCAGATCACGCAGACCCTGCGCCGCGTCCTCGCGCCGCACCACGCAAGCAATACGCAGGCCCAAAGCCTGCCCGACCTTGACGGCATTCTGCCCGACAGCAGAGTTTGCAGCGTTCAGGATCACCCAGTCACCCGCCTGCAGCGGCACGATATCCTCGAACATTACCAGCGCTGTCGCCGGATTGGCCTTGAGCATTGCGGCCTGATCCAGATCGACTGTTGCAGGCAGCGCCACCACCTGACGGGCAGGCAAGGTGATCTGTTCAACCCAGGCATTGCCGGGCATCGGCATCACGATATCACCGACCTTGAGCGCCACATCCGCCCCCACGGCACTGATCCGCCCCACCCCTTCACTGCCGGGAATGAACGGCGCGGGCGGACGCACGCCATAGCGGCCTTCCAGCATCAAGATGTCCGCAGGGTTGATGGTCAGCACCAGCATGTCCACAGTCACTTCGCCCGGCCCGGGGGCAGCGGGTGCTTGTTTTGTCACCACTTGCAGGTCTGATCTACCATTTCCGGTTGCTTCAACGGCGTGGATCGTGTTCTCGGTCATGGTGCACCTATTTTGAATGGGCAGGTTAACAATCGTTCGTTTGTCAGCTATATCGACGCTGAAAACCCAGTTCTGCAACCCCTAATCCGGGACAAATCGCGGTATCATCATGACCAGATCGCAAAAGAAAGCCTCCGTTCCAAGCGCGCCCTCCCTCAACCGGCGCGAAGAATTGCTGGACCGGGCCGGAGAGTTGATGGCCGCAAAAGGCTATGACGGCACATCCATGCGCGACATCGCAACCGCAGTCGGCATGTTGCCCGGCTCGCTCTACTACCATTTCGATTCGAAGGAATCCCTTTTTCTCGCTCTGCATCAACGTGTGGTGACGGTTATGGAAACGCGTGTCCGTGATGCGCTGGCACGGGCGGGTCAGGACGGGCTTGGCCCTTGGGATCGGCTTGAGGCGGCATCGACGGCGCATCTGGAAGGGTTGATCGAGACCGGCAATCTGGTTGCCATCGTCTCACCGGAGTTTTTGGGAGAGCGTGAAGGGATCAGCAGCCAGATCCGCGTGGAACGAAGACGCTACGAGCAGATTTTCCGGGAGTTGTTTGCCGCGCTCACATTGCCGGAAGATGTGGACCGGACCGTGCTGCGTTTGCATCTGTTTGGGGCGTTGAACTGGGCGCCGATCTGGTTCGATATCACCAAGGGTCATGATGCGCGCAGCGTGGCCCGGCAGATTGTGGCGGTGTTCCGGACGGCCTATGCGGACAAGGGCCAAGAACAGATGACCGCTTCAAGCCGCGAAGTCACATAATCCAGACGCACGCGAATATCCGATCGGATCAGGTCGGGTCTGGAAGACGCGTTTTCACCGCAACGAGTGTCACGGTGAAAACACTTCAAGTTATTTAGTAAATGCGAAAGTGCCAGACTTTAATTGGCCTCCGCCCAGCATTTTTGCCACTTTAACGCGCGCAAGAACCGAACCTTCAGCGCCAGAAATCTCAACTGAGACGGGTTCGCCAGTGCAAAAATCTCCGGTGAACGGAATAAGAAGACGGGTCATGTCGTCCGCCAGATAATTTAGCGTTCCCCCTATCAAGGTGCAGTCTTCGGATGGTAAAATAATGATCTTAAAGCATATTGCGTCTAATTGAATTCACCCCGCAGAATGAACGCGTTGTTCTTCGAAAACGCTGCCTCATTCTGCGGAGTGAATGCATGAGTCCGATCAAACGCAACACGCTCTAATAGTACCAGTCTCGTCGCCCCCTCGCCCAATCCATTCGTTGCCATTGGGGTTTTGAGTTGACGCCCCTGTTTCAACTGGAGCTGCAAAATAGGTCTGCATTGCAAGCGAGACCTTTGGATCGGGACCATACCATCCGCCAAGAATATGACGCGCAGTAGCTCCGTCATTGGCAGGATCTTTTACGTCCAAATAAGCATAGGCTGACGAGTATGGAGTAATACCTGTCCCGCCTTCGACGAAATAAACATTTATTCCGCCAGACAAGTTCTCAACTGATTCCAGAGCTTCCGGCACTACCCCGACAAGGCTCTCAGCATCCCATTCGACTGCGATCGTTACGGTATTTGCGCCCGTCATCAGATACGGCGGGGGCGGTGCCTGATCTGACTTCGCGCTGAGCGGGATGGCAAGGAAAACACCCAAAAAAGACCTCTGCATAACACGCGCCATCTCCGATATCTCCCGCCCGGTGGCACCGCCGGGCAGCGCCTGCCTGCCCCCCGGCAGGCGCTACGGACGGCCCAACACGTTGCAACGGCTGGGTTTCATGCGATGTCGGCGCATTCGGCCACGGCCTGCCAGAGCGCCAGCCCAGGCAGGCGCTGCCCTCAATCTGCGGCCGGAACGGTGTCATGCAGAGGTCTGAAAAAGGCTACTCTTGCAACGGTTTGAAAATTTCGCATGTGGTTATTCCTCCTGATGATCGCGAAAGCGCGGCAACAATTCATAAAACATCATTACGATAAAAAACAAACAATCGTTTGCTTCTGATTTAAATTTTCTTGCGTGGCCACTCTCTTCCTAACTCTGTTTGCTTTGGGAAAAGTTCTATCTACACCTCGGGATCGACGCTCTCATGATCCCCACATGGCCGTTCAATGGGCTTGCAAAGCGCCTCAATACCCTCGCCGAGGAAAGCAGAGATCCCTGTCGAGTATCGTAAAAAGATCTTGGCCTCGGGCGCGCTTGACATGCTGAAATCAGACACGCGTGATGTCATTTATGCGCTTTCCGAAACAGGGTGTCGTCAGGCCGAGGTAACAGGTCTCCCGCCTGAGGCTTCGACATTCCCCAAGTGGCCCGCCGTCTGACGCCAAAATCGCCTGAATCCTCTTTCTGGACAAGCGTGTTTCGCTCCGGGCGGCGCCTTCGGTCGCGCAGGCTGCTGGAACTGGGTGGATCAGACCGCGAAGCCGCTGAGCCTGGCCCAGCGGCGGTGTTTTCCAGCGTATCGGGCCGCCCTGTCCTGCCGCTTTCGTTCAGTTTGGGCTTGAATCGCGGTCATGCGCATGACGCAGGCAATCATAATCGGCGGGGATGTGGATGACCCCGACGGCACGCAATCACAAGGACGGTGCAGCGACACTGAGGGCATCCACCGCATCAGTTCACTGGGGGGTGACTTGGCCATAGGCCAAGAGGCGGGGCAACGCCCCCTCAAGGGCGCGTGCGCGCCCTTTACCGTCAGTGCTCAATCAACGAAAGCGCGTTCGACTACAAAGGCTCCGGGCGCGTTGTTGGACCCCTCAACCATGCCTGCCGATTCGC
>JBLRWK010000066.1:0-19381 GCA_047921295.1 Rhodobacterales bacterium
CATGCGACAGCGCGAACGGCGCGGCCGCGAGATGTTCGTGCCGCTGGCGCATCCGGCCGATCATGCCCAGGCCGACTTTGGCGAGGCGGTGGTCGTCATCGGCGGCATCGAGGAGAAGGCGCATTTCTTTGTCATGGATCTGCCGCACAGCGACACCTGCTATGTCCGTGCCTATCCGGCGGCCACTGCCGAAGACTGGGTGGATGGCCACGTCCACGCCTTCGCGTTCTTCGACAAGGTGCCGGTGTCGGTGCTCTACGACAACGACCGCTGTTTGGTTGCGAAGATCCTGCCGGACGGGTCACGTCAGAGGGCTACGCTGTTCAGCGGCCTCGGCCCTTCCTATGTGCGAGAGAACCTCCAGCACCTGACCGTGGAGAGCGTTCATGGCGGGTGGGTGTTCAATGTCATCTTCAACAAAGACAGCATCGGCGAGAGCGAGGACTGCATGACCTCTTCGATGGTCCAACCCTATGCGACTGCGGCCGACGCCCTGCTTTATGGCGCAAAAGCGGTTTGCGTAATCGTATCGGGACCGGACGAACTGCCCTTCGAAGTGGTTGGTAACAAGCTTTTGATGGTCAGCACAAAGGGAAACCGGACTGGAAAGTTGTCAATCGGCGCAAATTGACCCGCTATCGGCGTCTAAATATGACCACTTGGGGCGGGGTACCGACATCCAATTTTGCCCCCCCTGACATTCTGTCAAATCGCTCGTCGCGAGGCGGCGAGCGAAGGGAGAGATGAAGCGAGTGGATACGACCGCGCAGGTTCGGGGGCCTACTTCGTTGAGAAGTGGTCGGTGTCGTGACGCACGGACCTTCTCGCGACCATGGCGCGCGAAACCGCACGAGGGCAGTGTGAACCATCGCGGCAAGAGCGGATCGAGAGTCCGTCACGCTGACGGACAGAACAAGGCAGGCCTTCCAAGCCCTGCATAGCCTACCTGTGCCCGACCCAGCCGTGATCATCCGTAAAACCACGTCCCGGAGCGACCTGCACCCGCGTGTAGTCGTCGGGCAGACCCTCTGTCGGCGCCAGCGGCGTCCGTGATGCCGTAAGCACAATGTTCGTGCGCCCTCCGTCTTCGACCGGGCCCTGCACGGCCTCAACATGCGGATAGATCTCGCGCAGGATAGCATGGACACCGCGCACAAGGCGGCCGTCCGGCAGGTCGATCAGGTTGACATAGATCGGGCCATCTACAATCGCGGCAAGCCGGGCATAGGTTTCGCGTGTCGCCAGATGGGCGGGCACCGACTCTGAGGAGAACGCATCCATCACCGCGGCATCGAACCGGCGATCTGTCTCATTCAGAAACACTCGCCCATCCGCGTGGACGATCCCGAGGCGTCCCGTGTCGCTTTCACTCTCGGGACCGTCAGAGACCGCATCGAAACCCGTTTCCGCGGTGGCCTCCGCCGCCCATGGCAGATGCGCGCGCACAACCTGCGTGACCAGCGGATCAAGCTCGACCGCGACGGCGCGCGCGGCGGGACGTGCCTCCAGCAGTTTCGTGGGCAGAGAATACCCGCCCCCACCGATGAACAGGACTGATGGCGCTGGTCCCAGGTCACGATCCATGCGCGACCAGAGCCATTGGGTATAGGGCATCACGAGTGAGCGTGAGGTCTCTGCCTGTTCCGACTGCGGCACGGTCTGTTCAGCAGCCTGCAGGGTGCGGTCCGAGTAGAGATAGATCACCCTGCCCTGCCGCACCACGTCGATGCAGGAGAGGCCGGATTCGTAGCGGCAAACCGCACCGCTGGCCATGGTCGCCATGATCAGAACTGCGGCCACGGCGATGGAGGCCACGGTCTTGTATGATGCGCGCGCCGCCGACCCTTCGCCCTTGCCGCCCTCACCCGGCGCCCCGCTCTTGATGAAGGGAATGCAGAGCAAGGCGGCAAGGCCGCAGCCCGCGAAGGTAGCAACCGACCCGACAAGAGGAAGAGCGACGAAACCCGCAAGGATCGCGCCGACTATGGCCCCCAGCGAGCCTGCCGCCAGAACGATCCCAAGCGAGGAACCTTCCCGCTCCGGTCGCGCCTCAACCGCCAGCTTGGCCAGAAAGGGTGACGGGAAACTGACCAGCACCGAGGCCGGAAAGAAAGCCAGAACCACGGCCAGCGACATACCCCATGTGCCCCGCGCTCCCCAAGCGTAGATCAGACCAAGCACGGTGGGGGACAGCGCCATCAACACCGCCGTCGCGGTCAGCGCCTTGCGCAGGGCAGCAGCCGCGACAGGGCGTTCGCGTTCTGCCACCAGCCCTCCAAGCGCGCTGCCCAGCGAAAACCCCGCCAGCACAACGGCGATCACCGTGGTCCATGTCAGCAGCGAGGTGCCGAAGAACGGCGCCAGCACGCGACCGGCTGCAATCTCATAGGTCAGGCCAAGGGCCGACAGGACCAGGATCAAGCCGATAGTTATCCAGAACTTCATGGAAAGCCTTTTGGGTGTTTTAGTGCAGAAAACATGCACGCCATAAAGGCGATTTTATCATTTTCAATCATATGCATAGATCTTCTGTATCCTCAATAAAACAAGGCTAAACCCCACATTCTGTCTTTGCACGCTTATGCGATCCCATATATCCAATTACATCTTCTTTGTGGGGTAAAATTTGGGATAGGCACGATGCGGCCAAGACCGGCGATTTGACCCTTGCCTCACAGGCCGGGGCACCGATGGGTGATGCGTACCTGTTTCTGCACGGCCGTCGCTTGAGTGAAAACGATCCCGGCCCCGCCCAAGCTGGTTTAATCTGACAGTGCCATTTTGCAGGATCCGCGCGTCAGGCGACGATTTTGGCCAAGGTTGCCGCACGCAGTTCGGCCTCAGACACGCCATCGGCTGTCTCAACGATTTTCAGGCCACCGTCCACCACGTCCAGAACACCCAGATTGGTGATGATGCGGTTGACCACGGCCTTGCCGGTCAGCGGCAGGGTGCATTCCGGCAGCACCTTGCTTTCGCCTGCCTTGTTGGTGTGATCCATCACGACGACGACGCGCTTGACGCCCGCGACCAGATCCATCGCACCGCCCATGCCCTTGACCAGCTTGCCGGGGATCATCCAGTTCGCCAGATCGCCGGTTTCCGACACTTCCATCGCGCCCAGGATCGCCATGGCGATCTTGCCGCCGCGGATCATGCCAAAGGACATGGCGCTGTCGAAGAAGGCCGTCTGCGGCAGTTCGGTGATGGTCTGCTTGCCCGCGTTGATCAGGTCCGCATCCTCTTCGCCCTCAAAGGGGAAGGGACCCATGCCCAGCATGCCGTTCTCTGATTGCAGGGTCACTTCGACGCCTTCGGGAATGTAGTTGCTGACCAGCGTCGGAATCCCGATGCCAAGGTTCACATACCAGCCGTCCTGCAGTTCCTGTGCCGCGCGCGCGGCCATCTGGTTGCGGTCCCAAGGCATTATGCGGTCTCCCTTTTGCGAACCGTGCGCTGTTCGATGCGTTTCTCGTGCTGCCCCTGAATGATGCGATGCACATAGATGCCAGGCAGGTGGATGTGATCCGGGTCGATGCTGCCGGTGGGCACGATCTCTTCGACCTCGACCACGCAGACCTTGCCGCACATGGCGGCGGGCGGGTTGAAGTTGCGCGCGGTCTTGCGGAAGACCAGATTGCCGGTCGCATCGGCCTTCCACGCCTTGACGATGGCCAGATCGGCGAAGATTCCGCGTTCCAGCACATAGGTCTCGCCGTCGAAATCCTTCAGTTCCTTGCCCTCGGCAATCACGGTGCCCACGCCGGTCTTGGTGTAGAAGCCCGGGATACCCGCACCACCGGCGCGCATACGCTCGGCCAGAGTGCCCTGCGGGTTGAACTCCAGCTCCAGCTCGCCCGACAGATACTGGCGCATGAATTCCGCGTTCTCGCCCACATAGGAGGACAGCATCTTCTTGATCTGGCGGCTTTCCAGCAGCAGACCCAGACCGAACCCGTCCACGCCCGCATTGTTCGAGGCCACGGTCAGGTTCTTGACGCCATTGTCGCGGATCGCAGCGATCAGCAGTTCGGGGATGCCGCACAGGCCAAAGCCGCCCGCCGCAATGAACATGCCGTCGAACAGCAGCCCATCCAGCGCCTCGGCAGCCGAGTTGTAGACTTTCTTCATGCTGCTGCGCCTTCGCGGGACATTGTGGGCTGTGACAGCCCCAGGATGTCGCGCGCCTGAGACCAGGTTGCGACCGGGCGTTCGTGGCGCTCGCAGATCTCGGCCGCGCGCCGCACCAGGGCCGCATTGGATGGCGCCAGACGGTCACGGTCAATACGCACGTTGTCTTCCAGCCCGGTGCGCGCATGGCCACCTGCGGCTACGGCCCATTCGTTCAACACGATCTGGTTCGGCCCGATCCCGGCGGCGCACCATGGCGCATCTGCCCCGAACAGGCGATGCACGGTTTGCACATAATAATCAAACACATGCCGGTCGGCGGGCATCGCGTTTTTCACGCCCATCACGAATTGTACGTAAGGCGTGCCGGCAAGCTGGCCCTTGTCGGCCATGTCTTTCGCTTTGAGAATATGGCTGAGATCGAAGGCTTCGATCTCGGGCTTGACGCCGTGGGACAGCATCTCGGCCGCCAGCCAGTCCACCAGATCGGGCGGGTTCTCGTAGACGCGGCTGGGGAAGTTATTGGACCCGACCGAGAGCGAGGCCATATCGGGCCGCAGCGGCAGCATCCCGCCACGCGTCTTGCCCGCACCTGACCGCCCCCCGGTCGAGAACTGGATGATCATGCCGGGGCAATGTGTTTCCAGCCCTTCCTTCAGACGGGCGAATTTTTCCGTGTCCGAGGATGGCGTGGCGTCATCGTTTCGCACATGCGCGTGCACGATGCTGGCGCCGGCCTCAAAGGCTTCCTGCGTGCTTTCAATCTGTTCCGACACGGTGATCGGCACGGCGGGATTGTTGGCCTTGGTGGGCAGGCTGCCGGTGATGGCCACGCAGATGATGCAGGGATTGGTCATGTCTGTCTTTCGCTTGCTTGGCGTTTCAACGCATGTTGCCCGATGCGCCCGGCATCAGGGCCAGGGCATCGGCGAAGAACGGGCGGAACCCTTCGGGATGCTCGCTCATCGGGAAATGGCCCAATTCGTCCATCACGGCCAGTGTCGCACCGGGAATCCCATCCGCAGTGCGGCGCGCATCCTCGGGGGTGCAGGTCAGGTCATAGGCGCCCACGATGATATGCACGGGTGTCTTGCCGGTGTCGATCCGCCCCAGACGACCGATCAGGCTGTCATCCCTGGTGTAGAAGCTCAGGTCGCCCCGAAAGACGCCGGGACCGCCCTGCATGAACATCCAAAGGGTGTTCCAGCGCTCGGCCTCGGGGGCGTAGGGCGAAATATTGGCCGACACCAGGGCCGCGCCCATCTCGCCGCCATGGGCGTCAGGGCGGTGAAACCAGTCGATGTCATACCATGCCGGCTGAAAATCTGAGGCCTCGATGGCGATGAAGCCACTGAACCGATCAGGATGCAACGCCGCCAGTTGCAGCGCGATGCGCCCCCCCATCGAACAGCCGGCGAGGACCGGACGATCAAGGCCCAGACCGTCGATCACGGCCAGAACCGTCTCGATATAAGCCTCCGTCGTCAGCATGTATTCTTGCGTCTGAAACCCTTCCGGCGGCAGCGACTTGCCATGCCAGGGCATGTCGAAGGCGATCAGGCGGTTGGTCTTGGTGATCTCGATATCATTCAGAAGATGCCGCCATTGGCGGGTGTCGGCCCCTGCGGTGTGCAGACACAGCACAGGACGGCCCTGCCCTGCCTCTTCGAAATAGATGCGCCGGGGTGCACCCTCGATGGTGACGGTCAGATAGCGGCCGGTGATCGGTTCGATACTCATGCGCCCATCTCCTTTACACGCGGCAAGGTCATGACATCCTTGAAGAAACGCAGGTTCTTGACCAAGGCCAGGATATCGCCGTCGATCCGGCCGCGGCCGATCTTGACCAGGCCGAAGATGTCGTGAAATCCCGGCTCGGGGCGCGCCTGCCAGAAGCGTGCCAGGGCATCGGCATCCGTACGCAAAGCAAAGCGCCAGGGCGTCTTGCGGCTGGGGCCGGGTGTCACGGTGTCCAGCCTGCCCTTGTCGAAGGTCAGATAGAACTCCTCTCCGTCCACATCGATCAGGATCGTTTCGGAAAACAGCCGTCCCAGCCGCAGCAGATGCGGCGTGGCGTTCAGCTGCGCCTGAATGGATTTGAAGATCTCAAGCAAGGTGGCCTCCGTCCTTTGACATGGTGACGATGTTGGTGCCACGCGCGGGACCAGCTTCGCCATGCCGCAACAGGTATGAGGTGATACTGTCGGCAATGGCCCGATCCTGTGGGACCCATCGAAGCGTGCCTGCGGATAGGCGCGTCCGCCGGGTATCACGCGATACCGCAGGCGGCATTGGTCACAGGCCCGGTTTGACAGATGACTTAAGCAGACGGTCAGGCCACGCCGACCCGACACGACTTCAACACAGCCAGTTCGGAGGAGAACACCATGGGCATCGTTAACCAAGACAATATCACCGACGTGGTGATCGGCAGCCTCGGCAAGCACGGGGATGTGACGGCGCGCGAGCGCGAGATCATGACATCGCTGATCAAGCACCTGCACGGTTTCGTCAAGGACGTGAAGTTGCAGCACAGCGAGTTCCTGGCCGCTTGCGATTACCTCGCTCGCGCCGGCAAGCTTTGCGATGACAACCGTCAGGAGTTCATCCTGCTGGGCGACATCCTGGGTGTTGAGGTTCTGGTCGACATGATGACCAACCCGATCGATGGCGGCGAAAGTGAATCCACGGTTCTGGGGCCCTTCTACCGCGAAAACCCCCCGGTCCTGCCCAAGGGCGCCTCGACCATCCTCAAGCATTACGACAACGAGGAAACCGCCTATTTCGAGGGCTATATCAAGGATGAGACCGGCAAGGGTATCGCCGGTGTCACGCTGGACGTCTGGGAAGACGCGCCCAACGGCATCTATGAAAACCTCGACCCCGATCAGCCGGAATACAATCTGCGCGGGCGCTTCGAGACCGACGAGAACGGCCATTATGCCTTCGTCGCCGTGCGCCCCGTGCCCTACCCGATCCCGGATGACGAAACCGCGGGCGAGCTGCTGCGCTTCATGGGCCATCACCCGAACCGTCCCGGCCACATGCATTTCATCATCTCGCGCGATGGTTATCGCCCGCTGATCAGCCAGATCTACGACGCGGACAGCGCATGGCTGGACGAGGACAGCGTGTTCGCTGTCAAGGAAAGCCTGATCGGCAAGTTCCAGCCCGCAGCCAAGGAACTGGGCACCGACCTGCACTTTACCTTCGACTTCGTGCTGAAATCCGAGGTCGCAGCCAAGGCCGTCGCGGCCGAGTGATCGGACAGAAATCTCCCTGAGAACTGACCCCCGTCTTACGGGGGTCTTTTTTTATTTGGCGTTTGGCTTAAGGATTGTTCCGGGGAGAGAACAATCATGAACTTCAAGCAGCTGACGTATTTCATCGCCGTGGCGGAAGAGTTGCATTTCGGGCGCGCGGCCGAACGGCTGGACATGGCGCAGCCCCCGCTGAGCCGGCAGATCAAGCAGCTGGAAGATGAACTGGGTGCCATCCTGTTCAATCGCGGGCGTAGCGCGATCACCCTGACGCAGGCGGGCGAACGGTTGCTGGAACGCGGCAACTCAATCCTGTCACAGCTGGAAGACGCCAAGCTCGAGGCGCGCCGGTTGGGCCAGGGGGCCGAGGGACGTTTACGCATCGGTTTCGTCGGATCGGCTACCTACGGGATATTTCCCAATATCATCAAGTCGTTCCGGGCGGCCTACCCGGCTGTTAACCTCAGCCTGATCCCGTTGAACAATTCCCAGCTGAAACGGCATCTGGTCGAACGGATGATCGACGTGGCTTTTGCCCGGCCCGCGCTGAACGATCCTGAATTCCTGGTGAAGGAGCTGATCGAGGAAAAACTGATCCTGGCCCTGCCCGATACGGTCGATACCGGATCACGCAGCGTGGCCGATTTGCGCCGCCTGGCGACGCACCATCTGATCCTCTATCCGGAATATCCCCGGCCCAGCTTTGCCGATACGGTGCTGAACGCCTGCAAGGATGCCGGGTTCGATGTGCCCTTGCGGATCTTCACAATGGACCTGCACACCGCGCTCAGCCTTGTGGCCGTTGGCGAAGGCGTCTGTATCGTGCCCGAATCCGTAGGCACCGCGCCCCGGAAGGGCATGAAATACCTTCAGATCCAGCCCGAGATCGCACGCACGGCCCTGTCCCTCAACTACCGCGTCGACGAACAGGGCGTGCATGTGCAGAACTTCGTCAAGATCGCACAAAAGGTCGCGCGCAAGATCCTCTGACCGGCTTGCCCGGTGTCAAACGCCCAGCCAGGTATGTTGCGCATCCTCGTCCACCCGGATCTGGGCCGCACTTCCGGTCCAGACCACCTGCCCCTTGCCCACGACGACGACATCGTCGGCAAGCGAGGTGGCAAAGCCGAAATTCTGCTCGACGATGATCATCGACAGGCCCGCGCGTTTCAGCTCCTGCAGCTTGTCATGGATCAGCTTGACGATGATCGGGGCCAGCCCCTCGGTCGGCTCGTCCAGGATCAGCAGGCGCGGGTTCATCAAAAGCCCACGCGCAATCGCCAGCATCTGCTGCTCGCCACCCGATAGCTGCATGCCGCCATTGTCCAGCCTTTCGCCCAGCCTGGGGAACAGGTCGATCACCCGCGCGACCGTCCATTCCGCATCCTTGCCGCCGAACCGCTTGGCCGCAATCTCGAGGTTTTCGCGCACAGTCAGCGACGGGAAGATGTCGCGGGTTTCCGGCACATAGGCAATGCCCGCGCGGGCAATGTCGAAAGGCCGCGTGCCGATGGGCTTGCCATCGAACAGGATCTGCCCGCCACGCATCGGCAAAAGCCCCATGATGGTCTTGAGGGTCGTGGATTTTCCCGCCCCGTTGCGGCCCAGGATGGCCAGAACCCGCCCCGCCTGCGCCTTGAGGCTCAGACCGTAAAGCACCTGGGTTTCGCCATAACCCGATTCAACGGCATTGAGATCAAGCATCTTCCCAACTCCCCAGATAGATATCCTTGAGCAGTTTTGACCCGCGCGCCTCTTGCGGCAGGCCGTCGAACACGACCTCGCCGTAGTTCAGCACCGTGATCGTGTCGGCCACGTCGAAGGCCAGGTCCATGTCATGCTCGATGATCAGCATGGTCAGATCGCGCGGCAGGTCGTTCAGAAGCTCGTGAAAGCCCTTCGACATCTCGGGTCCGACCCCGCTGGTGGGTTCGTCCATCAGCAGCACCAGCGGGCGCGTGGCCAAGGCCACGCCCACCTCAAGCTGGCGGCGCACGCCATAGCTGATTTCGGACACTTTGGCGTGCAGGTAGGGCATCAGGCGGACCTGCTCGGCTACGTCGCGGACGATCTCCCGCACTTCGGGGCGCGTCAGGCTGTCACGTGACAACCGGGTCGCGTTATTCGTGTGAACCGCCGCGGCAAGACCAAGGTTTTCCTCGACCGTCAGCCCGTCGAACAGGGTGTTCTTCTGATAGCTGCGCGACAGGCCGCGCCGCGCGCGACGCGCCACGGACAGGGCCGTGACATCCTCGCCCGCCAGATGGACCGATCCCTTGTCTGGGGTGATCTCGCCCACCAGCTGGTTGAACAGCGTGGTCTTGCCGGCCCCGTTGGGGCCCAGGATCACGCGCCGCTCGCCCCGCTCCAGCTTGAGCGATACGTTGCGCGTGACGTGGACGGCGCCAAAGCTCTTGTCCAGGTTGCGTGTCTCAAGCATCGGTCGCGACCTCCTCGGATTTATGGTGGCGGGTGGCATCGGTCAGGCCACGCTCCAGGCGCGCGCCCCAGCGGGCCTCGACCCAGCCGAAGATGCCGTTGGCGCGGCTCATGACAACGACGATCAGGATCAGGCCGACCACAAGGTGCCAGTAGGTGGTCACCGCGCTCAATTCATGCTTGAGCACGACAAAGACCGCCGCTCCGACCAAAGGCCCCACAAGTGTGCCCAGCCCGCCAAGTATGACCACGACAAGCGCCTCACCCGATACGGTCCAGTTCAGCAGGCCCGGCGAAATATAAAGGATATGTTGTGCCGCCAGCGCCCCCGCGAGGCCCGCAATCATCCCGGACAGACCGAAGACATCAGCCTTGACGCGCCATACGTTCAGCCCCAGGGCCCGCATCCGCTGTTCGTTGTTCATCACTCCCGACAGCGAACGGCCAAGCCCCGAACGCAGGACCATGACGGCGGCCGCGTAGACAGCCACCAGAACCGCAAGGCAGAACAGCGCGAAACTGCGGCTGTCGTTCAGGTCGATCCCGAACAGCGACAAATCAAGGCGAACAATGCCGCCCATCCCGTCATCGCCGCCAAAGATCGGGGCCTCGAACACATAGGAATAGGCCATTTGCCCGAAGGCCAGCGTCGCCATGATGAAATAGATGCCGTGGCTGCGGGCGCAGATCGCGCCGATCACCCAGGCCGCGGCCCCGGTGACCGCCACCGCCGCCGCCATCGAGGCCAGCGGCGTGACACCCGCCGTCGTGGACAGAAGCGCATAGGCATAGGCCCCCACCCCCATCAGCGCACCGTGGCACAGCGACACCATGCCGCCAAAGCCCGCGACCATGTCCAGCGCCAGCACCAGCATCGCCAGGATCAGGATCTCGGTCAGGATCTCGAGGCCGAAGTATTCAGCCGTGAGCGCCTGGAACAGCGCCGCCGCGGCCAGCAGGACCAGAACCGCGTAACGCAGGGTCGTATGATGAAACATCCGCTTATCCTTTCGCCGGGAAAAGGCCCGCAGGCCGGATCACAAGAACCGCCGCCAGCAGGGCATAGATCAGCACCGAAGCCAGCTGCGGCGCGAAGACGGCGCCGAAGGTCTGCACGAAGCCGAAGATCAGCGATCCCGCCACCGCCCCCTTGAGCGAGCCCAGCCCGCCGATCACGATGACAATCAGGGTCGGGATCAGGATCTGAAGCCCCATGTCCGGCGTCACGCTCAGCAAGGGGGCCGCCACCGCGCCCGCCAGACCGGCCAGCGCGCAGCCGACACAGAAGACGATGAAGAACAGGCGCTCGACATTGATGCCAAGGCAGGCCGCCATCGCGTCATTGTCGACGCCCGCACGGATCATCGCACCGATCTGCGTGCGCCCCAGGACAAAGGACAGTACCGCAAGGATCGCCACACCAAGGGCGATGATGAACACTCGGTAGGTGGGATATTCGACCCCCAGAAACGCAAGCCGCCCCTCCAGCATCGCTGGCACCTCGATCGCCAGCGGCAGGTCACCCCAGAAGATGCGGATCAGGTCCAGCAGTACGAAAATCAGACCGAAGGTCACCAGCACCTGCGCCATCGGGCCGGATTTCCGCATCCGCTGGATCAGCCCGGCATAAAGCAGGGTTCCGACCCCGGCCACCGCCAGAGGCGCCAGAAGAAGGGCCATCCAGAAACCGCCGGCCGCCGCAAGCGAGGCCGCAAAATAGGCGCCAAGTGCATAAAGCGAGCCATGCGCAAGATTGACGAAATGCATCAGCCCGAAAATGACCGTCAGGCCAATGGACAGAAGAAACAAAAGCATCGACAGCTGCAGCGCGTTCAGCGCTTGAAGTGTCCAGAACCCAAGATCGGTAATCATCGCAAGCCTCCCTTTGAAAAACAGCCCGGCCAGTTTGCGCTGGCCGGGCCGGATGCGTCAGTTGGCAACGGGGGCCATGCTGCACCCGTTGACAGGATCAGCCTCTGCAGGAAGCTGGGCCAGCACTTTCTGGGTCAAACCGCCTTCACCTGCGACGGTCTGGTACACATAGATCGGTTGCACGATGTTGTTGGTCGCGGGGTCAATCGACAGCTGGCCGCGCGGTCCTTCAAAGCTGATTTGGCGCAATGCCTTGGCTAGCCCCTTACGGTCGGTGGCACCGGTCTTGGTGGCCTCGATCAGCGCGCGTGCGGCGTCATAGCCCTGCACGGCGAATTCCGAGGGAACCCGGCCGGTCTTTTCCTTGAATGCCGCGACGAAATCCGCGTTGGCAGTGCTTTCGATGGTCGGCACGTAATGCAGCGCGGTGATCACGCCTTCGGCCGCAGGCCCCTGCGCGTTCACGTAAAGCGGCGAGGTCAGGAAGCCCGAGCCGTAAAGTGGCAGTTCCGCCTTCAGGCCGAAGCTTTCATACTGCTTGACGAAGGCGATGGCCTCTCCACCGGCATAGAAGACATAGACGGCATCGGCCCCACTGGCCTTGGCCTGGGCCAGATAGGGGCCGAAGTCCTGGGTCTTCTGGAAGGGTGTGAACTCCTGCCCCACGACCTCGCCACCGGCGGCGGTAAAGGTAGCGGTGAAAGCGTCGATCATCTGACGGCCCGCCGCGTAATCGGGGGCAAGCGTGAAGACCTTTTTGACCCCCTGATCAAACATCCACTTACCCATCGGCCGGTTCACCTGACCGTTGGAAAAGGACATCCGCGTGATGAAGGGCGAACAATCCGCGCCCGTCGCCTCGTCATTGCCGGCATTGGCGACGATCAGCGGAACGCCTGCGCCATGCACCATATCCCGGACCGCACCCAGCACGCCCGAACTGACGATACCCGCGATCACATCGACATTGTCTTGCAGGATCAGCTTCTTGGCCTTGCCGAGTGCGACAGGCGGCTTCACTTCGGTATCTTCGCGAACGATCTCGAACGTTGCGGTTGTCTGGTCGCCGAATGACTTCAAGCCAAGGGCAAAGCCCGCCTCGATCTCATTGCCAAGCGATGCGTAGACGCCCGAGAAAGGCAGCAGCAGGCCTACCTTGACGCTATCGGCTGCGGCAGGCACAGCGAGGCTGGTGGCGAGCCCGAGGGCCGCCAGGATTGCGCGTTTCATTTCAGTACTCCTCCAGTTGGGTTACAGATGCCTCCTCAGCACCTATCCGAGATCGCCCCCACCCACCGGCACGGTCACACCAGTGATGTAGGATGCGTCATCCGACGCCAGGAACAGAATCGGGCCTGCCTGCTCGTCGAGTGTTCCGTAGCGCTTCATGAACGAAGACTGGATCGTCTGGTCGACGATCGTCTTGTACCAGTCCGCGCGTTGTTCTTCGGCCGCATTCGGGTTGCGCGGCACGATCCGGGGCGGTGCCTCGGTGCCGCCGGGGGCCGTCGCAACGACACGGATGCCGCGCTCGGCCACTTCCCAAGCTAGGCTTGCGGTGATCGCGTTCACCCCGCCCTTGGCCGCCGCATAGGGCACACGGTTCAGGCCGCGCGTCGCGATGGACGAGACATTGACGATCACACCCGATCCCTGCAGCAGCATCCGGTCGATTGCGGCGCGGCAGCAAAAGAGGGTCGGGAACAGCGACCGGCGCAGCTCGGCCTCGATCTGTTGCGGTTCGTAGTGCTCGAACGGCTTGGCCCAGATGGTGCCGCCCACGTTGTTCACTAGGATGTCGATACGCCCCCAAAGGTCGACCGCGCGGGCCATGGCGGCATCGCAGCCTTCCCAGGTTTCCACATCGACCGAGATCGCGGCGGCCACGCCTCCAGCTGCGGTGATCGCTTCAACCACCTCGTCGCGGGCCGCTGAGCGATCGACGATCAGCACGCTTGCGCCTTCGGCTGCGGCGCGCTCGGCCACACAGCGCCCGATCCCTTGGGCCGCGCCAGTGACGACCATCACCTTGTTGTCGAAACGCCCGCTCATGCGGCGGCCGCCTCGGCTTCGGTGGGGTTGAACTTCTCGAAGTAGAAGTTCGCCGGTTCCTGTCCCAGCTTGGCAAAATGCGCGCGGACAGCGTCAACCATCGGGGGCGGACCGCACAGGTAGACATCGCAATCGCCATCGTTCAGGTCTTCGGCGGTCACATGATCTGTGACGAAACCCTTGCGATCATGGGCGTCCTCTGGCGCGGCCAGGATCGTGATCACGGTGACATTGCCGATCTTGCCCGCAAGCTGCTGCACGCGGTCGAGCTCTACAAGGTCGGCGGCGCGCGTCACGGCATAGTAAAGCACGATGGGATGATCGGCGCCCTGTTCGGCCACCTGCTCCAGCATCGACAGGAAGGGCGCAAGACCCGTGCCGCCCGCCAGCCACAGCTGCGGCCGCGCGATGGGGCGCAGGTAGAACGCCCCCATCGGACCTGTGAGCGTTACCGCATCGCCCGGCTGTGCGCGCTCGCCCAGGTAGCTGCTCATCACGCCTCCGGGCAGATTGCGGATCAGGAAGGTGCCTTCGCTGGCGCCAGGTGCCGAGGAAAAGGAATAGGACCGGTGCTTGCCGGTGCCCGGCACAGTCACATTCACATACTGGCCCGGCAGGAAGTTGACGGGCTTGTTCAGGGTCACACGCAGCGCAAAGGATGTCTCTGACAGCCGGTCAACCCCGACCACGGCACCCGCCACGGCTTCGGGCGCGGTCTTGCAGACGGCCGAGGATGCCGGCACGCGCAACACGCAATCGCTTTCCGGGATCATCTGGCAGGTCAGGACATAGCCCTGTTCGGCCTCTTCCTCGCTCATGGATTCGTCCATGTAGAATTCCAGCTCGTACTCGCCCTTCTCGGCAAAGCACTTGCAGGTGCCGCAGACGCCATCGCGGCAGTCCATCGGCAGGTTAATCTTCTGGCGGAAGGCGGCATCCGTCACTTTTTCGTCGTCATCGCACTGGATGACGCGGGTGACCCCGTCCTCAAAATTCAAGGCAATGTTAAACGTCGTCATGGCATGCTCCTCCCTTGGCCGCGCACCCTGCCAGGGATGCGCGGGGGTCTTTCCCCTCCCGGATATGCGGGATCAGATGTGGTAGACGTCGATCACGTGGTGGATGTGATCGTTCTTCAGAACCACCTTCTTGTCGGTGATCACCAGCCGGCCGCCACTGGTGTCGATCGTGTAGAACGATGTACCCCAATGCTGATCGGTCTTGCTGTAGCGATAGCTGAGTGTCTGCCAGTTGAAGCGCAGCTTGATCTGCGTCCCCTCGCGGGCCAGGATCTCGATCCCCGACAGATAGTGGTTGGTGCGCGGCTCGGGCAGCGATGTGGCCGAGGAACGGTCGGTCTTGATCCGGAACACCCGGTCCTCGATCCCCTGCTTGTTGGGGTAATACATCAGCGACATTTCGTTTGCCGGATCTTCCGTCAGGGTGTCGTAGTCATCCCAGGCCGGCATCCAGAACGGGCAGTCCTTGTGATAAAAGCCCAGCCAGGTATCCCAGTCGCGATCGTCCAGCGCGCGCGCCTCGGCGAAAAGGAAGGCCTGGATCTGGTCATAGCTTGGCATGGTGCCGGTTTCCGTGCGTTCAAGAGTTGCAATAGTCATGTCTTTCCCCCTCATTCGGCCGCGACTGCCGCGCCCGGCGCGGTTTCGCGTTCCTTGGCGATGGCAGCAGCCATACGCTCGGACCAGTTGGTGTGCTGGATGACGAACAGACCTTCGTCTTCGGTGCGCGCGCCCGACAGGACGGGCTTGATCCCCAGGGCCTTGGCATCTGCGTCTGCCCCTTCGATCCACTGGGTCGCCCCGCGGGTCAGGTCGTTCCACTTGGCGTGGGCCGCACCGGCATAGCCCCGCTGCGTAGCGCGGAATTCTTCGGTGTCGTCCGGCGTCGCCATGCCAGAGGCGTTGAAGAAATCCTCGTACTGGCGGATGCGGCGCGTGCGGGCTTCCTGGCTCTCGCCCTTGGGGGCGATGCAGTAGATCGTGACTTCGGTCTGATCGACACTGATCGGACGGAACACGCGGATCTGGCTGCTGAACTGGTCCATCAGGAAGACGTTGGGATAAAGGCACAGGTTGCGCAGCACACCGACCATCCAGTCCGCCTTGGTCTTGCCGTGCTTCTCGGTCCATTCGGCCAGACGCGGATAGTTGGGGCGGTTGGTCGGATCGGCCCATTCGGTCCAGAGCAAGATATGGCCATTTTCATAGGCGTGGAAACCGCCGCGCTGCTTGGCCCATTTCGACGCATCGGTGGCCTTGATGTTGTCTTCCTTGCCATCGTCCGTGCGGTGCGCGGTGGTGGCGACATAGTTCCAGTGAACGGCGGACACGTGATAGCCATCGGCACCGTTTTCGGCTTGCAACTTCCAGTTGCCGTCATAGGTATAGGTCGAGGACCCGCGCAGCACTTCCAGACCTTCATCGGCCTGATCGACGATCATGTCGATCATCTTGCGCGCCTCGCCCAGGTATTCCGCAAGCGGCTTCACATCGGCATTCAGCGACCCGAACAGGAAACCGCGATAATTCTCGAAGCGCGCGACCTTGGTCAAGTCATGGCTGCCGTCCTGGTTGAACTGCTCGGGATAGCCCGCGCCCTTGGGGTCCTTGACCTTCAGCAGCTTGCCGGTGTTCGAGAAGGTCCAGCCGTGGAACGGACAGGTAAAGGTCTTCTGGTTGCGCCGCTTGAAGCGGCACAGCTGCGCGCCACGATGCGAACAGGCATTGACCAGCGCGTTCAGTTCGCCGTCCTTGTCCCGCGTGATCACGACAGGCGTGCGGCCCATCGTCAGCGTGAAGTAATCGCCCGGCTCGGGGATCTGGCTTTCATGCGCCATGTAGATCCAGTTGCCCTCGAAGATGTGCTTGATCTCAAGCTCGAACAGGTCTTCGTCGGTGAAGATGTCCCGGCGGCAACGGAACACGCCGTTTTCCGGATCATCCTGGATCGCGCCGTCAAGACGGGCTGTGAATTCGTCGAGGTTGGATTGGGTGAACATCGGTCGTCCTCCTCCTGAGTGCCACGGCGCTTCCTCTGACGCCTTGGCTGGGTTTGATCTCTGTCGCCGGCCTATGCGCCTGCGACGGCTTTGATGGTCCGTCCGCCATCACGGCGGAAGAATGCGATCTTGTCGGGGTCCAGCGCCGATCCGATCCCGTTGCCTTGCGGGATCTCGACACAGAAGTCGCGGTAGATGATCGGCGCGGCCAGGATGTCTTCGGTCAGCAGCAAGGGGCCGAAGAACTCGGTGCCCCAGTGCAGCGTCTCGACCGTCGCGAACAGTTGCAACGCAGCCGCTGTGCCAAGCCCGGTTTCCAGCATCGTGCCGCCATAAAGCCCCAGCCCGGCCGCCTGCCCGATGGCGATCACATCCGCCGCCCGCTTGAGCCCGCCGGACTGCGCCACCTTGACCGCGAAGACATCGGCGGCGTTGGCATTGACCACGGCCAGCGCATCCTCGGGACCGTTCAGCGCCTCGTCCGCCATGACGGCAATCTCGTAGCTGCGGCTCAGTTCGGCCATCGCGCGCCGCTCGCGCGCCGGAACCGGCTGTTCCACCAGCTCGCAGCCCGCATCCTGAAGGCCCTTCAGACCCCAGCGCGCATCCTGCAACGACCAGGCGGTGTTCACATCGACGCGCACGCTGGCGGCGTCGCCCACGGCTTTCTTGATCCGGGCCACATGGGCCACATCCTCGCGCACCGAACGCTTGCCGATCTTCAGCTTGAAGATGTTGTGGCGCCGGATCGCGATCATCTGTTGCGCCTCGGCGATATCCGTATCGGAATTGCCCGAAGCCAGCGTCCATGCCACGGGCAGCCGCTCGTGTACCGCGCCACCGAACAGTTGCGACACGGGTCGCGCGAGGCGCTTGCCCAGCCCATCCCACAGCGCGATTTCCACCGCTGCCTTGGCGATGCGGTTGCCCTTGACCAGCTTGTCGATCAGCTGGATCGCACCGTTCACGTTATCTGCGTCACGGCCCACAAGGACCGGAGCGATATAGGTGTCGATGGCGGATTGAATGCCCTCGGGGCTTTCCGCGCCATAGCTCAGCCCGCCGATGGTCGTGCCCTCGCCGATCCCTTCGGACCCGTCCGAGAACCGGACCCGCACCAGAACCGCGCTCTGGGTCCGCATCGTGGCCATGGACAACACATGACCCCGGATGGTCGGGATATCGAGGATCATGGTTTCGATCTGGTCGATCTTGGTCAAGGCATTCACCGCATCTGAAGGTTTCGTCGGAATGCAGATTGCCCGTCATGGCCGGATTCTGTCGATGATGGGTGGGGTCTCGGGTGATACCCTGATCGCATACATGCCCTGCACGCGGGCGACAGGACGGGCCGAACGGCAACAGGCGCCGCCCGTGGTGACGCCTTTCATGTCCTTGAAGATGTCTCAGAAATGCCGCTCAGACATCGACCTCGATAGCGACGCCCTGCTGCACGGCCAGATCCACCACGGCGGCGGCAACCGCCAGATCCTGCAGACCCACGCCGGTGCCATCGAACAAGGTGATGTCCGTGGTCGACTGCCGCCCCGGATCGGTGCCGTTGATCACCGCGCCAAGGGGTACGATATCGCCGGGCTCTAGCAAGCCCAGGGCCACCGCATGCTGCGCCTCGCCGATGGTGATGGATTGCGCCACCTCGTCGGTGAACACGCGCGCACGGGCCAGCAGTGCGGCCTCGACCTCCTGCTTGCCCCTGGTGTCCGTGCCCATGCAGGCGAGATGCGTGCCCGGAGACACGTGAGCGGCTATCAGCGAGGGCGCGAAGGCAGAGGTGATCGAGATGATCACATCCGCCTGCGCCATGCCGGTCAGGTCCACCGCTTCGAAAGGCACACCCGCCTCGGCTGCGACTTTTGCGATATTGGGCAGCATCTCGGGGTGATAGTTCCAGCCGATGACCTTGGTAAAGGCGCGCTGATCTAGTGCGGCGCGCAATTGGAACGCGGCCTGATGGCCCGCCCCGATCATGCCGATCACCGATGCATCCGCGCGCGCCAGATGCCTGATCGACACGGACGATGCCGCCGCCGTGCGTAGGGCGGTCAGCAGGTTGCCACCGACCATCGCGGCAGGCTTGCCGGTGTCCGGGTCAAACAGGAACACCGTGGACTGGTGGTTGATCAACCCGCGCCGCTCCAGGTTATGCGGCCAGTAGCCTCCAGCCTTGAGGCCAAGCGCAAGCCCCGCCCGGTCGAAGCCCCCCTTGAAGCCGTAAAGCGCATCCTCATGCCCAAGCGCTTCTCGCACGACCGGAAAGTTGCGGGCATCCCCGGCGGCCATGGCGGCAAAGACCTTTTCAACCGCGTCAAATGCCGCCTCGCGGGTCAGAAGGGCGGCGATGTCACGCTCGCGCACGATGAGCATGGCGGGTTCTCCTGGTATTGTGGCGGGCCGTGATCCGGCCCGCCGGTTTGTGTGTCGGATCAGTAGGCGCGGCCACGCGCCGAAACCGGCCAGACGCATTCGACCTTGCCGCCGCGCACGCCGACGTACCAATCGTGCACATTGGCGGTCGGGTCGCAATGGCCCGGTACCAGCCGCAGCTTTTCATTGACCTTCAGCACGCCCTTGGGATCTGCGATCACGC
>JBLRWK010000067.1:0-19173 GCA_047921295.1 Rhodobacterales bacterium
GCACCTGCCGAGATCTTGAGCAGTTTCATGGGCCTCATTCTTGTGGGAACTCAAGACAAAGTCTATGCCGCTAAAGGCCGCGCGGACTCAGCATTGGGCTGGAAAAGTCCGGTCGCTTTCGAACGGAAAGTGGCTTAAACGAGCACTCGGGGCGGCACATAACCGTGACAGGACCAACTTGTTCCAGAACAGAGAGCGGCGCGGGGCCAGTAGAGATTGCCGGTGTCCGGCCAGGAAGCGCCTTCCACGCAAGCCCAAGGCCGATAACCAGAGGCAAAAGGAGTATCGACCGGCGCATGATTTATGCTTCTTTGTCGCAACGAGCCCGCGCCATACCGGCCAGATCAGAGTGGCGAGGCCAAAGCCCCAGCCGCGCAGAATCACACTGGTGCCGTCAACAACCGCGGCAATGGCGCGGGGAACCTGCTCGGTCGCCATAAACCCCGCTGCGAGCGCGTCAATCCGATCGGCCAGAGGCAAGTCCGACAGCTCCCGCGCGCGCGGTTCCCCTGTCGACGCGAGGGCCAATAGAACCGACAACCCCGCCATTATAACGCATCGACCAAGCAATAAATTGACACCCCGTTTGAATCCTGACCTGAATTGCTGTGATCCTAAGGAAATACGGCTTACACAAGTCCGCCACCATGACCTCGATCAAAGGCGGGCATGAGCCAAGTCAAACACGGGCCTGACGTCGCCCGTGCCGAACCTGTGTTCTCAGGGGGCGGTGAGAGCGGTTCGAACCACAGCATAAACCCATGATGCGAAGCCATGCGGGAACTGACATGTTTGTCCTTTCCCGCGTTCAATCATCGCGTATTGTGTCTCGGCCTGCCGCGTCCGCCAGGGTCGTTGCGCCTTGCATCACGTCGGTCAACAGGATCGCAAGCGCGCGTTCTGGCTCCTCGAACAATGGACTGTGGGCGGAATTGTCGAACAGATAGAAACCTTTCACGGGTGCAGTAATCTCGTCGAAATAGGTGCGGGACAGGTCTGCATTTGCGGTGTAATCGTGCCGGCCTGTCAGGAAATAGATGGGCAGGTCGAACTCCGTCAGGCGAGCGCTCAGGTCGTCGTGCAGCAGGTTGTCCCAGAAAAAGGGACGAGACCAGATTTTGCCACGCCAGATGTTGATCTTCTCGGCGACAGTGTAGGCGCGCACTCGCCACATAGGTAGGAATATGCCCCTGATGACCGAGTTCATCCCGCGCATGTGGCCGACGTCCGCCTCGTGCATGGCTTGGTCACGCAGCTGCATCCATGCGTCGGATGTGCCGTCTTCCATGTTTACGGGCGCGGCTTCAAGCTTGCGCACCATACTCGCATCGTTCTGCGCTCGGTAGAACGCAAGGAGGTGATCACGTGCCATCACCTCGGAGCGCAACTGGTGCGCAATCTGGGCCATACCGACATAGGCAAGGAAGCGGTCCGGCGCGGCAGCCGCGACCTGGATGCCCAGATAGGCACCCCAGGAATGGCCGAGTAGGAGGATGCGGTCCTGATCGAAGCGATCCCGAAGGTAGTCGGCGACCTCGATGCTGTCCGCGATCATCTGCTCCATCGTCATGGTCTCAGGCAGGATATCGGTGGAAAAAGACATGCCCGCACCCCGCTGCTCCCACCAGACCATAGTGAAATGTTGTGCGAGTCCGGTAGGGTGTTCTACTTCCATGAAAAACTCGACCATGCCGGGGCCGCCATGCAGGAACAAAAGCACAGGGTTTGCAGGATTGACGCTCTGGATGAACATTCCCTGTGGGATGCCACCGATCCGGACGGTCACGCGCTCGGAAATGCTACCGGGAATGATGTGTCCTTGCAGGTCGCGTAGCAGATCCGGGCGGCCGGGGCTGACAGCGAAGAGCCAGACAGTACCGGCAGCAAGCAAGACGAGGACACTGAAAAAAGCGGTCACCATGATACGCACATCACACCCCCGCCTCACGAGGCCGGACAGCGACAACCATGATACAGGTCGTTACCATGGGGACAGATGCGAGGCGCAGGAAAAGGGCCGCATGGGGCCGTGTCATGACGCGGAAACCCGCAGAACCAGTTTACCTGCGATCTCTCCCGCTTCGACCCGCTCATGGGCCTGCTTCACCTCGGACAAGGGCAGCACCTCGGACACGACCGGAGTAATCCGACCGTCGGCAAGCATCGCAAAAAGAGTCGAGAGGTCTTCGCGGAACCATTCGGGATGCTTTCGCCGCATCGCGCCAATGGAATAGAAGGCCGTGGAATGGCCGTTCGGCAGCCAGTCCCAGAGCTTCAGTTTCACGAAATCAAACGGTATCGAACCGCCTCTTCCCAAGACTTCGTTCTGGAACCCAAAGGCAACAAGCATCCCGCCCGGCTTCAGCGCATTGCGTGAATGCGAAAGGCTCTCTCCGCCGAGAGGATCGAAGGCGACATCAACGCCCTCGCCAACCGCTGCGCGTAGCGTCTCGTCCGAAGCGTCCGCGTCGAGGGGAATAGCGCCAAGGCTGCGGATCAGGTCATGCTTTCCCGCGATGTCGGTGCCAAATGCAATAACCCCTGCATCGCGGGCAAGTTGCAGCATCATCGTCCCAACCGCGCCGCCAGCACCGTGGATCAGGAGGCTTTGACCAGCCTTCATCTTCGCAACGCGGGTGAGCATCTGCCACGGCGTCACCGCCGACAGGATCATGCCGAGTGCATCTATGTCCGTCACGCCCTCAGGCACCGCGGTAAGGCGGTCTTCGGGCAGGCAGATGTATTCTGCATAGGCACCGATGGTGGTCAGGTCCGCCACCCGATCACCGGGGCGGAAGCGGGTGGCGCCGGGGCCTGTGGCATCGACGCGGCCGACCATGTCATAACCGAGCGTGAAGGGCGGCTTTTCCTTCACGTCAGGATACATCCCCTTGCGGATCATAACATCGGTAAAGGCCGCGCTGGTGACCAGCACGCGGACACGCACCTCTCCCTCACGAGGCTCGGGCAGGTCGGTGACAGTCTCGATCTCAAGGTTTTCGGGGCCGCCGAAGGCGTTCAATCTGATGCGGGTATAGGGCATGGGGCTATTCCTCTTGAGCGCGTTGATGCGGTGTCCCGGTGATGAACTCTTGCACCTCGCGGGTCAGATCGGCGTCGTGGCCGAGCCAGATGTGCCCCCCGTCTGGATAGACGACGAGGCGCGCAGCAGGTATGCGGTCGGCCAGCAGGCGGGCCGTGTCGGCTGTTCCGAACAGATCGTCTTCGCAGGACAGGATCAGGGTCGGCTGGGTGATGTCCTCAAAGACCATCTGCGTGGGCGCGCCTGCCCAATAGGCATCGTTCCGCAGACCGTCAGTCTTGCGGCTGATCGGCATCAATCCTTCGCGGATCAGGTCTCCCCGAAGGCGCTCGTCGGAAGAGACACGGGAAAGCAGGGCCGGATCGGTTGCAAGTAGCGTGCGTAGCAGCGTTTCGGGGGCCAGTGTCGCAAAACCCCAGAACCAGACATCCGAATTCAGAACGCGCGCGACAGCCATACGCTGTAATGCGGTGAAATCAACCGGATCCTGACCGGTCAGGTTCGCAGCCGGCACAATGAGAATGAGATGCGAGCATCTATCGGGGTGGCGCAGGGCGAATTCGACCGTAGTCAGCGCCCCCGCCGAGCCACCCGCGACAGCGATCCGGTCAAGGCCGAGATGATCGAGCAATGAAACAAGCACATCTGCCTGATGCGCCGGTGAAGCCTCATCCGGGAAGGCACTGCCCAGATAGCCGAAGCGCGAGGGGGCGATGATCTGGAACCCCGCCTCAAGAAGGCCGTGGGCAAAGAGAAGGCCCTGATCAAACCCGCCGCCGGTGCCGTGGATCATCATCAGCGGCTCACCACGGCCCGCAATGGCATATTCGAGCGCCCCCACCTTGGTGTGAATAACGCTGCTGCGCCGGGCGATGCGGGCCTCTGCCGCGGCCATCGTGGCGCGGAAGGCACCTGTTCCCCATGCCCCGGCCATCAGCGCAAGGCCGCCAAGTCCGGTCAGGACCGCTCGCCGGGCCATCATCGGACGGCCTCGATTGCCACGTCGGCCAATGCAGCCTCGAGCCTTGGTGCGAGATCGCTGGTGTCGTCCATGATGCCAACGTCTGTGTTGATCTGGAAGGCAATCGTCACACCATGATCGGCATAATGGCGCAGACTTGAAACATAGCCGGGGACCCACCCCCCGTGTCCCCAGACCGGCCCGTGTGGCGTGTCGGCGTAGATCACCACGCCCGCGCCATGGAAGATACCCGACGCGTCCGGATCAACGGGTACGCTGTCGAGCAACCGGTCGAGATAGAGGCCCATCGTGGCTTTGCCTCCGAAGAGCAAATGCCCCCACCGCGCAAGATCGGCTAACGTGGAGGCGAAGCCACCGCCTGCAGACTCCACCGCCGGATTCCACAAAAGACGCCCCTTTGCATCGGCGGTGCGTGCGGGCAAACCAAACGGGTTGTCAGCAGCGGTATAGCCGATCGCAAGCCCGGAGAGGTTGGGGCGGTTCGACGGGACCGTGCTGCTAAGGGCAAGTGGGTCGAGAAAGTGGGTGCGAACCGCCTCTTGCCACAGCTGGCCAGTTACCGCCTCGATCACCAGACCCAGCAAAACATAACCCGTGTCGCTGTAGGCCCAAGCCGTTCCAGCCTCGAATAGCGGGTTTTGTCCGGCCACGAACGCAACAAGGCTTTCCGGATTAAAGCCGCCTTCGCCCGTTGCAATCCGTGCCCATTCCTGCTGGAACGCGGGCAAGTGCACATGATCCGGCAGGCCGGCAGTGTGGTGCAGTAGCTGGTCAATCTTGATTGTGTTCGCGTTGGGTAGCGCGTCAAACCAAGGGCGATCCCCGAGATGGGCGGACAGGAGATCGCTGCGCGACAGTTGCCCTTCGCTCTCCAGCGCCAGAATCGTCGCCGCCACAAAGGTCTTGCCGATGCTTGCCGCGAGCATAGGAGTATCGGGAGTCATGCTGCGGCGGTTCTCAATATCCGCAAAGCCGGTTGCCGCGGTCACGACCGTTCCGTCGGGCAGCACTATCGCAGCAGATGCTCCTGGAAGGGCGTAACGGTCGAAAAAGTCACGCAGGATCGCCTCCAGCTTCAACGAAGGATCGGACCCATCCTGTGCCAGCGCGGGCGCTGCGGTATTGGTTAGCGCCAGAACAACGGATGCTATGAACACCTTTCGCATGAGATTACTCCGCAGCTTTCGTTGCGAAGGGTTGCGCGATGGGGATAACCTCGGTCACGGCACCGACACGAGAAAACATCCTGACCCGATTCCACCAAACAACGATAACAGCGACACCTACGAGGATAATCGTATCCCAGGGCTGTGCGTCGGGCCAGAACGGGTTGATAAGCTGCCAGTGGAACAACATAGGCCAAAGCAGGCTGCCCTGTGCGCTGTTGAAGATTGGCGTCACAAGTACCGCAAGTGTCACGTTCCCGATGAAGAAGGGAAGAAAGTTCCAATCGGCATAGACGGTGCTCGAAAGGAAGAACGCAGGCAGGTGCCAGACCCCCCAAGTCGCGCCGATGATCAAGCCCGCCCAGATCGGCGCCATGTACCGCTGAAGCAGAGGTTGCATGACACCGCGCCAACCGAACTCTTCGATCGGACCAAGGAAAAGCATAATGAACAGGACCGCAACGACCGGCCCCACGCCCTCGGGTGGAAGCGGCGCCAGCACTGGCCCGCCCTTGATCAGTGAACCCACAGCGAAGACGAGCGGCAGCAGGAGAAGAATAAAGACCGCCCAGCCCATAGAACCGCGCCACATCATGAGCCGTGCAACGAACGCACGAAGGCCAAAAGAACCGGCATAGAAGTAAACGACGCTGAACGCAGCTATCGCTGGCGACCACGTGGCAAGGAAGAAAAAAGGATGCGAACCGCTGATTTCGCCAAATGTTGCGGCAGCCCACTCGGGGAACATGATGTAAACCCCGACCAGCCCCCACGTGATGGCAAAGGTGATGCAGAGGAAGATTACGAGGGCCGATGAAGGTTTCTCAGTCGGATCTGTCTGATTTGGCTGGGGTTGCATTGGGAAATCTCCAAGGATCGGCCCATTCCTGACCACACTTTTGCCTATCCGGAAGGCACCGTCGTTGACCTTGATCAAGTGTGCATTTTTTGTGTCGAAACTGTTTGGGTGTGTCCTCAGACGCGCATGACCCCGGGACGCAATCAGGCTTGGCTTGCAGCCGAACGGACGCCTCGCTGACATGGCACTCGGGGCAATGGCGAGATGATGTGTTTGTCCCGTCAAAAAATTCGGCGTTTTTTCTTTGAGAATGCAGACCGCGCCCGCGTAGGGAGTTTTAAGCAGCGGGTTTCTCTTGAGCCGGTTCAGCAGCGCCTTGGGAAACCTGTCATGCCACCCCAGGCAGAAGTCGATAGTGAAAAATTCACTTTACCGTGCTTGATACCATCCAGGCCGAGTGGCCGGATCGGGCAGAGAGGCGAGTTGCCTCTCAGGATGTAATCATCGTTGCTTTTGTTATGACGTAATTTTCCCGCAAGACAGGTATGGGCTTCCTCTGTAGGCTCGAGAAGGGTGCAATCGACAGGAATAACGGCACGCCGGATGGAAGAACCATGACAGATCCGAAACTTACCTTTCACGGTGCGGCACAGGGCGTGACCGGATCATGCTTCCGTCTGTCGACGGATGCGGGCGATCTGCTGGTCGATTGCGGGATGTTCCAAGGCTCCAAGTCCGAGAAGGAGCTGAACTACCGCCTCTTTCCTTTTGACGCGGGCCAGATAGCCGCCGTGATCCTAACCCATGCTCATATCGACCATGCCGGGCTGTTGCCGAAACTGGTGCGCGAGGGGTTTGCCGCCGCCATCCATGCCACTGCCGCCACCGCTGATCTGAGCGAGGTGATGCTGCCCGACAGCGCCCATATCCAACAATACGAAGTGGCGCATCTGAACCGCCGCAAGGCCGAGCGGAATCAGCCGCAGGTGGTGCCGATCTATGACCACGAGAATGTGGGCACCTGTCTTTCGCTGTTCCGACGGCATGACTACGCCCTGTGGTTCAAGGTTTTGCCCGGTGTCAGAGCGCGGTTCTGGAATGCGGGGCATCTGCTGGGCTCCGCTTCGGTCGAGGTGGAACTGACGCAAGGAGGCGTGACGCGCCGCCTGCTATTCTCGGGCGATATCGGGCCGGATGCCAAGCTGATGCAACCCGACCCTACGGGGCCGCAGGGTCTGGACTATCTGATCTGCGAGGCAACCTATGGCGACAGGGATCGTGCCGATGCCAGCCCCGAGGCGCGCCGCGCCCTGTTGCGCGACGCGGTGCTTGCGGCGACCCATCCGCGCGGGGCGCTGCTGATCCCGTCTTTCGCGGTGGAGCGGGCGCAGGAACTTGTCGCCGACCTGCGGCAGCTGATGCAGGAGGGAGCGCTGCCCCGCATCCCGGTCTATGTGGACAGTCCGATGGCCACCGCCGCCACGCGGGTCTTTGTCAAACATGCGAAGTCTCTCGAAGGCGGGCGCGCCTTTGTCTCAGGCCTGAAGTCGCGCGATCTGCATTTCACCGAGACGGTCGAGCAAAGCAAGGCGCTCGACAGGATGCGCGGGTTCCACATCGTCATTGCGGCATCGGGCATGTGCGAGGCTGGGCGCATCCGGCACCGCCTGAGAAACTGGCTCTGGCGGGACGAGGCTACGGTTCTGCTGGTGGGATATCAGGCCGTCGGCACGCTGGGGCGGATATTGCAGGACGGGGCAAGCCGCGTCCGCATTCAGGGACGTGACTATGCGGTCAGGGCAAAGATCAAATCGATCGATCTTTATTCGGGCCATGCTGACGGGCCTGAATTGCTGACATGGATAAAGGAAAGGCTGCCTTTGACTCATCAGGTATTTCTGGTGCATGGCGAGGAACAGGCCTTGCAGGGACTGGCGACACGGCTGCATGCTATCATGGCGCCGCACAAGGTGGTGATCCCCGCGCTGGATGAAAGCTTTGCCCTGACGGCACAGGGCGCGGTTGCCTTGCGTGATACGGCGCCGCCGCGTATCGGACCCGAGAAAGTGGGCCATACGGATTGGCACAATGACCTGTCGCGGCTGATCCTCGACATCAACGACACCTTGGCCGGGACGGAGCAGGAGCATGAACGCGCGCAACTGATCCAGCGCCTGCAATCCGTTCTGCAGGAGAGCTGGAAGGCGTGACAGCGCGAGCGGCACCGGATCACGCTAAGTCGTCTGAAAGCAGGCTTATACCGAGGTGCGGGGACGTTGTGCTTGGACCGGGATCACCGGATCGTCTGACAGGAACGCTTTGGGCGCAATTCGCAAAGCGCGCAGGGCGTTCAGGATCACGGCCACATCAATCACCTCCTGCAGGACCGCACCCTGCACCGGGGTCAGATAGCCGAATGCGGCGGCAATCATGCCCAGAACGGACAGGCCGATGCCTGCGGCAACGCTTTCGACAGCAATCCGGCGGGAGGCTTGAGCGATCTCGATACCGGGGGCGATCCGGTCCAGCCGGTCGACCAGCAAGATGACATCGGCGGCCTCGACGGAGGCAGCGGCACCACGCGCGCCCATAGCCACGCCTACATCGGCGGCAGCCAGAGCGGGCGCGTCATTCACGCCGTCACCAATCATCATGACGGGGCCGCTTTTGCGGGCGCTGTGCACCACCAGAACCTTTTGCTCCGGCGTCAATCCGGCCTGTAACCCGTCAAGGCCAAGCCCTTTGGTCACGCGTTGAGCAACCTCCTTGCGGTCACCCGTGGCGAGCAGGATGCGCTTTATCCCCTGCAGGCGCAGTTCCGCCAGCATCGCCGCCACGCCATCGCGCAGCGGATCAGCCATGATCAGATGGCCTGCGACAGTGCCGTCAACAGCCACGGCAACCACGACGGAGCCGGTGGAAAGTCCGCTATATTCCCCGTCCGGTTGCCCGATACGCCTTGCGACAAAACCGTCACCACCCACGACAACCGCGTGACCCGACACGGTGCCAGTGACGCCCTCGCCGGGGATTTCCACGACCTCTGACGGGGCTGGCAGTGCAAGCCCGCGCGCCTTGGCCGCTGCGACAAGCGCCTGCGCCACAGGATGTTTCGAGGCTTGGTCGAGGGAGGCCGCATATAGTAGGATCTGGCTTTCCTCCATGCCGCCTGCGCTATCGATCGACACGATCCGCGGGCGGCCGTCTGTCAGCGTGCCGGTTTTGTCGAGGATCAGCGTAGTGACGCGGGCCATCGTCTCCAGCGGTCCCGCGCCCTTGATCAGCACACCGAAATGCGCGGCCCGCGACAGGCCCGCGACAAGCGCCACCGGAACGGCAAGGATAAGCGGGCAGGGGGTTGCCACCACCAGCACGGCCACCGCGCGGATCGGATCGCCCGTGAACCACCATGCGGCAAAGGCGATGCTGACCGTCACGGCCAGAAACCCCAGCGACCAGCGGTCCGCCAGCCGCGACATCGGGGCCTTGGACTTCTGCGCGGCCTCCACCAGACGCACGATCCCGGCATAGGTGCTCTCTGCCGCGCGGTGCGTCGCGGTGATGTCGAAGGCCTCGCCTGCATTGGTGGCACCGCTCATGGCCTCGTCTCCGGGGAACAGGCGTTGCGGCATGGATTCCCCTGTCAGGGCGGAGGTGTCCACAAAGGCCGTGTCAGAGCTGAGAATGCCATCCACGGGTACCACGTCCCCCTGCCGGATCAGCAGCCTGTCTCCGGGGATGATCTCGTCGAGTGGCACATCCTCAAGCCTGTCGTTGTGAGGCCGCGTTGCGGTACGCGGAACGCGCGACAAAAGGGCGTGCATCTCCCGCCGAGCGCGCCCTTCCGCGAAGCTTTCCAGAAAGGTGCCGCCCGCATACATCACCGCGACGACAGCCGCCGCCAATGTCTCGCCAAACACCAGTGCCGCCGTCATCGACAGCGCCGCGACAATATCCAGGCCCACCTCGCCGCGCCCGAGACTACGCATGATTTCGACCGCCAAAGCGGCAAGGGCAGGGGTGACCCCGATAAACCAGACAACCTCCGCCCACTCGGCTCTGCCGGAAAAGTACAGGCCGAGACCGGACAACAGCCCGGTCAGGGCGATGAGCAGGATCGCAGTCTTAAAGCCGCCTTTGACGATATTCTCCAGAATTTTCCGCTCCCTTGGCTTCGGCCACGCGCTGAGAGGTTGCGTTTTTTTGCCAATCATTCGCTTGGGTATTTCCTGCAGTCACATCGTATTGGCAATGGAGGCCAGACAACGTTGCTGATGACAGAAAGCAGCTATCTGCCCACACCGAACCTATTCAAGTTCACTGCAAGATTTCTTGATCTCGATCATATCGATGACCGTGGCCAATGATATTCTGGCTCCATGCTCAGAGACAGTCTCAAATTGCCGGTCTTTCGGGCCGAGGGCGTGACCAGGGTCTACCGGACCGGGGCGGTCGATGTCTGGGCGCTGCGGGGCGTCGATCTGTCCTTGGCCGAGGGCGAAATGGTGGTCCTTCTGGGGGCGTCGGGCTCAGGCAAGTCGACACTGGTGAACATCTTGGGAGGGCTGGATCTGCCATCCAGCGGGCGGGTGTTCTTTCGTGATCAGGATTTGAGCCGCGCCAGTGATCGCCAGTCAACGGCCTTCCGGCGCGATCATGTGGGCTTTGTTTTCCAGTTTTACAATCTTGTCCCCAGCCTGACCGCAAGCGAGAATGTTGCATTGGTGACAGAGATCGCCAAGAATCCGATGACGCCGCAAGAAGCGCTCGAACGCGTCGGGCTCGCGCATCGGATGGATCATTTTCCGGCCGAGTTGTCGGGGGGTGAGCAACAACGCGTCGCCATCGCACGGGCCATTGCCAAGCGCCCGGATGTGCTTTTGTGCGACGAGCCTACCGGTGCGTTGGACAGCAAGACCGGCATTCAGGTTCTGGAAGCGTTGCATGAGGTCAATCGCGATCTGGGCACGGCGACAGTGTTGATCACCCATAATGCCAGTATCCAGCGTATCGCGCACCGGGTTGTGGTGCTGGCGGATGGTCGTATCACCCGTGACAATGTGAATGCCGCGCGCGTGCTGCCCCGCGAGGTGAGTTGGTGAGGGCGCTTGACCGCAAAATGCTGCGCGATCTGGGCAGGATTTGGGCGCAGACACTGGCCATTGCGCTGGTGCTGGGCTGCGGGGTCATGGTGCTGGTGGGGGCGCAGGCAACCCAAGCCACGCTGGTCCAGACGCAGGCCGCCTATTACGAACGTCACCGTTTCGCCGATATCTTTTCCGGGGCCACGCGTGTGCCAGCGGATGTGGTACAGGCGGCATCGCTGATCGACGGTGTGGCACAGGCGGAAGGGCGTATCAGCTTTCAGGCCGTTCTGGATATCGACGGCATGTCTGAGCCGGCCACGGCGCGCATCCTGTCATTGCCTGCTGCCGGGCCGGCGTTGAACCTGCCGCTGGTCCGTCTGGGCCGATTGCCGGACCCCGACCGCGCGGATGAGGTGGCGTTGGCCGAGCCCTTTGCCGAGATTCACGGCCTTACCCCCGGCAGCAGCTTTCGCGGGATACTCAATGGCCAGTTGCGGGAACTGACCGTGACCGGCTGGGTCCTGAGCCCTGAATTCATCTACACTATGCCGCCCGGAGCGATGATGCCGGATGACCGTCGCTATGGGCTGATCTGGATGAACGAGGCCGCCGCCGCTGCCGCGCTGGACATGAATGCGGCCGTCAATGATATCACGCTGCGTCTGACACGGGTTGGCGACGAACGCGCGGTGATCGCGGCGCTTGACCAGCTTCTGGACCCTTACGGTGGCACCGGCGCATATGGGCGTGACCGACAGGTGTCACATGCCTTTCTTGAGGGAGAACTGAGCCAACTGGCGGCGATGGCTGCGTTCATTCCACCAATTTTCCTGATCGTAGCGGCGTTTCTGGTCAACATGGTGCTTGGCCGACTGATCGCGTTGGAGCGCCCGCAGATCGGGCTGCTGAAAGCACTGGGCTACGCACGGCGCGAGATCGCGGGCCACTACCTGAAGCTTGCGGTTCTGATCGGCGTCATCGGTGTGCTGATCGGCTGGGTCTTCGGGTGGTGGATCGCGCATGCCATGATCGGGCTATATAGTGATTTCTTCCGCTTCCCCTTCATCATCCGTGACTGGGGAGCGCAGGCGCTGGCGATCTCGGCAGTCCTTGGCATGGCGACGGCTGTGCTGGGCGGGTTTCGCGCTGTCTGGGCATCGCTGCAACTTCCCCCGGCGGAAGCCATGCAACCGCCTGCACCGCCTGTCTTTGCGCGTGGTGTCGCCGACCGGTTGCTGAGACGCATGCGCTTCGGGCAAACTACAATGATGATCTTCCGCTCGATTATCCGTTGGCCCGGGCGGGCTTTGATCACGTTGTTCGGAGTATCGGCCTCCGTCGGAGTGCTGGTCATGAGCTATTTCATGTTCGATGCCGTAGAGAAACTGGCCGACAGCGTTTTCCAGCAAGCTAACCGACAGCATGTGACACTGTTGCTGGCACAGGGTCAGTCCGAGCGCGCCGTGCAGGACGCACTGGCTTTGCCGGGCGTTCAGGCCGCCGAAGGTGCCTATGCGATGCCGGTGCGCGCCGTGAACGGGCACCGCAACCGCCTGACGGCCCTACAGAGCCATTTTCCCGGCGCAGAGCTTGCGCGGCTGGTCGATGACGCAGGGCGCATCGTGACGCCGCCCGCCGAGGGTGTGATCCTGCCCGAGATGCTGGCCCGCGCGCTGGGGATCGACGTTGGGCAGATGTTGCGGTTGGAGATGCTGGCCGCGCCCCGCACGGTGCTCAGCCTGCCTGTGGCAGGGATCATCGCTCAGGGCATGGGACAGGAAGCGCATATCTCTGCCCAAGCGCTGTTTGCGGCGATGGACAGCGCGTCGCAGGTGAACATGATCCATCTGGCTGTGCAGTCAGACCGGATGGGCGACCTCAACGCCGCGATCAAACAGACACCGGCGATTGCGGGGCTGATGGACTGGGCCGACGTCCGCAACCAGTTTGACATCACCCTGCGTGAGAACCTTCTGACAATGGTCAGTATCTACACGCTCATCGGGGTGCTGATCGCCATCGGCGTGGTCTATAACGCGGCCCGCATCCAGTTGTCAGAGCGCAGCTATGAGTTGGCCAGCCTGCGGGTTTTGGGCTTCAGTCGCGGCGAAGTTGGCTATGTGCTGGTGGGGGAGATGATGCTTCTGACGATACTGGCGATCCCGCTGGGCTGGATCTTGGGCTATTGGCTGGCCCTCGGGCTGGTGGGGGCGATGTCAACGGATATGTTCCAGATTCCGTTCTACATCACGCGCCGAACCTTTGCGCTGGCGGCACTGGCGGTGTTTCTCGCGTCACTTGCTTCGGTGCTGATGGTGCGGCGCAGGCTCGACCGCGTGGATCTGGCGACCGCGCTCAAAGCGCGCGACTGACGGAGAAAGGGAATGAACATGAAGCGCAAACTGGCAATGGGCGGGATCGGCGCGGGACTGGTGGCGGCGCTACTCTGGGCGCTCTGGCCGCAGCCGATGCCGGTCGATCTGGCGTCCGTCACCCTCGGACCGATGCAGGGGGTGATCGCGGCGCAAGGCGTGACCCGTGTCCGCAACCCGTATGCCATCACCGCCCCGATCACCGGAGCCGCCACGCGCTTGCCCGTCGAGGTGGGCGATCAGGTGGTCGCGGGCGAAACGGTTGTGGCGGTGATCCAGCCCGCTGACCCTGCGCTGATGGACGCACGGACCCGCGCGCAGGCCGAAGCCGCCGTGGCCGAGGCGGAAGCGGCGGTCGCAGTGGCACACAGCAATCTGCGTCAGGCTGAAACCGGGCGGGACCATTCCGAATTGCAGTTAGAGCGTAGTCGCATCCTTGCCGAGCGCGGCACCATTGCCCGTCGCATGCTCGAAGACATCGAAGCCGCCCATTTGTCGGCGCAGCAGACTTTGGATGCAGCACGCTCGCAGCTTGATCTGACCCGCGCCGCGCTGGCGCGTGCAGAGGCGCAGATGTTGAGCCCGCAGGCATTGCTCGACCCGGATGCCGAACCCGGCGCGTGCTGTGTGCAGATTTTGGCACCCCAGAATGGGATCGTGCTCGATGTCAGCGACCAGAGCGCGCGGCTGGTTCAGGCCGGGAGCCACCTGCTGACCATTGGCGATCTTGACGATATGGAGATCGAACTGGACCTTTTGTCCACCGATGCCGTTCAGGTGCCTGTCAGGGCGCGGGCACTGATAGAGCGTTGGGGCGGCGACGGGGAACTGGAGGCGCGGCTGCGGCGCATTGATCCGGCGGCGTTCACCCGTGTCTCTGCACTCGGAATAGAAGAGCAACGCGTTCGTTTGCGGCTGGACCTTCTGACCCCGCCCGAGGCACGTCGCGGGCTGGGCGAAGGCTACCGCGTGCATGTCCGGTTGATCCTTTGGGACGCCGACGCGATTACCCGCGTTCCGCAGGCGGCCCTGTTTCGTCACGCCAATGACTGGGCAGTATTTGTCGAGGACGCCGGCAAGGCGCGGCTTCAACCCGTGAGGATCGGGCGACAAGCCGGGGGACAGGCCGAGGTGCTTGATGGATTGGAGGAGGGCGCGCTGGTGGTCCTGTATCCCTCCGGCGCACTGACGGACGGCAGCACCATAACTTCACGTGATTGAACGGCACGCGTCAAAGCTGCGCATCTTCTGATCAAGAACAGCGCCGGTTCTTGAACGTTGGCGGTAATCATCTCGTCATACTTTCCGAATGCGAAGCGAGGCAGCGTGGGGCTGGCCCGAAAATCGAGCATTAGACGGTCCTCCGGATGACACGGCTGTCGTAGTCAATCCGCATCGGTGTCTGCAATGCGAGTTCATCGGCACCGATGAGGCGGGCGATCGACCGGAAGCCCCGACCGGCAAGGCCGGTGTGTGCGATAAGATCTCCGATCTTAACTGCGCCGACCAAATTTGCCACAGCGTCGGGCAAACTGGACACCGACGACATGCTGCGGCCGATATCGGTTCAGTGAAATTGTTTTTCATTGTCCAAAGATAATGAAGCGCACCCGGCAAAAAGTCGGCTTGCGGGTTCCGGAAATAGCCGCGGCGCAGCTTCACCAGATCGGCCATTCGCCGCGCATGCGTAGACGACGTGCTATACGATGGCTGACCTGCGGACCTTTCTGCCGTTTGATGCGCATGCTTGGCACCTCACGCCAGCTTTGGGTGCTTTCTCGGAAGCTGTCGGTCACCGCCAGAACTTCCTTGTGGACATATTCGTCAGCGCCCACGATCATCGAAACACATATGTTTGCTTCAGCATCTGTGGCTTTAAGTCGAGCCAGTCAGCAGAGGCGATTGGGTAGCCGGGTACTGATCAACAACGACTTTGGTTGTTGATCAGTACCCGGCTACCCAACGGCCTATGTCCCCTCGTGGAGCGCAGATGCTGTCGAGACGCAGAGACAAGTGTAATCGCCTCTGATAAAACTCAATCTAAATCAGGTATTTGGGGAACAGACCCCGGAGGGAAGACAGGATGGATATTCGCAAAATTCTTGTTCCGCTGAGCGGCAGGTTCGACCCAGACGATTCCGATAGCCTCGACGCGCCCGCGATCCAAACCGCGTTGCGCCTTGCGCGCCACCTCGATGCGCGCATAGAAGTCATGTCCGTGACCGGCCCGGTTGGGCCTCAGGCTGGCGGTTGGGTGTCGTGGCTCCCTGAATATGGCATTGATGCCGTCCTTGCCTCGATCGAAAAACAGGGGGCGGCGCGCCGCAAGCGGGCACGAAAGACTTTTGATGCGATTATCGGGTCCGAAACCACATCGGACTTTCTGAAAGCAACCTTTGTCGAGAACGCGGGGGAAATCGGTGCAGCCGTCGGTAGCGCGGGGCGGTTGTCAGACCTGATTGTTGTCGCCAATTCGGAAAGCCGTTGGGAGCAACCGTTCCGGCCAATCCTGGATGCGGCCTTGCGCCAGACTGGTCGCCCGATCTTCGTGGCCCCGCCCATCGCGCCCGAAAAGACGGGGCAGCATATCGCGATCGCGTGGAACGACACCCCCCAGTCCGCGCGGGCCCTGGCCGGTGCCATGCCCCTGTTGAAACGGGCGGACTCTGTCACCGTCTTGACCTGCCGCGAGGGTGATGAGGCTACCGAAAGGGCCGAACCCGACAAGGTCATAGATTTTCTCGAGCTTCACGGAGTGATGGCGCGCAAGCGCATTCTGGATGCCAAGCATCGCGACGTTGCGCGTAGCATTATTGATGCCAGCCTGTCAGAGGGCGCAGACCTTCTGGTTCTGGGGTCGGTCATCCATTCGCGCGTGCAGTCGCTGGTGTTCGGCAGCCTGACCGAGGAAGTCCTAAAGGCCCCAAGGCTGAGCGCGTTGCTCGTTCCGTGAGTTGGACCAGCTCACACCCGACGTGAAACGCGCCGCAATATAGATTACACAGGCCAGGACGGTCGAGGACGTCGCATGTGCCCGAGCAGAGAAGGGTGACCTGAAGCTGCCGCATTGGTGCCGCGGTAGAATTCACGCACAGCCGCCACGGTGACAGCCCGGTGCAACCGGAACTGCTCGGCCGGATACATGCTGGCAAGGAAATCGGCACGGTGATCGCCCCCTCTCGGCAGATTACTTCGCAATCGCATGCCGGGCAGTGGACGGCGCCTATGACACGCGCCGCTGCTACACCGCCATTATCAACCGCCAGGCTACGGCGATCATTCCGATCCCGAAGAACAGTCGGCCTTGGAGAGAGGACTGCCCGGCAACAATTCTCCGCAACGAAACCATGCGCGCTGACGTCAAACAGCCCTTTGGTTTTAGCATTGACGGAAATGTTCTGCCTTAGCTTGCAGCCGGGTAAACGTCTGGCGCCGCCGATTTGCGCAGGATCAAGGTGCCGCTCTCATCTTGTTGGTATGTTGGGCTAAGGAGGATCAATAATGTACAAGAATATTCTGATTCCGCTCGCCTATCAGCCAGGCCACCGTCCGGAAATCGAAATCAAGGCGGCCAGGGCAATTGCAGCGCCCGGAGCTAAGATAACGCTTTTGCACGTGATTGGGCCGATACCCGAATTCCGCACCGAACAAGCCGCAAGCAAGTCAGCATTGGCGCAAGTCGTCAGCCATGACCTTGAACGTGTCGCGGAATACTTTGTGCAGGCAGAGGTAAAGGTGCTCGAGGGGGACCCGGCAGAACAGATCCTTGATCTGGCGAGCAGCATCGACGTGGACTGCATTGTGCTGGCCCCGCACCGCACCGACAGTGGCGCATACGGATCGACCGCCAGTCAGGTGGTGCGCTTGGCACCCTGCACGGTTCATCTGGCTCGGTAGGAGGTTGTTGTCGTGCATTATAAAGGACCACGCCTCAGCCATGCGCTTGGCGCGTTCCTGCGGATTTGAAGCGGCCATCGTTTACAAGCGAATTCGCCGCCATTTTTTTCAAGCCGCGGGTATAGCCAACCTGCGGCGCGCCTCCGGACGATCACAGTAAGCGCCTGATTATTATGTTGCCTGAAACATGGCCTTCCTCAGATTGGCCTAAGGTTTTCTCTGCGTAAGAAACAGAGGGTCAGTCCCGTAATCCTGTTCGCGGCGTTCCAACCGCTTGCGCGCCACCTGAAGCTTCAATCGCGCCACCTCAAGCTGCAGGATCGCCCGCTCGCGCTGATTATAAAGATGGCGGATGGGCGAGCCGGGGTCTCCGATGATAGCCGGACTGTGATGGCTTTGAGGAAACCACGTCTTCGTTTCACGCTGCGCCACACTCCAAGCCTGCTCTGCCGCGGTGTAACGCTGATAGATCAACAACAGAACGCGACGTCGCGTTGCAAGGTCTGCATGCATCTTGTTTCTCCCGTTCTATGGAGGGTCCATTGTCCCGTGGCCGGACCCGGTTCAGTTCTCTTGGGCCGTGTCATCATCTTCTGCGCGCCCAATTTTCTTCTGGATGCGCGCGGCCACCCGCTGCCGCACCGCCTCGGGTTCCTTGCTCAGAACTTCGGTCAGGGTGCGCAATTCGCGCCTTGTCTGGTGCAACCGGTCCAACAGAGGTAGTATGATTGCCAGGGTTTCCGTCGAAAGGTTCATGTCCTTTTTTAACTCACACAATAGGCGGATGCGCGCGATGTCTACCTCGTCGAAGACAGGCCCGTTCTCACCATGGGCTGGCCTGACCCAACCGGCGCGCACCCAGACCCGCAACTCCTTGACGTTCACGCGGTCAACGCGCGACACGGCGCTTTGTTCATCCAGTCTCATGTCATCCTCCGTAGTTTCTCACGGGGATCGAATGCCGCATGGGCGCGCCACTGCGTGGCAAGGTTTTCCATCGTGGCGTCGATTTTGTTCGGCATAACAATTCTCACGCGCACGAACTGATCCCCCGCCGCCCCCTTGCCCGTGGCGATCCCCTTTGCCTTGAGCCGCAAACGATGGCCTGAGGATACACCCTTGGGCACCGTCATCGACACCGGCCCCGAGATCGTCGGCACTTCGATTTTCGCGCCAAGCACAGCTTCGTCAAACGTGATCGGAACCTCGACCTCGATATTGTCACCATCGCGTATAAAAACGGGATGTGGTTGAACGGTGACCGTCACAAGCGCATCTCCGGCCGGTCCCTTGCCAAATCCCGGCCCCCCCTTGCCCCGCAGACGAAAGGTCTGCCCGTCCCGTGTTCCGGGTGGAAAGGAAATCTCGATACGGTTGCCATCCGGCATGGTCACGCTGCGCTTTGCACCGGTCGCTGCATCGAGGAAATCTATCTCGAGTGTGTAACGCAGATCGGGACCGCCGGCGTCAAACGCCTGTCGGTATTGAGGTCCGGTCCCCTGACGGCGCCCGAACAGGTCCGAGAACAGGTCCGACGCGCTCTCGAAGCCTCCCGCCCCCGGGGTGGGGTCGTAGCGACGTCCCGCGTCCTGATCGGCGTAGTGACGATAGAACTGCCGCTCCGATCGCGCGTGACCGTGGGCATCTATTTCTCCGGCGTCAAAGCGTCTGCGTGTTTCCGGATCGCTCAACAGATCATGGGCAGCGGACACCGCTTGAAACTGTGCCTGCTTGCCCGCATCTCCGGGATGCAAATCCGGATGAAGCTGTTTGACGAGTTTGCGGTAGGCTTTCTTGATGTCGTCCGGCGTGGCCGTTTTCTCTACG
>JBLRWK010000068.1:0-18168 GCA_047921295.1 Rhodobacterales bacterium
GGATTTCTATTACGCGGGCGGTTTGCTGGCGATGATGAAGCAGATCGCGGACCGTATGGATACGACCTGCTTGACCGTGGCGGGCACGACGGTGGCGCAGAATATCGCGGATGCGCAGGTCTATAATGACGATGTGATCCGCCCCCTGACGAACCCCGTTTATAAAGAGGGGTCTTTGGCGGTGCTGCGCGGCAACCTGTGCCCTGACGGGGCGGTCATCAAGCCTGCGGCCTGCGATCCGAAGTTCTATAATCACGAAGGCCCCGCGCTGGTGTTCGACAGCTATGCCGAGATGAAAAAGGCCGTCGATGACGAAAATCTCGATGTTACACCCGATCATGTCATGGTGCTGCGCAATGCGGGGCCGCTGGGGGGGCCGGGCTTTCCCGAATGGGGGATGCTGCCGATTCCCAAGGCGCTGCTCAAACAGGGCCACCGCGACATGCTGCGAATCTCGGACGCGCGCATGTCGGGCACGTCTTACGGCGCCTGCGTCCTGCATGTGGCCCCTGAGGCGTTCATCGGCGGTCCGCTCGCGCTACTGAAAACCGGCGATATCGTCCGGCTCGATCTGAACGCGCGGCGGCTGGATATGCTAGTTGACGAGGATGAAATCGCAGCGCGGCGCGCGGCGTGGATTGCGCCCGAACCACGGTATCAGCGGGGCTGGGGCTACATGTTCTCGGCCCATGTCGGGCAGGCCGATACGGGCTGCGATTTCGATTACCTGACGCGCGATTTCGGCAAGGCCGCAGGCGAGCCGGACATTTACTGAGAAAAGGCAATACATGGAAGATATGGCACAACAGGCGCAAAGCCTTGACGCGGCACTGACGGGAATCTCGGGGATCCTCGTCACGCCCTATGATGCGGATGGCGAGATCGCACCCGCAAGGCTGGCCCCGATCATCGACCGTGCGCTTGGCGCAGGCATGCATATTCCGGTCGTGAACGGCAACACGGGCGAGTTCTATGCGCTGACCACCGACGAGGCCTGCACCATGGCCCGCGAGGTTGTGGCCATGGTGGATGGCCGCGCGCCTGTGTTGGCAGGGATCGGGCGCGGGATACGGGATGCCTGCATTCTGGCGCGGGTCTCGGCGGACGCAGGGGCGGCGGCATTGATGGTGCACCAACCGCCCGATCCTTTCGTGGCCCCGCGCGGTATTGTCGATTACCTCAAGGCGGTCAGCGATGCCTCGGGCGGTCTGCCGATGATGTTGTACCTGCGCAATGATGCCATCGGCACGGCGGCGATCGAGGCCTTGTGTGCGGTGCCCGGTGTGCGCGGCGTCAAATGGGCGACACCCAATCCGATGAAGCTGTCCGAGGCGAAAGCCGCCTGCGATCCCTCAATCGTTTGGGTCGGCGGTCTGGCCGAAACATGGGCGCCTGCGCTCTATGCTGTCGGCGCGCGGGGTTTCACCTCCGGCCTGATCAATGTCTGGCCGGAACGCTCCATGGCGATCCATGCGGCCTTGGAGGCGGGCGATTATGCCATCGCCAACGCCCTGATCGCGGGGATGAAGCTGTTCGAGGATATCCGCGCCGAGGAGATGAACGGTACCAATGTCACCGGCGTCAAAGCGGCGTTGCTGGCGATGGGGCAGGATTGTGGGCCGACGCGTCCCCCCTCGGCATGGCCGCTCACACCACCACAGCAGGGGCGGCTTGACGCCTTTCTGCGCGACAATGACCTGATCCAAGTCCTGAAGGAATCACGATATGACCTATAAACCCCACGGCAAGCACCTGATCGCTGGGGAGTGGATTGCCACCGACACCACCTTCCGCTCCGATCCCGCGCAGGGACCATCCCATGCTTATGGCGATGCGACCCCCGATCTGGTGGACCGCGCCTGTCAGGCCGCAGAAGAGGCGTTCTGGAGCTATGCCGAGACAACAAGAGCCGAGCGCTCCGCCTTTCTGAACGCGATTGCCGACGAGATCGAGGCGCGCGCCGCAGCGATTACCGAACTGGCGACACAGGAAAGCGGCCTGCCGCAGGCCCGGATCGAGGGCGAGCGCGGGCGCACCACGGGGCAGTTGCGGCTGTTCGCGGCGCATATCCTGAAATCCAACCATCTCGACATCCGCATGGATGCCGCCCTGCCGGACCGCACCCCCGCACCGCGCCCCGAAATCCGCATGATCCAGCGTCCGCTCGGTCCGGTGGCGGTGTTCGGCGCGTCCAACTTCCCGCTCGCGTTCTCCACAGCGGGCGGCGATACGGCCTCGGCCCTTGCGGCGGGCTGTCCGGTGGTGTTGCGCGGCCATCACGCGCATCCCGGCACGGCAGAGATCGTAGCCGAGGCTGTGCAGGCCGCCATCAAAAGCTGCGGGATACCTGCGGGCGTCTTCGCGCTGTTGCAGGGCGGCGGCAATACCGTGGGTCAGGCGCTGGTCAGCCATCCGATGATCCGCGCTGTTGGCTTTACGGGTAGTTTGCGCGGTGGGCGGGCCTTGTTTGACCTGTGTGCCGCAAGGCCCGAGCCGATCCCGTTTTTCGGCGAGCTTGGCAGTATCAACCCGATGTTCCTGCTGCCCGAGGCAATGGCCGCGCGCGGCGAGACGATTGCGCAGGGCTGGGCGCAAAGCCTGACGATGGGGGCAGGGCAGTTCTGCACCAATCCCGGCATCGCCATCGCGCTCGACGGGCCGGAGGCGGAGGCTTTTGCTGCAGCGGCACAGACCGCGCTGGAAGGCGTGGGCGCGCAGGTGATGCTGACCGACGGAATCGCCAAAGCCTTCCGGCAGGGGCGCGATACGGCCTGCGGGATCGGGGGCGTTGAAACGCTTGTCTCAGGCACGCGGGCAGACGGGCGCGAAGTGCGCCCTGTGCTGCTGAAAACCACCGCCGCCATCTGGGCCGCCGATCCGGCGCTGCGCCACGAGGTCTTTGGCCCGCTGGGAATATTGATCATCGCAAAGGACGCCGACGAGATGCTGGCGCTGGCCCGCGATCTGGAGGGGCAGTTGACCTGCACGCTGCATCTGGATGCGGGCGATACCGCGCTGGCGCGCCGTCTGATGCCGGTGCTGGAGCGCAAGGCCGGGCGGCTTCTGGCCAACGGCTTTCCCACGGGCGTCGAGGTTGGCAATGCGATGGTGCATGGCGGTCCCTATCCCGCGAGCACGAATTTCGGCGCCACCAGCGTGGGCACAATGGCGATCCGCCGGTTCCTGCGCCCCGTGGCCTATCAGAACATGCCCGGCGCGTTGCTGCCGGACGACTTGCAGGAGGGATAATCGAAATGGATAAAGATCTGCGTGACCAGTTGGCAGGCGTCTCGGTGGCGACGCTTGCCACGGTTCTCTACAAGCGCGGCCTGCGCAATCAGGTGATTCAAGGTGTGCAGCCTGTGGGCCACAAGGGCCGCAACATGGTCGGCCCCGCCGTCACGCTGCGCTATATTCCGGCGCGAGAGGATCGCAACGGGATCGAGGTGTTCCGCCGTCCCGATCATCCGCAGCGGGTGGCCGTGGATACCTGCCCCGAGGGCGCTGTGCTGGTGATGGATTGCCGCAAGGACCCGCGTGCCGCCTCGGCGGGCGATATCCTTGTGACGCGGCTGATGATGCGCGGCGCGGCGGGCGTGGTCACCGATGGCGGATTCCGCGATGCCCACGAGATCGCGGAGCTGGACATTCCGGCCTATCACAACCGCCCCTCCAGCCCGACGAACCTGACATTGCACGAGGCTTACGACCTGAACCTGCCCATCGGCTGCGGCGATGCGCCTGTGTTTCCCGGTGACATCATCGTGGGCGATGCCGATTGCGTCATCGTGATCCCGCAGGAGATTGCAGCGGAAGTGGCGGCAGAGGCTGTCGAAATGACGGTTTACGAAGATTTCGTGGTGGAACAGGTCAAGGCGGGAGCCTCAATCATCGGGCTCTATCCCGGCACTAAGCCGGAACATGCCGAGGCTTTCGCGGCTTGGCGCAAGGAGAAGGGGCGGTAGGCAGGAGGACTTCTCCGCGCGGAATCAAGGCGCATAGCGCCGCCGCAAAGCACCCTTGTCCGGGACCAGCGGCGCAGCCGCCCCGGACAGAGCCCGTCCGCCCCCCGGGCGGGCTCTTTGACACGTACGGACATATCGCAGCCTTGGATGATGCTGCTCGATAAATTGCCAGATTGAGAGGGTGTTGCGCCCACCCGCGGACGGGCACTGCCCGAAGCTCAATCATCCCAATGAAAAAAAGCCGGAGGTTCGCACCTCCGGCTTTCTCAATCGGTCAACCCGTGACTACCGCTGCGCGCGTTCGGCGGCCTCGGCCTTGAGGGTCTGGGACAGGGACACGCGCGGCTCGCCGTTCTCCTCGTCCCATGCGTCCGACCGCTCGCGCCAGTTCAGGAACAGCGCCGCGAGGCCCAGCGACAGGCCGACCGTATCGGTTACCAGTCCGGGGTTGATCAGCGTCAGCGCCGCCGCCACCAGCAGGATGCGTGTTATCCAGCCCGTGGGTCGCAGCAGGAAACCCGCCAGCCCCGCCGCAAGGAAGGTCACCCCCATCGTGGCGGTAAAGGCGGTCAGCGCGATCACATGCCATTCGCCGATCATCAGAAGCGAGGGGCCGAAGACGAACATGAACGGGATGATATAGCCCGTCAGCCCAAGGCGCACCGCCAGCATAGATGTCGCGATGACCGGCGATTGCGCCACGCCGCAGGCGGCATAGACGGCAATCGCCACAGGCGGGGTGATCGCCGACAGGATCGCATAGTAGAACACGAACATATGCGCCGCAGGGATCGGCACGCCCATGTTGACCAGCGCGGGCACCAGCAAGGCGACCTGTACGATATAGGCCGGTGTGGTCGGCATCCCCATGCCCAGCACGATGCCTGCCAACATGGTCAGGATCAGCGCGAAGATCAGCTGCTGGCCCGCCGCCGCCTTGACCAGCCCGGTGAAGGTCAGCCCCAGCCCAGTCTGCGCGATCACACCGATCACGATCCCCGCCGTGGCACAGGCCAGCGCCACTGCCACCGAATTGATTGCACCGACCCGCAACGCATCGACCAGCTTTGGCAGGGTGAATTCATGCCGCGTGGTTTTGCGCAGCAGCACCACAGGCACGACAGACAGAATACCGCTGAGCGCCGAGAAGGGCGCGGAATAGCCGATCATCAGCATCCCGATGATCACGGCCAGCGGCAGGAACAGGTGGCCCTCGTTCTTGAGCACCGTGCCGACGCGGGGCAGATCGGCCTTTGGCAGACCTTTCATGCCGCGTTTGCGCGCCTCGAAATGCACCGCAAGAAAGACGGCGAGGAAATAGAGCAGGGCCGGCATCAGCGCGTAACCTGCCACGGTCAGGTAACTGACACCCATGAACTCGGCCATCACAAAAGCCGCGGCCCCCATGATCGGCGGCATGATCTGCCCGCCGGTGGAGGCCACAGCCTCGACAGCACCGGCAAATTGCGGGCGATAGCCGATGCGCTTCATCAGCGGGATCGAGAAGGTGCCCGTCGTCATGACATTCGCCACAGCCGAGCCGGAGACCGAGCCGAACAGGCCTGAGGTGACCACGGCCACCTTGGCAGGCCCGCCCGCCGCATGGCCGGTCAGCGCCAGCGCGAAATCCATGAACAGCTTGCCGATGCCGAAGCGTTCAGCCATCGCGCCGAAGATCACGAACAGCACCACGTAGGTGGCCGACACCTGCGCCGGCACGCCGAACAGCGCATCCGTTGTCATGTATTGGTATTCCAGCAGCCGCACCAGATCGGCATTGGTGAAAATCACCTGATAGCCAAGGAAAATAAGGGCTGTCAGCGGCAAAATAAACCCGATCGCGCGCCGTGTCGCTTCAAGGATTGTGACGATCATCATCACTGCGAAAATCTGGTCCATCACCGAGACAGGGCCGACATAGGCCATGCGCGTGTTGAAATAGGTTTGGTTGATGATCGGATAGCTGGCGGCAGCAAGCGCCGCGAGCATCAGGGTCAGGTCGATAACGCCCGGCCCTTTGCCCGCCCGTCCGGCAGTCATAGGCAGCGCGAGATAGGCCAGCGCAAGGGCAAAGCCGAAATGCGTCGCCCGCAGGGTAAAGGCGTTTGGCGGACCGAACCAAGCCACGTAAAGGTGAAAGAGGCTCATCGACACCGCAACCACAAGGGTCAGGCGCCGCAGCCAGACATCTACTGCCAGCATGGGTTCATCCGCTCAATCTAAGGGTGAGGGTCATGGCGGGCCACTGTTCAAAAGCGGCCCGCCGTGCGTCTGCTTACTGGTTGGCGTCGTAGAACGCCGTTGCCGCCGGATGCAGCGGCACGCCGCCCTCGTCGCGCATCTTCTCGATGGTCAGATCGCGCATCGCAGCACTGATCGTGGCCAGATCACCCTTGGCTTCCCACATATTCGTCAGCAGCGAGGTCACGATCTCGTCGTCCAGATCGCAACGACCGATCAACTGGGTCATGTAGCCCACCACGATCACATCCTCGTCCTGACCGGGATAGGAGCCACCCGGAATCGCCAGCGAGGCATAGCCGGGGTTGATCTCGTCACGCATGCGGCCGATGAAATCCTCGGTCAGCGGGATCACGTTCAGGTTGGTCGAGTTGGCCAGATCCATGATCGCAGAGGCCGGCACCGTGGTACCTGCGGTGAAGATGTCCGAGTTGCCATCCTGCACAAGGCCGACGCCGTCCGAATAGGACACGTAATCGACGCTGCGCATATCGCTGTAGCTCAGACCGGCGGTTTGCAGGATCGCGCGGGTCACCTGCTCGGCGGTGTTGCCCACCGGCTGTGTCACGATCCGCTTGCCTGCGAAATCCTCGACCGTGGCGATGCCGCTGTTGGCGGGTGCCACCATCTGGAAATACTGCGGATAGAGCGTGGCCATCAGGCAGATATTGTCGGCCTTGCCCTGAAATGGCTCGCGCCCTTCAAGCGCATCCACGACCGAGATCGAGTTGCCGAAGGCCAGATCGGCCTGACCGCCCTGCACACCCTGCGCGTTGGCGACACCGCCACCCGGCATGACCTGCACGCGGATACCGTCACCCGCCAGCATCGATTGGATCGCGCCGCCGAGCGGATACCATGCACCGCCCTGCGGACCTGTCATGATATTGACTTGCTGGGCATTGGCATGACCCGCCATAGCGGCTGCCACGACGGCCCCCGTCAAAAGATATTTACGCATCAGTTCCTCCCTGTCAGCGTTATGCCGTCACTCCGTCCTGCCGGTTTGGTTCCGGACATCGCAGTCGCGCGGACCTCTCTTCCGGATTCCGGACACTCCTCTGTCCGGCTCCCACGGGGTCACTCCAACAGATCGGGATTTTCTTGTCAATTATATTTACAAGCGACATGACAACAGCTGCGGGTTGTCACTGCGGAGATGGCCACGCCCATGCGCCACCATACGCCATCGCTTGCTCTGCGATTTGCTTACAGGAGCCGAAAGGGTTATGATTGCGGGATATTTGCGGGCCTACGTTGCTTTCAGGCCGGACAATCCGCACATGCCGCCCCCCGAGCGACAAGACGCCAAGGAGACGCCGATGCCATCCAGCGCCGCGCCAGAAACACACAGCCTTACATCGCTGCGGCAAAGCACGACCGATTCCGATGCGGTGAAAACCTATTACGACGATTGGGCCGACAACTACGATGCAACGCTGGCGCAGTGGCAATACAGCGCGCCCGATGATGCCTGCGACCTGCTTGCGCCGCATCTGGCCGAGGGGATGCGGGTGCTGGATGTCGGTTGCGGCACGGGGTTGCTGGGGCGCGCCCTTGGCAAGCGGGGTCGCTTCGCGGTCGATGGCATCGACATTTCTGCCGAGTCACTGGCGCGGGCGGGACAGCGAAATTGCTATACCGCGCTGATCCGGCATGACCTGCAGGTTCTGCCGCTGCCGTGCGAGGCTGATCACTATGACGCTGCTGCCATTGTGGGGGTGCTGAGCTATATCGAGGATGCCGAGGCGTTGATCCGCGATCTGTGCCGCTGTGTGCGGGCAGGCGGGATGATCACCTTCACCCAACGCACCGATTTCTGGCAGGCGCGGCGGTTTGCAGACATGATCGCGCGGCTGGAGCAGGACGGGCTGTGGTATGCAAAGCATATCACGCCGCCGCTGCCCTATATGCCGGGACACGCGGATTTCGCTGACGGGATCAAGGTGATCCACAGCCTGTGCCGCGTGGTTTGAGCCGCCAAGACGCCGCTGACACTCCCCTGTGCGGGGTGGCCTCCTATCAAGCCACCCCTGAAAGCCACCCCTTGAAAGCGCCTAAACGCTGGCGCGTCTGCGGGTCCGCTCGATCAGCTTGTCGAATTCCAATACCAGCAACACAAGAATCCCCGCCGCGGCGCATTGCGCCAGCTCCGGCAGGCCCAGCGGGCGGGTGTCGAACAGCGCCTGCATCGGCGGCAACCATGTGAACGCCGCCTGCAACACCAACACCGCACCCACGGCCAGAAGCACCGCAGGCGTGCCCTTGACCCCTTCGAGCGTCAGCACGTTGCGGATGCGGAACCGGATCGAGAACAGGTAGAACACCTCCATCGCGACCAACGTATTCACCGCCATGGTGCGCGCCACCTCCACCGTCTGGCCCTGTGCTAGCGCCAGTTGGAACTGCCCGTAGATTCCGATTGCGAACAGCGCCGAGACAAGAGCCACGCGCCACAGGATAAACCGCGTCAGGATCGGCACGTCGGGCTTGCGCGGCGGGCGCTGCATCACGTCACGTTCGGGCGGCTCGAAGGTCAGGCTCATCGCCAGCACAACGGAACTGACCATATTGACCCATAATAGTTGCAGCGGGGTGATCGGCAGCATCAGCCCGAACAGCACGGCAATCATCAACGCCGCGGATTCCCCGCCGTTCACCGGCAGCAGGAAAGAGATCACCTTTTTGAGGTTGATATAGACCGTGCGCCCCTGTCGGACCGCCTCGGCGATGGAGGCGAAATTATCATCCGCCAGCACGAAATCCGACGCCTCGCGCGCGGCCTCCGAGCCTTTGAGACCCATCGCGATTCCGGCTTCGGCGCGTTTGAGGGCAGGGGCGTCGTTCACGCCGTCCCCCGTCATCGCCACCACCTGACCACGGGCCTGCAACGCGGTGACAAGCCGCAATTTGTGCTCGGGGCTGGTGCGGGCAAACACATCCGTGGCAAGCGCGGCCTCTTGCAGGGCGGCATCGTCCATCGCCTCGATCTCGGCCCCCGTCAGAACGGTATCGGTCAGCCGCAGGCCGATCTGCCGCGCGATGGCTTGCGCTGTGCCTTTGTGGTCTCCGGTGATCATCTTGACGTCGATCCGCGCCGACAGACAATCGGCCACGGCGGCCTTTGCCTCGGGGCGCGGCGGGTCGATCAATCCGGTGATGCCCAGCAAAGTCAGCCCGCCCGACAGATCGTCATGATCCACGGAGTCGCCATCAAAGGTCATCTCGGCCAAAGCCAGAACGCGCAGCCCGTCATTGGCAACAGCCTCGGCCTGCGCGGTCCACCACGCCAGATCAAGGGGTTCGCGCCCCGTTTGTGTCATCTGGTGGCTGCACCGGCCGAACACGGCTTCGGGCGCGCCTTTCAGCAGGACCACGCGGCCCGCATCGATCTCGTGCAGCACCGCCATGTAGCGATAGCGCGCGTCGAACGGGATCGCCGCCAGCGCGCGCGGGCGGTTCTCATGAGGTTGTCCCAGCTTGGCGGCCAGCGCCAGCAAAGCCCCCTCCATCGGGTCACCCTCGACACGCCAGCCACCCGTGGTGTCGCGCAGTTGCGCGGTGTTGCAGAGGGCTGCCGCGCGTGCGAGCGCGCGGTGCACCGCATGGGGGGGCACATCCGCGCCGTTATGGAGTAACGCGCCGTCGGGCGTATAGCCGTCGCCTGTGACCTCCACCACATCATCCGCCGTCACCAGCGTGGTGACAGCCATTTCGTTGCGCGTCAGCGTGCCGGTCTTGTCGGTGCAGATCACCGACAGCGCGCCCAAGGTCTCGATCACCGGCAAGCGCCGCACGATGGCGTTGCGCTTTGCCATGGCCTGCACGCCGATCGCCAGCGTCACTGTCAGCACGGCGGGCAGGCCTTCGGGGATCGCCGCCACGAACAGCGCGACCACGATCATGAACGCCTCTTCAAACGGCATGCCGCGCCACAGCACGGTATAGGCAAGGGTCAGGGCCGAGACGACCATGATAAAGCCGGTAAGCACCTTGGCGAAACGGCCCATCTGCGCCACGAGCGGCGTGGTGAGCACCTCGACCGAGGCCATCAGCCCGCCGATGCGGCCGATCTCGCTCTTGGCCCCCGTGGCCGTCACCACACCCGTGGCCGTGCCGCCCGCCATCAGCGTGCCGGAAAACACCATCGGGCTGCGGTCACCCAGATCGGCACCTGCATCGACGGGTTTTGTCCCTTTCTGCACGGGCACGGATTCGCCGGTCAGGATCGCCTCCTCGACAGTCAGGTTGGCGGTCTCGATCAGGCGCAGGTCGGCGGGCACCTTGTCACCCGCCTCCAGCAGCACGATATCGCCCGGCACAAGCTCGACCGCCGCCACCGCCGCGCGGGAGCCACCGCGCAGAACCGAGGCGCGCGGGGCCAGCATGTCGCGCAGGCTGTCCATCGCGGCCTCGGCCTTGCCTTCCTGCACAAAGCCGATCACGGCATTGATCACCACAACCGCAAGGATCACGGCTGTATCGACCCAATGCTGCAAAAGCCCGGTAATGACCGCCGCCGCGAGCAGCACCAGAATCAGCAGGTTGTTGAACTGGCGCGCAAGCCGCACCAAAGGTCCGGCGCGGGGGGCTGCGGGCAGGCTGTTGGGGCCGTGCTGCTGTTGCCGTCGGTGTACCTCTTCCAATGACAAACCCTTGGAAGAGGCCTCCAGCGCCGTCAGAACAGCGCGGGCCGGTGCGGCCCACGGATGGTCAAGTGGCCGCGCCTTTTCCGGCGCGGCGCTGTCTGTTGTGTCTACGGGCGCCTTGTCTGGCGTCGGTCGTGTCGTCATTGCGCGGTGTAGCCCCCGTCGACCAGATGGTAGCTGCCGGTGATAAAGCTGGCGCGGTCCGACAGCAAAAAGCACACCAGCGCCGAGACCTCCTCGGAGGTGCCGATCCGCCCGACCGGATGCATCGCGGCCAGACCGTCCAGCATTTCCTGCTCAAGGTTGTTGGTCAGCAGCGGCGTGGCGATGAACGCCGGACCGACCGCATTGATGCGCACATGCTCGCCCGCATGGTCGAGGGCCGCCGCCTTGGTCAGCCCCAACAGCCCGTGTTTGGCCGCAACATAGGCAGAGGCCCCGCGAAACCCGACACTGCCCAGAATGGACGAGACATTGACGATACTGCCGCCACCCGCCGCCGCCATCGCCGGAATCTGGTAGCGCATCCCGTAAAAAACACCGTTGAGATTGATGTCGATCACCTTTTTCCAGCCATCCAGCGGGTAGTTTCCACATGGCTTCATCGGACCGCCGACACCCGCGTTATTGACGGCCAGATGGAGCGCACCGCCGGTCTTGACCGCAAAATCGGTGAGGGCTTCCATAGAGGCTGCATCGGCGACATCGGCGAGCTTGGCATGCGCTTTGCCGCCCGCATCGCAGATCCCGCGCACGACCTGATCAAGGGCGTCCGAATCCACGTCCGAGGCGATCACGACAGCCCCCCGCGCGGCCAGTTCGGCGGCGATCGCGGCCCCGATGCCAGAGGCGGCTCCTGTGACGATGGCGGTTTTTCCGGTGAAATCCTGGTGGGTCATGTCAGTCTCCTAAATGGTCGGGAACGCAGGGCGATGCACCGCAGTTCTACGCGCAGCGACGCTAGTCTTGGATAGATTCAGGGCCGTGGCGTGACACTGATCTGGATCAAAGCCGCGACCGAAAGCTATGCCTATGGTTGCAATCGACGGGGTCTCTTTGTCCTTGCCGCGCTCGGCGCAGGCTGCCCGTCATGCGTAGGCGCGCCACAGGCGCGGGGCCAGCGGGTTCCGCTGGATGTGGCACAGATGTTTTCTTCAGTACCTGTTGCCTTGGAAATAATACCCAGCCGGGAGGCCATGATGACGCAAGCTCCAAAGAAACCAAAGCCCTTTGCCGTCCCACCAAAGGAGGCGCAGGTGCCTGCGGTCATTCCGCAGGCCAAGGCTGCGCCCTCCGATCACGCGCATCCGCACCAGAATCTGGACCGCGCGGCCCGTGCGGCGATGGCGCGGTTGAGCGGTGGTGTCTCGACCCATTCCTTCACCGAGGCGTGGAGCGACTGGGCGCAGCATCTGGCCCGCTCCCCCGGACGGCAGATGGAGCTGGGCGAGCGCGCGGTGCTCAACGCGTGGAAACTGATGGGGATGGCCACCACACCCGGCGCGCCCTCTCCCTATACGCCGAAATCGCATGATCACCGCTTCGATCACCCCGATTGGCAAAAGCCGCCCTTCAAACACCTGCAACAGGGGTTTCTGGCATGGCAGGACTGGTGGGACCATGCCACCGAGCCGACACGCGGCCTGCGCCCCGAGGATGCCGAGCGCACGCGCTTTCTGGCCCGCCAGATGCTTGACGTGGTCTCGCCTTCCAACTTCCCGATGCTCAATCCCGAAATCATCGGCCAGACCGTTAAAACCGGCGGGCGCAACCTGACCGAGGGCGCGGCGCATCTGATGCATGATGCGGTCAAGACAATGACAGGCGGGCGCGATCCGGCACCGGAGGGGTTCGAGATCGGCAAGGAACTGGCCTGCACGCCCGGCAAGGTGGTGTTCCGCAACGATCTGTTTGAGCTGATCCAGTATACGCCGCAAACCGCCAAAGTGCATGCCGAGCCGATCCTGATCGTGCCTGCGTGGATCATGAAATACTACATCCTTGATCTGTCGCCGCATAACTCGATGGTGCGCTATCTGGTGGAGCAGGGCTTTACCGTGTTCATGATGTCATGGTGCAACCCCACAGCCGACCAGCGCGAACTGTCGCTGGAGGATTATCGCAAACACGGTGTGATGGCGGCGCTGGAGGCGGTTTGCGCCATCGTGCCGGAGGTGCCTGTCCACGCTGTCGGCTATTGCCTTGGCGGCACCATTCTGGCGATCACGGCGGCCACCATGGCCCGCGATGCCGATACGCGCTTTGGCACCGTCACCTTGATGGCGGCACAGGTGGATTTTGCCGAGGCGGGCGAGTTGCTGCTGTTTCTCGACGAGAGCCAGATCGCCTTTCTCGAGGATATGATGTGGGAGCAGGGCTATCTCGACCGCCCCCAGATGGCCCGCGCCTTTGCCGCGATCCGCGCGGAGGATCTGATTTATACCCGCAACGTGCAGCGCTATTTTCTGGGGCGCGACGATCTGCCGAGCGATATTGGCGTCTGGAACGCCGATACGACACGCATGCCCGCGCGGATGCATTCGGAATATCTCAGAAGCCTGTTTCTGGAAAACCGTCTGTCTGCGGGCCGTTTCGCCGTGGAGGGGCGGGTGATCGCGCTCAAGGATATCTCGGTGCCGCTGTTCGTCGTCGGCACCGAAGCTGACCATATCGCGCCGTGGCGCTCGGTCTACAAGACGCAACTGTTCACCGATGGTCCCCTGACCTTCGTGCTGACCAAAGGCGGCCATAACGGCGGTATCCTCAGCGAGCCGGGCCATGCGCGGCGGCATTACCGGGTCTCGCACCGCTCTGCCGGGGCACTCTATATCAGCCCCGATGCGTGGTTTGCCCAGTATGAGGCCAAGGAGGGGTCGTGGTGGCCGGAATGGGCGGAATGGCTGGCGTGCCAGAGCAGCGGGAAGGTGTCGCCACCCAACACCGGCGCGCCTGAGCGGGGCTATGCGCCGCTCTGCGCGGCACCGGGGGAATATGTGTTCCAGCCGTGACGCGTCCTGCGCGATACGGGTGGAGTAACGCCAAAACCTGACCGGAAAGCCTTATCGGGCACCCCTCATAGAAAAGAGGTGCCCGCGGTAATACTGCATTACTGCTGGCGCGCGTCCAGCCAGTCCTGCATCTGTTTGATCTCTCGTTCCTGCGCGTCTATCACCTCTTGCGCAAGGGCGCGCACTTCGGGATCGGTGCCATATTCTAGAACCACCAGCGCCATGGCGACGGCCCCTTCATGGTGGGGGATCATACCTTGCATGAAATCCACATCCGCATCGCCGGTATAGGGCACCATCATGCCCGCCATCATCGCATCCATCGCCTCGGCATAGGCCTGCACGGCGGGATTATCCGCCAGTTCGGGCGGGATCATGCCGGAATGGTCCATGCTGCCCGCAGTCCCGTGATCCATGGCATGTCCCGAACCGTGCCCTGCTCCATGCCCGGCACCGTGACCCATATTCGCATGGTTCATCCCCTTCATCTGCGCCACGCCAATGCCGGCGGCGCCAATCAGGACAACGGCGGACAACGCCACGAGTGATTTCTTCATAACAAGCTCCTCAGGATAGGTTACGCGGGCGCAAAGCCGGCTTCGGTCAGGGCCGTCGCGATCTGGTCGCGGCTGGCCTGCGTGGTCACTTCGACGCGGCGGCTGGGCGGATCGGCCTTGACGGTGGCGGTCGGATCGACCCGCTCGACGGCCTTGGTCACGCCGCGGACGCAACCGCCGCATGTCATCGTCTCAATATGGAACTGCATCGGATTCTCCGCAAAATCTGTTTCGCAACTGCACAGATGGGGCTTCCAAGCATGGGAAGGTCAAGTGCGGATTTAATAAAACATGCCCCTTGACCTTCCCATGATGGGAAGGCTTATCTGATGCAGCGACACACGCTTGATCTGATCGGAACGGTCGCCATGAATACCACCTTTTCACCTCCCCCAACCACGCGGCTGTCCTTGCCAATTGAGGGGATGACCTGCGCCTCCTGCGTGGGACGGGCCGAGCGTGCGCTGGCGGCGGTGCCCGGCGTTCTGTCGGTCTCGGTCAATCTGGCCACTGAACGGGCCGAGGTGATCTCTGCCGTCCCGCTCGACAGGGCGCTTCTGGTCGAGGCTGTGGAAAATGCAGGCTACGAGGTGCCGCAACACAATCAGGACATCGCGATCGAGGGGATGACCTGCGCCTCATGTGTCGGGCGGGTGGAGCGTGCTCTGGCAGCCGTGCCCGGCGTCACAACGGCAACCGTCAATCTGGCGACAGAGCGGGCAACTGTATCGGGGACAGCGGACAGCGCCGCACTGGTCCACGCCATCGAGACAGCAGGCTATGACGCGCATCCGGTGCAGGCCAGCGGCGGCGCCGATGACGCGGCGACCGAGCGCAAAGAGGCCGAGGAGGCCGCGCTGCGCCGCGACCTGATGCTGGCGGCTGTGCTGAGCCTGCCGGTTTTCGTGCTTGAGATGGGGTCGCATATGGTCATGCGCTTCCATCATCTGATCATGGCAACCATCGGGATGCAGACTAGCTGGCTCATCCAGTTCGCGCTGACAACGCTGGTGCTGGCGGGGCCGGGGCGGCGCTTTTACCTCAAGGGCTTTCCGGCGCTGTGGCGGGGTGCGCCCGATATGAATTCACTGGTCGCTGTCGGCACGAGTGCGGCCTATACCTATTCGCTGGTGGCGACTTTCGCACCTTCGCTGCTGCCTGCCGGTACCGTCAATGTCTATTACGAGGCGGCGGCGGTCATCGTCACGCTGATCCTGTTGGGCCGCTATCTTGAGGCGCGCGCCAAGGGCCGCACGTCACAGGCGATCAGCCGGCTGGTCGGCTTGCAGCCGCGTATCGCCCGTATCCGGCGCGATGATGCCGTGGTGGAGGTGCCGATTGCCGAAGTGCGGGCGGGCGATGTGATCGAACTGCGCCCCGGAGAGCGGGTGCCGGTCGATGGCGAGGTTGTTGCGGGCAATAGCTGGATCGACGAGAGCATGATCACGGGCGAGCCTGCCCCCGTGGCGAAGAACACAGGCGCGGCGGTCAACGCAGGCACGGTGAACCAGAACGGCGCGCTGACCTTCCGCGCCACCGCGGTGGGTGAGGCGACCATGCTGGCGCAGATCATCCGCATGGTCGAGGCGGCGCAGGGCGGCAAGCTGCCCATTCAGGCGCTGGTGGACCGGATCACCTTGTGGTTCGTGCCCGTGGTGATGGCGATTGCCGCGCTGACCTTTGTGGTCTGGCTGCTTTTGGGGCCAGCGCCTGCGCTGACCTACGGGCTGGTCAATGCGGTGGCGGTGCTGATCATTGCTTGCCCCTGTGCGATGGGACTGGCCACGCCCACATCCATCATGGTCGGCACGGGGCGCGGGGCGGAGCTTGGCGTGCTGTTCCGCAAGGGCGAGGCGTTGCAGGCCTTGCAAGGCGTCAAGGTTGTGGCGCTGGACAAAACCGGCACGCTGACCGCCGGAAAGCCTGCCCTGACCGATCTGGTCCTCGCGCAGGGCTTCCAGCGCGGCGCGGTTCTGGCCGCTGTCGCCTCGGTCGAGGCGCTGTCGGAGCACCCCATCGCGCAGGCCATTGTCACAGCGGCGCAGGCCGAGGGGCTGGAGTTGCACACGGCAGAGGATTTTGCCTCGGAGACCGGGTTCGGTGTGCGGGCGAACGTGGCAGGGGCCACCGTCCATATCGGTGCGGATCGCTACATGGCGCAGCTTGACCTTGACGTCGGCCCCTTCGCGCAAGAGGCGGCGCGCATGGGGCAGGAGGGGAAATCCCCCCTCTATGCCGCACTGGACGGGCGGCTGGCAGCCATTATCGCGGTGGCCGATCCGGTCAAACCCAGCACCCCCGCCGCGATCCGTGCGCTGCATGATCTGGGCCTCAAGGTTGCCATGGTCACCGGCGACAATGCCGTGACAGCACAGGCCATCGCGCGCCAGCTCGGCATTGACGAGGTGGTGGCAGAGGTCTTGCCCGGCGGCAAGGTTACCGCGATCCAGAATCTGCGTGCAGCACATGGGACGCTTGCTTTCGTCGGGGACGGCATCAATGACGCGCCAGCCCTAGCCGAGGCAGACGTGGGCATCGCCATTGGCACAGGCACCGATATCGCTATCGAGGCCGCCGATGTGGTGCTGATCTCGGGGCGGCTGACCGGCGTGCCGGAAGCCATCGCGCTCAGCCGCGCCACGATGGGCAACATCAGGCAGAACCTGTTCTGGGCCTTCGTCTACAACGCCGCCTTGATTCCCGTTGCGGCAGGGCTGCTCTACCCATCCACCGGCATTTTGCTATCGCCGGTTTTCGCGGCAGGCGCGATGGCCTTGTCGAGCGTGTTTGTGCTGGGCAATGCCCTGCGGCTGCGACAGTTCCGGCCAACTAGCCATGAAAGGGCAGCAATATGAATATCGGTGAAGCCGCCAAAGCCTCGGGCGTCTCGGCAAAGATGATCCGGTATTACGAGCAGATCGAACTGATCCCGCCCGCGGGCCGCAGCGATGCCGGTTACCGCATCTACAGCGGCAATGACGTGCAGATGCTGCGCTTCATCCGGCGTGCCCGCGATCTGGGGTTTCAGGTCGATGCGATCTCCGAACTGCTCGCCCTCTGGCGCGACCGCAGCCGCCACAGCGCCGATGTGAAGCGGCTGGCGCAGGCGCAGATCGCGGGCCTGCGGCTGCGGATTGCCGAGATGGAAAGCATGGTCGCCACGCTGGACCATCTGGCGCAGGGATGCTCCGGTGATGACCGCCCCGACTGCCCGATCCTCGCCGACCTCGAAAGCGACGCCTCTCGCGTCGCACCTGCCAGTCATAGCGGGCCGGGGTTCAAGCGATAGGGGGTTGGGGGAAGGGGTCGGCACGCGTTTGTTGATCTTTCTCACGAGATAATGGACTTCTGGACCTGAGCGCACCGTCAACGCGCCGCGCCGCGCAGCGCCGGGCCGCGGCGCGGCGATTCCACCTGTCAGTATGGCAATTTATGCCTGCCAAACCCGTCTGACCTCTAGACCTGTGCCTGCATTTGCCAAATCGCCGTGCCGGGGGGCGGCCCGGCGATGCGCGGCGGCGCTTCGCGCCTTGTTCCGCGCGTGGACGAATAGCGCGCGCGTATCAACGCGACGGAGATGTCTCGTTGCGGACCTGCGCGTATCAATTTGATAGAGGGTATCGCAGGGCCGCGGTCGGGCGAACGGACGTTTCAATCTGGCAGTTTATCGCACAACAACTTCCAACCTCCCAACGTGGCACTTGCGGCAGCCAATCGCCCGGCCGGGGGGCGGCCGTGCGATGCCCGG
>JBLRWK010000069.1:0-17439 GCA_047921295.1 Rhodobacterales bacterium
CGGGCCACGGCCTTGATCTCGATGATGCCGTCATAGATTTCCGGCACTTCCATCTTGAACAGTTCGGCCATGAACTGCGGGTCGGTCCGGCTCAGGAAAATCTGCGGCCCGCGCTGCTCGCGGCGGACATCCTTGATGTAGCAACGGATACGGTCGTTCGGGCGGTATGATTCGCGGCCGATTTTCTCGTTCCGGCGCAGGATCGCTTCGCCACGGCCCACATCGACGATGACGTTGCCATATTCCTCGCGCTTGACCACACCGTTGATGATGGTGCCCTGACGATCCTTGAATTCCTCGAACTGGCGGTCACGCTCGGCTTCGCGGACCTTCTGCAGGATCACCTGCTTGGCCGATTGCGCCGCGATCCGGCCCATATCGACGGGGGGAACTTCTTCGATGAATTCCTGCCCGATCTGGGGATCAGCCATATATTGCTTGGCCTGGTCAACCGTGAACTGGGCCTGATAGTTTTCCAGTTCGTCATCGGCCACAACCGTGCGGACGCGGGTGAACCGGGCGCGGCCTGTCTTGCGGTCGATCGACACGCGGATATCCATTTCCGAGCCGTAGCGGGACTTGGCGGCACGGGCGAGGGACTCTTCCATCGCCTCGACCACCAGACCGGGGTCGATCATCTTTTCACGGGCAACAGCCTCTGCGGTCTGCAAAAGCTCCAGCTGGTTGGCGGAAGTGATTGCCATGGTCTCAGTCCTCCTCGGAACCGGTGTCAGTGTCTGTTTCTATCTCGTCAAATTGCTCTTCATCGACAAAACCTGCCGCCTTGCGCTGGCGCAGCATCTCGCGGATCAACTCGTCCGTCAGGATCAGCTTGGCATCGGACAGCCATTCGAATTTCAGCCCGACAGTGCCTTCCTCGATGTTGATCAGAACCTCGTCGCCCTCAACGCCCGCCAACTCGCCCTTGAAGCGGCGGCGGCCGTCGATCAGGTCATCGGTCTCGATCCGGGCCTCGTACCCCTCGAAGGTCTCGAAATCCTTGAGACGGGTCAGGGGCCGGTCGATGCCGGGGCTGGAAACCTCAAGCGTGTATTCATCCACGATAGGGTCTTCGACATCCAGTGTCGCGCTGACGGCGGTGCTGATCTGGGCGCATTCATCGACGGAGATACCGCCCTCGGGGCGCTCCGCCATGATCTGCAGGATCGACGTCTTGCCACCCATCAGACGCACACGCACCAGTTCAAACCCCAGATCCTCGATCACGGGGGTGATGATCTCGGCCAGACGGCGATCAATTGCGGCTTTGGCGATTAGGTCGTTATGCATTGCTCAGGCTTGCCTTTCAGGCACAAAAAAACGGGCGCGCGGCCCGTTGATATTTCCCGGTGGTACGGTGGGAGTGGACCCCAGCGCGCCGCTGTTGAGAGGGGATATACGCCGCTTGGGCCGAGTCTGCAAGGGGGCAACGCGGGCCGCCTGTTTCTAGTCCTCCGCCATGCGGTCCATGACACGCACAAGTTCGGCGCTGATCCCCGGCTCGGACAGGGCATGTCCGGCATTGCGTACCATGTGCAACTCCACATTTGGCCAGCGCGCGGCGAGATTCCACGCGGAATGCGGCGGGCAGATCATGTCATAGCGGCCCTGCACGATAGCGCCGGGAATATGCGCGATACGGTCCACGCGGTCGAGAATCTGACCGTCATATTCAAGGAAGGCCGCATTCATGAAGTAATGGTTTTCCAGTCGCGCAAAGGCGCGGGCATATTCGCCGGGGCTTTCCCCGCCAACACCGTTGGAATGAAACGACGCCAGCGCGTTTTCCCATGAGGACCACGCCTTACCGTATTTCGTCTCCTGCAACAGATCACCAGAGAACAGCCGCTTGTGATAGGCGGCGATCAAGTCATGATGCTCATCCTCGGGGATCAGGTCGACAAAGCGTGCCCATGTCTCGGGCCAGAATTTTCCGGCTCCTCCTCCGTAAAACCACTGCAACTCGGACTGGGTCGCGAGAAACACGCCGCGCAAAACGAGGCCGGACACACGGTCGGGATGTTCCTGCGCATAGATCAGCGCCAAGGTCGCGCCCCAACTGCCGCCAAAGACGATCCACTGGTCGATCTCCAGATCGGTGCGGATCCGCTCGATATCGCGCACCAGATGCCATGTCGTGTTGTCCTTGACCGAGGCATGCGGGCGCGAACGACCGCAGCCGCGCTGGTCAAACAGGATCACACGGTAAACCTTGGGGTCAAAATAGCGCCGCATCGCCGGGCTGCATCCGCCACCGGGACCGCCATGCAGAACAACCACCGGCCGTCCCTGTGGGTTGCCGGATTGCTCCATATACACAGTATGGCCATCGCCCACGTCGATCATCCGCTGGTCGAACGGATCGACCGGCGGGTGAAGATAGTGAACTGCGCTTTTTTGGCCCAAATACTTGTCCATGGTCTTCCTATATATGATGTAGGTAAAAGAGCACATGGAGAGCAGAATGCAAGCCGGTCAGACCACAGTTGATCCAGCGGAAGTCGCTAAATTCGAGGCGATGGCCGCCGAATGGTGGGACCCCAAGGGCAAGTTCAAGCCGCTGCATATGCTCAACCCCTGCCGTCTGGACTACATCACCCGCCAGATTGCGGGAGAATTCGGGCGCGATCTGTCCGCGCCGGAACCGTTCAAAGGCTTGCGCCTGCTGGATATCGGTTGCGGCGGCGGGTTGCTGTCCGAACCGATGGCACGGCTTGGTGCCGAGGTTGTGGGCGCGGATGCTGCCCCGCGCAACATCCCTGTGGCGCAAATTCATGCCGAGCAGTCGGGTTTGACCATCGACTATCGCCATACCACCGCCGAGGACATGGCCGCTGCGGGAGAGCAGTTCGACGTGGTGCTCAACATGGAAGTGGTCGAGCATGTGGCCGATCCGCTGGCCTATCTGACCGCTTGCCGCCAGTTGCTCAAACCCGGCGGGTTGCACATCTGCTCGACCATCAACCGCAATCCCAAAAGCTTTGCCATGGCGATCGTGGGTGCTGAATATGTGATGCGCTGGTTGCCCAAAGGCACGCATGAGTGGAACAAGTTCATCACGCCAGACGAATTGTTCGATCTTCTCCGCAACGCAGGCCTCGATCCGGTGGACCGCAAGGGATTCGTTTTCAACCCGATCACATGGGTCTGGTCACTGTCTGATCGTGATCTGAGCGTGAACTATGTGACAGCGAGCCTGAAGCCTGCGGAGTGATCCACCGCGAGCGCCGGATTCGAGTATTTAGAGAACGATGAACGGGAGGGTTCAGTCCTCTTCCAGTTTGAGCCTGAGTTCGCGCAGAATCGGGATCGCGGCGCGGACTTTTTCATCACCGAGTTCTGAGATCAGTTCGGCAATCATCGGCGAAATCGCATCGAGTGCCGCATCGCGGGCGCGTTTGCCCGCAGGGCTGATCGCCACCATCTTGCGGCGGGCATCGTCCCAATCGGGGCGGATGTGGATATAGCCGGACCATTCCAGCTTGCCCAAGGTGTTCGTCATCGCCCCGCGCGTGACATGGAAACTCTTGGCCAGTTGGGCCGGGCTGCGCTCTGCCCCCGACCGCGCCAGATGATTCAGCACCGAGAAATGCGAAATCTCCATACCTTTGGGCAAAACCTTCGAGAGCCTGTTACGCACAAGTTGATCCGCTGTCAGAATCTCGCTGAACAAGGCCACGGCAAGGGAGTTGCTGCTGTCAGACATCAGGCGGGGCGAACTTTCGGTCATGGGTCAGGGAGGGCACACGCGCCCTTGCTTGTGCCACAGCGTCCATGTCCAGATCAACGTAGGTGATCCCCGGTTCTGTGCCAGCATCGCTCAAAACCTCGCCCCAGGGGGAGATTACCATGCTGTGACCATAGGTGCGGCGCGTTCCGCCAGTGGTGGAAGGGTGCAGCCCCGTCTGCGCAGGAGCGAGCACATAGCAACCGGTTTCAATCGCTCGGGCGCGCAAGAGCGGTTCCCAATGGGCAGCCCCCGTGACAGGCGAGAACGCTGCCGGAACCGTCAGGATTTGCGCCCCCGCCTGCGCCAAGGCGCGGTAGAGATGCGGAAACCGGACATCGTAGCACACGGTCATGCCTATACGGGCAAACCCCGTATCTGCCAGAACGGCGCGGTCTCCGGGGCGGAAACCGGACGATTCGCGATATGTTTCCGCCTCTGTCACCTGCACATCGAACATGTGGATCTTGTCATACCACGCGCGGATCTCGCCATCCGGCGCGATCAGGAATGAACGGTTGGCAAAGCGTTCGTCAGGATCATCGGTCTTGAGGGCAAGGGAGCCGATCAGGAGCCAAAGTCCCAAGTTTGCGGCCTCTTGGCGCAGGCCTACAAGGGTTTCATCTTCCGCCTGATGCGCCAGAACCGCGTGTTGGTGCGCGCGACTGATGGAGATGCAATTCGTCACTTCCGGTGTGAGGACAAAGCCTGCACCCGCGTCACGCGCCTGCCGCATCATGCTCTTTACCACCCCAAGATTAGCGACAGGATCGTCGCCGGAGGTGAGTTGCAGCAAGGCGGCCTTCATCACCCGTCAGCCTTGCAGCAAGGCGTCAAGCTTGCCTGCTTTGTCCAGCGCATAGAGTTCGTCGCAGCCGCCAACATGGGTTTCGCCCACGAAAATCTGGGGGACCGTCCGCCCGCCATTGGCGCGCTGGATCATCTCGGGTTTGCGATCCGGATTGGACAGCACATCGACTTCGGTGAAGGTCACACCCTTTTGCGTCAGCAGACGCTTGGCGGCATGGCAATAGCCGCAAAGCGGCGAGGTGTAGATTTCAACGGGTTGCATGGTGTTTCAATAATCCTTCGGCACAGTTGGTTTGTCTGTGATTTAGGCATCCTTTGCAACGCGCGCCAGTATCAGCACGAAAACTTGCGCCGCACCAGCCACCAGACAAGCATCGGCACAGGCCGCCAGAGTCGCGCCGGAGGTCATCACATCGTCCACAACCAGCACGTTACGCGCCACAAGTCGGTGCCGCCGCCCCGGAGTGACAGTGATTGCGCCGTTGAGCGTGACGAAGCGCGCATCACGTCCCGCACCGTGGAGAACGGGCGTGCGGCGCCTGCGGGTGAGAAGATCGGGGCAATGCGCCAGACCGGCGCGTTTTGCTACTGCCGCAGACAGCAGCGCAGACTGGTTGTAGCGGCGGCGCAGCATCCTTGTCCAATGAAGCGGCACAGGCGCCACAAGCAAGTCGGGCGTCAGCATCGGCGCCGCGGCACGCACCATCCACCCCGCCGCAGGCTGCGCCACGTCCTGCCTGTCGCCATGTTTCAGCGCCAGCACCAACTTGCGGCCCGCGTCACGGTAGAGCAGTGCCGCCCGCCCCTGCGACCAAGGGCGCGCCACGCGCATGCAATCGTCGCAATGGACAACTTCGCCCGCCTGTACCTCCCCCGGCAATGGCAGGCCGCACAAATCACACACAAGACCACCGATGAAGGCTGTCTCGCGCCAGCATTCCGCACATAGCCCGAATTCCCGCTCTACAAACCCGCCGCAACACAGGCAGCGCGGCGGATAGATGAGGCGCAGGGCCGTTTGAAACTTCCCGACCATCCGCCTATATCCCGTTCATGAACGACGCACCCCAGATAACCGATCGCGCGGCGCTGATCCGCAATCGCCGACGCGCCACACGTGCGCCTGCCCTGTTCCTTCAGGAAGAGGCGGCGAACGAGATCAAGGATCGTCTGGAACTGGTTAACAGAAGCTTTACAAATCCTGCGGTGATCACAGGTTTCCCAGAAGTGTGGCTAGACCTTCTGCCGGATGCGCGAATTGTCGCAGACGATGCCGTTCTTTCGCTTGATCGCGGCGCGCATGACCTCGTGATCCATGCGCTGTCCCTGCATTGGGCGGCTGATCCGGTTGGCCAGCTGGTACAGGCCCGGCATGCGCTGAAACCCGATGGCCTGTTTCTGGGATCGCTGTTCGGCGGGCAGACGCTGCACGAGCTGCGCACCGCTCTGGCAGAGGCCGAAGTGCGCCTGACAGGCGGGCTGTCACCGCGCATCCTGCCGATGGCCGAGATCCGTGACTTGGGCGGGCTTTTGCAGCGTGCGGGCCTTGCCCTGCCGGTCGCAGACAGCATTTCGCTCAAGGTGACCTATGCCACCCCGCTCGCCCTGATGCGCGATCTGCGAGCCATGGGCGAGGGTAATGCCCTCACCGCCCGCCTGCGAAAGCCAACGCGCCGCGCGGTGCTGTCCGAGGCCGCGCGGATCTATGCGGAGCTGCATGCGGATGCAGACGGACGCATCCCCGCGACCTTTGATATGATCTTTCTCAGCGGCTGGGCACCGGATGACAGCCAGCCCAAACCGCTTCGCCCCGGCTCCGCGCAAAGGCGACTTGCAGATGCGCTTGGCAGTGCGGAATCGAAGCTCCAAGATTGACGATCTGCGCAGAACCTTTATGTCCCGTGCTGATCTGTTCAGAAAAACCCTATGAACGAGGGCCCACATGCTGGATGCCAACGCGACCGAAACGACTCATGCTGACGCTGTAAGGCCGCCCATGTCCCAGCCTGACCACCCACGGGTGGCAATGGGCAAGGTCGGCATCCTGCTGGCCAATCTTGGCACGCCGGACAATTACGACTACTGGTCGATGCGCCGCTATCTGAACGAGTTCCTGTCAGATCGGCGGGTCATCGACTATAGCCCGTGGCTCTGGCAGCCGCTGTTGCAGCTTATCATCCTGAGCAAGCGCCCTTTCAGCAGCGGTAAAAACTACGAATCGATCTGGAATCACGACAAGGGCGAAAGCCCGTTGATGACGATCACCAAGGACCAGACCGCCAAGATCACCGAGACGATGAAAGCGCGTTACGGCGATCAGGTGATGGTGGATTTCTGCATGCGCTACGGCAACCCGTCCACCAAGTCGAAAGTACGGGCGATGGTCGATGCCGGGTGTCGCAAGATCCTGTTTTTCCCGCTCTATCCACATTATGCGGGTGCCACCTCGGCCACTGCGAATGACCAGTTTTTCCGCGTTCTGATGCAGGAAAAGTGGCAGCCGACTGCGCGTGTTGTCGATCCCTATTACGAGCATCCGCTGTTCATCGAGGCATTGGCGCAGTCGGTCGAGCGCGCCTATGCACTTGAGGAACACAAACCGGAGGTACTGGTCTGCTCCTACCATGGTGTGCCAAAGCGGTATTTGCTGGAAGGCGATCCCTACCATTGCCAGTGCCAGAAAACCACGCGTCTGCTCATGGAGCGGCTGGGCTGGGACAAGACCCAGATCGTGACCACGTTCCAGTCGCGTTTCGGACCGGAAGAGTGGCTGAAGCCCTACACGGTGGAAGAAGTCGCGCGCCTTGCCAAGGAAGGCGGGAAAAAGCGCATCGCTGTGATTGCGCCCGCTTTCTCAGCAGACTGCATCGAGACGCTGGAAGAGATCAACGAAGAGATCAAGGAAAGCTTCGAGGAAGCTGGCGGCGAGCACTTCACCTATATTCCCTGCCTCAACGACGATGAGGCGCATATCAAGGCGCTGAGCGCGTTGATCGAGGACAACCTCAAGGGCTGGCTGGACTAAGGATCAAGTGCGATCCTGCGTTCAAAGCGGTCTGTCGGCGCTGGATCAAGCGCTGGCTGCTTCGGCGTTGTGCGTTCTGTAAACATCACACCGCGATGGTCTTTGCGCATAGAAAAAGGCGGTGTGTTCACACCGCCTTTCACCAGATTGTAGAAAGTAGGATCAGCTTGCGACTGCGGCTGCAACCACTGCAAGAATCAGCAGGGGGATCAGAACGCTGCCACCGGACGAACCAGCGGTTTCTTCAACAATCACAGGAGCTTCGATGATCGGCTCAGCCAGGCTACCAGCGTAAGCGGACGAAGCGGCAGCAGTCACAGCTGCTGCGAGTACAAGTTTCTTCATGTTAACCTCCAGATATTCAGCCGACGTGCATATAACCACACGCCAAGCACCCAAGACGTACCTCGTATCACCGTAATAAGCCGTAATCCGAGAGAAATGCAAATCGACTCGCAACTGCTTGCGCCAGCTACGAAAGAATGTCGTCAAATAAGCAACACTTGGGTGCCGACCCTGGTGGCGGCGTACAGTTCAGCGATATGCTCGTTGTACAGACCGATGCATCCGTTCGATGATCTGCGCCCGATTTTGCGCGTGTCATGCGTGCCGTGGATGCGGTAATAGGTCCAGGTCAGGTGCAAGGCATGTGTCCCAAGGGGGTTATCTGGACCCGGTGGCACGAAATCCGGCCATTCGGGATTGCGCTGCTTCATCGCCGGGGTAGGTGCCCAGCTCGGGCCTTCGACCTTGCGGGTGATGGTTGTGCGGCCACGGCGTGTCAGATCCTCGGACAGAGGCACGCTGGACGGATAAAGCTTATATGTCACACCGTCCTCGGACCAGTAGTGCAGGGCGCGCGAATCGAGGTCGACGAGAACGGCACCGTTCTGCAGGTTCGAGAAATAAGGGCGCCAATCCAGCGTTCTGAAGCTCGCTACGTTGCGGCGCACGGATTGGGACAAACTCCGCTCGAGTTCGGTTGTCTCGTCAGGGTTCATCGTTTGCGCGAAAGCCGGGGTAGCGAAAGCAGCCGCACCCGCAGCGATAAAAGCTCGCCGATTGTACGCGGTGGGAAGTTTCTTGTTCATGTTACAGCTCCAGAACAGCTTTAAGTCGTATTATCACATTTTATTGCGCCGAAGACGCAGTCGCAAATCAAACCGGCGTCATTGAGCGCAAGATTCAGCGCATTCGAGTCGAAGTGGGTTTAATATGCCCACTTATCGCGATAAGGCATGACTATAACCCATGAAAGACCCGAAATGTTCCGACTTTATGCAATTCTGACCTCCATCACGCTCATCATCGCCGGCTGCGCGGCACCTATGGCGCCCCCGACCATGGGCCCTGATGGGCGTCCATTGCCACGCGTTTACCGCATCTCTGCGGGTGATACTTCAGAAATCCAGCTTCGCATGCTTGATTCTGTGAATTCCCTGCGTCAGGCCTCCGGCGCGCGTGCGTTGGAGTTCGATGCACAGCTTACAGCAGCTGCGGCGACACACTCGCGCGACATGGCTGTCCAGAACCGCCCTTGGGCTTTCGGCTCTGACGGGTCTTCCCCGATCGACCGCGTCCAGCGCGCAGGTTATCAGGGACAGCTCATCGGAGAGACGATCTCGGAAACCTATGAGACCGAGCTGGAAACGCTTGCCGCATGGATGGAAGATGAAAGCGCCCGCCGTGTGATCCTTGATCCCGATGCCCGCAATATGGGTTTCTCGTGGCATCAGGAAGCGAACGGCAAGATCTGGTGGACAATGGTTCTGGGTAGCTGACCTAGAACTGCCTTCTGGAATGAGAAAAGCCCCGGTCGTTTGATCGGGGCTTTTTCCATTCCGCTCTCAGGGACTCATGGGAAGATGGAAATCGGCGTGCCGTCCTGTACCATCGAATAGATGACCTCGATCTCCTGATCCGTCACCCCGATGCATCCCCATGTCCAATCACGCGGTCCACGCTGGTACTGCGGAGGGCGGCCATGAATGAAGATATCGCCGCCGGGCTTTTTACCCTCGGCCTTGGCAAAGGCAATGTCGTCCTCGTTGGGATAGTTGATCCCAAGCGACAGATGGAATCTGCTGTTCGGATTGCGCCGATCGATCAGGTACTCGCCTTCGGGTGTGCGTCCATCACCCTCGAAGTTCTTGTGACCTTCGGGGTTGAAGCCCAAACCTATCTCGTAGGAGGCCAGCGCACGGTCAAAATGCATCAGATGCATTTGCCGTGCCTCCTTGAAGACCAGAACCCGCGTGACCGGCGGGCCTTTATACACCAGAAACTTGCTGGGCTCGCGCGCGCAAGCCGCAAGCCCGAGGGGCAGTGCTACTAGAAGAAAACGCCTGTTAATCATATCCGCTCGTCTTTGTTTTTGAGACAAAGCTACACGGAATCAGCGCATCCGGATAGGTTAAATCGCGCCGCTCCGGAAAGCGTTACACCTTGTCGCGGGTGTTCAGCTTCTCCTCGATAGCCGTCAGGCGGGCCAGAACCTCGTCACGGTAGACATCGGTTTTGAGGTTGCTCTCCTCGGCATGGGCATCCTGCATCGAGTTGACCACCAGACCGACAATCAGGTTCACGACAGCGAAGGTTGTGACCAGAATGAACGGGACAAAGAATGCCCATGCATAGGGATAAATCTCCATGACGGGGCGCACGATTCCCATCGACCAGCTTTCCAGCGTCATGATCTGAAACAGGGAATACCCGCTGCGGCCCAGCGTGCCGAACCATTCGGGGAAGGTCTCGGCGAAGAGTTTTGTCGCCATGACGGCGCCGATATAGAAGATGATCGCCATCAACAGAAAGACGCTGCCCATGCCGGGCAGTGCGGTGATGAATCCCTCCACCACACGGCGCAGGCGCGGCGCGACTGATATGACGCGCAACACACGCAGGATGCGCAGCGCGCGCAACACGGACATGCCTTGTGCACCGGGGACAAGCGCGATGCCGACGATCACGAAATCGAAAAGGTTCCAGGGTGACCGGAAAAAGCGGCCACCCTGTGCGAACAGTTTGAGCACGATCTCCGCAACAAAAATGGACAAACAGATCCGGTCTATCGTCAGGATCAATGCGCCGGCATTAGCCATCACGGTCTGTGAGGTCTCAAGCCCCAGCGTCACCGCATTCACCAGGATCACACCGATCACAAAATTGGTCACCAAAGGGCTTGCCAGCCATTCGGCCAGTCTGGTCCGAGAAATCATCACTTACTCCGGTCGGAAGGGGTTCTGCGCGGCGTCAGATATGCGGGCCCACGAAGGCCGCTGCAAGTTCTACGTGGTTGGACCAACGGAATTGATCGACCACCTGCACCCATTCAAGGCGGTAGCCCGCTGAAAGCAGGATTTTGGCATCCCGCGCAAAGGTCACCGGATTACAGGAGACAAAGGCGATCCGGTCGATTCGCGCCTGCGCGAGTTCGGTTACCTGCGCCTCGGCACCTGCGCGCGGTGGGTCGATCACGACCGCATCATAGCGTTTCAACTCGTCCGGCAGCAAAGGGCGGCGAAACAGATCCCGCGCTTCGGTTGTCACGCGCTTGAGGCCTTCGGCCTGTCTCCAGCCCTGATCAAGCGCCTTGAGCATGGCCGCATCGCTCTCGACCGCATGCACCTCTGATCTGTTCGCCAGAGGCAACGCAAAGGTGCCGCATCCGGCAAAAAGATCAACGATCCGCGTGGCTTTGCCAACCGCTTCGGTCACGGCGGCCAGCAAAGCCGCCTCACCCTCGGCAGTGGCCTGTAGAAACGCGCCGGGTGGCGGTGTGACCCGCGCTTGCCCGAACCGCTGCACCGGAGGTTGCCGCATCCCCACAAGCTCGTCCTCCCAGACCAGCCGCGCCAGACCGAACCGCTCCACCTCGGCGGCAAGCGCCATACGCAGCGGGCCGTCCAGTGGCTTGCCGCCGGTCACGAGCACATCCAGCCCGCCCTCGCTTTGGGTGACTTGCACGGTCAGTTCGCCCTTGCGGCTCCCGCCCGCAATCGCCAGCGCCTCCGCCAGTGGTTGCGCCTTGAGCAGTTCGGGCAGCACAAGCTGGCAGCCGGGAATTTCGATGACAGTATCGGAGGCGCGGGCGTGAAAGCCTGCCAGAGCACCCTTCTTGGTGCGTCTGACAGACAAGGCAGCACGGCGGCGCGATTGCGGCGGGGAGGTCAAAATGGGCCGGAACGGTGCCTCGATCCCTTGGGCTGCAAGCGCCGTGCGAACAATGTCTGTCTTCCAGTCGGCCACAAACGCATCAGAGGCATGCATGACCTGACAGCCACCACAGGCCTTGTAGTGGCGGCAGAGCGGTGCCACGCGGTCAGCAGAGGGTTTGATGATGCGTATCTCGCTCAGCCGGTCCCCGTTGCGCGTGCCCGTGACAACCTCGCCGGGCAGGGTCATCGGGGCAAAGACCGGCCCCGCGGCAATCCCATCACCCTGATGGCCCAAACGTATGATGCGATGTTCTGTCATAGGGCGCGGCATAGCCTGCGCCGCGCCATGCATAAAGCCCTATTCGGCGGCATCCTTCAGTCCGATGAACCCGCCGGACTGACGGTTCCAATAGCGCGCATAAAGCCCGCCCTTCTCCAGAAGCTGGGTATGGGTGCCCTGTTCCGCGATGCGCCCCTCATCCAGCACGATGATGCGGTCCATCTGGCTGATCGTGGAGAGCCTGTGCGCCACCGCCAACACGGTTTTGCCCTCCATCACCCGCTCCAGCGCAGACTGGATTGACGCCTCCACCTCGCTGTCCAGCGCGCTCGTAGCCTCGTCCAGCACAAGGATCGGTGCATCCTTCAGAATGGCACGCGCCAGTGCGATCCGCTGGCGTTGCCCGCCGGACAGCTTGACGCCGCGCTCGCCCAGATGGGCCTCGTAGCCGCGCCGCCCCTTGTGATCCTGCATGTCCTTGATGAACTCATGCGCCTCGGCCTTCTCGGCGGCGGCGATCACCTCGTCCTGCGTGGCATCGGGGCGACCGTAAAGGATGTTGTCGCGCGCCGAGCGGTTGAACATCGCGGTTTCCTGCGTGACCATCCCGATCTGGCGGCGCAGGCTTTCCTGCGTGATCTCGCGCAAGTCCTGCCCGTCGATCGTCACGCGCCCTTTTTCGGGATCATAGAGCCTGAGCAGCAACGCCACGAGCGTGGATTTGCCTGCGCCCGAAGCCCCGACGATCCCCAGTTTCTCACCCGGCAGCACCTCAAGGTCGATGTCGGTTATTCCACCTGCATCGCGGCCGTAGGCAAAGCACAGCTTTTCGAAGTGGATGCGCCCTTCGGTGACAGACAGATCACCGGCTGACGCATTATTGTCGACACGCGTGCGCGGTGTCAGCGTGTGGATGCCATCCTCAATCTCGCCGATGTTGGAATAGATCGCCATCAGCGTGAAGCTGACCCAGCCTGTCATCTGCGCGATACGGATCGAGACGGCACCAGCGGCGACGATATCGCCTTCTGTTGCCGTACCTTGCGACCAGAATACAAGCGTGGTGCCGATGAGCAGAATGGGCAAAATGCCCGCAAGCGTCATCAGCGCGAAGCGGAACACGGCAGAGAGCTTGCCGAAATGCAGCGAGGTGTCGCGGAATTTCTGCATCGCGCCAAGGGCAGCGCGATCCTCGTGATCGGCATGGGCAAAGAGTTTGACCGTCTTGATATTGGTGATCGTATCAACCACCTGCCCCGACACCATCGCTCGCGCACCCGCGCGTTTGCCCGCGCGCTCGCGGATACGGGGCAGGAACCAGCGGATCAGCAGAAAGTAGGACACAAGCCAGATCAGGAAAACCAATGCGACCCGCGCATTGATGGAGAACAAAAGCACCAGCGAGCCAAGCAGCGATGCCAGCGCGAAAGCCACCACGTTGATCACCTCGACCGCAACATCCGTCACGGCGCGCGCAGTTTGCATCTGCTTTTGCGCGATGCGCCCTGCAAAATCATCGTCGAAGAATTTGACGGACTGGCCCAGCGTCCAGCGGTGCAACCGGCTGAGCACCAGAGGATTCACATTCGGCTGCACGATGATCGAATTGGCCGCCGAGGACAGGCCAAAAGCCAGTGGCCGCAGGATGAGGAAGAACCCGACCGCGACAGAGATCATCACAACATTGGTGGATGTGAAAACCCCCTCCGGCCCGCTGGCGATGGCTCCGTCAATCACCATGCCGAGAATCAGCGCCGTTGCCGCCTCAAGCGCACCGGCTGCCGCAGACAAAAGGCCCGCCAACCACAAGGCAGGCCATGAGCCGGACAAGGCCCAACGGAAGAAAGCGCCCAAAGTCTGGGGCGGCGGACCCTCCGATTCGCGGAACGGGTCAATATAGGTGGCAGGATGCATCCGGTGTCTTTCTGGTTCTCAATTCATCAGTCTGAACCTAGCCCGCAGGGCCAGCGGTCAAGAAACCCGCGATTGGCGCAGAGTGCAAGGGCTGGTCCGGGATCAGCGCGCGCCAAGCAGATCCTCGCGCGTCAGCGCAAAATCCGACGTAATCCAAAGCTTCTTAAGCCGCTCAAGCTCCTTGCCCAACGCAGGGCCGGTAAACGCTGGCATCAGATCGGCGGCCGCAACCGGGAACGTCGCGCGCGCGCCGGTTTCGGCCTCTGCCAGCATCGCAGGCTCCAGCGGCATTCCGAGCATTGCAGCGCGCAACACCAGAATGGCGCGCGCATCATCTATTCCGTTGCGAAAGCCCAGCTCACCGGCACCCCGCGCGGATTCCATACCGTCGCGGAGCAGACAAAGCCGCACTTCCTCGGAGCGGCTCAACCGCAGGCGCTGTGCCGCCTCTGGACCGGTCAAAACAGCCAGCCGCGACAACCAGTCCGGCGCTAACCCCGCCTGTTCCTCGAGATGCACCAAAGGGGCGAGCGAGCGGTCGTCAGCACCGGGCAGGATACGGGTCAGCACGCCGCAAGCTCGCATGGCGGCAATGGCGGGCGCGGGATCAGGGGCAGACAGCAGTTTGCGCATCTCTGCGCCCACGCGTTCGCGCGACAGTTGCGACAGACCCTCGGTTGCTTCGGCAATTGCGGCCAAAGCTTGTGGGTCAAGGCCCTCCGCCTCGTCGCCATACCACGCATGGAAGCGGAAAAACCGCAGGATACGCAGATAGTCCTCGGCGATGCGGGCATTAGGGTCCTCGATAAACCGCACATGCCGCGCCAACAGATCGGGCAAGCCGCCCAGCGGATCCAGAACCTCGCCTGTCTGGTCGGCGTAAAGCGCATTCATGGTAAAGTCGCGCCGGCGCGCATCGTCCTCAACCTTAGTGGAAAAAGCGACCACAGCCCGCCTGCCATCGGTTTCGACATCGCGGCGGAAGGTTGTGACCTCGAATGGAATGCCTCCCGCAATCACCGTCACGGTGCCATGATCCAGCCCGGTCGGCACGGGGCGAAACCCGGCATCCTTGGCCAGTTCCATCACATCTTCGGGCCGTGCATCCGTGGCGATGTCGATATCCGTCACCGGCGCGTCGATGATTGCGTTACGCACGCAGCCGCCCACAAACAGCGCCTTGTGGCCCGCATCTGTCAGCATCCTGCAGACGGCTTGCGTTTCCTTTTGCGCGATCCAGTCTGCTGTGATCCTCATCAGCGGTCGATCCTGTCAGCCAGAGCGCGCAAGATCCGCGCGGTTGCGCCCCAGATGTAATACGGACCGTAGGGCACGGTATAATAGTGCCGCCGCTGCCCGCGCCAGCGCCGCGACTGGATGATAAACCGCGCAGGATCGGTGACATGGTCCAGAGGTGCCTCGAACACCTCGGCCACCTCGCCGGGTTCGGCGCGCGGCTCGAAATGGGCATGCACCCGCGCCAGAACAGGCGTCACGATGAAACCCGTCACAGTCTCATGCGCGGGCAGGGTGCCCAGAACCTCGACGTTGGAGCGATCGAGCGCGATCTCCTCCTCGGCCTCGCGCAGGGCGGCGGCGATGATATCGACATCACCCTCGTCCTGCTTGCCGCCCGGAAAGGCGACCTGCCCCGGATGGTGTTTGAGCGCCGATGATCGCTTGGTCAGGATCACCTGCGTGCCGGAGCGCCGCTCGATCAAGGGCACCAGAACACCGGCAGGCCGAAGCCGCCGGTTTTCAGGCAGAACCGCATCGGGGTTCAGATCGAAATCGGAGGACGGCTGCCCCTCATAGCGCAGCGCACGGATCACATGGTCCAGCGTGCCGGACGGGAAGCTGTCACGCGCCATCCTCATCCGTCCCTTTGGCCTCGAACCCCAGCGTTTTCGGGTCCAGATCGTAATGCGCACCGCAGAACTGGCAATCCGCCGTCACGCGCCCCTCGTCGGTGGTCATCGTCTTGATGTCCTTGGCCGAATAGATCGACAGGCTCTGCCGCACGCGTTCTTCCGAACAGGTGCAGCCGAAGCGTACAGGCTGCGGATCAAAAACACGGGGGGCCTCCTCGTGGAACAGACGCACGAGCAGATCGGTCGGTGCCACACGCGGGCCGACCAGCTCCAGATCCTCCACCGTGTCCAGCAACACATTGGCCCGGTTCCAGTTCTCGCCATCTTCGCCGTCCACCAGATCACGGGCATGCAACAGACCATCCGCGCCTGTCGCCTCCGCCCCTTTCGCAAAAGGCGATGCTTTCGGCATATGCTGCAGCATCACGCCCCCGGCGCGCCAGTATTCCTTGACGCCCCGCTCTCTGGATTGGCCAAAGCTGAGTTCAAACCGTGTCGGCAACTGTTCCGACTGTGCGAAATACGCCTCGGCGCAGGACGCAAGCGAGCCGCCTGCAAGTGGCGTAATCCCCTGATAGGGGGCCATGCCTTCACCCTGATCGATCATGATGGCGAAATATCCCGCGCCGATCTGATCGAACGGTTTGCCATCGGTCAGCCGGTCAGCGTCATAGCTGGCATAGGCGCGGATACGGGCGGGTTCGCCCTCTTCCGTCGGCCCATAGTAATCGGTTGCGATCATCCGGACCGGGCCATTGGACTGGACCTGCAATTGCAGCTTCCAGCGCAGCTTGACCGTTTGCCCGATCAAAGCGGCCAAAAGCGCCATTTCAGCCACCAGCGCCTCGACTTGCGGCGGGTAATTGTGTTGCTTGAGGATACCGTCCAATACCCCGTCAAGCCGCGCAACGCGGCCGCGGATATCCGACAGATCCAGTTGAAACGGCAGAACCGAGTCGTCCCAAGCGATTTTTGTTCCAAGTGTCATGGGGTTTCCTTAAGTGCCGTATCTTGGCATATCGCAGTGTATATAGGTGGGGCAAGGCAGGCTCCAAGGGAATGGCTGCCAGTCCCGGAACGCATAGGGCGGGTTCATGATCAGACGGTTTGGCGAAACGCCGCAACAAGGGCAGACCTATAAACGCAGGCCAGGGGTCTATGCAATCCTGTCGCGCGGGCAAGACATACTGCTGACTCATCAGTCCGAGCCGTGGCCGGAATTCCAGCTTCCGGGTGGCGGTATCGATCCCGGCGAACAGCCGCTTGCCGCGCTGCACCGCGAGGTCTTAGAGGAAACCGGCTGGACGATTTCCGCACCGCGCCGGCTGGGGGCGTTCCGGCGGTTCACCTATATGCCGGAATATGATCTCTGGGCCGAAAAGCTCTGCATGATCTATCTTGCCCGCCCCGTGCGCCAGCTAGGCCCGCCGACAGAAAAGGAACACATGGCGCTTTGGATGCCGCCCGCATTGGCCGCGCAGAAGCTTGGCAATGCGGGTGACAGATATTTTGTTGCACAAAACTTGTCTCGTTTGTGCTAACGCACGTAAATAGTGTTGTTCGTTCGTGAGGTTAGTAAATTGTTTAACGATAGCAGTGATTTAACAGGTTGCTGAAATAGTCCCGCCTCGACAGCGGTTTGAGAACATGATTCA
>JBLRWK010000070.1:0-16769 GCA_047921295.1 Rhodobacterales bacterium
AAGGGTGAATCATGTTCTCAAACCGCTGTCGAGGCGGGACTATTTCAGCAACCTGTTAGAAATTAAACTTCAGGTTTAACGAACGAGAATCGCCTCGTCCCGCACGAATGTATCCAGCGTCCCGCCCCCACCTGCTCCGGTGATGTCGGTTATCTCAATATCGATCACGCCCGCATCTTCCTCATTGGCCCCACCTTGCAACATCGGATTGACCAGAAAGATACTGGCAAAGCTGTTTACAGGCAGCGTGGAGCGCCCCGCATTATCCATATTGGCAAGGCAGTCAATGATGGCGGCAAAGATGATGCGCCTGTCACTGTCGCGCGTTGTGCTGAGAGAACTGACGGGGACACCGCTACATTGTGGCAAACCGCTTTCCCGAGTTCCCGCACCCGAAGGTCCAGTTCTGGTCGGATCGCCCACAGACCGGTCATCGACGCGGTTATTCGGATAGGTCGCGCTTTCGATCTCGTAACGGTATATGTCGTAACGCGAGGCCATCTGTGCGCCGGGGGCGAGCGTTGCCATTCCGTTGCGGGAATTCGCGGCGTCAGGTGGCAAACTCTGGCCCGGATGGTTTACAGCCCAATATCCAGCCAGATCCCAGTTACCCTCACCGACACGCGCGCCAGAGGTGGGCACTAGCGGCATCGAAACATTGTCTGGGAACCGCTGCGCCCATGACGGATCAGGCGTAGCCGAGGCATTGCACCAGTTGTTTCCACTGTTCACAACAAACCCCCTTCGCACATTCGCCGCAGGCGCATATGCAACATTGTTTCGGTTGCTATTCATTGAACCGTCATACATATCGAAACGCACATTGATGCCGGTTCTGATCGCCGCCGCACGCCCGGTCTGCGTGTCGACCGTGCCTGCATCATAGCAGGTCCGGTTACCGCCAGTTGCAAAAGTCTCCCTGAGGGTGTTCACGCCATTCCCCTCGGCGCTGCTGAGCAGGCCAAAGTTGCCGGGAAAGGCCGTTCCGTTCCCGCGCGGAAGAAGCCGGATCAGCCGCCCGTGCAAACGTCCCTCTGCAAAAGCAATCTGGAGATTATCGACCCCCGTCTCTCCCTCGAACGGATTACAGATGAAAAGCGGGGTAACATTACAAGCGGCCGACCGATAGGTGGCCACCGCCTCTGCCGCGACGGGAACGTCCGTTACCTGGTTCGCGCCCTCGAAAAACAGCCCGAAAAAGGGACTCAAATCACGGGACTGCGCCCTGGCATAGACAAAGCGCGCATCGCCCTGATCCGTCGAACATGTCAGACTGCTTCCATCGTTTGTGACACATCTCGAAAAATCGATTGGATCGTCGTCATTGGCGGGCAGGTCCGACAAGAACACAACGTTGAACTCTCCGCCGCCTTCGAACGAGAACGTCAAAGACGTCGCTGCAGCCTCGTCCGTTCTGCCCAGGAAGCTGACGGTGTTATCGATATTGCCCATCGCAAGGATCGCGCGATCAACGGAGTCCACGCCCCCGTCCAGTTCCCGCGCCCCCGCCAAAGCCAATGCATCGGCTGCGGCTTGAAGATCAGAGTGAGCGTTATTGCCCCTGCTGATGTCGATCACCAGCAAAGACATGGCGATAAAAACAGGCATGAAGATCAATGTCAGCACCAGCGCATAGCCGCTGTCGGACTTCAAGAAACGCATCGCGTTAATCCTTTCGGACCAAGTTTTCCAAAATTTGAGCAGACACATCACAAAACGGATAAACCCGCTATCCGGCCCACCTTGTTGGCGCCGGATAACTTCGAACTATGCTCTTTAAAATATTACCGACAATTATGCCGAATCCCCCAAAGCCTGTAAACGACGCAAAAGGTTATACACTTAGTGCCTGTGGAAGCAGCGCAAGGATCGCGCCGAGCGCCATCGGTACTGCGTAGGGCACGCCTTTCGCTGCGGCAATTTCGGTTAACCTTGCGCGAAAGCGGCCCTGTTTTCTGGGAAAGCGCCGGCCTGTCCATATCGCCAGAAGCATCAAGATTGATGCAAAAAGAAGAAAGATCACGTAGACCGGCAGCAGCGCCCATCCGACCAGCACGCCGAGCGGGAGATAGAGCTTCACATCCCCTGCCCCCATTGCCCCAAGAAGCCACATCACAAACCCCAAGGCGAACAACAACACGCCAGCCAGCAGATCGGGCAGCACTCCCGTCGTGGAATTATCCAACACGCGAAGGATAACCAGTAGCGCCACCAAGCCGCTGAAGATCAGCACATCGCGGTTGCTGATACGGAAGGTCAGAAAGTCCCGCCATGCGATCACCGCCAGAAATCCGAGGCTGAGCCAAAGCATGATTTGTTGAGCAAGCACCATAACTGATCAAATCCACTGTCACGGCCCATTCGCCTTATGCGGCAGCATAGCCCCTCAGATGCCGCGTAAATCTCCGCGTGAGCGGCGCTGGTAGCTGGAGGAGTTACGCAGCAACTCAAGATTGTTTGCAGCAAAGGCGTTGCTCGGATCCTGCTCGTAGGCGATCAGGAAATGCCGCCGCGCGAGTTGCAGGTTGCCCCGCAGCAATTGCGAATAACCATAATTGTTGTGGTACTCGATCCGGTTGCCGATCACGGGTTGCAACCTGCGATAGGCCATATCCGATTGATCAAACCGCCGCAGCATGTCCGATGCGGCCGCATATCCCAACAGGGCTTGCGGATCATTCGGTCCCACATCAATGGCTTTCTTGAACAAAGTGCTCGCCTTGCCATATTGCTTGGCGTTGAACTGCACCTTGGCCGCAACGATCAATTCATCATTGGGATAGTATTCACGGTTTGACGTGTCCGCAATTGTGGCTGCACTATCTCCGAAAGAGGAAATGTCACCGAAGCCGCCTTCTGTGCAGGAGGCAAGTCCAAAAAGCAACATTACTAGGATAGTGGCACGCATTTTCTGCCCAACTTTACTGCTCTCAATGGTGAACGTTATCGAAAAATCTAAGCTTGTGTAAAGATATCCGATAGCGACGCCGCTGCTCTTGTGTTGTTTATATCACTTATACTTTAGTATATTTTTCGCGGGAATTTCTGATTTGGTTTATATCGGCCTGCATTCGATTTACCAAAAATACCACCTGATCAGCCACCAACCTGAAACTGCATGAGCGGCAAGGGTAAAGCCATAGATCGCAAGCGCCAGAGCTGCCGTGCCCTGCGACATCGGCATTCGGGCTTGGCCATCTTCAACTGGACGAAAGAAAACCAGACCACCAATGCAGACAATAATAATTAGAAAGAGGGATTCCTGTACGAAGGATAGCGCCGCCGCCCCCGCTGAGCAGACCAAAAGAATGTATGTGCCTGTTGTTGGGCAGAGCGAGATGAATATCTGACGCAGACACCGCCCGCCATCCAGCGGTAGAAGCGGCAGCAAATTGACAAAGTTCAGCGCTGCGATCGTTGATCCAATCGCAAAGAAAATCGTTGCCAAATCAGGCGCCGGTGTTTCGAGAAGGCGCGCCAACATCAGTGCCGCGACCATCGGGATCAAGCTGAAGCCTGCGCCCATGATCGTGACAAAGAATTCTTGTGCCTGACTGCGTGTGGCGCGGGTTGACATCAGACCTGAAGTGAACAGCGGTGCCAGACGAAACCGCGCATCTGCATGCCCAATAATGCGATACCCCGCAACATGACCAAGCTCATGTATTAGAAGCGCTAGCACCAGTGCCGAGCCGTATTTGAGCTTGAAGACCAGTATCACAGCTAAGCTCAACAGGATCCAGATGCGGACCGTGCCAAGATCCACCTGTGGCAGAGCAAGACGCCCGCCTTGCGTGACGAAAGAGCCCTGAACAGTTCGCAAACCAAGGCCGCAAACCACTGCTGCAAATAGAATTTCAAACATGTGACGCCTCATTGTTTCTTATTTAAGGAGGATTGTGCACAGCATCTCGGGCCGCAATTGGCCTGAATTGCGGCTTTTGCTTGGCAAATGACCCGCGATACGACAGCAGCGCCCAAGACTGAACGGGAACTATCTGGGCTGGAATTGTCGCTGAGAATGAACTTATGAAAAGCTGGCAGATGTTGAATGGTTCTCGCCAACAGATATGGTGGTTGATCGCAAGGCCAAAACAAGATATGGTATAAATCAATGTAGCAGATGCACTGTCCTTACGTGTTCAACATCTAGTTTGGATTGCTTTCATGCCCAGACAATCTGTCGCCACGCCAAACCCCGGCCACTTCAACTTGAAACTCTTCGCGAATGTCCTGCCACGCATGGATCCAGCCGTAGGGGTTGCGGCCCGCCCTCCCTTCAGGAGGGTCTAGAAAACGACAAATCCCGAAACGAACCCAATTTGCTCGTGTAGGCTGTAGATAACAGAGCGCGTTTGCCCGTATAATTGTTATGCAACCGACGTCATTCAAAAATCATAAGTACAACATCGAGACGTGTCGCAGCTGTTCGCTCAGATCATCCGGCGAGGGTCATTGGCATCCCGCAGCGCCCCTTTTGGGCGTACATCGGCCGCCGCGGGTGGTCGGGGCAGGTAATTGCGAAACTGCTCCACCTCTGTGCAGGTGGCAGTCCAGAGCGTCTCGATGGTGCGCGGGATGTGGCGCAGTTCCGCATCCGACATCGTAAGCACCTTGTCCTCAAGCGCGCCAAGATGGCTGTGGAGGCGGCGCGCACCGAAGGTGGCGGCTTGACCCCCAAAGCCGTGGATACGGTCTCGCAACACCTGCCGCGGCTCGTACAGTCCTTGTCTGATATCTGTCATCGCCATCTGCCCCTCGGTCAGGAATTGATCCAAGAAATGGCCAAACTGTCCCGGACCGAGCGTATCCAGCAACAGGCCTAGGATGTCCTTGTCTACCAACGGAGGCTCTGCTCCCTTGTTCACGGCGACATCACCCGGCGTATTGCCCAAAAGAATGGCCGGCTTGCCCTGAAGCACGCGGCGCAGCCCCTCCCATTTCAGCGGCTTCATGACGATGTCGTCAATTCCCGCATCCTTGTAGCGTAGATGTTCGTGATCGAATACATGGGCCGTAAGGGCGACGATCCGCGCCTTGGCAGACTTGCCCCCACCCGTGCGGATCGCCGCGGTCGCCTGCAGGCCGTTCATTGACGGCATGTTGATATCCATCAGGATAAGGTTGAACGCTTGCGCGTCAGCCATCGCGACACCTTGCGGGCCATCTGCCGCCTCGGCGACCCGATGACCGTCTCGGTTCAACATCTCACGCAGAATAAACCGGTTGGTCGCGTTGTCCTCAATCAGCAAAACCGAAGCGGGCCGTGCGACGTCGTTCGGCGCGGCAAGAGGAGCAATGACAACGGGCTTGTCGACCTGGTGCAAAGACAGGCTCACCCAGAACATACTGCCCTCGCCTTCTACACTATCGGCCCCCAGTTTACCCCCCATTACAGCGACCAGCCTCTTGACGATTCCCAGCCCCAGTCCGGTGCCTTCGACTAATCTGGCTGTTGACTGCTCGGCCCGTACAAAATCCTCGAAGATCCCGTCCAGCTCGCTTTGCGGAATTCCAGTCCCTGTATCGGACACCTGAATCTCGATCCGGTGACGCCCCAAGACCAGCCCCTGTGTATCGGGGCCGGATGTTACCTCGACAAGAATTTGGCCCTCGCGGGTGAATTTGATCGCGTTGCCGATCAGGTTGATCATGATCTGTCGCAGTCGGATCGGATCACCACGAAACCAGCCCAACGGCCGCGGTAATGTCTCAAGCAGCAGGCGGCTGTTTTGCCGGTTGGCCGAGGGCCGCAGGGTTGTCATGACCTCCTTGAGCAGGGCATCTAGATCAAACGGCTGATTGGTGAGGTTGATCCCCATGGACTCAATCTCGGTCAAATCGAGCACATCATTGATCTGGCCCAGCAATATCTGCCCCGAGGATTGCAACACTTCCAGATATTCGCGGTTCCGATCTGTCGGCTCCTCCGCCTGCATCAACTCGATCACGCCAAGGATGCCGGTAAGCGGAGTCCGCATCTCGTGGCTCATTACCGCCAGAAAATGCGCCCTTGTGCGCTCTCCGGCCAATGCTCTGTCGCGCGAGGTTCGCAAGTCCCGCTCAACCTCCAAGCGGTCCGAGATGTCACTGAGAAAGCAGACATTGATATGCGTGCCATCCTTCATGGCGGTGCCCAGTGAGATCTCGACCGGAAACTCCCGCCCCACGGCATCACGTCCGATCATTTGCATCTTGTAGCTCCGCTCGGCGGCGGCGCGGCTCAGGGACAAAATGCTCCCGTCATTGGCATAGACGAGATCACGGATCGGCCGTCCCCGCGCAACGCTGCTGGCCATGCCGAACATGACCTCGGCAGCACGATTGAAGCTGGTGATCTCCTCGGCCTCATCGGTTACGATAATCGCATCCTGGGACGTGCCGATAACCGTCTCCAACCGCGCGCTGGCCATCCGGTTTTCCTGCGCGCTTTGTCTATTGAACAGATACAGGCGGCGGAAATCGATGACCAGTAGAGACGTTGCCGCGATCAGGGAGCACAAAACGATGGCGTTGTTTCGCAGGTCGTTCTGGACCTGCGTCCATCTTGTTTGTTCCTGAATGTCGGCGGTGCTGAGGCTCTCCTGCATGACACGGCGCAGAACCGGCGCGAGATCATCCAGCGCGGCGGACAGAGCGGGCAAGGCATCCTGCAGCTCTGCGCCCGTCCCATGGAAAAGGGGCAACAGAGCCACGCTCCGCGTTTTCAATTCCTCGAATGCGGCCTCATCCAGGATGGCAGAGCCTCTATGTTCTGTCCGCCAGACCTGATCCAGCGTCACGATCTTGTCCAGAAAGGCGCCATACCGTTGCAGCAGCGCATTCAGATTACTCTCCGGCCTGCCGTTCAGGGGCGTCTCCACGCCCTGCACAGAGCGCAGCATTGCAAATTGGATGTTCTGGAACAACAACTCAAGCTCACCCAAATTCGACCTAAATTCCAAGGAGCGATCATTCCGTAAGGTTTCGATACGTTGCCATGTGACCGGAATTTGCATGGTCAAAAATAAAATACACAACCCCGCCACGATCGATGCCAGCAATCGCGGCAACCTCGGCCATGCCTTGCGGGCTGACCTGCCGGTGGCACCATGCTCAATCACCTTGCCACATACCGCGCGTCCCTCTATCGATCAAGACTCTGCCCTTCGCACTCCTGTTTTGCAACAATTTGCGTTTGTTGTCCCGACACGAAAGCTGGTCTGCAAACCGACGACCAAGTCTGCCGCGAGTAGCCACGCGGCGTGGTGAAGTCTGAGTATTCGACGAACACTCGTCCCCCGGCAGGGCATTCCAACATATTAAATATTCCGCAACTGTTCGCTAGCTGTAAGGAATTTTTTCTCTATGATAGGAAACATGGACAATACTTCACGTTAGTCCAAGACCAATAGGCAGTAGTAATGTTTAAGGGGGACAATTCCGTGGTGGCAAAGTTACTAATTGCGGATGATCATGATTTCGTTCGCGAAACACTTGCCTGCGTCCTGACCGCTAAAACCGGAGCACATATCATGCAAAGCGGCGATCTGGACGAGACACTTCAACTCATTGCCGTTGAAGGACCGTTTGATTTGGTGCTTCTGGATCTGACGATGCCCGGCATGACAATGCCGGACGGATTGCGCCAATGTCTGGCAGCCAACGATCCTCAGCCCGTCGCCATCCTGACCGGCACGACATCGCGAGAGATAGAGCACCGATGCATTGTAGACGGGGCTGCAGGCTTTCTGTCCAAGTCCATCACGCCTGACGACATGGTTCTTCGCATTCGCAAAATACTCGAAGGTGTTTACACGACACCCGAAGATCTGGATACGGGCGGCATGCACCAGCAGGGCGCGCAACCTGGATCACCGCAGCTCACCCAGAGAGAACGGGACGTTTTGTCCGGACTTTGCAAGGGCAAGTCCAACAAGGAAATCGCACAAGATCTGGAGGTGCAAGAGGTCACGGTAAAGCTGCACGTCAAAACCCTGAGCCGCAAACTCGAAGCGCGCAACCGCACCCATGCAGCCATTCTGGCACGCGAACTGCATCTGATTTAAAGCGAGCCATGTTACCGAGAGGGCACCTCGAAAAAGCGCAGTGACCCTGCCGCCCGAGTATAATGTCGGGGCGGTCCGCGACGTGGGGTCTGGCGACGGCACAGATGGGTTTACGGTGCGATCTTCCCTCAAGGCAAGGGGCATCAGTAACAGCTACCTTCGCCAGATCGCATCCTGCGGATTGCATAAGCTGACAGTCTTGCACGGCTAATCCCCAACCGCCAACTGAACTGGTAGAAATTTGGTGTTTTGCAAGACCCGCATAGGTTGATAGCTATCCTATGGACTACTGTTTCTGCCGTTGATGCGCCGCTTTTCCGTGATCGATTTGGGCGGCGGCTCTGCCACTTCCGTCGTCGAAGTCATCTGAAAGCCCATTCCAGGCTCGATACCGCGCCCATAGATCGGCAGAAGACAGAAATTGGTCTAACGTCAGAGTAACTTTCGGCTTCGGACTAATGCCGGTTCTCTCGTGAAAGACGAAGCCGTCTCCGTTTGTGAAAACACGAATGGGATGTCCAACGTTTCCGCGTACTACAGAACTGTTTGCAGACCTGCCCCGATCGCCTGTGTGTTCTCCATGGCCTCGATTAGGGCAATCGGGATGTTAGGCTTGACCGATAGAATGTAGTCGGCGCGTTTTCCTTTACCGCGGCTTACCAATTTGCCCCGCACAATGATCCGGCCCTTGGTGAAGCTCGCCTCCTTCCGAATCTGGGTTATCGTATCCCACCTAGCACGCCGGAGCGCTGGGGTGATAAACTTTGTGCAAATGTCTCGCTCACTCAGCGATAACTTCTCCATGCAGACAAATCACTGCTGCGCGATTGCACCGAAAAAGCAGCAACTCGGATAAATGCTATTAGTTGAAAGTGTAGACGGGATTCACCGTGTCGGGCAACGCCCATCGATGACGAACTCAGATTCCGACATGGTAGATCGCCGCAAGGAACCTTGGTCACTTTGGCCCAGACGGGCCAAAAGCCTTCAAGGCAATGCCCGGCCCCCGCTCCTTCCCCCCGTCATGCGGGGGAAGGCCCTTCAGTTTCAGATCCGTATCCACACGATGCCTTATGTCGGAGGCCAGCCGCTTCCCCGCAAGCTTTGCACCTGCCCTGCTTTGGCCGTTGTGGCCGCAGCAGTCCCCAATCCGTCACATCGCGCCTCATGCTCGATTTCAGCGGCCGGTGGGTATTAGCTTCGTGCTTCTGCGCCGGGCTAGAAGGAGCCGCATCGGCGCGGGGTGGGGTGGTCCCCGGATCGTATGCCGCACTGGTGGCCGTCCCTCTTTGGGCTATGCAGGTGCGTGGAGGAGGGTCGGGTGTAAACCGGCTGCAAAAACAGCGCTTTTTAAAGAGCGCATTCCCGATTTGCGGGGAAAATGTGTGCGATGACCAAGAGCATCGATTGCACCGCAAAACGGTCGGTGAAATGGTCGCGCTCAACAGAGGCTGACTATTGTGATGGCAAAAGCAAACCGGGCTACAACGTGTGCGAACAGACTCTGGACAATTCAGCAGCTATGAGGAGATTCGAGATGTCGAAGAAAAGATTCAAGAACGAGCGGTCAGACTCTGAGGCAATCAATTCTTCGAAGGATTATGCAATCTACCCGCATCGGGATCACGTGAAGGCAGACTCTTTCCCCTTTTTTCTGGCTGACTATGGGGACAGGGGGGCATTAAGTGAGGCTCAGAACCATGCGATATGTGACCGACATGGGCTGTCGTTGGCGCAAGTGCTCGAACTCTCACGGCTGATTGGGTATTCGCTCGACACAGACTCTGAAGTCAGTCTGGTCACAATCACTCGTGCAATGGCAGAGCGCCGATTGAACGACCGTTCACTGTCAAAGCGCATGCGCGACCTGCAACTGAATGCGTCCGAGGCCAATGCCTTATTCGATAGCTTCGGGTTGAAGGCAAAGGTCGCGGACGACACCGCATCGTCTGGGGCAGACTCTGACTATCACCAAGTGCCCGTGATACTAGCCAACGAAAAAGCTACTGTCAGTCTCGACGAGGCACGGCGCATCCTGCAACCCAACGATCGCAGCAAGGAAAGGGATCATCGACGTTTGCTCGTTGTCGAATCCTGCTGCTATGTCGCGCTGGATGCCGGGTGGTCGTTGACCTACACAACAGATGGCACAGCGACGAAGAACCAGCGAGGCGGACGTTTGATCAACCTGATTAAAGACGTGATCGCTATGGTGTCAGCTAATGGAAGGATTGCCAGCGTCCATACTCTTAAAAGCGACATAGAAATGGTGCGCCACCGTTTTCAGATGCGAGGCGATCTCACCTCAGACTCTGGGGAAAAGTAGAGTCTGGAACGCGTCTAATCGGCAGCCAGATCGTTCGAGCCTACAAATCGAAAACCCACGCAACAGCCGCAGTTGTCATGTTTTGAAAATGAGCTTGACCCTAGCGGCCATGAATTGAAGGGCCGTAACTTACAGATTGCCCATCGACAATAATATGACCGCACTTTTGTAACTCATTTATCAGGATGTTTAGTTCAGCTTCTTCCAAGCTTTTCATAAATAAAGCATTTATGGTACCAGCCAAGGTCTTGACTTTTCTTGGGCGTGATGAACGGCGAGATATCAGACTTTCAACAATCGCATTTATTCTTTCGTTGAGCGACTTCGCGTTCGAAAATCGAACAAATGGAATTTCCGACAGGTCCTTGTGACGGAGCGCATAAATCTTTCTCTCACGCAAATGAGCTATTAGCGGGTCAAAGCCTTTATCACGGGATATTATATGGAAGTAGGCGTTTGCGTCTGTAGCTGCAAGCTCTCCGATGTAAAAGGCAATGTGGAAATCCAGCGCGTTGGTCCCATTACCGGTTATCTTCTGATAGCTGGCTTTCTCACCTAATTTATGCAACGTCGCAGCAAATTCGAATGGAACACTCTTTTGATTAGCTCCAACAAAAACGATAAGCTTAAAAGAGTGTCCATTCAGAAGCTGGAGATTAATTGGCAGGATGTTTTCAAAATCGATTAAGATGTAATTGTTTTTCAATTAGCGTCCTCCATACCCCCTCGGTTACGGAAGGCTCTTTTGGTGCGCGCTCCATGAGTGGCGTCTGTCTTCCGTTATACTGGCAACATGGAGGCATGGTTGGTCAAGAACAAAAGAACTGCGTTGGCATCGGGCCAAAGCGCGGGTCCTTCCAAAGCCGAAACCTTATGTGGTTGGGCGTAGCTCGAAACATTCCTAGCCACAAGCCCACCGCAATCGCCAGCACATCACAAGGAACAACGATATGAGCATGACCCGCAAGCTATGGTCTCTCTCGGCACTGGCAGTTGAATTTGAAATTGACCGCCGGGCGGTTGCGCGCCGGATTGATGGCATAGCCCCGACTGGTGGAATCAAAGGCAAACCCGCTTAGTATCTGGCCGATGTCGCGCCAATGCTGACAGACGCGGGCGTGATGGATGACGGGCAGAGCATCGAAGAGGCGCGGCGGCGTAAGATGGCGGCAGAGGCACGTCTGGCTGAAATGAATGTCGAGAAGACCGCCGGGCGATTGCTAGACCGCACAGACGTTGACGCGGCAGTGACAGACGCTTTCGCACGGGTCCGCGCACTGTTGCTGGCAATGCCTCACAAGTGCGCTCCGCTGGTCGTGGGGCTTGGTGCGCCGGAGGCGTCCGAAGTCATCCGGCAGGCCGTCTATGAGGCGCTGAACGAGCTTTCCAGCACCACCGTGTCAGACATGACAGGGGAATAATTCAATCGCAGTGCTGCTAGCTGCCTCAGCGGCCACGCGGTCGTTTCCTAGAGCGCGGTAGGCTTGAGGTTTCTCTTGCAGTTTTGAGGTCGCTTGGTCGTTGCCGTGAAGGCATCCGCACCACATCTAGAACAGGTCCATTTCGTGAGAGTTGCCCGTTGACCAGAGCGGTCGCGCCGCCATTTACACCTGACTTTGGGTTGTGGATCTCCGACAATAAACCACCACATCAGGAGAAAAACCAAGATACCAGCAGCTACGGCGACGAGTTCTTGATAAAGCAGCGCTGACGCAATGATCTGATTTTTTAGTTCTTGGATGGGCTGTGGCAGCCTCCGCAGGCCGAACAGAACTGACGGTATTATTAACAACTTGATTAAGTTACTCCTGACGTAAGCATGGAGCAACACAGCACTTAGATTGAGATTATTGTGACTTCAGACATGGCAGGCGAGTGAGGGAATAACGCGCCGCCGTGGAACGTATGGCGCAACTGACGGCAAAAGTCTCGAAAGGGTTCCTTATTGCTCCGCTCGCAGACAACCCCGATGCGTCGCTGTTCAACCTTGAAGTATTTGGGCAATGCGACTGGGTGAAACTAGCCGAAAGCTCTGGAGAGCAAATGAATTGGATGAGTGGGAGAGGCCGACCGCTCAACGACCTCGGAATTGGTTAAACTTTGGTCATTAGCTTTTTGTTGCGCCACCGCCTCAATGAGCCAACACTATCCTGATGTTCGTTACCTGCATTACAACGCAACACTGAAGAAACGTCCACCAGAATTAATCCGTTGACGTAGGCAAAGAGCCTTGGTCACCAACGTTAATTACGACCGATGGCGTTTGATTCTCTTGCTCATCTTGGGTGTCTATTCTCGCTTGAATAGGTCCGTACTCTGTAATCCATTGATCTGACGCCTGCACCTGGCTTTTAGGAGTATTATAAGACGTTACATTGCCGCCTCGAAACACTGAAACTGTAGTGCTTGAAACGGCGTATTCCGGGTACGAAATTTTGAATACTAAGGGTTCAGTTAGACCCGGATAGGACCGCGCAATATCCATCACAACGCCTACGTCATTTCGCTCTTTAACCTCTCCATACACGAACAACCTATTATCATACACATCTACCGCAATTGATGCTCCGGGAACTACATTGTTTATCAAAGATGCAAGTTTCATCTCATCATTCTCCCGCGCAACAATAAACTCAATTTCGCCTACAAAATTATTATTTTCACCATAAAATACGAGATTTGTAGTTCCTGCTCTTCTCGTTTGCACGTAGAATGAAGTATTAGACAATGGGAAAACGTCTACTATCTCTGCATTTCCAATTACCAATTCTCCAAAGGGACGGTCAACAACGACAGTCCAAACGATTCCAGGGGACACAACTAAACGCTCTTTTTTATCTACGTTCAGTTCAACGTGGCTCGAGGATATCTCTTTTGATGCAACTGGGAGAGCTGTAGCAATTGTCATTGCAGAAACAACGCCGACTGCAAGCGTTGCCCCAACAGCAATTTTCATAGCGCCCTTGAACGCGTTAAATCTCAATCTGGTCAACATGTCACTCCATCCAATCTGAGCAGTTGTTATTTTGATAATGAAGAAAGCTAAGCGACAAAAAGGTGTTGTGGCAACGATTCCTTAGAAAGGTTGCCGTAGGTTCTCACTGTTTTCACTTGTCCCGAGCGGGTTTAGCCGCATAGGGTTTGCATGATTAACTTGGTCGAGTTAGCGCTCTTTTCACTTTTGTCGGACCAACTGTGAATACCACATTTCGTGTGCAGGGGTCATTCATCGAATATCGAACACTAGAGGTAGCTATATGTTTTCTAGACTTACACTTTTGGTCGCTCTAACTTTCCCGACGTTTGCAGCGAGCGAATGCTGGATTGCAGCGAATATCGAAGGACGCTCTGCAACTTCTTTCAACACCTTTGCCTTTGACCAAGACAGCTTCCCGGCAATGCTGATTTGTTTCACAGACGAGGGCGGAACGGTAAGCGGCGATGATTTGGGATTGGTGAGACTGAGCCCGTCCACACTCATTGGCTGGGCTTCAAACGAAGGCGGCTTGGAGACTATCAACACATATCAACTCGACCGAGCGCGCGGAAAGTTGTTCATTACACAAAGTCGGATTGGGACCGCATCAATGACATCAGCACGTCCAGATTATGCCGCTGTTTTTGTCGGTGACGCTGTCCCGGCCCCAAAGTAAAAAATGACCGCCCTAAGGCTAGGATCATTCGGCCGCTGAAAAGCAGCCTTGACCACTTTCGATTGCGGCAAAGCAATGCAAGTCGCGCCCAGTATGTTATATTATAACACAGCTGAAAGAACGAAAGGCCAACCATGCCAGATACCATATCCCGAAAAAAGTTGAGCCTGACGTAGTCACCCGTAGGAGGGCAGTAGTCACCCGTAGGAGGCTTGCCTGCGAGAAATTTCTCGGCAGAGAAATGCTCGCGAACTGTCCATCCCTTAGATTCAAAGAGTGAACTCGCCCCATCACGGATTGCAGAGTTATCGTCAATTATGTGAACGACTGGTGATGTTGCCCTGCTATCCCAAGCAGCTTCGGCCCGGACTCGCGAAATGACATTTGCTTCAATCATGGCTGCCATCTTTTTGACTTATTTCCGTTACGATCACTAAGACAACTGCTTGCTGGTCTAAAAGGTTCCGCACCCCGGAATTTGACGGCAGAAACCTTTAGGATGCGCATAATTTAGCTGGAGTTCGACAGCCCCTGCAGCTGGAAACGGGAGCAGCAGATAGAGCTCAACACACCCCTAGGAACATTGTTAGACCATACCGAGTTTGGGCGGGGATGCGAAGGTAGCTTGTTCCATTGGTACGATCACCACTTCACCCACCCGATGAGGTTTCTGATGCAGGATTTTGATCGATTGTTTGACAAGCTGGATTGCCGCGTCCGAAAGCCAAGCCGAGATCACTCGACAAAATTAACTGCCATCGCTTGGAACATATACCCCTCCGCTATTGTTCAAACGCCAAGATACTTGCGGGTCATTTTGCGCAGATATGCGGAAATTGTGCGGGAGGTGTAGAGATGACTGAGAAGAAGACCGAGCACTCGGTTGGTTCTCTCGCAAATGAACCGCCACAGGGCTTGCCCTACTATCCCGTGGAATTGGAGCAGTGGCTTGTCGTGGCGCGCGCCCAGCAAGAGAAAACTTTCAGGCAACGTGCAGCACAAACACGAGAAGGCGGCGACTTGAAGCCCTCAAGGACGTCTGTGAGTAATGGCCGGCCTGAAAATCGACTTGAGATGGCTCGCGGTGAAATCCTCAAACAACCCGCAGCTCAGAACCAACGGGTCGGGGACCTTAATCGGATTCCATTAGGCAACATTGCGCATAAAAAGCTGCATCCGGGAGCGTCACGAGATCACCATAGCGGGCAGCAGGTCGGGGAGTCTATAGCCCCGGCTGCCTTCAAGCAGGTGGAACCTGAGCTCTCGCGTAGGAAACCAGGCTATTGGTTGCTCTCCGCCGGACTGGTTGTCGCAGGCTTGGTGGTCGCGTCATTTGCCGATGTACGCGCAATGTCGTCCGGCTTCACCGACATGAAAAACCGAGTTGGAACTCTGCTGACTTTCTCAGTGCTTTCACCTTCAGACGGGGCACCCACCGCCGCAACGACGCTAAAGGTATTAAGTCTGCCTCCGGTTCCGTCTGTCGAAAATAGCATCACGATCCCTTCCACTTCCGCACCTCCGTCCCTTGCGCGCACCCTGCGATCAGCATCTCAACGCCCTCCGGCATCCCCAACAAACTCGCTTGGCTATTTGGCTCTCGACGATGTCCTTGGCCATCCCCGGATCTCATCCTCTCCACCGGCTTTCAATCCTCGTCCAATTCACCCGAGCCCGATGATTGCGACACGGGCCGCTGATATTTCATCCAACCGTGAACTGTCGCGTATTTCTCCCATGCTGCCCACGCACGCCAACGAAAAATCGCCCCGGCTGTCTTTTATCCGGGACGATCCAGCCCGCCCACCGAGCCTGCAGGTGTCACACGTGGCCGTCTTAACTCCAGAGCAAGGGGGGTCGAGGCGCAATGATCGCACTCCCCGGATCTCTTCTTCTCCACCGGCTCTCAATGATAGTCCAATTAACCCGAGCCAGATGATTTCGGCACGGGTCGCTGATATTTCATCCAACCGTGAACTGTCGCGTATTTCTCCCATACTGCCTACACAAGCCAACGAAAGAACGCCCCGGCTGTCTTTTTTCCGGGACGAGTCGGCCCGCCCACCGAGCCTGCAGGTGTCACACGTGGCCCTCTTCACTCCAGAGAAACGGGGGTCGAGACGCAATGATCGCACTGTAGCGCGACTGTCCGAAAGAGGCTGGCCCGCCGTACAAGCGACAACGCCATACAGTATCAGAGAAACACACGTGCGCTATTACCACCTGAACGATCAAGCTGCGGCACAGGAACTGGCTGGACAACTCGAAACCTTTGCCCGCGATTTTACCAGCATCAAGCCGTCTCCGGCTGAGGGTTATTTGGAGGTCTGGCAGAGTGGCAAAGGCGCGTTGTCAGCTCCCAGTCCTGAATTGAAAGTGACTGCCGCACGGACGAGCGCTATCCCGAGCAGTCCGCCTGCCGCCGTGCCGAGCGGGTTGAGGATCGGGCCCGATAAGCATGTGGCTGCTCGTATCTTCGCCCGGTCGCCGACTGTCCGCGGCTCGGGCTCGTCCGGGAATCTCAATGCGAGCGACGGCAGGTTTTCATCCTCTGGCGGGGCTGCGGGCATTGGTACTGCAAGCGTAGGCAACAGCGGCACAAGCGGCACCGGATCTTCCGGAGGCGGCGGCGGTAACGGTGGTGGCGGCGGCGGCAACGGCGGCGGCGGTGGCGGCGGTGGCGGCGGCGGTAACGGTGGTGGCGGCGGTAACGGTGGTGGCAACGGCGGCGGCGGTAACGGT
>JBLRWK010000071.1:0-16394 GCA_047921295.1 Rhodobacterales bacterium
AGATGGAAGTGCCGGAAATCTATGACGGCATCATCGAGATCAAGGCCGTGGCCCGTGACCCCGGAAGCCGCGCAAAGATCGCCGTGATTTCCTATGACAACTCGATTGATCCGGTCGGTGCCTGCGTCGGGATGCGCGGCAGCCGTGTGCAGGCCGTTGTGAACGAGCTTCAGGGCGAGAAGATCGACATCATTCCGTGGAACGAGGATCAGGCAACCTTCCTTGTGAACGCGCTCCAGCCTGCCGAAGTCTCCAAAGTCGTGATCGACGAGGAAGCCGGCAAGATCGAGGTTGTCGTGCCGGATGAGCAGCTCAGCCTTGCCATCGGTCGTCGCGGTCAGAACGTCCGTCTGGCGAGCCAGTTGACGGGTCTCGACATCGACATCCTGACAGAGGCCGAGGAATCCTCGCGTCGTCAGAAGGAGTTCGAGGAGCGGACCAAACTGTTCATGGATGCGCTTGATCTGGACGAGTTCTTTGCCCAGCTTCTGGTCGCCGAAGGCTTCACCAATCTGGAAGAGGTCGCCTATGTCGACCTTGACGAGCTTCTGGTGATCGACGGTGTCGACGACAGCACCGCGAGCGAGTTGCAGATGCGGGCCCGTGATACGCTGGAAGCGGCGGCCAAAGCAGCGATGGACCATGCCCGCGAGTTGGGTGTCGAGGACAGCCTGGTTGAATTCGAGGGTCTCACCCCCCAGATGATTGAGGCATTGGCCGAAGACGGCGTGAAAACGCTGGAAGACTTCGCCACTTGTGCCGACTGGGAGCTTGCGGGTGGCTGGACCACCGTGAAGGGTGAGCGGGTCAAGGATGAAGGCCTGCTCGAGAAATTCGACATGTCGCTCGACGAGGCACAAAAGCTGATCATGACGGCGCGCGTCATGCTGGGCTGGGTTGATCCGAACGAGCTGAATGGCGACGAGCCGGAGACCGATGAAGAGGAGGCGGAGGCCTGATTTCAGGCCTTCGATTGACAGACATGACCCGTGGTGGACAAAACAAGGAACGGTCGGACGGACCGGAGCGCAAATGCATCGCCACGGGAGAAGTGCAGCCCAAATTCGGGCTGATCCGTTTCGTTGTGGGTCCCGAGGGACAGGTTGTCCCTGACATCATGGGCAAGTTGCCGGGACGCGGCATCTATGTCTCGTCAGAGCGTCCGGCGCTTGAGATGGCGATGAAGAAAGGCCTGTTTTCCCGCGCGGCAAAGCACGCTGTCACCGTGCCGGACGATCTGATCGACCAGATCGAGGCGCAACTGGTGCGACGTGTGGTAGATCTGATCTCGCTTGCCCGCAAAGGCGGCGAAGCGGTCAGCGGTTACGAGAAAGTAAAGGACTGGCTGGTCAAGGATTATGCACAGGTTCTGATCCAGGCGAGTGACGGATCCGAGCGTGGCAAATCCAAACTGAGCACGCCAGCCGATGGTACTTTTATCGGCTGGCTGGAAGCGGATGAGCTTGGCTTGGCCTTTGGAAGACAAACTGTAATTCACGTTGTGCTTGCCGCTGGAGGTTTGGCCCCACGTGTTGTAGAGGAGGCGGCAAGACTGAAAGGTCTGCGCGCCCCGGACGGCGGCAAGACCGTCAAAAGGATAAGAAGAGCCATATGAACGACAACGACGGTAAAAAGACATTGGGTGTAGGTGGTCTCGGCGCACGTCCGGGTAACGTGAAGCAGAGCTTCAGCCACGGACGCACAAAGAATGTCGTCGTGGAAACCAAGCGCAAGCGCGTTGTGGTCCCCAAACCGGGTGCGGGAAAGTCCGCCTCCGGGGGTGCGGCACCGAACCCGGCGCTGGGAGACCCCGCAAAACGGCCTGCAGGCATTTCCGATGCCGAGATGGAGCGTCGCCTGAAGGCGCTTCAAGCCGCGAAGGCACGTGAAGGCGAAGAAGCCATCCAGCGCGAAGCGGACGAAAAAGCCCGCGAAGAAGAGCGCGCCCGCCGCCGCGAGGAGATGGAGGCGAAGGAACGCGAAGAGCGTGAGCGCGAAGAGGCGCTGAAAGCCAAAGCCGACGAAGAACAGCGCAAGGCGCGCGAGACCGAGGATGCAGCCAAGCGCGCTGCTGTTGCGGCCGCTGCCCCTGCCGAGGAAGGCCCCGTTGGCCGGACGGCCGCGAAAGCGCCCGCCGCCGCGCCGCGCAAGAAAGAACGTGAGCCCGATCCTACGGATCGTGATGCCCGCGCCGCGAAAGCGCGCGAGGATAGCCGCCGCTCCGGCAAGCTGACACTCAATCAGGCTCTGTCTGGTGGTGAAGGCGGACGTACAAAATCCATGGCCGCCATGAAGCGCAAGCAGGAGCGTGCGCGTCAGAAGGCTATGGGTGGTAATGTCGAGCGCGAGAAGGTTGTGCGTGAAGTGCAGCTTCCCGAAACCATCGTGGTGTCGGAACTTGCGAACCGTATGGCCGAACGTGTTGGCGCTGTCGTCAAGGCGTTGATGCAGAACGGTTTGATGCTGACGCAGAACGAGACGATTGACGCCGATACCGCAGAACTGATCATCGAGGAATTCGGCCACCGCTCCGTGCGCGTGTCGGATTCCGATGTGGAAGACGTGATCGCGTCGGTTGCCGACCGCGACGAAGACCTCAAGCCGCGCCCGCCGGTTATCACCATCATGGGTCACGTTGACCACGGCAAAACCAGCCTGCTGGATGCGATCCGCAACGCCAAGGTTGTTGCCTCGGAAGCAGGCGGGATCACACAGCACATCGGTGCTTATCAGGTGAAAACCGACAAAGGTGCCCTGCTGACGTTCCTTGATACGCCGGGCCACGCCGCCTTTACCTCCATGCGTGCCCGTGGCGCGCAGGTGACCGATATCGTTGTGCTGGTCGTGGCGGCAGATGATGCCGTGATGCCGCAGACTGTTGAGGCGATCGCCCATGCAAAAGCGGCCAAGGTCCCGATGATCGTGGCGATCAACAAGATCGACAAGCCCGACGCAAACCCGACCAAGGTGCGGACCGATCTGTTGCAACACGAGGTTGTCGTCGAGGCGATGTCCGGTGATGTGCAGGATGTCGAGGTTTCAGCACTGCAGGGTCTCGGTCTGGATGATCTGCTGGAAGCCATCGCGCTTCAGGCTGAAATCCTTGAACTCAAAGCCAACCCCAACCGCTTTGCGGAAGGTGCTGTCATCGAGGCGAAGCTGGATGTCGGCCGTGGTCCCGTGGCAACCGTTCTCGTACAGAAGGGAACGCTCAAGCAGGGCGATATCTTCGTGGTCGGCGAGCAGTGGGGCAAGGTGCGCGCCTTGATCGACGACAAGGGCGAACGCATCACCGAGGCCGGACCGTCGGTTCCGGTCGAGGTGCTGGGTCTGAACGGCACGCCGGAAGCGGGCGATGTGCTCAACGTGGTTGAAACAGAAGCGCAGGCGCGCGAGATCGCGGAATATCGCGAATCAGCCTCCAAAGAGAAACGCGCCGCAGTCGGGGCCGCAACGACTCTGGACCAGATGATGGCAAAAGCCAAAGCCGACCAGTCTGTGGCCGAGCTTCCAATTCTGGTCAAAGCCGACGTGCAGGGTTCTGCCGAGGCGATTGTTCAGGCGATGGAGAAGATCGGCAACGACGAGGTGCGCGTGCGCGTGCTGCATTCGGGTGTCGGTGCGATCACCGAAACCGATGTCGGACTGGCAGAGGCGTCGGGTGCGCCGATCATGGGTTTCAACGTGCGCGCCAACGCGTCTGCACGGAACACCGCGAACCAGAAGGGCGTCGAAATCCGTTATTACTCGGTGATCTACGATCTTGTGGACGATGTGAAAAAGGCCGCAAGCGGTCTGCTGAGCAACGAAATCCGCGAGAAGTTCATTGGTTATGCCCTGATCAAGGAAGTCTTCAAAGTGTCTGGTATCGGCAAGGTTGCCGGTTGCCTTGTCACGGAAGGCGTGGCACGCCGCTCTGCGGGTGTGCGCCTGCTGCGCGACGATGTGGTGATTCACGAGGGTAACCTCAAGACGCTCAAGCGCTTCAAGGACGAGGTCAAGGAAGTCACCTCTGGTCAGGAATGCGGTATGGCCTTCGAGAACTATGAAGATGTCCGTCCCGGCGATGTCATCGAGATTTTCGAGCGCGAGGAAGTGGTCCGCAATCTGGCGTGAACCTGTCACCGGCGTCGATATTCAAAAGGGGCTGCTCTCGCGGCCCCTTTTTCCATGGTTTCGCAGCTCAGGCCGCCTGTTGCACCGTCGGCAGTCCTACAAACTCCCGCGAGCCGACACGCACAAGAATGCGCCCGTCTGTAAGAGTTCGGACATACGTCCCCTGCACTGACACGCAACTGCCCAAAGTGATTGTTCGAAGCATCCCCATCCTCCCAGATTGTGAGATGAGGGTAATTCAACTTCGGTAACAAAGCGTAGCAAAATTTTACGATTGTTTCTCAAAACTGCGTATTTTTACATCGTTGAATGAATTCAGTATGGTTAATTGCGACCTTATGGAGTGCGACAACCCAAAATGCGACCTATGGTTTAAAGCCAGTCACGCAGAATCGGGATCAAAGGGATGTCAGCAGGAGGCATGGGATAGGATCTCAGATCGGCTGGCCGAACCCATTTCAGAGCCTGTTCCTCGCGCGGGGAGACGATTCCCTCCCACTTCCGGCAGGCAAAAAGCGGCATCAACAGATGGAAATCGTCATAGCTGTGGCTCGCAAAGGTCAGCGGGGCGAGGCAGCTTTCCCATGTATCGATACCGAGCTCCTCTTGCAACTCGCGGATCAGCGCCGCTTCGGGAGTCTCTCCGTCCTCGACCTTGCCGCCGGGAAATTCCCAAAGCCCGGCCATCGATTTCCCGGCGGGGCGCTGCGCGAGCAGCACCCTTCCGTCAGCGTCAATAAGCGCAACAGCCGAGACGAGAACAACCTTCACCGCCGCCACCGTTCAGGACCGGTAGTCGGCGTTGATGTCGATATAGCCATGCGTGAGATCGCAGGTCCAGACGGTAGCTACGCCTTGCCCGAGCCCCAGATCGACACTAATCCGCAAGTATTCGCCCTTCATATAGCTGGCAGCCGCTGCTTCGTCGTAGGCTGGTGAGACCCAACCGCTCTCTGCAACAAGCAGATCGCCAAAGCGGATCGTCAGCAAATCACGATCCGCCGTAGCGCCGGACTTGCCGATGGCCATGACGACGCGACCCCAGTTCGGGTCTTCTCCGGCGATAGCGGTCTTGATCAGCGGGGAATTGGCAATCGCCATTGCATGGGTCTTTGCATCCGCATCACTGGCAGCACCTGTCACGGCCACTTCCACAAATTTCGTCGCACCTTCCCCGTCACGCACGACCTGATGTGCGAGATCGAGCATCACGCTATGCAGCGCCTCGCGGAACGCCGAGTTGTCCGCATCAACCTTCACCCCGGACGCGCCTGTCGCAGCCAGAAGCAGCGTATCGGAGGTTGAGGTGTCGCTATCAACGGTGATGCAATTGAAGGTGATGTCTGTCAGTTCAGACAAAAGCTTCTGCAACGCGGCGCGTTCCGCCGCCGCATCGGAAAAGATGTAGACGAGCATGGTTGCCATATCGGGCGCAATCATGCCGGAACCCTTCGCGATTCCGGCGATCTTGACGGTCTTTCCGTCAATTTCGACCTCGGCAGCGGCACCTTTGGGAAAGGTGTCCGTCGTCATGATCGCGCGCGCCGCATGGGCGATCGCGCTCTTGTCAAGATTGGCCGCCAGTTCGTCCAGCTTGGCGGTGATCCGGTCATGCGGCAGCGGCTCGCCGATCACGCCGGTGGAAGAGGAGAACACACGCCCTTCGGGCAGGCCTAGCACTTTAGCGGCCGCGCCAGTAACCGCACGGGTGGACGCGACACCGTTCTTGCCGGTGAACGCGTTGGAATTGCCGGAGTTCACGATAATCGCCGCACCCTCGTCACTGTCCAGACCGATCTTGTCCTGACAATCCAGAACAGGGGCTGACCGCGTGGCAGAGCGCGTGAACACGCCCGCCATCGTCGTTCCCGGCACAAGGCGCGCCAGCATCACATCCGTGCGCCCCTGATAACGCACACCGGCCTGAGCCGCGGCGAAAGACACGCCTTCGATCACCGGCAGGTCTGGAAATGTTGCAGGAGCAAGCGGGGAGACCTTGGTGATACTTCCCATCCGTCAGTTCCCCAGCAGATCGAGGTTCTTGATCAGCGCGGGATCGAGATCATCGACCGAGCGTTCGACGGTTGCGGCCTCGGTCAACTCGTCCAGACGCGCCTGAACCGCTGCCCGCTCGATCTGCGGACGCAATTCGTCGGCCACCGCTTCCAATGTCGGCACATCCCGCAACCGCGTTTCGTTCATCTTCACGACATGCCAGCCAAACTGTGTCTGCACCGGCGCGGAGACTGCACCGACCTCAAGCGAAACAACAGCAGCCTCGAAATCCGGCACCATCATGCCGGAGGCGAACCAACCCAGCTCCCCACCGCTTGCAGCAGAGGAATCGCTGGACGCCTCTTGCGCCAGATCGGCGAATTCCTCGCCCGCTTCCAGCCTTTCGATCAGTTCCAGAGCCTCTTCCTGGCTATCAACGAGAATATGCGAAGCGTTCCACTCACGCGACGGTTCGGCATCCGCGAAAGCCTCGTCATACGCCTGCTGCAGGGCCTCTTGCGTCACCGCGCCTTGCAGAATGTCATCGACAACAGACGCCGCCAGCAAGGCCCTCCGCTCGTTCTCCAACGAGATACGCACCCGTGCAGGCATTTCGTCGCCAGCCGTTTGGGCCAGAACGGATTGTTGGATCAATTGGTCCAGAATTCCGGTGAACAACACGTCGTCGGGCAGCGCCAGATATTGTTCGGGCAGGGTGGTGCGGGCCATGATCATCTGGCCCAGCGTGATTTCTGTGCCGTTGACGGTTGCAACCACACTATCGGCATCCGGCGCGGACTCAGCAGTATCCTGCGCCACGACAGGTCCGGAGGCCCAGAGCGCAAAAACCGCAACTGACAGGGAAGTGAAGGCATTTCTGGTGGGTTTTTGCATGGATTCGTCCTTTGTAACGGGCGCATCCGGCCCCCGGCGTTGACAGTCATGGTGCCGCCCCTTACATCGCCCAGAGGCAAGGTTTGGCCGTATTTTCCGCCTCTTCTTATGTGTTGCGGAAAGGGCGGGCAAGCAGGTGGCTTGCACAACTCTGTCAACAAGCGGAACGGAACGGATATGCTGGGAATCGGAACTCTTGCCAAAAAGGTGTTTGGAACGCCGAATGACCGCAAGATCAAATCAGTGCGTCCGCTTGTCGAGAAGATAAATGCGCTGGAGCCGGAGTTCAAAGCCCTGACCGATCAGGGCCTCAAGGACAAGACCGAGGCGTTCAAGGCGCGGATCGCCGGCGGCGAATCCCTTGATGACATTCTGCCCGAAGCCTTTGCGAATTGCCGCGAGGGTGCGCGCCGCGCGCTGGGGCTGCGCGGGTTCGATACGCAATTGATGGGCGGGATCTTCCTGCATCAGGGCAATATCGCCGAGATGAAGACAGGCGAGGGTAAAACCCTTGTCGCGACCTTCCCGGCCTATCTGAATGCGCTGACCGGAAAAGGCGTTCACATCGTGACCGTCAACGACTATCTGGCCCGCCGAGATGCCGACTGGATGAGCAAGGTTTATGGCGCGCTCGGCATGACCACGGGCGTCGTCTATCCGCAGCAGCCCGAGGCCGAGAAGAAAATCGCCTATAACGCCGATATCACCTATGCGACGAACAACGAGCTTGGGTTCGACTATCTGCGCGACAATATGAAATCTAGCCTCGAGCAGATGAACCAGCGCGGCCATTACTATGCCATCGTCGACGAGGTGGACAGTATCCTGATCGACGAGGCGCGCACGCCGCTGATCATTTCCGGTCCTTCACAGGACCGTTCCGATCTCTACCAGTCGGTGGACCAGTTGATCCCCTTCCTGAACGAGGATCACTTCTCCCTCGACGAAAAGACCCGCAACGTGACTTTCACGGATGAGGGGAACGAAGAGCTTGAAAAAATGCTCCACGAGCGGGGGCTGCTGGCCGAGGATCAGTCTCTGTACGATCCCGAAAGCACGACCATTGTGCACCATGTCAATCAGGGCCTGCGGGCGCATAAACTCTTCACCAAGGACAAGGATTACATCGTCCGCGAGAACGAGGTTGTCCTGATCGACGAATTCACCGGTCGCATGATGTCCGGTCGTCGCCTGTCTGACGGTCTGCATCAGGCCATCGAGGCGAAGGAAGGCTGCAAGATCCAGCCCGAGAACGTGACCTTGGCGCAGGTGACCTTCCAGAACTACTTCCGCCTTTACGAGAAGCTGGCCGGCATGACAGGCACAGCCCTGACGGAAGCTGACGAATTCGCTGAGATCTACAACCTCGGTGTGGTCGAAGTGCCGACAAACCGGCCCATCGCGCGCATTGACGAGGATGATGCCGTCTACCGCACCGCACGCGAGAAGTTCGAGGCCATTGTCGAGACAATCCGTGAATCCAACGCCAAGGGCCAGCCGGTTTTGGTTGGCACAACCTCGATCGACAAATCCGAATTCCTTTCCAAACTGCTGACCGATGCCGAGATTCCGCATAACGTTCTGAACGCGCGCCAGCATGACAAGGAGGCGCAGATCGTTGCCGATGCAGGCAAGTTCGGTGCTGTGACCATTGCGACGAACATGGCCGGTCGCGGTACCGACATCAAACTGGGCGGGAACGTTGAATTCAAGGTAATGGAGGCGCTGGCGGCCGATCCCGCAGCCAATCCGGACGAACTGCGCGCCAAGATTGAATCCGAGCATACCGACGAGGAAGCCCGCGTCAAAGAAGCAGGCGGCCTGTTTGTTCTGGCCACCGAGCGCCACGAAAGCCGCCGCATCGACAACCAGTTGCGGGGCCGTTCCGGCCGTCAGGGCGACCCCGGTCGGTCTTCCTTCTTCCTCAGCCTCGAAGACGACCTGATGCGGATCTTCGGCTCCGAGCGTCTGGACAAGGTTCTGTCCAGCCTTGGCATGAAAGAAGGCGAGGCGATCGTTCACCCTTGGGTCAATAAATCGCTGGAACGGGCGCAGGCCAAGGTAGAAGGGCGCAACTTCGACATCCGCAAGCAATTGCTCAAGTTCGACGATGTGATGAACGAACAGCGCAAGGTCATCTTCGGTCAGCGCCGCGAGATCATGGAGGCCAAAGATCTCTCCGACACGATCTCGGATATGCGCAGCCAGGTGATCGATGATCTGATCGAAACGCATATGCCGCCAAAAACCTATGCTGACCAGTGGGATGTCGAAGGGCTGCATGCGGCCTGTGTTGAGAACCTCGGGGTGGATGTGCCTGTCGTTGAATGGGCTGCCGAGGACGGTGTCGATGATGAACAGATCACCGAACGTCTGGAAGAGGCCGCATCCAAATATATGGACGAAAAGGTGGCTGCTTTCGGGGCCGAAAACATGCGGCAGATCGAAAAGCAGATCCTGCTTCAGACGATTGACGCAAAATGGCGCGAGCATCTGTTGATGCTGGAGCATCTGCGCTCCGTCGTCAGCTTCCGTGGCTATGCCCAGCGTGATCCGCTGAACGAATACAAGAACGAAGCCTTCCAGCTTTTCGAGACGATGCTCGACAGCCTGCGCGAGGATGTGACCCGCAAACTGGCGCAGATCCGTCCCTTGAGCGAGGCAGAGCAGCAAGAGATGGTGCGCCAATACGCAGCACAGCAAGCCGCCCTGGCCGTCCAGTCGAAGGCCGATCAGGAGGGTACCGCCACGCCGCCAATGGAGGCGGATACAGGCGGGGTGGCTCTTGAGGGCTTTGACGAGTCGGATCCTGCCACTTGGGGCAATCCCGGTCGGAACGATTCGTGTCCTTGTGGCTCTGGTAAGAAGTTCAAGCATTGCCACGGTCGACTGGCCTGACCGGACATATTCCTGACCCAATTGAGCGCGGTAAACCGCCGGAATCAGCCATTAAAAGCTGGTTCGGTGGCCAGCGCCCGAAACAGACCAGATGTTTGTCACAGTGATGCCCGCTTGATTTGGCATGAATGCCGCAATCCGTTAGCGATTGTGGAGGCTTGAGTGATCAGATTTCAGAACGCGCTTCTCGCAAGTGCCAGCGTCTTTGCCGCTTGGTGCATCGGCTATGCGCTGCAATCGACTCCGGTAGCGGAAATGCGCTACGGCCCGTCAGTATCACATGCCAGTCCCGCCGGAATTGCGCAACATGAGCACACGGTACCCGCGCAATATATGGATGTGATCGATCTCGAGCTTACATCCATTACCTACACATCGGCGTCTTCGCAAAAACATCTGCCCCACCGTCCCCACGCGGCGACAGGCAAAACCACCCAGCCGGAGAAACTGGCTCGTACCTCAGCGCCGGTCGGGGACGTCGCGGGCACCGGCGAAAACCTTGGCTGTGTTGCAACAATGTCCGCGCGTCCGCTGGCCGCGGCGATGGTGCAACTGGACATTGAAGCACCCTGCGCCCCGCTTGCCCGGCTCACATTGCATCATAACGGCATGATGATCACCGAACAAACCGATCCCGGCGGATCACTCTCGCTGACGCTGCCCGCCCTTTCCGAAAGGGCGATCTTCATGGCGGCCTTTGAGAACGGATTGATGGCAATGGCCAATGCCGAGGTCACCTCCCTCGACATTTATGACCGTGTTGTCGTCCAATGGAAGGGACCCGGACAGTTGCAGGTGCACGCCCTCGAATTCGGCGCCGACTACGGCGACGCAGGCCATGTCTGGGCCGATGCACCCCGCGACATGACACAGGCGGCACGGGGGCAGGGCGGCTTTGTCACGGTGCACGGAAGCGCGGTAACGGATCACGACTTGCGGGCGCAGGTCTACACGTTCCCCTCAGGCACGGCCGAACTGACAGGAGAGATCAGCCTGTCGGTGGAAACGGAGATCACTGCCGCAACCTGTGACCGCCAAGTGGAGGCGCAGGCGATGCAGATTTCAGGCGGTGGCCCTGTGAACGTCATCGATCTGACAATCGACATGCCGGGCTGCGACGCGCAAGGCGACTTTCTTGTGTTGAAAAACCTGTTCCAAGACCTGAAGATCGCGCGCAACTAGCGTGTAACAGTTCGGGGCAACTCCATGCATATCGTTCGTGCGGCCATATGTGCCGCACCTTTTTCTTTGTTCGTTCGTTTTGCGGGGGTTACTCTTCTTGGACTGCTCGTTTCCACCCAAGTTGCAGCGCAGGATATCACACTTACATCCCGCGATGGTGCAGTGGAATTGTCAGGCCGGTTCATCGGGTTTGACGGTGAATATTACAGGATAGAGACCAGCTATGGCGAATTGACCGTGGATGGCAGCGGTGTCCTTTGTGACGGGCCGGGATGCCCCAACCTGGAAGATTACGTTGCCCGTCTGTCGGTGTCGGGTGCGTCCAGCATGGCGGAAATTCTGATGCCTGCCCTTGTCGAAGGCTTCGCGCTGCGTGAGGGGTATGGGATCCGCCGTGAAACACTCGGTCCCAGCCAGTTGGACTACGTGCTGACAGACACACAGTCAGGGCGGGACATCGGGCGCTTCCACTTTCGCATGACAACCTCTGACGAAGGCTTTGCCGATCTGCTGGCAAACGAGGCCGATATTGCGATGTCCCTGCGCGAAATCCGTCCTGACGAGTTGCGGCGTGCCCGTGATGCCGGATTTGGCGATTTGCGCAGCCGTGGCAGGTTCAGGGTGCTTGCGCTGGACGCACTGGTGCCCGTTGTTTCCACCGCATTCCCCATGGACCGCATCGCTACAGCGGATCTGGCACGGATCTTTGCGGGAGAAATCACGAATTGGTCGGCACTGGACGGCCCCGACGCGCCGATAACGCCGTATCTGCGAAACGGGAGTTCCGGTCTGGCCCAAGCCACAATCGACAAACTTATGCAGCCGCTCGGTCTGGAAGTGGCGGATATGATCCAGAGGCTTGAAACGGATATCGGGCTTGCGCTCGCGGTTTCGGCTGATCCTTTCGGGATCGGGCTTGCCAGTTCTGCCCATACCGGCGGGACACGCAGGCTCGCTCTGACCGGAGAGTGCGGGCTGGCCCTCAGAGCGTCGCGGCAATCCGTCAAGACCGAGGATTACCCGCTGACGGCGTCGATGTTTCTCTACATACCGGCGCGGCGTTTACCACGGCTGGCCCGCGAGTTTCTTTTCTACACCAAAAGTGCGCCTGCCCAACTGGTGATCCGCCGCGCAGGTTTCATAGACCTTGCGCCGGAAGCCATTCCGATCGGGTTGCAGGGAGACCGATTTGTGACGGCGATCGCGCAAGCCGGACCGGAAATATCCTTGGCGGAGTTACAGCGGATGGTTGGTGTGCTGGGGCCGATGCAAAGACTAAGCACTACGTTCCGGTTCGAGCCAGGTTCCGCCCGCCTTGATGCCCAGTCCCGCGGGAATGTGGATCAGTTGGCACGCCGTCTTGAGGATGGGGCCTATGACGGGAAGCGCTTGTTGTTTGCTGGCTTCAGCGATGGACAAGGCCCGTCCGCCGCCAATCGGGCAATCGCACAGCGCAGGGCGGATGCCGTCCGCCAAGCGGTGATGGCAGCGGCAGAGACAGCGGATTTCCGACAAGTCGAGCTTGTGACGGACAGTTTCGGGGAGGCCCTGCCCATGGCCTGCGATGACAGCGCATGGGGCCGACAGGTCAACCGGCGGGTTGAGGTCTGGCTGCAATAGGGCCGTCACCATGGCACTAGATCAAACCTTCCGACCGGAAGCTCAACTCGCGCGAGCGCCCGATGACAAGATGATCATGAAGGGTCAGCCCCAGCACCTCCGCTGCTGTCTTGATCTGGTGCGTCATCGCGATGTCTGCCTCCGACGGCGTTGGATCACCGGAGGGATGGTTATGCACAAGGATCAGCGCGGATGCGTTAAGCTCCAGCGCGCGTTTGACCACCTCACGCGGGTAAACGGGAACATGGTCGACGGTGCCCTGAGCCTGCGCCTCGTCGGCCACCAGAACATTCTTGCGATCAAGATAGAGTACGCGAAACTGTTCGGTATCGCGGTGCGCCATGGTTGTATGACAGTAATCCAGCACAGCATCCCAGCTTGAAATGACATGGCGCTGCAAGATGCGGGAGCGTGCCAGACGTTGCGCCGCCGCCTCGACGATCTTGAGTTCGGTGATTACAGCGTCGCCCACGCCTTTCACCTCCGTAAGGCGGGCGGGAGAGGCAGACAGAACCCTGTTGAAGTCGCCGAATACTGTGAGCAACTGGCTTGCGAGCGGTTTGACATCCTGCCGCGGGATTGCCCGAAACAGGATCAACTCCAACATCTCGTAATCCGGCAAGGCACCGGCCCCACCGGCCAGAAACCTGTCCCGTAATCTTTTACGATGCTCCCCGATATAGGAGGGCAGCTTTGCAGCAGCAGGCGGGGCGTTATCCGGCACCTCGTCACAAAGGAACAAGGGCATGGGGGATTCGGAAAAGGCTGTTTGCTGTGTCATAGGCTCAACGTGACTGAGAATGATTGCCCGAGAGTTAATCCCACAGCCGAAAACCAGCGAACCCGCGCGCTGAAACCGAAACGGGCGCCCATCCTGCGATGCACGCCCGTTTCAAAGCTTTTGTTACCTTTGGTTCAGCCCTTCATGCTATCCCAGAAGGTTTTGACCGACGAGAAGAAACTTTTGCTCTCGGGATTGTTGTCTTCCGACAGGTCCTCGAATTCGCGCAGAAGATCCTTTTGCCGCGAGGTCAGGTTTACCGGCGTCTCCACGGCAAGCTCGATGAACATGTCGCCCGCAGGACCGCCGCGCAAGGCAGGCATCCCTTTTGACCGGAGCCGCATCTGGCGGCCGGACTGGCTGCCCGCGGGAATTTTGACGCGGCTGCGCCCGCCGTCGATTGTCGGCACTTCAATATCACCACCCAGTGCTGCCGTCGCCATAGAAACGGGAACACGGCAGAACAGGTTGGTATTCTCGCGCTCGAACAGATCGTGTTTGGTCACCTCGAGGAAGATGTAAAGATCACCCGAAGGGCCGCCACGCATGCCTGCCTCGCCCTCTCCGGCAAGACGGATACGGGTGCCTGTTTCGACGCCAGCGGGGATGTTCACGGACAAGGCACGCTCTTTATGCACGCGGCCTTCGCCGGCGCATACCTTGCAGGGGTTCTTGATGATCTGTCCCAGACCGCCACAGGTCGGGCACGTCCGCTCGACCGTGAAAAACCCCTGTTGCGCGCGTACCTTGCCCATGCCGGAGCATGTCGGGCATGTCTGCGGCTCTGCCCCGCCTTCGGCGCCCGAGCCGCTACAGGCAGAACAGGCCACGGAGGTGGGCACATTGATTGTTTTGTGCAGGCCGGAATAAGCCTCTTCGAGCGTCACGCGCAGATTGTACCGTAGATCAGCACCGCGCGCGGCACGGCCACGACCGCCACCACGTCCGCCCATGAAATCGCCGAAAAGATCGTCGAATACGTCCGAGAACGCGCTGGCAAAATCACCCTGATTGGCACCATATCCGCCGGGCCGTCCGCCGCCGCCGCCCATGCCGCCTTCAAAGGCGGCGTGACCGAAGCGGTCATAGGCCGCTTTCTTCTCAGCGTCTTTCAGAACTTCGTAAGCCTCGTTAGCTTCTTTGAACTGCGATTCTGCATCGGGATTGTCCGCGTTGCGGTCAGGATGCAGCTCTTTCGCCTTTACGCGATAGGCTTTCTTGATCTCGTCGGGCGATGCGCCCCGCGCCAGGCCGAGCACATCGTAATAGTCACGTTTTGCCATTGGGGATCCCCCTCAAGTGGACCTGAAAGGGCCGGCCCCGATTGGACCGGCCCCGAAGGTTCCGCGAGACGCTTACTTGCGCTTGTTGTCACCCAGATCCTCGAAATCGGCATCGACGATATCGTCATCCTCATTGCCGCGCGGGCCTTGCGAGGACATCGGCTCGTCTTCGTCACCATCCTGGCTGGCTTTGTAGATCGCTTCACCGAGTTTCATGGCCGCTTCGGTCACGTTCTGGATGCCCGATTTGATCTTGGACGCATTGTCTGTTTCCAGTTCGTCCTTGAGCGCAGCGATGGCCAGTTCGATCGCTTCCACCGTGGTCGGATCGACCTTGTCGGCATGCTCCTCTACCGATTTCTCGGTGGAATGGATCAGGCTTTCCGCCTGATTCTTGGCTTCCACCAGTTCCCGGCGCTGCTTGTCGGCCTCGGCATTCTCCTCGGCGTCCTTGACCATCTTCTCAATGTCATCATCGCTCAGACCGCCCGAGGCCTGAATCGTGATCTTCTGTTCCTTGTTAGTGCCCTTGTCGCGGGCGGACACCGACACGATACCGTTGGCGTCAATATCGAAAGTCACCTCGATCTGGGGCATGCCACGGGGCGATGGCGGGATATTCTCCAGATTGAACTGGCCCAGCATCTTGTTGTCTGCCGCCATTTCCCGCTCGCCCTGGAAAACGCGGATGGTCACCGCGTTCTGGTTATCCTCAGCGGTCGAGAAGACCTGGCTTTTCTTGGTCGGGATCGTGGTGTTGCGGTCGATCAGACGCGTGAACACACCGCCCAGCGTTTCGATCCCCAGCGACAGCGGGGTCACATCCAGCAGGACCACATCCTTGACGTCGCCTTGCAGAACGCCCGCCTGAATGGCAGCACCCAGTGCCACAACTTCGTCCGGGTTGACGCCCTTGTGCGGCTCTTTCCCGAAAAACTTCGTCACTTCCTCGACGACTTTGGGCATACGGGTCATCCCGCCGACCAGAACGACTTCGTCGATATCCGAAGTTGTCAGCCCTGCATCTTTCAGCGCGGCCTGGCACGGCTTCATCGAGGCCTTGATCAGATCACCGACAAGGCTTTCCAGCTTGGCACGGGTGAGCTTCATCACAAGGTGCAAAGGCTGGCCCGTGGCACTGTTCATCGAGATGAACGGCTGGTTGATTTCTGTCTGGCTGGACGAGGACAGTTCGATCTTGGCTTTCTCGGCAGCCTCTTTCAGACGCTGCAAGGCCATCTTGTCCTGCGTCAGGTCAACGCCGTGCTCCTTGCGGAACTCGTCCGCAAGATAGTTGACGATCCGCATGTCGAAGTCTTCACCGCCAAGGAACGTATCGCCGTTGGTGGACTTGACTTCGAACAGGCCATCGTCGATCTCGAGGATGGTCACGTCGAATGTGCCGCCACCAAGGTCATAAACCGCGATGATCTGGCTTTCTTTCTTGTCCAGACCATAGGCAAGCGCTGCTGCCGTTGGCTCGTTGATGATGCGGAGCACTTCAAGGCCGGCAATCTTGCCCGCGTCCTTGGTGGCCTGACGCTGGGCGTCGTTGAAATAGGCGGGTACCGTGATGACGGCCTGCGTCACCTCTTCGCCAAGATAGGATTCGGCGGTTTCCTTCA
>JBLRWK010000072.1:0-15932 GCA_047921295.1 Rhodobacterales bacterium
TGATCTCGGCGGGCGAGGTGCATATGCCGGGGCGGCCCAAGGATATCGTGGGGCTCAAGGCGATGGCGATTGCCTCGCAGCGCTGGTACGAGAATTTCCGTCCCTCCGGCGTCAAGGTCCATGCGGGGGCACCGGTGATCGAACATGGAATGGTCGAGGAGGATTTCGCCGATCTGGCAAAGGCGGGCGTCAAGCTGCTGGGCGAAGTGGGCCTCGGCACCGTCAAGGATGGCAAGACCGCGCGCCAAATGGTTGATTGGGCACGCAAATACGGCATCCAGAGCACGATCCATACCGGCGGGCCGTCGATCCCCGGTTCGGGGCTGATCGACGCGGATATGGTGCTGGAAACCGGCACCGATGTGGTGGGCCATATCAACGGCGGCCATTCCGCGCTGCCCGATGACCAGATCATCTGCCTGTGCGAAGGCTGCAGTCAGGGGCTGGAGATCGTGCATAACGGCAACGAGCGGGCCGCTTTGCTGACGCTGAACACCACGCGCGAGTTGGGCAAGCTGGATCAGGTGATCCTTGGCACAGACGGGCCTGCGGGATCGGGCGTGCAACCCTTGGGCATCCTGCGGATGATCGCGATGCTGTCGAGCCTTGGCAATGTGCCCGCCGAACTGGCCTTTTGCTTTGGCACCGGAAATACGACACGCCAGCGCGAACTGGACACGGGCATGATCGAGGCCGGGCTTTGCGCCGATTTCGTGCTGATGGATCAGGCGCAGCACGCGCCGGGCAAGACGATCCTTGAATCGGTGCAACTGGGCAACCTGCCCGGCGTCGGCATGACCATCATCGATGGCCGCGTGACCAGCCAGCGCAGCCGCAACACGCCGCCTGCTGGGCGAATTCCCGAGATCGTCACGGGCTGAGGCCGCGCCGGGAGAAGCCTTGCGGAATCGGGCTGAGGGCAGCGCCCGACCGCGGGTGGGCGTTGCTACCTTCGTTTAAGGTAGTTTATCGCGCAACAAACCTCTGACCTTCGTAGATGCCGGAACCTCGCAAAAGCGCCCGCCCGGGGGGCGGGCGGGCGCTGCCCGTGGCGGCTACGCCGCTGTTCCCGGGCGGGGGTCCAGTCTGCGATTTCGCGCCCTCAATCACCCACTTCGCAGCCGCGCCGCAGCGCGTCGTTTTCGGGACGCCGCCGATGCTGCACCTGCGCTATGACAGGGCCAGCCAGATGCCCAGCCGGAGCCGCATATCATGCAGACCCCATCCAAAGACCCGCTCCTGCAACCGTATCAGCTTGGCCATCTGACCCTGAAAAACAGGATCATGACCACCAGCCATGAACCCGCCTATCCCGAAGATGGCATGCCCAAAGAGCGTTACCGCGCCTATCACGAGACGCGGGCAAAAGCAGGTGTGGCGCTGACCATGACGGCGGGATCGGCGGCGGTGTCGCGCAACTCGCCGCCCGTGTTCAACAATGTGCTGGCCTACAAGGACGAGGTGGTGCCGTGGATGCGCGCCATTGCCGATGGCTGCCACCAGCATGGCTGCGCGGTGATGATCCAGCTGACGCATCTGGGCCGCCGCACCCACTGGGCCAAGGGCGACTGGTTGCCCGTCGTGGCCCCCGGCCCGTTCCGCGAACCCGCGCACCGCGCCTTTCCCAAGGTGCTGGAAGATCACGAGATCGACCGCATCATCACCGATTACGCCGATGCGGCGGAGCGGATGCAGGCGGCGGGCCTCGATGGGGTGGAGTTCGAATGCTACGGCCATCTGATGGACCAGTTCATGTCACCGCTGACCAACGCACTGGATGCGCCGTGGGGCGGCGGGCTGGAAAACCGCGCGCGTTTCGCGCTTGAGGTCTACCGCGCCTGCCGCAAACGGGTGGGAGACGGGTTCCTGTTGGGCATGCGCTATGCGGCGGATGAGGCCGCACAAGGCGGAATCACCCCTGCGGAAGGCATCGCCATCGGGCATATGTTCAAGGCCGAAGGCGTGGATTTCCTCAATGTCATCAAGGGCCAGATCCATACCGATGCCGCGCTGACCGATGTGATCCCCGTGCAGGGGATGAAATCCGCCCCACATCTGGATTTCGCGGGCCGCATCCGCGCCGAGGTGGGTCTGCCCACCTTCCATGCCGCCCGCATCCCCGATGTGGCGACAGCGCGCCATGCGGTGGCCTCGGGCCAGTTGGACATGGTCGGCATGACGCGCGCGCATATGGCCGATCCGCTGATCGTGACCAAGATCATGGAGGGGCGCGAGGAGGATATCCGCCCCTGCGTCGGGGCCAATTACTGCCTTGACCGGATCTATCAGGCTGGCGATGCGCTCTGCACCCATAACGCCGCCACAGGGCGCGAATTGACGATGCCGCAAGATGACGGGATCATGCCTGCCGCAACGGTCAAGCATGTGGTTGTCGTCGGCGCGGGTCCGGCGGGGCTGGAGGCGGCGCGGGTCGCGGCGATGCGCGGCCACAGGGTCACCGTGTTCGAGGCCGCGCCCCATCCCGGCGGACAGTTGCGGCTGGCGGCGCAATCACCTCGGCGGCGCGAGATGATCGGGATCATCGACTGGCGCATGGCGCAATGCGCGGCCCGCGACGTGCAGTTCCACTTCAACACCTATGCCGAAGCCGATGACATTACAGCGGAAAATCCCGATGTCGTGATCATCGCCACAGGTGGCATGCCCAATACGGATGTGCTGGAGGATGGCCATGATCTGGTTGTCTCAAGCTGGGATATCATCGCGGGCGACGTGAAACCGGGTGCAAGGGTGCTGGTCTATGACGATGCGGGCGACCATCCCGCCCTGCAAGCCGCCGAGGTGATCGCGGGCAGCGGCGCGCATGTCGAGGTGATGACACCCGACCGCAGCTTTGCTCCCGATGTGATGGCGATGAATCTGGTGCCCTATATGCGCAGCCTTCAGGACAAGGATGTCCGCTTTACAGTGATTTACAGGCTGAAAGCCGTGGTAAAGTCCGGCAATCACCTGCGCGCCGTGATCGGCACCGACTATTCCGCCCATCGCGAAACGCGGGAGTTTGACCAGATCGTCGTGAACCACGGCACCCTGCCGCTGGACGAGGTGTATTTCGCGCTCAAACCTCATTCGGTCAACAAGGGCGCGACCGACCCCGATACGCTGATCGCGGGGCAGCCGCAGCCGTGGGAGGTGGACGCGGGGCAGTTCGCGCTCTACCGGATCGGCGATGCCGTCTCGGCCCGCAATACCCACGCGGCGATCTATGACGCGCTGCGTCTGGTCAAGGATATCTGACAACGTTTAGCCGACTATCGATTGCCTTTACTCAACCATAAATCACCATACCCCCTATAGGATCACTGTCATGCTTGACGATTCCGAACTTCAAACGCTTCTGGCGGCGCGCAAGCCCGCCACTTCCCTGCCCCGGCCATTCTATATGGATGCCGATGTGTTCGCGGCGGATATGGAAAAGATCTGGTACCGCGACTGGCTGTTCGCGATTGCGGCCGCTGAGGTGCCCAAGACCGGCTCGTATGTCACGCTCCAGATCGGAGCCTATTCCATCATCATCGTGCGCGGCGCGGACGGGCAGATCCGGTCGTTCCACAATGCCTGCCGCCACCGTGGTAGCCGCATCTGCGCCGCCGAGAAAGGATCATCGCCCAAGCTGGTCTGCCCCTATCACCAATGGACCTACGAACTGGACGGACGCCTGCTTTATGCCCGCGACATGGGCGCGGATTTCAAGCCACAGGATCACGGGTTGCGCGGCGTGCATTGCACGCAGGCGGCGGGGATGGTCTTTGTCTGTCTGGCCGAGGAGGCACCCGATTTCGCGCCCGTGGCCGCCCAGATGGAGCGTTATATCGCGCCCCACGACCCCATCCAGTTGAAGGTCGCGCATCAAAGCACGATCACCGAGAGCGCCAACTGGAAGCTGGTGTTGGAGAACAACCGCGAGTGCTATCATTGCTCCGGCTCGCATCCGTCGCTGTGCCGGACGTTCAACGATGATCCCGATCTGGTGGGGGCCGATGACAGCATCTCCTCCCCCGCAGGTTTGGCGCATGTGGAGCGGTGCGAGGCGGCGGGCCTGCCCTCACGCTATGTGGCCGACCCTGACGATCAGTGGCGGCTGGTGCGTATCCCGTTTCTGGGCGCGGCGGTCAGCTATACAATGGATGGCAAGGCGGCGGTGGCGCGGCGTGTGGGCGATGTGCCGTTCGACAATGCCGGATCGTGTCTCTTTTTCCACTATCCCAACACATGGAACCATTTCCTGTCGGATCAGGTGCTGTTGTTCCGCGTGATCCCTGTCTCCGTGAACGAGACGCAGGTCACCACCACATGGCTGGTGCACAAGGATGCGGTGGAAGGGGTGGATTACGATCTGGAGCGCCTGACCGATGTGTGGATTCACACCAATGACGAGGACCGCCAGATCGTCGAGGAAAACCAGAAAGGGATCGCCTCGCCTGCCTATCTGCCTGGGCCGTATTCGCAGCGGCAGGAAAGCGGCGTGATCCAGTTTATCGACTGGTATGCCACAACACTGGAAAAACGCCTGACCCCGCCTGCCCGTCCGGCAGCCGAGATGGCGGCGGAGTAGACCCATGATCCCGATGCCCCGCGCCGATACGCCTGTCTGGCAGGACAGCGAACCGCTGGAATGCGTGGCCGTGGTGCCAGAGACACCGGGTGTGCGGACCTTCGTGTTCCGCCCGCCCTCGGGTGCCACATTCGTCTACCGTGCGGGGCAGTTCCTGACGCTGGATCTGCCCTTGCCCGATGGCAATGTGCAGCGGACCTATACGATTTCCAGCAGTCCGGTGGTGAATGCCTATGTCTCGGTCACGATCAAACCGGGGCCGGACAGCGTGGCGGGTCGCTGGATGATGGACAATCTCAAGCCGGGGATGCAGTTGCGCGCCTATGGGCCCGCGGGCGTGTTCCATCTGCCGCCGCAGCCGGACGGGAAATATCTGTTCATCTCGGCAGGCTCGGGTGTGACGCCGATGATGTCGATGGCGGCAACGTTGTTCGAGCGCGGCGAAGACCCCGACATGACCTTCATTCAGATCGCGCGGCGGCCAAGCGAGCTGATCTTCCGGCGGAAGCTGGAATACATGGCAGGGCGGGTTCAGGGGCTGAAGCTGCATTTCGTGGTCAGCGTGGAAGACCCCTACGAGGTCTGGACGGGTTATCGCGGGCGGTTCAACCAGTTGATGCTGGGGTTGATGGCACCGGATTATCTGGAGCGGGATGTCTATTGCTGCGGGCCGGACAGCTTCATGCAGGCCGTGCGTGACATGCTGAACGGGCTTGGCTTCGATATGGCCCGTTACCATCAGGAAAGCTTCCACGCGCCCGCCGAGACCAAGGCGGAACTGACAGAGTTTGACGACGTGGTCCCGCAGGAGGATGTGGGCGCGGAGGTGATCTTCGCGGGCGCTGGCCTGTCGGCGCGCTGTTCACAGACCGATACGGTGCTGAACGTGGCGCGCGGCGCGGGGCTGAATATCCCGTCGGGCTGCCAGTTCGGCATCTGCGGCACCTGCAAGATCCGCAAAGTCTCGGGCGAGGTGCATATGGTCCATAACGGCGGGATCAGCGACGAGGATGTGGAGGCGGGCTATATTCTGGCCTGCTGTTCCAATCCAATCGGACGGGTCGAGGTCGAGGCTTAGGGCTTCGCATGCCGCGCCGCGAGAGACCGCATCGCTAGGGCAGAGCCCGTCCGCGGGTGGGCGTCGCGCCTTCGCAGGATGGCAGTTTATCGTACCGCGACATCGGACGGTGAGATAAGGCAACAGGTTGCAAAAGAGCCCGCCCGGGGGGCGGCGTTCGTCGGGCAAACCGTCCCCCGGACGGTTTGCCGAACCTCCTCACCTCTGCCCGGGGCGGCTGCGCCGCTGATCCCGGGCGGCGTTTGCCAAAGTAGCACAGAGAGACAAGCCGCGCGGTCGCCGGCACGCGGGGTGGCGATGCCCCGGCGCTGTGGGGCAGTTTATCGCACAGCATCCCCTGACCGTGACGGCTGCCACCCCGCAACGAAATCGCCGCCCCGGGGGGGCGGGACGGCGATCGCGCGGCGGCCTGCGGCCTTGATTCCGCGCGAGAGAGCGCTTGGCTTTGCCCTACTCCAGCCGCATCAACAACGCCGCTGTCAGCTTGGCGCGCTCTGCCAGACTGGCGACCTCGATATACTCGCCCAACGTGTGCAGCCCCTTGCCGCGCACGCCGATGGAATCCAGCGTGGGGATACCCATGAAGCCGGTGAAGTTGCCATCCGAGCCGCCACCGGAACTGGCGCCTGTCAACTCGAACCCCAGTTCGGCGCAAATCTCCTTGGCCACGTCGAACATCGCCATTGTGCCGGGCTGGTCCGGTTCCCAGACAGGACGGGTGACGCCGCGTGTGACCTCGAAAGACACGCCTTTCTCCTCGCCTTGCAACGCCATCATCGCGGCGACACCGCGATCAAGGTCTTCCTGCGTCTTGGCCATGGTCAGGGCTTGCGCCTCGCAGCTTGACGAGACGCAGTTGACCCATTGGCCGGCATGGATCACGCCGACCGAGAAGGTACAATCGTCGGAGGTCATCGCCTCGATCTCGAGGATTTTCTTGGCCATCGCGGCGATAGCCGAGCGGCCTTCGGCCAAGGCCCAACCGGCATGGCTGGGGCGGCCCACGGTGCGCAGGTTGAACCGCGCAATTGCATAGCGGCCGATCACCGCGCCACCGTCCTGCTTGGCGGGTTCGGGGACAAGAACGTATTTGTTCTTGGCCGCCTCCGCCTCGATCAGGTCGCGGGTCGAGGGCGTACCGACTTCCTCGTCTGGCGTGAACAGGACCGTGACAGGCAGAGGCGTTTCCAGACCCGCTTTCGCCAGCGCCTTGATCGCCTCCAGCGAGATGAAATTGCCGCCCTTCATATCCATGATGCCGGGGCCGTAGCAGATATCGCCCTCGCGTTTGAAGGGCAGTTTTTCCAGCGTGCCGATGGGGTGGACCGTGTCCATGTGGCCCGCGATCAGGATGCCGGGCTTGCCGAAATCGGGATGCGGAAAGCGCGCGCGGACAGTGCCGCCAAAGCCCATGCGGCCGGGGATGCGTTCCACGACAGCGCCCGCAACGGTCAGGTCATAGGCGGCCAGATCCATCATGCGGTTGACGGCATCGGCATCATAGGTCGGGCTTTCGCATTCGATCCACGGGCGCAGACGCTCGACCATGTCATCAGTGTCGAACGGCAGGTTCAAAGGGTTCATGCTGCGGCCTCCGCCAGAGTGCTCGCACCAAGGCGGCGCTCGACGATGCGCGCCATGATGGAGGCCCCCACAGGCAACACCTCGGTGCCCAGCACGAAACCGGGGTTGTGGAGCGGCACATCGCCGGTGTGGCCGACGCGGCAATAGGCCCCGGGCACGACCTTGAGCATATCGGCGAAATCCTCGGACCCCGTGGCAGGCTCGTCATCGCGGCTGATCATCTCCTCGCCGACGATATCGCGCGCAGCGTCCATATAGGCATCCGACAGGGTGGCGTCATTCAGCAGCACGTCGAAGACATTGCGCAGGTTCACTAGGACCTCAGCCCCGAAGGCCGCCCCGAAACCGGCGCAGATTTCCTTCATGCGGGTCTCGGCGATGGCATAGACCTCATCCTTGAAATAGCGGATCGTGCCGGAGATCTGCGCAGTTTCGGGAATGACGTTATAGGCGGAACCGGCATGGATCTGCGTGACCGAGACCACGCAGGTATCCAGCGGCGCGACATTGCGGCTGACGATGGTCTGCAACTGGCCCACGAGGGCGGCGGCGGTCACCAGCGTGTCGCGCGATTGCTGCGGCATGGCGGCGTGGCTGCCCTTGCCCGTGATGGTAATGTCGAAAAACGCGGCCCCCGCCATCGCGGCGCCTTTGCAAATGCCCACGGTGCCCGGCTTGCCGTTGGGCGAGTTGTGCATCCCGTAGACCTCGTCACAAGGGAAGCGGTCGAACAGGCCATCGGCCAGCATGCCGCGCGCGCCGCCCAAGCCTTCCTCGGCGGGCTGGAAGATCATCACGGCAGTGCCGTCGAAATCACGCGTCGCGGCCAGATGTTTGGCAGCCCCCAACAGCATGGTGGTGTGGCTGTCATGGCCGCAGGCATGCATCTTGCCCGGATTGGTCGAGGAATAGGGCAGGTTCGTCTGCTCGTGGATCGGCAGCGCATCCATGTCGGCGCGCAGGCCCACGCGCTTGCCGCCCGCATCCTTGCCGCCCCGCCCGTAGATCAGGCCGACAACGCCGGTGATGCCGATGCCGGTATGCACCTCGTCCACGCCATAGCTGCGCAGCTTGTCGGCCACGATGGCGGCGGTGCGCTGCTCCTCAAGGCCGATTTCGGGATGGGCGTGCAGGTCTTTGAAGATCGCCGTCAACTCGTCAGAGCTTTCCGCGATCACGGGCAGAATGTTCATGTCTCTCTCCTCGGTCTTTGGGTCATTCAGGGTCGGGACGCGGCTCAGGCCGCGCCCAGTTCCCGGAAATTGGCAAAATCCCACGACCGTCCGGGGGCCGCTTCGATCAGGGATCTGGTATATTCGTGCTGCGGATTGGCCAACACGCCGGCGGCAGGGCCTTGTTCGACAACAACGCCGCGCTGCATGACGATCACATCGTCGCAAATCTGCGCGGCGACGCGCAGGTCGTGGGTGATGAACACGATGGTGATACCAAGTTGTTCCTGAAGATCGTTCAGCAGATCGAGCACCTGCGCCTGCACCGAGACGTCGAGCGCCGAGACAGCCTCGTCCGCGACGAGCACATCGGGTTTCATCATCACGGCGCGCGCAATCGCGATGCGCTGGCGCTGGCCACCGGAGAACTGGTGCGGATAGCGGTCCAGACTGTCGCGGGGCAGGCCCACGATCTCCATCAGTTCGGCCGCCCGCTCCATCGCCTCTCGCGAGGATGAGCCATAGTTCACAGGGCCTTCGATCAGGCTGCGCCCGACCGTCCAGCGCGGGTTGAGCGAGCGGAACGGGTCCTGAAACACCACTTGCAGATGCTGGCGGTGCGGTTTGAGCTGTGAGCGGCTCAGATGCGCGATATCGGTGTCGCGCAGATGGATCGCCCCCGCCGTGGGCGCGATCAGCCGCATGATGCAGCGGGCCACGGTGGATTTGCCCGAACCGGATTCCCCCACGATGCCCATGGTGCGCCCGCGTGCGACGTTGAAGGTCACTTCCTTGGCGGCATGGGTGCCTTCGCGTTTGACGAAGAAACCGCCGCCCCCGTAGATCATGTCGAGCTTGTCGACCCGCAGCACGGGATCACCCTCCGGCACCGGACGCGCGGGGCGCGGCACAAGGCTGGGCACGGCGCGCAGCAGCTTTTGCGTGTAGTCCTGTCTGGGCGCGCGCAGCAGCGTCTCGATCGGGGCATTCTCGACCAGATCGCCGTTTTTCATTACATAAACGGTATCGGCAATCTCGGCCACAACGCCCATGTCATGGGTGATGAACAGCACGGCGGTGCCGTGTTTCTCCTGCAATTCCGCGATCAGCGACAGGATTTGCTGCTGCGTCGTCACATCCAGCGCGGTTGTCGGCTCGTCCGCGATCAGCAGCTCCGGTTCCAGCACAAGGGCCATCGCGATCATGATGCGCTGGCGCTGGCCGCCGGACAACTGGTGCGGATAGCTGCGGTAGACCCGCTCCACATCCGGCAGATGCACATCCTCCATGATGGCCTTGACGCGCTTGCGGCGTTCCTCGGCTCCCATCTTGGTATGGCTTTCGAGCACCTCGTCGATCTGGTCACCGACGCGCATCACGGGGTTGAGCGCCGTCATTGGCTCCTGAAAGATCATCGCCACACGGCGGGCGCGGATCTTCTGCATCGCACTGATGTTCTGCGCCAGCAAATCGGTGCCCGACAGGGTGATCTTGCCACCGGTTACGAACAGCGCATCCTTGGGCAACAACCCCATGACGGCAAGCGAGGTGACGGATTTACCGGAACCGGATTCCCCCACAAGGCAAACCGTCTCACCCGCGCGGATGGTCAGGCTGATCTTGTTGAGCACCGGCGGGGCGTTTGCGCCAGCGGGCAGGCTGACGGTCAGATCCTCGACCTGCAACACCGTTTTCGCATCATCGAACGTGCGTGTCTTGAACAGCATCGCCTTAGTCTCCCCGTTTCTTGAGGCGCGGGTCCAGCAGATCGCGCGCAGTATCGCCCAGCAGGTTGATCGCCAGAATGCACAGCGACAGCATCAGACCGGGCCACAGGATAAGCTCGGGCTTGATGCGGAAATACTGCCGCCCCTCGGCCATGATGTTCCCCCATGTCGGAATCTCGGTCGAGACACCGGCGCCAAGGAAGGACAGGATCGCCTCGGTCAGGATGGCGGAGGCAAGGATATAGGTGCCCTGCACGATCAGCGGCGCCATGGTGTTGGGCATCAGATGCTGGAACAGCACCTTGGGCATGGACGAGCCAAGCGCGATAGCCGCCTCGACATAAGGCTCCTCGCGTGCGGTGAGCACGACGGACCGGACAAGCCGCACGACGCGGGGGATTTCCGGAATGGTGATCGCCATGATGACGGATGTGATCGACGGGCCGTTCAGCGCCACCAGCGCAATCGCCAGCAGGATCGACGGAATCGCCATCAGGCTGTCCATGATCCGCATGATGATCGTATCGGCCAGCCGGAAGAAACCGGCGATCAGGCCGATGATAAGACCGATGAACACCGAGACAACCGCCGCCCCGATCCCGATCAGCAGCGAGACGCGCCCGCCGATCAGCACGCGGGAATACAGATCACGTCCAAAAGGGTCTGTGCCCAGAAGATGCTCGGAGCTCGGGCCTTGCAGGCGGTTCATGGTCTGCATCGCCAGCGGATCATAAGGGGCGATCCATGGTGACAGCAGCGTGACGATGACGATCATGGTCAGTACGGCGGCGGCGATCAGCGGTCCGATGCCCAGCTTGGCCAGCGACCGGATCGAGAACAGGCTCAGCACGGATTGCATGGCCGAGGAGGGGGGCGCGTAATTGGACATCAGTAGCGGATCCTCGGGTCAAAGATGGTGTAGGAGATGTCGATGATGAGGTTGACCAGCACATAAACGCCGCTGGTGATCAGGATCATCGCCTGAATGACCGGATAATCGCGCGCAAGGATCGCATCGACAGTCAGACGGCCCACACCGGGGATGTTGAAGACGCTTTCGGTCACCACCACGCCGGAGATCAGGAGCGCAAAGCCGGTGCCGATCACGGTGAGGATGGGCACGGCGGCATTACGCAGCGCATGACGGAACAGAACGCGGCTTTCCTTGACGCCCTTGGCGCGGGCGGTGCGGATATAATCCTCACCCAGCACTTCCAGCATGGAGGCGCGCGTCATCCGCGCGATCAGCGCGATATAGATCGTGGCCAGCGTCAGCGCGGGCAGGATCGCACGATACAGAAACTCGCCGAAACCCCTGTCGGCGGGGGCGGCATAGCCCTGCACCGGCAACCAGCCGAAGGTGATCGAGAACACCAGAATGAACAGATAGCCGATCACGAAGACCGGCACCGAAAAGCCCAGCACCGAAAAGCTCATCACCGCGTAATCCACCCATGAGCGGTGGCGCCATGCGGCCAGCACGCCCATCGGCACAGCGATGGCAACGGCGATCACGATGGTCAGCAGCGCGATATTGATGGTCGGGAACATGCGCTGGTACACCATCGTGGTGACCGGCGTGCCGGAGATCAGCGAGACACCGAGATCGCCCTGCAACAGGCTGCCCATCCATGTGATGAACTGGATATGGATCGGCAGGTTCAGGCCCATCGCCTCGCGGATACGCTCAAGCTGCTGAGGCGTGGCCATGTCGCCGGCGATAACGGCAGCCGGATCACCCGGCGTGAGACGTAGCAACAGGAACACGAAGATGGCGACGATCAGCATCACGGGAATGATCGCCAGAACGCGTCGGATAAGATAGCCCAGCATCGGCAGGGGATCCTTTCGGCGGGAGAATGCGTAAATTGGGAGGGGTGTCGAACGACAGGCCGCCCGAAACAGAAACCCGGCGCACGCATGGCGCGCCGGGCAGGATCAGACGAGAGTGATCACTCTTTCTTGACGTTCCAGAAGACCGGAACAGGCGAAGCCAGCATGTCAACGATGTTGGCGCGGCGTGCCTGCGGCCCGACATACTGACCCAGCGGGATATAGAGAACTTCCTCCATATTGTGGGCTTGGATGCGCTGGGCGATTTCAAGCTGCTCTTCCGACGTGGTGGCCGCGATGAACTCTTCTTTCAGATCTTCGATGGCCTCGTCGGTGGGCCAGCCGAACCATGCGTTCTCGCCACGGCCGTTCAGCATCGGCGAGATCAGAGGGTTGAAGATTTCCGGCACCAGCCAGTTGGTGAAGAAGATGTTCCAGCCGCCATCGGCAGGGGCTGCCTGACTGGCACGGCGTGTCACCAGCGTCTGCCAGTCCATCGGCTGCATGTCGACGGTGAAGCCCGCAGCGCGCAGGGCTTGCGCCGCAACGACGGGCTGTGCCGACAGAGAGATCACATCGGTCGGTGCCATCAGCAGGATCGGCGTGCCGTCATATCCGGCTTCTTCCAACAGTGCCTTGGCCGCCTCGACATCACCACCAGACGTCAGGGTTTCCGAGCCGGTCTCATCGGCCAGCGGCGTGCCGCAACCGAAGATCGCGCCACAGACCGAGTAATACTCGGGGTTGCCCATCATGGCGACCAGAACGGCCTCCTGATCAAGCGCTTTCATGGCGGCCTGACGGACCTCCTTGTTGTCGAACGGCGCATGCAGGAAGTTCATCCGGCCAATGGTCTGATAGCCCAGCGGCTCGCGCTTCTCGTGAATAACGTCCGGCTCGCCTTCCAGCAGCGGCAGAAGATCGACCTGCACGGATTCGATATAGTCGATCTCGTCGCTCAACAGCGCGTTGATCGAGGTGGAGGCATCCGGCATCGTGGCCCAGACAACGCGGTCCACATGCACGACCTTGCCACCGGCCATGTTGTTGGCTGGCTCGTCACGCGGGACATAATCCTCGTTCTTGAGATAGGTGACGCTGACGCCCGGCTGGAACTCGTCCTCGACAAAGATGAACGGACCGGAGCCGACATGCTCGGTGATCGCGGTGTCGGAGGGTGTTTCCGCAACACGCGCGGGCATGATGAACGGCGGCAGCGCCGATTGCTTGCCGATCGTGTCGAGCAGCGGGCCGAACGGCTCGCTCAGGGTCCAGACCAGCGTGGAATCATCCGTCGCGGTCAGGCTTTCGGTGCGGTCCATGATCAACTGACCGCCGGAATCGCGCTCGGCCCAGCGCTTGAGCGAGGCTTCGGCATCCGCCATCGTGACCGGCTCGCCGTCGTGGAACATCAGCCCGTCACGCAGGGTGAAGGTGTAGACCAGCCCGTCGTCGGAGACAGTCCAGTCAGCCATCTGCGGCTGCGGCGTGAAATCGTCATCCACCGCGATCAGCACGTCATAGATCATATAGGCATGGTTGCGCGTGATATGCGCCGTGGTGATCACCGGATCGAGCACGCGCAGGCCGGAGTGCATAACGGCCGTGATCGTGGTTTCGGCAAAGGCGGCACTGGCAGTGACCAGTGCGGTCGAGGCCAGAAGCGCCCCGCTCAGCAGGCCGCGGACACGCGATGCGCCCTTGGAACGGAAATTTTGGATCGTCATTTTTTAGTCTCTCTCTCTGTTGTTGCTCTTGAGGTCGTCATCGGGTGCCCCGGATTATGCGCCGGGTGCACGGGAAGTCAGGATGTAGGTTCGCGCGCCTCCGTCCCGGATGCAGCGCCTTGCACGCCAGCCCAGCGCGCGCCCATCGGTTCCAGTTTCATGCCCGCGGCCAGCCGTGTCCACGGCAAACTCGCGGGGCTGAGTGGCATCGGGCCGGGGGCGGTGCAAACGAGGATTGTTTCGGCAATCGGCTGAAAATGCGCGCGGAAATGTACCGAGCTTTTGTTGACCAGAATGGCCTGTTCCGTAGGTTCGATGCCGACAAAACGATACATTTCCTGATCCGCCATCTGCGCCTTGTGGCTGGCCACGACAACCCGGACGTCACCGATACGCAGGCATGCCGATGGCCCCAGATTCAGCGGCGCACTGCCATAGAACGGCCCCGTCGTGATGAACTTGCCGTCCGATAACGCCTCGACAGTGTAGCATGCCTGAAACGGGCTGTCGCCGGGAATGCCGGAAAAGCCGCCCAGCGCGATATCGATCTCGGCCCCGACCCCTTCGGCATGGGCCGCTTTGGCAGCGGCAGGATCTACCATGATGCCAAGGGCAGCGCGCTGTGCATCCGCGCGCACCAGAGCGCGCAACATGCCGGTGGTGTTGGAATCACCGCCCGCGCCGGGATTGTCCTGCGTGTCGGCGATGATGACGGGCTTTGTGGCCATCGCAGCAAGGCGGATCGCCTCGGCCACGCCTGCGTCAGGATCGAACGCCTGCCCCGCAAAGGCAGGCTCGGCGGCGTTCACATCGGCGGCCACCGCATCCGCTGCGGCATCGGCTGCGGCCTGCGTGGCGCCGTAAGCTACCACGGTCGGCCCGCATTCGGGGAAATCCGCTGCCGGAAAGCCGGGAAAGAACGAAACGCTCGCCACGTCGCCACCCTCGAGGGCGGCCATACGGTCATAAATGCCGCGCGCAGGTTCCATCACCGTGCTTTGCCATGCGATGGGGATCAGGAAATCCAGACGCCGGAAGGCCTTGGCAAAGGGCTTGCCCCGCGCCATCAGCGCCTCAAGCTGCACCGCCGCGCGGCGGCCCGTCTCGGCCATATCGACATGCGGATAGGTACGGAACCCCACCAGCGCATTTGCCGCCTCAACCATCTTGGCGGTGATATTGCCGTGCAAGTCCAAAGCCACAACAATGGGCACATGCGCGCCGACAACATCGCGGACCCGCGCGATCAACGGGCCTTCGCCGTCATCCTCGTGCTCGGCCACCATCGCGCCGTGCATGTCCAGAAACACGCCGTCGAGCGGCAGGGCCGCAGCAATACCCGCGACGATCTCGTCGCTGATCCGGTCATAGGCGTCGCGCGTCACATGGGCGGAAGGAATCGCGCCGCACCACAGAATTGGCAGCATCTCCCAGCCAGCGGATTCGCCATGCGCCACAGCGCCGCCGATGCCAAGATTGATATCGCGGCTTGCCGAAATGACATCGGCGCCGCGCACCATCGGCATATAGCCACCACCCTGCACGAAGCTGGCCATTTCGGCATTGCTGGGTGCAAAGGTATTCGTCTCATGCAGAAAGCCCGCAAGCGCCACGCGTTTGGTCATCAGGTCAGCTTTCCTTTGTCGTTCCTGCGCATCTCGTCTGCCGTGGCTCTGCGGTCCGGATGCGCCGGGATATTTAATGTATTGCCAGACGATACAGTTGCATCGTATCCTAAGCCTAGAACTCCCCTTCACCTCAAGTCAACCGGCATCATCAAAACAATGTCCCGAAACACCCTGCGCGCCGAATCCGGTGTTCGAAATTTAAGCGACGAGCAGCGCGCAGAGGCGTTGTTCACAAACTCCATTGCCCGTGCGATGCAGGTGCTGGCCGCCTTCCACCATGACAACCGCCCGCTGTCTCTGGCCGAGATCGCGCAACGCGCGGGCATCGACCGCAGCGCGGCGCAGCGAATCGTCCATACCTTGCGCGCGATGGGCTACATCACGCGCGACGAGGAGGATCGCGGCTTTCTGCCCGGCATCCGCATTCTGGATCACACGCTGGATTTCCTGCGGATGAACCCTTTGGTGCAGCGCGCAACGCCGATCCTGCTGGAACTGCGCCGCAATGTGCGCGAGCGGGTGGACCTGTCGCTCTTTGACGGGCAGCGCGTCGTCTATGCCGCGCGGATGCAAAGCAAGCGCGAGACGTTTTATGCCACGCTGGTGG
>JBLRWK010000073.1:0-15756 GCA_047921295.1 Rhodobacterales bacterium
CTTGTGCGACGCGACCAGGATATGAATATCGAGCCGTCTCTGGCAACCGCATGGGCGCCGCTGGAGGGAGAGGACTCCGGCTGGCGCTTCACCTTGCGCGAAGGCGTGACCTTCCACGGCGGCGAGGATTTCACCGCTGATGATGTTCTCTTTTCCTACGAGCGGGCAACCTCCGATCAATCCGACGTGCGCTCGTGGTTCAGCCCTGTGACAGAGGTGCGGGTGATCGATGATTTTACGGTTGATTTCGTCACCGCGGCGCCCAACCCGTTGTTTCCCGAAAGCATTGCCAACTGGATGATCCTTGATCGCGGCTGGTCCGAGGGCAACGGCGCTGACGTGCCTGCGCGGGATGAAGAGAAATTCACCACCCGCAACACGAACGGCACAGGCCCCTTTATCCTGACCGCGCGTGATCCGGGCGTTGAAATCCGTCTCGCGCCGAATCCGGACTGGTGGGACACCGCTGGCCACAACATCACCGAGGCGATTTTCAACCCGATCGAGAACCCCGCGACGGGTCTGGCTGCCCTGTTGTCAGGGGAGGTCGACATGTTGTCCCCGATCCCGATCCGCGACGTGGCGCGCCTGCGCGAGACCGACGGCATCCGGACATATGAAGGGATCGAGGCACGTGTGATCATGCTGGGCTTTGGTCACAACAAGGACAGCCTGAGCTTTTCCGAAGAAACCGCCGATGTGAACCCGTTTCAGGATGTGCGTGTGCGTCGTGCCGTGGCGCAAGCCATCGATGTGGAAGCCATCAACACGGTGTTGATGTCCGGCTTGGCGCTACCTGCCAGCCAGCTTCAGCCCGAAGGGCTGTCGGGCTATTCCGAGATCAACGCGGCGCGCCCTGATTTTGACGAGGATGCAGCCCGCTCGTTGATGGACGAGGCAGGCTATGGTGACGGCTTCAGCTTTGGTCTGCGCTGCACCAATGACCGCTACCTCAATGACGAGGCCGTGTGCCAAGCCATCACCGGCATGCTACAGCGGGTCGGTCTTGACGCACGGCTGGAGACTTTGCCGGTCCGCAACTACTGGACCGAACTGCGCGAGGGCAATTACGATATGTTCCTGCTGGGCTGGTCCCCGGGCACGTTCGACGCGGAGCACCCGATCCGTTTCCTGGCGGCGACACCCGACGGCGCGCGCGGCACATGGAACTTCGGCGGCTATTCGAACGCGCGTGTCGATGAGCTGTTGCCGCTGATCCAGCAGGAACTGGACGCGGAACAGCGGCAGGCCATGCTCGACGAGGTCGCGGAGATCCTTCAGGACGAGGTCGCCTATGTGCCCCTTTACACCGAACCGCTGGCGTGGGCAGCACGGGAAGGGATTGACCTTGTGCAGCGCCCCGACAACTTCTTCATGCTGCGGTGGGTCACCGTGAACTGAACAGGTTTTTCGGGCCTCGTGTAGGCGCCATGCGACAGGATGGCGCTTGCGCCCGTGCCTCTGCATGCCCGCGCCTCCTTGCTGCATGCCACATACGCGGGATCACGACCCGCTGAGCGAGGCGGCGGGGCAGGCCGCCGCGCTCTTAATATACGTGCTCTCTTGCCTCTCGGCATGGCTCCTCCTACTGAGGGGGAGATAAGGCTTTGACTTTTCCGTGACATCGAGTGCTGCACAGATGCCGACCGGCTCCCCTTCACAAGTCACCGGCTATGCGGCGGCATGGATCATCGTTCTGGTCTGGTCATTCTGGCTGATCGTCAGCCGCGTCGCCAATGACAGCGGGCTGACGGTCTATGATCTGGCCGCCATGCGCTACGGCTTGGCGTCGCTGGTGGCGCTGCCGCTTTGCCTTTACTACAAACCGTGGCGCGGATTGCGCCTGTCGCAGATTGCCGTGCTCTCGTTCATACTGGGTCCCGTTTATATCCTCATCGTCTTTTCGGGCTTTCTCTATGCGCCGGCGGCGCACGGGGGGATTTTCATGAACGGGGTGCTGCCCTTGATCAGCATCGTTTTCGGGGTTTTCCTGTTTCGCAAACTGCCCGGGTTCCAACAGCTTCTCGGTGCGGGGCTGATCCTTGTATCCGCAGTGGTTCTGGCTTGGGACACAAGCGTTTCCGAATTCCGCACCGCATGGATCGGCGATCTGATGTTTATTGTCGGTGCAATATTTTTCACCACATACGTTATCCTGTCCGAGCGGTGGCAGCTTGGTGCCATGCAGATCATTTTTTGCGGAACGATCGTCAACGCGGCGCTTTATCTGCCGGTATGGGCGCTTTGGTTGCCGTCCGGTCTGGCCGACGCGCCTGCGGGGCCGCTTTTGCTTCAGGCTGTCTATCAGGGTTTCGTGCCGAACCTGATCGGTCTGCTTTTCGTCGCCCACGCGTCACGCACGATCGGGAATGGAAATACCTCTTCCATCCTTGCGGCCGTGCCGGGGGGAGGGGCCGTTCTGGGGATCATTATCCTCGGCGAGAGCCTGAGCCTGATCAGCGCCCTAGCCCTTGTCGCACTCACCATCGGCCTGTTGATGAGCGTTCAGCGGCGAAAGCCCCTTCCGGTCACAACAGCCTGAGGATTTGGCAAAGCGGACGGACGAGCCACTTTCCGCCTTTTCGCTGCCTCTTGAGCAAGTTCTCGCCCATGCCGAGGTGCCGGGATAGCGGTGCGCCGGAACCATCCTCTGTCTGGAAGTCTTTACTTCACACGCCGCGACGCCACGAATTGTGGCTGCAGATCAACTGCTTCGCGGTTCATGAGGAGAAGTGAGATGAAAACGAACTTTGCTAAACTCGCGATGGTATCTTCCCTGACACTCGCCGCCGTTATGCCCGGTGCAGCCATGGCTATGGATGCCAGCGCCGCGACCGACCTGAATATCCGCAGCGGCCCCGCCAGCAATTACACCGTTCTGGGCGTGATCCCCGGTGGCGAAACCGCAATGCTCGACGGCTGCGTCGATGACGGAAGCTGGTGCCGCGTGTCCTATGACGGCGTCGATGGCTGGGCCTATGCGCCCTATCTGACCGTGACCGCCGATGAAGAGGCTTACGTGCTGCCGGAGCGCCCGTCTTCCGTGCAGGTCGGTACGGTAACCTATGAAGACACTGGCGAGACGCTGCGGGATCAACGCGCGGGCGCATCGGCGGGTGTCGTGATCGGTTCGCTTGTGGCTTATGCAGCCGGTGGCCCCGTGGGCGGCATCATTGCAGGCGGTATCCTTGGTGGTGCCGTCGGCTCGGCATCGGTTGAGCCCACCACGGAAACGGTGACGTATATCCAGAGCAATCCGGTCGACACCGTTTTCCTTGACGGCGAAGTTGCCGTGGGCGCTGGCGTGCCGCAGGAGGTTACCCTGTACGAAATCCCCACGCAGTCGGAATACCGTTACGTGAACATCAACGGTCAGACGGTTATCGTTAACCCCGAAACCAACGCGATCGTGCGCGTGATCCGCTGATATTCGCAGCCCTATGAGAAGAGAAAGGCCCGGTACTTGCCGGGCCTTTGCATGTCGTGGTGCAATGCGTGGCGGAACTCCGGGTGCGTGCCACCCCGCCCGGAACAGCCGCGCAGCGGTCCGGGCATCGAGGGGCACCAGCCGGACCTTTTGTCTTGGTCCTCCGGCTAGTGACGAAGGACCCACAGGATCAGTGGAATCGTGGCGACTGCGGCGATTGTCTGCGAGGTGACTATGCCAGCCATCAGCGTGCCGTCACCGTTCAACTGACGGGTCAGCACATAGGCCGTGGGGGCCGTCGGGATGGCGGAAAAAACGATCAACACCAGCGCTTCGACCCCGCTGAGGCCGAACATGCGGGCGACGAGCGCGGCCAGCAGGGGCATTAACGCAAGGCGCAATACGCCCGTCACAGCCAGCGTCGGCCCGTCGCGGCGCAGGGCACGCGGTTGCAGGGCCGCGCCCACGCAGAGCAGGCCCAAGGGCAGACTCGCTTGCGCCAGCAGATCAAGAAACCGTCCGGTGCCGTATGGAAGGCCCCATCCGGTCAGCGCCAGCGTGATGCCACCCAGACAGGCAAGGATCAGCGGATTGCGCGCCATGGTCCCCAGCAGGACAACCACCGAGCGAGCCTGACCCGCCTCGGTCAGCGCGATGATGGACAGGACATTGACCAAGGGCACCGCTACGGCAAGATAAAGCGCCGCGCGCTCAATCCCCAGAGGTCCGGCCAGAATGGCGATGATGGCCAACCCCAGATAGGTATTGAAGCGGACCGTGCCCTGTAACACCGGACCAAAGCGGGCGGCGGGCAGGGGGCGCGCGCGGCGGGTCAGGGACAGGGCGATGGCAGCGATCATGATGATAACCACCGCAGCACCGCCCAGACGCAACACTTGCGGATCGCGGACGGGGGCATCTGCCAGACTGCCGAGCAGGAGGGCAGGAAAGAGCACGAAGTAATTGATCCGCTCGGCTGCGGGCCAGAAGCCGGAATCGGGAAAGCCGCGCCGGACAAGGATGTAGCCAAGGCAGATCAACGCGAAGAGGGGCCAGATGGTCAAGAAAAGCAATGTGTTATCCCTTTGGCCCTGATCTGCGTGGACAGGGCGCCGCGCGGGTGTGATTGCTCAGGTGTTAAAGACCGAAGCACGGGGAGTGGCAAGCGCGGAGCGGCGGAATTCTCGTCGCTTGGTTGTGACGGGCTGGTATGGAGCAGGTCGCGCGGGTGAACTTGGATTTTGTCGAACGAAAGAGGCAATCAGCCCTTTCCGAAGGGATGTGCTGGCTTGCCCGCTCGACAATGTTCGCGACTCTCGCGCAGGGGCCGAAAGATTTTCCAAGAAACAAAGGTTGATCGGGAAAATGTTGTCACAGGCTTGAAAAAAAAGCCCGTTCGCCGCAAGATGGTGAACACACAGAAAGCGATCTACCAAGGGAGGAATACGATGTCGGAGACCCTTAGAGTGAAGCGGCGCCACTTTCTTGTCGGTGCGGGAGGCACCGCAATAGTGACAGCGACCGGAGCGACCATTCCATTCAGTGCTGCCAATGCAAGCGAGCATGAGAACGGCCTGCCGGGATACACGGATTGGAAACGTGCGGATGCGATGATCGTGCATACCGATCAGACGCTGGAAACCGAACGCGACGCTATCGGTGCGGGTGTGGTCACGCCTAACAACGTGTTTTTCGTCCGCAACAACCTTGCCCCGCCAAGCGATGATATCGTGGCGGACCGCGACGCTTGGGAGGTCGAGATCGACGGCGTCGCAGAACCTACGACGCGGACACTTGGCGAGCTGAAAGCCTTGGGGATGGATACTGTGGCGACGGTGCTGCAATGCTCCGGCAACGGGCGCGGTTTTCATGACCATGAAGCCAGCGGCGCACCTTGGCGGACAGGGGCGGCCGGTTGCGCGATATGGACGGGGATTCCCGTGCGCGATATCGTGGAGGCCCATGGCGGCGCAACCGACAGTGCCCGGTTCATGACCGGCACGGGCGGCGAGGAGCTTCCCGAAGGGATCGACCGTGACGATATCGTCGTGGAACGCTCGGTGCCGATGGATGCGATGGAAAATGCCATCCTCGCCTATGAGATGAACGGGGAGCCGATCCCGCTGGCGCATGGCGGACCGCTGCGTCTGGTGGTCCCGGGCTATTACGGTGTGAACAATATCAAATACATCCGCCGTCTTGCCTTCACGGAGGAGGAGACGACGGCGAATATTCAAGTATCTGGCTACAGGGTGCGCCCGGTCGGGGAATCCGGCGCGCCGGACCAGCCGTCAATGTGGGAGATGAAGGTCAAATCTTGGGTGACGCATCCCGTGATGGACAATGCCAGTGGCCGCGTCCATGTCTACGGTGTTGCCTTTGGCGGGACCAATCCGGTCGAGAGTGTCGAGGTGTCGCTTGATGATGGCGAGACTTGGGAGGAAGCGCGGCTGATCGGTCCGGATCTGGGGGATTACGCATGGCGCACATTCGTGCTGGCTGCCGATCTTGAGCCGGGTGATTATGCGATCACAAGCCGCGCGACAGACAGTGAGGGTAACGTGCAGGAACAGAGCACGGAACCGAACCACCGCGCCTATGATTATGCCGGGTGGGATCGTCTTGCCGTGAATGTCACGGTAAGCTGATCCGGTTCCTTGCCAATTGACCCCTGCGGCTTCGCATCTTTGGCGAAGCCGCTTTTTGGAGATGACCCGAGGATGATGCACATACGCTATCCCGCCCTGCCTTTCACAATGTCTTTCGCCATGTCCTTCACCGTGCTGCCAGCCGCTGTTGCCGCCGTGCTGATCTCGGCTGGCGCAGCCTTCGCGGGAGACAGCGCAAAGGATACACCCGATGATGCGATGCTGGAGGCGGGACGCGATCTGTTTCTGAACAGCCAACCGGCCTGCGGCATCTGCCACGAGCTGGCGGAGGCCGGAACCGACGGCACCATTGCCCCCAATCTTGACCGCTTGCAGCCGACGGAGGCGGAGGTGCGCGCGGCGCTGAGCGAGGGGCCGGGCGCGATGCCGAACTACAGCGAGATACTGACCGAGACCGAGATTGCCGAACTGGCCGCCTATGTCTCCCATGTCGCAGGCACGGACTGATCGCGGAGCGTTGTCAAAGCTTCAACGAGAACGAGTGACAGCAGCCATGGCCAGCGGTCGCTTCGGCCTTGTCTGGACGCATCTGCCTGCACTCGTTGCGAAGGTCTCTATTGCCATCCTGTCCGGTAGATGGCGAGGCTGATAACCATACCGTAGACAAACATCGCGCCTCCGATTGCGGCAAACACACCGTTCACGCCAAGGCTCGTGGTCGCCGCCAAAACGAGTGCACCGCCGAAGGCCAGACCGATCCTGCACAGGCTGCCAATCACCGGCCACAGCATCCGGCCCGCCCCTTGGGATGCGAAATAAAGGGCAAGGCCAAGCCCGAAAAAGGCATAGAACGGCGCGACAAGGCGGAAGTAGCTGCGCCCGGCGTCCAGCGCGGCCGTGTCGGAAGGCTCCAGAAACAGGCCGAGCCACAGATCCGGAAAGAGGGCGAGGATCAGGCCGATCGTGCCGACAATGCCTGCCCCTGCCAGCGATCCGGTCCAGGCCACACGCAAGGCGCGGTCCCGGTTGCCCGCGCCGATATTCGCGCCGACCATCGCCGTCATCGCGGCCCCGATGCCAAAGATCACGGGGATCATCAGAAACTCCAGCCGCGCCCCTAGCCCATAGCCCGCCAGCGCCGCCTCGCCATATTGGCTGACCAGTCCGACCATCAACACGATCGTCAGCACGGTCAGAACCGCATTGACCGAGGCCAGCGCCCCGACAGACAGAATATCGCGGAACATGCCGGTGTTCATCCGCGCCAATGCGCCGTGAAACCGCAGGCCGGTACGCCCCGATGCGATATAGATCATTGCCACAATCGCCCCGACGCCATGCGCCACGATCAGACCGAGCGGCAATCCCGCGATGCCGAGCGCCGGAAGCGGACCCCAGCCAAGCGACAAGCCACCCGCCAGCGGGATCGAGAACGAGGAGACCAGCAGCAGCAGCAAAGCCGGAAACTGCATATTGCCGGTCCCGCGGATCACACTCAGCGAGGCATGGCACAGCCAGACTGCAATACAACCGGGAAAGAACACGAGCGCATAGGTCACCGCCGCTTCAACCGGAGCCGCCCCGCCGCCGAGGCTGTCGAAAATCGACCGGCCAAAAAGTGCCATGACACCGGCGATAGCCACCGCAAAGCCCACAGCGATGATCCATGCGGCGAGGGTGAGGGTCGCCGCGCGATCCGGCTGCCCGGCACCGAGCGCGCGCGCAACAGAGGCAGATATCGCGCCACCCATCGCGCCCGCAGACAGCATCTGTGTCAGCATGACAAGGGGAAACACCAGCGCAAGCCCCGCCAGCGCGGTGACACCCAAGAGGCTGGCAAAGAATGCTTCGGCCACGCTTTGGGCCGCCTGAACCACCATCGCCAACACATTAGGTAGGGCCAGCTTGGCCAATGTCGGCCCAATCGGCCCTTCAAGCAGCGCCTGCGTGCGCGCAGCACGCCGGTCGGCGGCTGCATCGGCGGGCATCAGCGGCGGTTGCGGGAGCGGGGTGCTACGCATCTTGCCTCCGGCTTGCGGCAAGGAGCGGGAGCCTAGAATACGGTGACAGGGCAGTGGCGAAAGACGTGATGTCACTTTTATGCGGGGGCAGCGTCACATCAATCCTTTCCGCCTGTCCGGACGACGGTGCGAATGACCGTTCCTTTTTGGAATGCACCCTTGGTAAGTTCTCTTTCAGAACCTGTCAATCGCTGATAGAATAGCCCTATGAAGTGGAACGAGCTGCATAACGAGGCATGTCCCGTCGCACGTGGTCTGTCGGTCATCGGCGATCGCTGGACCATGCTGATCCTGCGCGATTGCTTCCTTGGAATTCGCCGTTTCGAGCAAATGCAGCAGCGTTTGGGAATTACGCGGCATGTCCTGGCAGACCGTTTGCGCAAACTTGAAGCAGACGGCGTTTTGCGTCGCGAGGCCTATCAGGAGCGGCCCGTGCGGTTCGAATACCGCCTGACGGACAAGGGCAAATCGCTCTATCCCGTCTTGGTCACCCTGATCGACTGGGCCAATACGCATGTCCCGCTTGAACCCGGGGGCTCGATAATGCTTTTGGACCGCGAGACGAATGAACCTATCGTTCCCAAACTGACAGACGCGCGAACTGGCAACGAGATTAACCACCGGACTGTTCGTGCGGTCAAACCGGATCGATAAGTGATTGTCCCAGCCTTCTGCCTCGTACCGGTGTATTGCCGCGCGGGCGGACTCATGCGCCACCAAGTCTCGACGTTGAACTCGGTAGCCTGACTGCCGGACGTGAGAGAGATTAGGACGTGCCATGCGGGCGTGTGGCATCGCCTATGGCAGGCTTTTTAGCTATTTCTGCCCTGTCTGGCTGGCTGGCAGCCAGACACCAAAGCTGTGCAACCAAAGCAGCACTACGGCACGAATCCGAAAAAATTGGAACCTAAAGCGCACCATGCGTGTTCCCCTCGCATCATAACACGAAATAAAATTACTTCAGCATGGAGGTCACTATGACTTTATTCAAGTCATGCCGGAACGCCATTTCGATCACGCTATTGGTGTCCGCAAACGTTGCATCCGCACAAGATGTCACCCTCGAGGGCGATCCCGGGACGATGGAAAACCAGACTGCGGGCGAAATGGCCCATAAGGATCAAAGCGGTTTTGCCACTCCGGAGCAGTTCCGCTTTCCTGGACATATGGCTTCGGTCTGGAGCAAGCAGGATCTGGAAGATCTGGTGCAGGACACGCCCGTAACCCTGCCTTTGATGATCCACCCGCCTGCGTTCTTCGAGGAGGGCGTGTATGTCTGGGACGCATGGCCGGTCCGTAATCCCGATGGCTCGGTCGCCGTTATCGACGACTGGGTGGTTATGGTTGGCCTGAGCGCGGAATGGGACGAGGTGGAAGAAACCGGATGGGAGTTTTTCACCCTTTCGACGTGGCGCTACTGGTATACCCGTGACGGGGAATGGCGCCCCGGCGGGATTGTGCTTGATCGCACCGAGTCCATGGGTTCGCGTCAATGGGCCGGGTCTACCTTCTACGATGAAGACAGCCAGACTGTGACGTTCTATTACACAGCGACGGGCAGCCTCGACGCAGAGAGCATCGACAACGACATGCCCGATCGCCCGATTTCGATACACAACGAGGCTGCTGGCCGTCCGGTTGTCGAGCAGCGTCTTGCGATGGTGACCGCTTCGATCTCGGCGAGCGACGACGGCATCGCCTTCTCGGATTTCGGAGAGCATGAGTTGATCGCGGAGGCGGATGGTGTCTGGTACGACACAATCGAAACCTACCTTGCGAGCGATGCCGTCTATGGTTTCCGCGATCCTGAATACATGGTCGATCCCTACACGGGTCGCGAGCACGTCCTGTTCACCGCCAATGCGGCTGGCGTCGCTGGCCCGTATAACGGCGTTGTCGGCATGGCGACCCGCACCGATGATGGCGACTGGGAACTTGAGCCGCCGATCATCGTCTCGATGGGGGTCAATTCCCAATTGGAGCGTCCGCATGTCGTTTACCGCGAGGACGGGGCCTATCTGTTCTTCTCGACGCATGATTTCACGTTTTCCCCCGAAGTTCACGGACCGCGCGGCCTCTATGGTTTCAAATCCGAGACAGGGAGCCTGCGTGGCCGATGGACCCCGCTGAACAAGCATGGCCTTGTGGCTGCAAATCCAAGCGACAGTCCGGCTCAGGTCTATTCCTACCTTGTGCTGCCTGATGGGCTTGTGATGTCCTATCTCAACGAGACCTATGGCTTCGAGCTTGACCCCGAGCACAGCGAGCGCAGCTTTTTTGGTGGGCCTGCACCGTTGTTCCGTATCCATATGGAGGGCGAGATTGCCGTCGTCTCAGAAGCAGAGAATGACCGGTAGGTTTGTTGCCGCAGCGGTTGCTCTCGCAGCGGTGTTTCCGGGGGAAACCGTTGCTGATGTATGGACGCGCGACGGAGATAATATCCGCCTCGGTGATGCCGCACTGGACATTCACGCGCCGTATCGGCCACTGGTCGAGATCGGCGAGGGCGACGGCCTGACTTTTCGGTTCGACGGCAACTCGACATGGTTGCGGACTGCTGACGAGATTGAGTTTCCAACAGCCGAGGGCCTTGCGCTTGACGCATGGGTCGTGCTCGCCTCTCCCCCCGTTGACGGTACCGCGGTTGTCCATCTTGAAGGCGAACACGGCTTTTTGCTGGGGGTGAATGAGTGGCTTCAGCCGGAGTTCCGGTTGGCGGGCTTGCGCGCCGCAAGTTTTGAAACCCTGCCGCTGGGCCAATGGGTGCATCTCGCAGTGCGGTCCGGTGAGGGCTCGATCCGCCTGTATGTTGACGGTACCGAGGTCGCACAGACCACGGGTGATATAGCGGACAGTTTGCGCGGGCGGTTGAGCATCGCGAAGCGCGCAGATGCGGGCGTGCGGTATGATACCCATCCGCAAGGTGTCTGGAACGGTTTGATCGGGTCTGTGGCGATCAGCCACCACACCGCCCCGCCCGAACCGGGCCCGCCGCCGGGCGATCCGGACATCAGCGTACCTGCGGCGTGGTTCGCAGACGACCTGCACCGCCCGCAACTGCATCCTTTGCCGCCCTCCGGCTGGACTAATGAGCCGCACACTTTCTTCTACCGTGACGGGCTTTGGCACCTCTATCATCAAGCCAATCCCAATGGTGCCTTCTGGGGGCACATCTTGTGGGGTCACCTTGTCTCGGAAGACCTCGTATCCTGGCAAGCGAGGTTGCCCGCTCTTATGCCCGGAACAGGCTTTGACCGGCGCGGCATCTGGGTTGGCAATCTGGTTCCGGGTATCGAGCCGCCAGCCGTCCTTTATACAGGCGTCAACGGCGAGCGCTCGGGGCTCGGGCGGGCGGACTGGCAGGATGGCGGCAGCTTCCAGCGCCGCGAACCGCCTATCGCCTTCGACACGCCACCGGGCTATCAGGATATGCGGGATCCCTATGTCATCGAAACCGAGGCGGGCTGGCTTGCCATCATCGGCTCAGGCGCACCGGACCGGAGCCGCGCGCTCATCCTGTCCTATACATCCGAGGATGCCGAAAACTGGACCTTTGCCGGTGAGTTCGACACCGGCGCTGTGGACATGCCGGGCGAATACTGGGAACTTCCGGTGCTGCGCCCTTTTGGCGAGCGTTGGTTGCTGATGGGAACGCCGGTTCTACGCGACGGACGGACACAGACGCGTTACTGGATCGGCGATTTTGACGGAACGCGCTTCGTGCCCGAGAACCCCGAGCCGAAGTCGTGGGATCTGTTCGGCACTTTGCTGGCGCCGACACTGGCCGAGGATGGGGCAGGGCGTCTCGTTTCCGTTGGTATCATTTCTGATGACGGCCAGCGCCCCGAAGATATCCGCGCTGCAGCGGGCTGGGTGCATTCACTATCCCTCCCTTATGAAGTGCGCCACTGCGAAACGGGCAGTATGGCGCTATGTTTGAGGCTGGTCCACGAGGTCCGGAACACTTTCACCGAGGCTCTGGCAGAGGCAGATGCAATAACACTCGGGAATGATCCGGTTGTGCACGAGGCCGGACAGCGTCCCGCACGGATCGTCGCAAACCTGCGCGTACCCGAAGGCACAACGGCAACCCTCGGCCTGCGGGCGACGCCGGACGGCTCCGAGGAGACCCGCCTGCTCTTGCGCCCCGCCGAGGGGAAGATCGGGCTTGATCTGGGGGACAGCTCGACAGCCAGCTGGACACGCAGCGGCACTCTCTGGACCGATGTGCCGGAAAGCGACAGCATAGCGCTCGATCTTGTGGTGGACCGGGCAGCCATCAGCGGAACCATCGCAGGCCACGCGGTTGGGATACTTGTCTATCCCGAAGCGGACACGGCAAACGCAATCCGTCTCCGCGCAAATGGCCCGGCAGAGATGACAGACTTCCAGCTGCTGAGGCAGGCGGAATAACGGGGCGGAGCAGGAGGGTTACGAGCTTATCCAGGAAGCCGGTAGCAGTTTTGCTCAACGAAAGCGCAGCTATCGAGCGCTAAAACCGCACCGTGCGGCACACCAGTATATCATCGTAAGTATCAACCGGGGCGAGAGCCGCCTCATTCATCAGCCTGTTTATGATCAGGAGAGCTGTCGCACAATGACGCGTCCAGATCGAGGCACTTCGATTTTGAAATGATCCGCCTGCGTCACGTTTAGGACCTGAGACGGGCGGAAGCAGACCCAGTTCTCATGGCCCGGGTGGCGCACGCTCTCATACCGGATGCCGGCACGCGTTGTCTCGGCCCGAACACGCCTTCCGAAGGCTTGCGCCAAAGGATAACTCGCATCGTCGGGATCGTGATATTCCGGATGCGCTCCAAAGATATCGACATAGTCGCCCGCGAGGTCTGCCTTGTATTGACGGTAGATCTCGCTTTTTTGGGTCAGTGCACTCAACGCAATCTCTTTGCGCAACCCGTTGGCCACTTCCAACAGCGCGGTGTTGAGATGGGTCGCCCCATACCACGCCCCAAGACTTGCATCTGTAAACCGCAAACCACCGGGCGATCCATGCAGAAATGCCGCCATAATCACGCTGGCGTTCGGGCGTCCATAGACCCACTCTGCACGCGGCAGGCGCGCGAGCCGTGGAGCTACCAGCGGTCGTTTGTCCAGCCTTCCAGATCCATCACGGCATCCAGATCATCGGTGGCGGTGACCGCGTCAAAGGCTGGAATTGGCGGAAAACGCGAAGGAATGAGGCGTGTGGTACCTGCGGGTGCCGACACCACATCGTAATCGGTGATCTTCATGCAAAGACAAGATCGTCTTCGGTGACAGCTTCAAAGCTGCCCTCCGGCGCGCCAGAACCCATTCTGCCACCGCGCCATGCATCAAGGTATCGACGCACGGACATAAGGCCATCGTGCCCGCCTTCGAGCATATAGGTCATAGGCGAGGCGCCCGCGAAGAGCGTGCCCTGATGGGGTCCCTTCAACCAGATCAGTGCCTGGTTCTCATCCTCGAACAGAATGGAAAGTGCCTTGTAGATTCCGAGTATGGCCGAAATCCGCAACAGTGTATCGAGCGGCAGCGTTACTGGTTGGTGCTCACGCGCCTTCTTCATCCAGTGATGATAGGTTGACCGGCCCGGATCCCCGAGGATGGCGATGCGTTCCGCCTCAGTCAGATCAAAGCGGTCCGCGATTTTGCGAAAGGTCCGCAGACCCGGAGCGCTTGTCCGCGCGCGGTCCTCTCTGGAAATCGTGCGAAACTGCATGCCATCGGTCGAAGCCGAGGAACTCGGAAAGTTTGCAATCTGCATCTTCGGCCTCCTTTGTCTGTATATAGACTTATGGTCTTTATGTAGATAAGTCAATGATGAGGAGGCTTTCCTCATTCGCCTCAGGCTTTGTGCTTGTCTGCTACAAATCCAGATGCACCCGAAAAAAACCGACTGACTGGCGGCGATTGGGTAAAACCAACGAACCAAGCCGATACGATCCGCGCATGGCTGTTCCCATGGAGGGAGAGTGTAATTACCGAGCCTAAATGTTTTTCAACGGCGGCCGGAACCCTCAAAGATCCTGCAACAAGTGGGCGTATTGCTCCCCGATGATCCCTCAATCTTCAATCTGCCGAGGGCTCAGGAAACTCCAGCGTTGCAATCGCTCCAACTCCGTCAGGTTTGTTGCCAAGGGTCAATTGGCCACCAAGTCCTTCCGCAAAGCCCCTCGCAATTCTCATCCAAAGGCTATCGGAGGGAGTTTTGTCAAATTCTTCGGACACGCCTTGACCATTATCTATAACAGAAAGCAGGATCTTGGACTGGCCTGTCGATTGATCGGTAGACCGCGTGCAGAGTATCCGTATTTTCAAGCTGTCATCTACTGTTTGGGAATGCTCCATCGCATTCATGATCAGTTCGCTCACCACAAGTCCGAAAGGGACAGCTTGATCGCGATGAATCCTGAACCTGTCCGATGTGACCGTAACGGAAACATCTTGTCCCAGTGACATCGCCTCCTGCGTGTCTTGGGCCAGTTGCTCCAGAAAAGCCATAACCTCTACCTCTTGTTCGTTGGGTAGGTAGAGATTGCGTTGAATGCGTGCCACCGTTTGAACGCGTGCCACAGAGGCTGTCAGGGTCTTGCGCGTTTGAGCAGAATCCGTGGCATTGGCTTGGAGCTTCAATAGTGCTGCGACATTCGCAAGATTGTTGGAAACCCGATGCTGCAATTCCGAAAACATCAGATCTCGAGACTTTGCAAGAAACTTGGATCGATCGCGTTCTGCTTTGATGCGCTTTAGAGCCATGCCAGATAACGCGATAAAGAAGATTTCTGTCGAGGTGATTACAAAGAAAAATACCATCGCAATCACGGTAGGTAAGCTGATACCGAACGCGCCGATGGGAGGAATGAACAGACCCCAGGCGATCCCGCCAGTCAAAAGTGCCACAACCACCGCTGCGCGTATTGATGCAAAAAGGGCAGTCAACAGAACTGCAGGGAAAAACGTGAGGAAAGGGAAGCCTACTGGCAAAAGCTCGTCCACGGCAAATCGCAACCAAGTCGACAAAACCACCGCACAGGTTGCAATCAGAATCTCGGTGCGAACGCTTCGTTGCTCGGACAACAGCCCGGACAGTGCGATAATGAATGAAGACAATTCAACGGGATCGCGCGAGGTGTCGGCGTCGTAAAGGTTGGGAGCGGAAGCTCGTTTGTTCAGCTTAGCGTGACTCGTCATAGGTGTCCTGAGGAGATTAGGAAGCGTGCTATGTGAAATCTGCACACCAGTGGCGAAGCTTCTACGGTTTGCAGAAACTGAGCAAGCGTTTTGCGTTCCGCGCCTTCTTTAACGCGACGTGACTTTCCAAATATAGTCGGAGGGGGCGTTTTGACATGGGAGTGTCGCTCTTCACCGACAAAATATGAAGTCCGGCTTTCCTATAGGGTCGCAAACGTCAAGCGGGCGCCGAGTGCGAGAAAAGCAGCTGCAAAGCAGCGTCGCATCCAGATCATAACGGACGGTCGCCCGATGATTTGCTGGCGCAGTCGCCATGCAAACGCTCCGTAAACCACGAATACGACGAAAGTCATTACCATGAAGATTGTGCCCAGTATCAACATGCGACCAATCGGGGACGCAGCATCGGTTGTGACAAACTGTGGCAGGAAAGCGAGGAAGAAGATCGACAGTTTGAACTGATGCGGTGGATGCCCCCACCCGCCGGCATCGTATACCATGACGGTTC
>JBLRWK010000074.1:0-14292 GCA_047921295.1 Rhodobacterales bacterium
CGCTCAACCCCTATGTGCTGATCAACGCCGATGGCGTCACCATCATCACGCCGCGCGCCGAGATGGGACAGGGCATCCATTCCACCCTTGCCGCTCTGGTCGCCGAGGAGCTGGACGTCGCATGGGAGGATATCACCACCCTGCACGGCCCACCCGCGCAGGCCTATTACAACGGGGCGCTGATGGGGGCGGGGATGCCGTTCAAGGATTACGCCCTGACCAATATGCAGCACAGCCTGAAGCAAACGCTGGCCGTTCTGCCCAAGATGATGTCCCTGCAGGTCACGGGCGGGTCCACCTCGACGGTGGATGCGTTCGACAAGATGCGACTGGCAGGGGCCACCGCCCGCGAGACGCTGAAAGAGGCGGCGGCACAGCAACTGGGTGTCGCGCGCGGCGATCTGGCGACCGAAGCGGGCCATGTCATCGCACCCGATGGGACAAGGCTGTCCTATATCGACCTCGCTGCGGATGCCGCTCAGATCACGCCGCCGCAGAATGTCATCCTGCGCCCGCAATCGGAATGGAAATATCTGGGCAAGTCCATGCCACGGCTGGATATACCCGCCAAAGTGACAGGCACCGCCACGTTCGGCATCGATGTGCGGCTGGAAGGGATGCGCTTTGCCGCCCTGCGCCGCAATCCCGCCCTTGGTGCGGGGATGCGCGGTTTCGATCCGGCTCCCGCGCTGGCCATGACGGGGGTGGAGCGTGTTGTCGATCTCGGCGACGGGATCGCTGTGGTGGCGAACAACACATGGATCGCGATGCAGGCCGCCGAGGCGGTGGAGATCGACTGGGCCACCTCCACCAATCCGGCCACGACCGAGGATGCTTTTGCCGTGATCGCCGCCGCCTTCGACGGGCGCGCCAATTCCACGATGCGCGACGATGGCACCCCCGAGGAGCTCCCGCAGGGCGCGACCGAGGTGACCGCCGAATACCGCCTGCCCTATCTGGCCCATGCCACGATGGAGCCGATGAACGCCACCGCTCATCTGACCGCCGCAGGGCTTGAGGTCTGGTGCGGCAATCAAGCGCCCGTCATTATCCAAGGCAAATGCGCAGATGCCGTGGGCCTTTCCGCCGATCAAGTCACTGTGCACACAACCCTGATGGGGGGCGGGTTCGGGCGGCGCGGCGAGAGCGACTATGCCGTCTACGCCGCGCGCCTTGCCGCCGCCCTGCCCGGCACGCCCGTGCAACTGACGTGGTCGCGCGAGGAAGACATGCGCCATGATTTCTACCGCCCCGGCGCGATCGCGCGCTTTCGCGGTGCGGTCAAGGACGGGCGTGCGGTACTGCTCGACGGGCAGATCGCGGCGCAATCCACCACGCGGCAGGCGGGGCAGCGGCTGGCGGGCATTTCCCCGCCCGGTCCTGACAAGGGCCATGTCGAGGGCGCGTTCGACCAGCCCTATAGCATCCCGAATTACCGTATCCGTGGCTATCTGGCCGAGATGGACATCCCCGTGGGCTTCTGGCGTGCGGTGGGCAATTCCTTCAACGGGTTCTTCCACGACACGTTTATTGACGAGTTGGCCCATGCCGCCGGAGCCGATCCGCTGGAGTTCCGCCTGTCGATGATGCAGGGCGAACATGCACCCTCGGCAGGTACGCTGGTGGCGGTGCGCGAGATGTCGGGCTGGACCGGCGAGACGCCTGACGGTATCGGGCGCGGCGTGGGGTTCACCTACAGCTTCGGCTGTCCGGTGGCGCAGGTCGTGGAGGTGATCGACGAGGACGGCACGATCCGCATCAATCGCGCATGGATCGCCGCCGATGTGGGGCTGGCGCTTGACCCCGGCAATATCCGCGCGCAGCTTGAAGGGGGTATGATCTTTGGCCTTTCTGCCGCTGCTTTCGGCCAGGTCACCTTTGCGGACGGAGCTGTGGAGCAGGGCAATTTCCCCGATTATGACGGGCTGCGCCTGCACAACACCCCACTGATCGAGACGCGGATACTGGAGACCAACCGCCATATGTCCGGTGTGGGCGAACCCGGCACGCCGCCCGCGATGCCTGCGCTGGCCAATGCCTTGTTCGATCTGACAGGCACCCGCGCCCGCAGCCTGCCCCTTCAGGATGTATTTCCACTTTTGACATAAACCTCTGATTATTATTCGAGATAAAGTTGAGACCCGCCATCACCGTGGCGGGTTTATTTCTTTAAAGTCGTGGACGCCCGGATTTTGACTTAAATTACGCCAAATTTAGCTCCCGCGCACGTGTATCCGCTCCGGACACAGCCCTGCCGTCCCGACAATGGATCAGGTCAGAATCCCGCGGAGTACAGCCCATGCCTACCGGTTACAGAGTTTCTCTTGGCGATTCGACGCTCGACAATGGCGATGCGATTGGCGGCTCAGCGATCAGTTTTACAACGGCCTCCGTTATCGGAACCGGATCATGGACCTGGACGGGCAGAACGTCCATTTTTTCTCTGTCCAACACGACGCAGACAGGCACCGGCACCTATTATCTGGCCACAGACGGCTTTGTCTATTTCGTGCCCAGCAGCACCCCCTATTCGGTCTCGTCCGCCAGCGTTGTCACTGCGCCAAAATTTGAAGTGGCGGATCGGGTTGTCAAAGGTGGCGACGACGACGACCTGATTGACAGCAGTTACGTCGATGCGGGCGGCGACCGTCCGGGTGCGGGGGCAGATGTCATCCGCGCAGGGGCCGGAGATGACACCGTGCTGTCAGGCGGCGGCAATGACACTGTCTATGGCGGTGGCGGCAATGACAGCATCGATGGTGGCACCGGAGATGACGTCATCTATGGTGACACCGGCGCTGCCCCGGTTGCGGCGCAAAACGAGGTGCTGGACTGGACGGCAGTTGGCCCGGACGCCACCAATCTTGCCGCTGGATTCACGCAAGACACAGGGACGATGAAAGTCTCGGTCAGTTTCACGAATAACGGCAACAACAATCCGACCTACCAGGTTGAAAGCGGCGAGACGATGTATGTCGCGCCCGGAGAGCCGTTCGATACAGGCTCAAGCCTGGCCCTGTTCGGCAACGGCGATGCAGCCACCTCGACAACCACGATCAATTTCGCAGCCGAGGCTGGCAGCGGCATGTCCGATCAGGTCGGCAATGTCCGCTTCCGCATCAATGACATCGACTGGGGCAGTGGCAACCACCGCGATATCGTGACCGTCAACGCATTTGACGTGAACGGAAATCCGGTCAGCGTGAGGATCACTCCCGGCTCGGGTGACACTGTCAGCGGAAATACAATCACCGCCAACGACCGCGCAGACAACCCGAATGATGCAACGGGCTCTGCCCTGATCGAGATTGCAGGCCCGGTCAGCCGGATTACAATTGCCTATAGCAACGGTCTTGGCGGCACACAGGGAATCTGGGTCACCGACGTACATTTCACCACGATCCCGCAGGTTGCGGGGGATGACACGCTGGCGGGCGGGGACGGCAATGACACGCTGTACGGCGAGGCCGGAAATGACCATCTTTTCGGTGGAGCGGGCAATGACATCCTCTATGGCGGAACCGGAAATGACGTTCTGAGCGGCGGCAGCGGGACCAATGCAATCTATGGCGGCGACGGCAACGACACGGTTATCGGCGGCGCCGGGGCCGACCTGATCTCGTTAGGCGCGGGGATGGACTTCATCGACTATTCCGCGTCCAGCGAAGGTGTGTCGATTGACTTGTCCACCAATACCGCATCGGGCGGTGATGCGGCCAATGACACGTTGGCAGGCGGCATCGACGGGATCATCGGGTCGAACTGGAATGACACGCTTGTGGGCTATGACGGTCAGGGCGCGGACTGGACCAACGAATTCTACGGCGGCGCAGGCGACGACTTCATCGACGGGCGCGGCGGGGATGATTTTCTTTATGGTGGCGACGGCAATGACACGATCATCGGCGGCACCGGCGCGGATCTGATCTATGGCGGCGCTGGCGACGATCTTATTTTCGTCGGCTCGGGTGATACAGTCTTCGGCGGCGCAGGCGATGATACCTTTTTGCTGGATACGACGGCGCTTGGCGGAGGCAATATCACCATTGACGGCGGTGAAGGCGATGAAACTGGCGGCGATACGATCGATTTCGCGGGTTTGATCCACTGGGGCGATATCACCTATACCAATACCGACCCCAATGCGCTGGCGGGCAGTGCCACTCTGGCCGATGGCACGGTTGTTACCTTCTCGAACATCGAACGCGTGATCATCTGTTTCACGGCTGGTACGCATATCCTGACGCCATTGGGTCCACGCCGGGTCGAGGATCTTTGCCCCGGTGATCTGGTGGTGACGCGGGACAACGGCCTGCAACCCCTGCGCTGGACCGGACGCCGCACCGTCAGTGGGCAGGGAAACTTTGCCCCCATCCGAATCGAGACAGGTGTATTCAACAATGTAAGGCCGCTGATCGTCTCGCCACAGCACAGGATTTTGCACTGCTCGACCATGGCGGCGTATTATTTCGATACGCCAGAAGTTCTGCTTTCAGCCAAACATCTGGTCAATGGCACCACGATCACGCAACCCGAATGCGACAGCGTCACTTATGTGCATCTCCTTTTCGACCATCACGAGATCATCTTTGCCGAAAGCGCCGCCAGCGAAAGTTTCCATCCCGGCCAGAACGGCCTTCAGGCCCTGTCAGACGCCAGCCGCGAAGACCTGTTTCGCTACTTTCCGGCGTTGCGAAGTAATCCCAATGGCTATGGCGATACCGCGCGCATCTGCCTACGCAAACATGAAAGCCGCTTGCTTGCCTGCGTCTAGGAACCAGTCGGACTGAAGTTCGCAGGATTTTCTGGCAGCGTTCAACCGGGCCAGCGATCCAGCATGCCCGCCAAAGCCGACCAGTCGGTATATTCCTTGTCGCTGTGGCGATCCACTTCCTCGCCCTTGCTATGGGCGATCCAGCGCATCGCCAGTCCCTTGAAGAAATCATATTGGGTGAAGCGGAACGCCCCGGCGACATGGGCCGTATGGGTGGGCTTCCAGCCTGCATCATCCGCGAAATCCGCCGCGATCTGCGCGAGATGGGCATGCTCGTCGGGGTCGTTTCCGGCAGCGGCCAGCGAGACCATCAGAAACATCGTCTGCCGGACGTTCAGTTCCGCCGCATAGCGCGCGGCAAAACGCGCAAGCTGCGGCTGCAGACGCCCGCCATGGACCGAGCCTGCAAGGATCGCGCTGTCAAAGCGTTTCAGATCAAGCCCGTCATCATCGGCGGCATCCGCCAGCGGCAGCAATTCGACGCTATGGCCCTGCGCGATCAGGCAATCGGCACAGAAGCGTGCGATCTTGCGGGTCTGGCCCTCGGTGGTGGCATAGGCGATGAGAACGGTCATGTTGCAAACTCCGGCTGGTGTAAGCCGCAGTCTACCCCAACGCGCCGCGCGTCACTTTGCGCTGGCGCAAAGACAATTCCCTATCGGACAATCCTGTCTCAGGCAGATTTGAGAACCTGCGCCCCGCGCTGCGCTCCGCCGTCCGCCCATGCCCGCACAGCATCACCGAACGCGGTGAACAGCGGGCGCGAGACCGGATCGTTGGACGCGTCCCATTCGGGATGCCATTGCACGGACAGCGTGAAGCCGGGCGCATCCTTGACATATATCGCCTCGGGCGTGCCATCGGGGGCGTAGCCGTCGATCACGATCCGCGCCCCCGCGCGACAGATGCCTTGGCCGTGCAGCGTGTTGGTCATCACTTGCGACGCGCCCATCAGATCGTGAAACACGCCACCTTCGGTGAATTGCACCGTGTGGCGCAGGGCGAATTTCTCTTCCAGCGTACCATCGGGCGGCATGCGGTGGTTCATCCGGCCCGGCAGATCGCGTATCTCGGGGTAGAGACTGCCGCCCATCGCGACGTTCACTTCCTGAAAGCCACGGCAGATGCCAAGGAAAGGCTGGCCGCGCTCTACGCAGGCGCGCACCAATGGCAGGGCAATGGCATCGCGGGCACGATCGAATGCGCCATGCGCCTCGGTCTCGTCCTCTCCGTATTCGTTGGGGTGCACATTGGGCCGCCCGCCGGTCAGCAAGAACCCGTCACAGGTGTCCAGCAGTTCCTCGACAGAGACAAAGCGCGGATCAGCAGGGATCAGCAGCGGCATACATTCCGCAACACTCGCCACAGCTTCCGAGTTCATCGCCCCGCCCGCATGCGCGGGATACTGGTCGTTGATCAGATGGTGGTTGCCGATGATGCCGACGACGGGTCGTGCCATGCCTGCTGTCCTGTGGGTGTGATGCGCCTGTTACCCCGCAGGATATAGGTTCGGACGGGACATGCAAATATCAAAGCGGGGCATTTCCACCCCGCTTTATGTCAGGTGACTGCATTTACGGCGTTTTCGCGCCTGAGTGGGCCTGCTCACCACGCTGCAATGAACGGATATGTCTCCAAATCACGCCTTTCCAGCAAAGCCCGCCGCCTCTATCCCAGCCACGGCCACCGCCGCATCATTGTCCGATGTGTCGCCCGTCACGCCGACCGCGCCCACAACCGCATCGCCCTGCATCACCAGCACGCCACCCGGCACCGGAATGACCTTGCCGCCGAACGCGCCGTTCACCGCGGCCATGAAATAGGCCTGATCCTCGGCCCGTTTCATCTGCGCCGAGCCGGGCATGCCCAGCATCACTGCGCCATAGGCTTTGCCCTGCGCAATCTCGAACCGGCCGGGGCTGGCGCCATCCTCGCGCACGAAGGCCAGCAGATGCCCGCCCGCGTCCAGCACCGCCACGCTCAGCGGCTTGAGGCCCATCTCGCGGCCCTTATCGCGGGCCACGGCAATCATCGTCTGCGCCTGTTCCAATGTAATCATCTGTCAGTCCCCCTGAGGCGCTTACTGCGCTGCCTTGAATTCAAGCCGACGGCGGTGCAGCACCGGCTCGGTATAGCCCGAGGGCTGCGCGCGCCCTTCGATCACCAGATCACAGGCCGCCTGAAACGCGATCCCGTCAAAGCCGGGGGCCATAGGACGATAGGCCGGATCGGCGGCATTCTGACGGTCCACCACAACAGCCATCTTCTGCATCGCCTCCATCACCTGATCGCGGCTGACCACATCGTGATGCAGCCAGTTGGCGATATGCTGCGCCGAGATGCGGCAGGTCGCACGGTCTTCCATCAGGCCTACATCGTTCATGTCCGGCACTTTGGAGCAACCCACCCCCTGATCGATCCAGCGCACCACATATCCAAGGATGCCTTGAGCATTATTCTCGACCTCGGCCATGATCTGGCTGTCGCTCCATTTCTGATAGGTGGCCAGCGGCATATCCAGCACGCCCTCGATATGGGCGCGCCGCCCGCCCTTTTTGAGCCGCGCCTGCACGGCGAACACATCGACCTTGTGGTAATGCAGCGCATGCAGTGTCGCCGCCGTGGGGCTGGGCACCCATGCACAATTCGCGCCCGCCTTGGGGTGGCTGATCTTCTGCTCCAGCATCGCGGCCATCATATCGGGCATGGCCCACATGCCCTTTCCGATCTGCGCCTTGCCCGAGAGGCCGCATTCCAGACCGATATCGACGTTCAGATCCTCGTAGGCGGTGATCCAGCCCTTACGCTTGATGAAATCCTTGCGGCTGAAGGGGCCGGCTTCCATGCTGGTGTGGATCTCGTCGCCGGTGCGGTCCAGAAAGCCGGTGTTGATAAAGGCCACGCGGCTTTTCGCGGCGCGGATACATGCCTTGAGGTTGACGGTGGTGCGCCGCTCCTCGTCCATCACACCGATCTTGACCGTGCTGCGCGGCAGGCCTAGCACATCCTCGACGCGGGCGAAAATCTCGTCGGCAAAGGCAACTTCTTCCGGCCCGTGCATCTTGGGTTTCACCACATAGACAGAGCCATGAGCCGAATTGCCGCCAGCCTGCTTGAGATCATGCATGGCGATCAGCACAGTCAGCATCGCATCCATCAGCCCCTCGAAAACCTCCTGCCCCTCGGCGTCCAGAATGGCGGGGTTGGTCATCAGATGGCCGACATTGCGCACCCACAAAAGCGCGCGGCCCTTGAGCGTCGTCTCGCTGCCATCCGGCGCGGTAAAGACGCGGTCAGCCGACAGGCGGCGGGTCATCGGCTTGCCACCCTTCTCAAACGTCTCTTCCAGATCGCCTTTCATCAGGCCGAGCCAGTTGCCATAGGCCAGCACCTTGTCCTCGGCATCCACGCAGGCCACCGAATCCTCGCAATCCATGATGGCGGAAACGGCGGATTCCAACACCACATCGGCCAGACCCGCCTGATCGCGACTGCCGATCGGATGGGTGCGGTCGAACACCAGTTCGACATGCAACCCGTTATTGACCAGAAGCACCGCATCCGGCGCTTTGGGATGGCCACGGAAGCCCGCGAATTTCGCAGGCTGCATCAGGGGCTGGTCGTCGATCAGCAACTGGCCGTCCTGCACATGATAGCGCCGCGCATCGGCATGGCTGGTCCCCTGAACGGGGAAAGCCTCGTCCAGAAACACCCGCGCGCGCGCCACAACCCTTGCGCCATGGCCGCGATCGTAGCCGCCCTTTGGTGCCGCAGCACCCATCGCATCGGTGCCGTAGAGCGCGTCATAAAGGCTACCCCAGCGGGCATTGGCCGCATTCAGCGCGAAACGGGCATTGGTCACAGGCACCACCAGTTGCGGGCCTGCGATGCTGGCGATCTCGGGATCGACATTGGCGGTTTCGATGGTGAAATCCGGCCCCTCGGGCAGCAGATAGCCGATCTCCTCCAGAAACGCCTTGTAGGCCACCGCATCATGCGACTGGTTGCGCCGCGCCTTGTGCCATGCGTCGATCTTGCCCTGCAGCGCAGTGCGCTTTTCCAGCAGGGCGCGGTTCTTCGGGCTGAGGTCGCGGATCATCGCGGCGAAGCCTGTCCAGAACACGTCCGGCGCCACATCGGTGCCCGGCAGCGCGCGTGCCTCGATGAAGTCGAAAAGCTGGCGGTCAATCTGCAAACCGTCTTTTGTCACGCGCTCGGTCATGTCTGGCTCCTTGGTCATGCGGCAATCGGTCCCGGCAAGGGGTCTTGTCGCGTTTTAGAACCAAAGTTTCCGATAGGCAACAAGCGTGGTCAAAAAATATGACCAATTACCGTCAATCCGCCACCGTCTTGGGCGTGGGCGGCGCTTTGCCCCGCTCACGCCGACAGCGTTCCGAGCAATAGCGCACCTCGTCCCAGACCTTCGCCCATTTCTTGCGCCATGTGAAAGGCCGCCCGCAGGTGGCGCAGGTCTTTTCCGGCAAGTCCGCTTTGCGCCGCATCGCCATAGTTGTTCACCCTCTGCAAGCCACCTTCAGCGATCTAGCAGGACCGTACCAAAAGCAACGCCACTCCGGCTTCATCTTGCCAAAAATACTCATTCACCCTCACAGACCCTTGGCCCCATTGCGAAGGCGCACCCCGCGCCCTACCCTTCCGGGCAACAGCATTCCGAGGAGCACCATGAAAGACACCAGCCCCCAGCCCGTATTCCTGTCCGACTACGCGCCCTTCGGCTATCTGGTCGATGCGGTGCATCTGACCTTCCGCCTGCATCCGGACCGCACCCGCGTGATCAGCCGCATTGAATTCCGGCCCAATCCGGACAGCACGGACCGGCGTTTTTTCCTGCATGGCGAGCAGCTGAGCCTCATCTCGGCGCAGATCGACGGCACGCCCGTCACGCCCGAGATCACGCCGCAAGGCCTGACATGCGATGTGCCCGATGCGCCCTTCACCTTCGAGGCCGAGGTCGAGATCGCGCCTGTCAGCAATACGGCACTGGAGGGGCTTTATCTGTCGAGCGGCATGTATTGCACCCAATGCGAGGCCGAGGGCTTTCGCAAGATCACCTATTACCCCGACCGCCCCGATGTGATGGCGGTCTTCACCGTGCGGATCGAGGGGGCGGAGCCTGTCAAACTGTCCAACGGCAATCCGGTAGCGGAAGGCGAGGACTGGGCCGAATGGCATGATCCGTGGCCCAAGCCCGCCTATCTCTTCGCGCTGGTCGCGGGCGATCTGGTCAACCACGCGGACAGCTTCACCACAGCGTCGGGCCGCGATGTGGCGCTCAATTTCTGGGTGCGCCCCGGCGACGAGGGCAAATGCGCCTTCGGCATGGATGCGTTGAAACGCTCGATGCTATGGGACGAGCAGGTCTATGGCCTCGAATACGACTTGGATATTTTCAACATCGTCGCGGTCGATGACTTCAATATGGGCGCAATGGAGAACAAGGGCTTGAACATTTTCAACTCCTCCTGCGTTCTGGCCTCACCGGACACCTCGACGGATGCGAACTATGAGCGCATCGAGGCGATCATTGCGCATGAGTATTTCCACAACTGGACGGGCAACCGCATCACCTGCCGCGACTGGTTCCAGCTGTGCCTCAAGGAAGGTCTGACCGTGTTCCGCGATGCCCAGTTCACCGCCGATATGCGCGCAGGCCCTGTCAAGCGGATCGCCGATGTGATTGCGCTGCGAGCGCGTCAGTTTCGCGAGGATAACGGCCCGCTCGCCCATCCGGTGCGCCCCTCTTCCTATGTCGAGATCAACAATTTCTACACCGCCACCGTCTACGAGAAGGGTGCGGAGCTTGTGGGGATGCTGAAAACGCTGGTGGGCGATGCGGCCTATAGCGCTGCGCTGAAGGAATACTTCGTCCGCCATGACGGGCAGGCCGTGACAATCGAGGACTGGCTCAAGGTGTTCGAGGATGTGACGGGCCGCGACCTCACCCAGTTCAAGCGCTGGTATACCGAGGCCGGCACTCCGCGCCTGCGCGTCACTGATAGCTGGCAGGATGGCACCTACACGCTGCAGTTCCGGCAGGAAACGCCGCCGATGCCAGGCAAACCAGAGAACGAGCCGCGTGTGATCCCGATTGCCGTGGGCCTGCTTGACCCCGACGGGCACGAGCTAGTCCCGACCACGGTTCTGGAAATGACCGATGCGGTGCAGAACTTCCGCTTCAAGGATCTGGCCACACGGCCTATCCCCTCAATCCTGCGCGGCTTTTCCGCCCCCGTCATTCTGGAGCGGGAGACCGATAATACCGAGCGCGCCTTTCTGCTGGCCCATGACACCGATCCGTTCAACAAATGGGAGGCGGGCCGCGCCCTTGGCCGCGCGACGCTGATGCGGATGTCGCAAGGCACGGATGCGGCAGATCCCGCCTATCTGGACGCGCTGCGCGCCGTGCTGCGCGATGACAGCCTCGATCCGGCCTTCCGCGCGCTGGCGTTGCGCCCGCCCAGTCAGGACGACATCGCGCAAAGCCTCTATGACGCGAACCAGATCCCCGATCCGCAGGCGATCTATGACGCAGCAGATCGTCTGGGCGCACAGATGGCCGCCCATATGGCCGATCTTCTGCCCGGCCTCTATTCGGAGATGACTGTGCCCGGCCCCTATAGCCCGGACGCGGCAGCGGCGGGCAAGCGCGATCTGCAAGGGCTGGTCCTGTCCCTGCTCACGCGTCTAGACGGCGGCGAGACGGCGCGCGCGCAATTCGGCAGCGCCGATAATATGACACAGCAACTCACCGCCCTGTCCTGCCTGATGGCCCGCCAGATCGGAGAGGCCGAGGCCCGCGCCTTCCACGACCAGTGGCGCCATGACCGTCTGGTGATGGACAAATGGTTCGCCCTGAGCGTCAGCCATGCCCGCCCCGAAGAGGCCGCCGCTCGCGCTGTCGATCTGACCGCACATCCCGATTTCAACATCCGCAACCCCAACCGCTTCCGCGCCACCTTCGGCGCGTTGGCGGGCCATGCGGCGGGCTTTCATCACGCATCGGGCAAAGGCTATGACACGCTGGCCGACTGGCTGATCCGGCTCGATCCGCTCAACCCGCAGACAACGGCCCGCATGTGCGCCGCCTTCGAGACATGGACGCGCTATGACGCTACCCGCCAAGCTCATGCCCGCACCGCACTCGCGCGCATCCTCTCCACCCCGAACCTGAGCCGCGACACCACCGAAATGGTCAGCCGGATATTGGGCGATCAAACCTGAAAGGACGCCGCCTGCTTCTTCTTGCCCCAAATATCCAAATCCCGCCCGCGCCGTGACCGCGCCGCCGCTGCTCGACCATCGCAATCGCGGGCGCAACCAGCGCACTGCGCTGGTGCTGCTCGGGGTCTGGGGGCTGCTGGTCGCTCTGGTGGTGCTGTTCGATGCCGCGCTGTGGATCGTGGCAGGTTTTGCACTCTTCACCCTGCCCGCGCTGTGGGATCTCGCCTCGGACCGCGCGGCAGGTCTGGTCCTGACGGGGGAGAACCTGAACTGGTTCAGCGGGCGGCAGCATGACAATATCCCGCATCTGCGGATCAAGGCAGTCCGGCTGGACCGCCGTCTGGACCTCAGTTACCGCGTGTCCGTCGTGCTGAAGGATGACCGCCGCATCCGGTTACCGCAGGAGTGCCTGCCGCAGATCGACACGCTGGCGCGCGCGCTGGAACAGGCCGGCATCAAGGTAGAGCGTCACCCTTTCTCGCTGCTCTGATCCGTCACCAGCCCGGCGGGCCGCGCTTTGGGCCGTGTCGATGACAGCGGCTTGCAGTAGCTTTGCTGCTTGAGCCACGCCTGCATCTGTCCGCGCTTTTCATCATTGCGCATCGGTCCCCAGTCAGCGGCCACGCCGCCCCAGCGCCCTGCTGTCTGCGCGATCACCCCGTCACGCCGCACCGTCCGCGCCATGATCCTGAGCGCGCAGGACATATTGGCCGCGCCGTTTTGCAGCGCCGCACCGCTGGCGGCATGGCAGCCATAGCCCGCCGCCGTGGCGGGCAATATCTGCAACAGCCCGTGATACAGCCCGCCACCGCCCACCGCTGCCGCCCTGTGCCCGCTCTCATGGCGCGCCAGAACCGAGGCGAAACCCGCCCAGAAGGCGCGCCGCTGTTCCGAGGGGGCTTGCGGATAGGCCGGACACCAGTCGGCGATGTCGCGCGGCACGACCTGCGCCAGCGGTTCGGCATGACCCTGCAAGGCCGACAAGGCCGCCCGCGTCCAGATCGCCGAGCCGCGCTGCCGATCCCATGCCATCCGTGGCAGTGCATCGCTCCGTGCACGCGGACGCGTGACCTGCGGGGAAGCGTCGGCGGGTGGTGTGACCATCGGGGCCAGCATCTCCTGCCCATGCAGCACCGATGGCGCGAGGGTCAGGGAAAGGCAAAAGCAGGTCAGCAAGGAGAGGGCGCGCAGCAGCATCGGCGCAGAATGCACAGAACCGGCCCGCCGCGATAGTCTTTCGTGCAGCCATGGGCACCTCTTCGCCCAACGGCGGCGCAACGGGTTGGCGCTCTGCCCTCTTGCTCCGCCCCCGCCCCTGTCCTAGAACGCGGGATGAGCGTGACAAAGGACCGGACCGATGCTTGATCTGACCTACGAGACCCCGAAGCCCCGCGTGATCAGTGGCGCGAAACAGGAGTGGGAACTTGTCATCGGGATGGAGGTCCATGCACAGATCGCCTCGAACGCGAAATTGTTCTCCGGTGCGTCCACCAAATTCGGCAACGAACCTAACGCCAATGTCGCCTTCGTGGATGCAGCCATGCCGGGCATGTTGCCGGTCATCAACGATTTCTGCGTCGAACAGGCGGTCCGCACGGGGCTGGGGCTGAACGCGCAGATCAACCTGTGGTCCGCCTTTGACCGCAAGAACTATTTCTACCCCGACCTGCCGCAGGGCTACCAGATCAGTCAGCTGTACCACCCCATCGTGGGCGAGGGCGAGATTCTCGTCGAGATGGGCAATGGCATCGCGCGGCTGGTGCGGGTGGAGCGTATCCACATCGAGCAGGACGCTGGCAAATCGATCCACGACATGGACCCGAACATGTCCTTCGTGGACCTGAACCGCACCGGCGTGGCGTTGATGGAAATCGTCAGCCGCCCCGATATCCGCGGCCCCGAAGAGGCGGCGGCCTATGTGACCAAACTGCGCCAGATCCTGCGTTATCTGGGCACTTGCGACGGCAATATGCAAAACGGCAACCTGCGCGCCGATGTGAACGTGTCGATCTGCGCGCCGGGCCAGTACGAGAAATATCAGGCGACCGGCGATTTCAGCCATCTCGGCACGCGCTGCGAGATCAAGAACATGAACTCCATGCGCTTCATCCAGATGGCAATCGAGGTCGAGGCACGCCGCCAGATCGCAATCGTCGAGGGCGGTGGCGCGGTCGTGCAGGAAACCCGCCTCTATGATCCGGACCGCAACGAGACCCGTTCGATGCGCTCCAAGGAAGAGGCGCATGATTACCGCTATTTCCCCGATCCCGACCTGC
>JBLRWK010000075.1:0-14288 GCA_047921295.1 Rhodobacterales bacterium
GAGCGCGCGATATGGCGCAGCAAGGGCTCGGCCAGATAGCGGATGAATACCGCGACAAAGGCGATGGTCAGCACGCCGCCCAGCAGCAGGAACAGGATCTCGGTCACCGTGCCGTTCTCGCCCGTTGCCCCTACCCCGACCGCCGATAGAACGACCATCGCCAGCACCACGAAAATGTCCTGCACGATCAGGAAGCCCAGCGCGATCTTGCCATGCAGGGCGTCGATCTCGTGCTTGTCCGACAACAGTTTGACGATGATGATCGTGGAGGAAAAGGTCAGCGCCACCGCGATATAGAGCGAGACCAGCGGGCTGAGACCCAGCGCCAGACAGATCAGGAAGCCGAACAGCGAGGTGAACCCCACCTGCCCCAGCCCCGTCGCCAGCGCCACCTTTCCAAGGTTCTTGACCAGCGATACATCAAGTTTGAGACCGACAAGAAACAACAGCACAGCGATACTGATCTGGCTGAGGGTTTCGATGAACTCGGTGGAATCGACCAGACCCAGCGCATCCGGTCCGGCCACAACGCCCAAGGCGATGAAGGCGACGATCAATGGCTGGCGCAGGATCAGGCCCAGAAAACCCAGACCGGCAGCGAGCAGCACAAGCAAGGCGATCTCGTAGAAGATGCTGGCGTCACTCATATTCCGGTCCTGTTATCTGTTGGGCTGCCTTCCCTCCTAGTTAGTGCACCCTTGTGGATCAAGGTCAAAGCGGACCACGGCTCACCCCGCGGAGACGCCTGCCTCGGCAAAGGTCATCATGCCCGACTGGCAGGCCACAGCCCCTTTGAGGATGCCGATCGCCAGCGCCGCGCCGGAGCCTTCGCCCAGCCGCAGACCCAGCGACAGCAGCGGCTCCTTGCCCAGATGTGCCAGCAGGGGCGCATGGCCCGCCTCGGCGCTGACATGGGCGGCAAGGCAGTGATCCAGCGCGCCCTTTTGCGCCGCCTCAAGGCAGGCCGCGGCAGCGGTGCAGATGAACCCGTCCAGCAGCACCGGTATCCGCAAATGCCGCGCGCGCAGGATCGCGCCCGCCATCGCGGCCAGTTCGCGCCCGCCCAGACAGCGCAACGCCTCCAGCCCGTCTTCGCGGGTCTGCGGATTCAGCGCCACACCTTCCGCCACGACCTGCGCCTTGAGGGCCAGCCCCGCATCATTCACGCCGGTGCCGCGCCCCACCCAGTCGGCGGGGCTGCCGCCACAGATCGCATGGGCCAGTGCCGCCGCAGACGTGGTGTTGCCGATGCCCATCTCGCCCGTCACCAGCAGATCGGCGGCCGGATCGACCGCGTCCCACCCAGTCGACAGGGCCGCGCAAAACTCATCCTCGGTCATGGCAGGCGAGACGGTGAAATCCGCCGTCGGCCTATCCAGTTCCAGCGCATGGACATCCATCCGCGCCCCGAACGCGCGTGACAACTGGTTAATCGCCGCACCACCTGCCTCGAAATTAGCCACCATCTGCGCCGTCACTGCCGCAGGAAAGGCCGAGACACCCCGCGCCGTGACCCCGTGGTTGCCCGCAAAGATGATCACCTGCGGCGCATCCACATGCGGGCGCGCGGCCCCCTGCCAGCCCGCCATCCAGATCGCCAGTTCCTCCAAGCGCCCCAGCGATCCGGGCGGTTTGGTCAGTTGGGCGTTACGATCCGTCGCCTGCGTGATCGCGGCGGCATCGACAGGGGGCAGGTCTTGCAAAGCTGCGCGAAAGGCCGAGAGGGTGGGAAAGGTGCGGGACATATGCTCACTCATTGATCGGGGATGCGATCCCGTGTTTAACCCAAGGGTCCACGGGGGCAAGGCTGCAAGAGGCGGATTTATGCGAGACAACGACACAAGCCTGATCCGGTGGATGGACATTTCCGCAGGTTTCGCCCTGCTGACCCGCCTGCCGCTGCGCGCCTCGGAAGCTGAATTGTCGCGCGGCGCACGGGCGGCGTGGTCATGGCCGCTGGTCGGCGCGGCCTTGGGCGGGCTGGCGGGGCTGGCCGCTCTGGCCCTGCTGGGGTTGGGCCTGCCCGCATCCTTGACGGCTGGCGTCTGTCTGGCGTTGACCGCGGTGATGACAGGCGCGCTGCACGAGGACGGGCTGGCCGATACCGCCGACGGTTTCTGGGGCGGGTGGGAGCCTGCGCGACGGCTGGAGATCATGAAGGACAGCCATATCGGCAGCTACGGCGTCCTGGCGCTGATCCTGTCGCTGGGCCTGCGCTGGCTTGCCCTGACGCTGCTGTTCGAGGCGGGGCTGGCCCTGCCCGCGCTGATCGCCGTCGGCGCACTGTCGCGTGCCGTGATGCCTGCGCTGATGCACGCCCTGCCTGCCGCGCGCGAGGGCGGGCTGTCGCGCTCTGTGGGGCGCGTGCCATTCGATACGGCGGTGCTGGGAGCGGCGCTTGGCGCGGTGTTGGGCTTGCTTAGCCTCGGGCTTATCGCGCTGCCGCTTGTGCTGGTGGTTGTGGCCTGCGGTTTTGCTATCGGCGCGCTTGCCCAAGCCAAAATCGGCGGTCAGACGGGCGATGTGCTGGGGGCCGCGCAGCAGGTGGCGGAGATCGCGCTGCTCTGCGGGCTGGTGATTATCAGCCTGTGAGGGCCGGACAGGTCTCCCGCGTCACGGCCGTGTCACGACACCGCACATGAAAAAACCGCGCCCCGGGGGAACGCGGTTCAATCTGTCTCAAAGCGGCAGGATCACGCGGCGCGTGACACCAGTACCTCGTCGACCTGCTTGGCGGCCAGCACCTCGTCGCCACCGCTGACGGCGGCCACTTCGCGGGTCAGACGCTCGAGAGCCGCTTCGTAAAGCTGACGCTCCGAATAGCTTTGCTCGCGCTGGTCGTCGCTGCGATGCAGATCGCGCACGACTTCCGCGATGGCGATCAGATCGCCGGAATTGATCTTCTGCTCGTATTCCTGCGCCCGGCGAGACCACATGGCCCGCTTGACCTTTGCCTTGCCCTTCAGGGTCGACATTGCCTTGGAGACCACATCGGGGCTCGACAGGGAGCGCATCCCGATTTCGGTTGCCTTGTTGGTGGGCACCCGCAGGGTCATCTTGTCCTTCTCGAAGGAGATCACGAACAGTTCCAGCGAGAGGCCGGCGATTTCCTGTTCTTCGATCGAGATGATCTGACCCACACCATGGGCGGGGTAGACCACGTAATCATTGGGGCGAAACTCAGACTTTTTCGTTTTGCTCATGCAATCTTTCCTCACTGCGACCCATGGACCTGCGACAAGAAAACGGCCGAGATTATTCCTAATCTCGTTTACCGCGATTTTTGTTGCAGAATTTCCGTCCACGGTGAGTGGCTGGGGCGGGACGGCGGCCTGGGGTCTACATCATGTGCCTGTAAGGTATCACAAAAATTACACATAAGAAAGCGTGTCACAGTGAGGCGGACAAAAAGCAAAGTCAACCCATTGTAAATACAACGGGAATTCCCACAAGATCGTGTATTTCGATCAGCCCTTCACGCCGCACCGCGCGAAAACAACGCGAATCGGGGCCTTAACCGCCCTCGCCGGGCGTTTCGGAGAAGTATTTCTCCATCTTGCCGGTTTCGCCGTCGCGTTCCTCCGCCTCCGGCAGCGGGTCTTTTTTCGAGATGATCACAGGCCATGCTTCGGAATACTTGCGATTGAACTCCACCCATTTTTCCATGTCCGGCTCTGTATCCGGGCGGATCGCATCGGCGGGGCATTCTGGCTCGCAGACACCACAGTCGATACATTCATCGGGATGGATCACCAGCATGTTCTCACCCTCGTAGAAACAATCTACCGGGCACACCTCGACGCAGTCGGTGTATTTGCAGGCGATGCAGTTATCGATGACGACATATGTCATTTCTGTCTCTCAACTCTACGGCGCTGGTCGCAACCTTTAGCGCCTAGCTAGAACAGCCGCCCCCGTCATTCAAGCATACGACGACGATCAAGATCAAAAATCCGGCGGTCGCGCTTTGTAGGACGCCCCCCGTCCTGCGCTTGCGGCGTTCCGGGAACATTCTCCCGCGCGGGGGCCTGCGGCGTCAGATCCTCGTAGAGACTCTGCGCCTCTGTCGCGGGGCCACGGCGCACCCCGTGGGCGATCACACGCACAACGCGGACCGAGTCGCCCTGTGCGAAGGTCAGCACATCGCCCGCAACGACGCCCTGCGCCGGTTTGGCCACCTTCACGCTGTTCAGGCGCACATGGCCCGCGCTGACAGTGGCTGCGGCCAATGTGCGGGTTTTGAAGAACCGCGCATGCCACAGCCACTTGTCGATCCGTATACGGGTGGCAGGCGCGTCCAAAAGGGCGCGCCCTCAGGTCTTGTCGCGCAGACCCATCAGGGCAGCGGCAAAGGGGTTGTCGGGGTCGATCCGGTCCTTGGCGCGGGGCGGACGGGCCTCGTAGGTCTTGGCGCCCTGTTGCTGCGGCTTGTCGCCTTCGCGGCCACGGCCCTTGCCGTGATCGCGGGGCTTGCCGCCCTGCTGGTCACCGCGCGGCTTGCCCTTGCCACGGGGCTTGCCACCGCTGCGCTCGCCGCGCTGCTCCTGCTCGCCCTGCGGCTGACCTGCCTGTTGCCCGGTTTGTTGGCCAGTTTGTTGCCCGGCCTGTTGTCCAGCGGCAGCATCCTGACGGCCACGCCCCGGACGGCCCTGATGCGACGGCGGCTTGCGCCCCCATGTGAAGGTAAAGAACACCTCGGTTTCTGCGGGCGCATCTGCCGGAGTTTCCACCGATGTCTCGGCTTCCACTGATGCAGGCTCCGCCTGTGTAGCCTCGGTCGACGCTGGCGCTGTCTCCTCGGCAGTGACCGCATCACTCGCGACGGCCTCGTCTTTGGCCGGAGGCTGCTCGGTAGCTGCATCCTCGGGTGTCACCTCAGCGCTCGTTGCTGTGGCCGCGGGGGAAAGGATCTGTTCCTCGGCGCTGGCCACGGGCGCTGCCGTGACAGGTAACTCCTCGGCGATTTCTGTCGGCGCTTTCGCGGCGGCCACCGGCTTGACCTTGGCACGCTCGGCCCGCTCGGCCTTGTAGCCGAGGCCCTGCATCAGATCGGCAAACTGCTCCAGCGTCATGCCGGTGATCGAAAGCATATCCGCCTTGGCCTCGAACCCACTGCGGCTGTCCTCGCCGCGCAGCATGTCGGCCAGCCGTTCCAGCATGTCGATGCGAATCGCCCGCTCGCCTGCGGCGCGGTAGCCGGACATGATGTGGAATTCGGGATGCCCATCCTTGACCGTGGGGACAGTGACCAGACCCGGAGGGGGTGATTCGGGGAATTCCTGCAAGCCACGCGCCAGAGACCACAGAACCAGACGCAGGCGCGTCGGGGCGGGTTTCAGCAGCAAAGGCATGAACACGGTGAACTGGCCGAACCGGATACCGTGCTTGCGCAGGGCGCCGCGCGCCTCCTGATCCAGCGCCTTGACCTCTTCGGTCACGGAAGCGCGGGGCAGGATGCCCATGTTCTCGACCATGCGGAAGGCAAAGCCACGGGCCAGACCATTCAGCGCCTCGTCACGGCTGAGGGCCAGCAAAGGCTCGAACAGCGCAGCGATCTTGCGGTCGATGAAATGTTGCAGACGGCGCTGCACCTTCTGCGCCACATCCGGCCCCGCTTCCTCGTCTACAAAGGCGGCAACCTGCGGTTTCAACGGGTCTGCGCCCGCCACCAGCTTGCCCACCGCCTGATCGCCCCACATGAGGCCACCCTGCTCGGTGTAATCAATCTCGGTATCCGGCGCGTTGTAGAAACGGTCTGCCCTGAGATTGAAATGCGGCACCAGCGCCGCGACACTGGCCTGACGGATCGTCTTGGCCTCTTGCGCTGTGGCGTCACGGTCCTGACGGAACCGGAACCCTTCGAGACGGCCGACGAATTCGCCCTCGACCGTCACTTCACCCTTGTCGTTCACCTCGGCCAAAAGGGCCTCCTTCTGTTTGAGCCGCCGCAACAGGACAGAGGTCCGGCGATCCACAAATCTTTGGGTCAGACGGGCATGCAGCGCATCCGACAATCTATCTTCTACAGCGCGTGTGGCCTCGCGCCAATGGCTTTCATCACTTACCCAGCCGCTGCGCTGCGCGACATAGGTCCATGTTCTGATAAACGCCAGACGTTTCGACAATGTGTCAATCTCGCCCTCGGTGCGGTCGATGCGCTTGATCTGGGTGGCCAACCAGTCGTCGGGCACGCGGCCTGACTGATGCAGGAAATTGAAGATCGCCTCCAGCAGGCTGGAATGCTCGGCATGGCTGACGCCGCGAAAGTCAGGAATGCGGCAGACATCCCACAGCAGCCGGACCGAGGCCGCATCGGAGGCGCGCGCCCGCACCTCGGCCACATCGGCCAGAGATTTCAGCGCCATGAGGTCGTCCGCCTCGCGCGCCCTGATCAGGATATCATCCTTCGGCGTCTCTTCCAGCGAGGCGATCAGCGGGTCCAGCGCCCCGAATTGCAGCGCGGCATTGCGCCATTGCAGCTTGCGGATTGGCGTGAAGCGATGCTCCATGATCGCCTCGGCTACCTCGTCCTCCAGCGGCTCGGCCTCTCCGGTGACACCGAAGGTGCCATCCGACATGCCGCGCCCCGCCCTGCCTGCGATCTGGGCCAACTCGTTGGGCGCGAGATGGCGCATCCGGCGACCGTCGAACTTGGTCAGCGCCGAGAAAGCGACATGGTTGATATCGAGGTTCAGCCCCATCCCGATGGCATCGGTGGCCACCAGATAATCCACGTCACCGTTTTGATAAAGCTCCACCTGCGCGTTGCGGGTACGAGGGCTGAGCGCGCCCATGACGACCGCCGCACCGCCCTTTTGGCGACGGATCAGCTCGGCGATAGCATATACATTATCAACCGAAAAGCCGACAATCGCGCTGCGTGCGGGCATACGGCTTATCTTTTTCGAACCTGCATAGGTCAGCTTGGACATCCGCTCGCGGCGCATGAACTGCGCCTGCGGGACCAGCGCCGCGATGGTGCTTCGCATCGTGTCGGAGCCCAGAAACAGGGTCTCGTGAAGCCCGCGCGCCCGCAACAAACGGTCGGTAAAGACATGCCCGCGCTCGGGATCGGCGCAAAGCTGGATCTCGTCCACCGCCAGAAAATCGACACCCATCCCGTCCGGCATCGCCTCGACCGTGCAGACCCAATACTGGGTGCGCGGCGGCACGATACGTTCCTCGCCGGTGACCAGCGCCACAACGGACGGGCCGCGCGCGCGCACGATCTTGTCATAGACCTCGCGCGCCAGCAGCCGCAGCGGCAGACCGATGATTCCGGTCCGGTGCCCCAGCATCCGTTCGATGGCGTAATGCGTCTTGCCGGTATTCGTCGGCCCGAGGACCGCCGTTATCCGTGAAGGCTGCCCCATGGGCTTGTTCCCCGATCAGATTCTAAGTCCCTCGACCCGCGCCTTGAGCCGGGTGACGGCCTCGGCAGCCGCGTCGTAATGAGGGTGTAGGGAAAGCACAACACGATATGCCGCATAGGCCTGCTGCGGGCGGTCCAGCGCCTCAAGCACCACCGCCAGACCATGCGCAGCCTCGTAATGCTGCGGATCGAGGGCCAATGCACGCTCCAGATCGGCCATGGCAGGGCCGATCTGCTCCACTCGGAAATAAGCGCGGGCGCGGGCGTGATAGCCCTCGGCAACATCCGGCGCATGATCCGTCAGCGCGGTCAGATGCTCGATGGCAACGTCGTATTCCCCGCGCTCCAGCGCGTCACGTCCACGTTTGAGCAGAAGGTCCATCGCGGGAGAGCCGGTGCGGCGCCATTCAAGGCGAATCTCCCGCTCGATCCCCCGCGCCTCGGCGGCGGTGGCGGTGGCCAGATCCTCGTAAAGACCCGCAAGACGATCCGACACGCTTGCCGCCTGTTGCCCTGCCAGAGGTAGGGAATACATGACTATTGCGAACAGTGCCGCGACGATAGGTTTGAGATTGAAACGGTTCGCGCTCATAGTGAAGAGTGTAACGCGCGGATCGGGAATTGTTAGCCCCTCGCGCATGAAAAAAGGAAACATGCGAATGAGCGACGTAATTACCGCGGCTGTTGCCGCATTGAACGAAAAGATGAGCGGTGCCAGCTTTGATGGTACGGCGAAATTCGTGATCGAAGGCGAAGGCTCTGTGATCGTGGACGAAAATGGCGCGCATGCGGGCGATGAAGAGGCCGATGTGACCCTGACCGCGAGCGTCGAGACCTTCGAGGCGATGATGGCGGGCGACATGAACCCGACATCGGCTTTCATGAGCGGCAAGCTGGCCGTGGATGGCGATATGGGCAAGGCGATGCAACTGGGTACGGTGCTGGGCTGATCTATGGATGCGGCCCCGCTTCATCATGACGTCGCGGACGGTCCGCCAAGTGGGCAGGCCTTCTGGCTGCGCACGGCGGATGGCGTCCGGATTCGCATAGGGCACTGGCCGCAATCAACACAAGGCGACGCGCACGGGACCGTGCTGCTGTTTCCGGGTCGCACCGAATATATCGAAAAATACGGCCGCGCTGCCGCCGATCTGGCGCAGCGCGGCTTTGACACGCTGACAATCGACTGGCGCGGACAGGGGCTGGCGGAGCGCCTTCTGGCGGATCGCCGCGTCGGCCATGTGGGCCGGTTCACCGATTACCAGTTGGATGTGGCCGCCATGGTCAAGGCCGCCCGCGCGCTTGATCTGCCGCAGCCCTACTACCTTCTGGCCCATTCCATGGGCGGCTGCATCGGCCTGCGCGCGCTGATGGAGGATCTGCCGGTCGCGGCCTGCGCTTTCACCGGCCCGATGTGGGGCATCCAGATGGCCTCGACGACGCGGCCCGCCGCATGGGCGCTGTCATGGAGCAGTGCGCGGCTGGGTTTCGGGCATCATCTGGCCCCCGGCACCACGGCGGAAACCTATGTTCTGGAGGAGCCGTTCGACGACAACGTGCTGACGCGCGACGCGCAGATGTATGCCTATATGCGACGGCAGATGACCGCCTATCCCGATCTCTGCCTCGGCGGCCCGAGCCTGCGCTGGCTCAACGGTGCATTGGTCGAGATGGCGCATCTGGCCCGCCGTCCGGCACCGGATATGCCCTGCTTGACCTATCTGGGCAGCCACGAGCGGATCGTCTGCGCTGACCGGATCATCGCGAAGATGAACAGCTGGCCCAATGGCAGGCTGGAGATGATACAGGGCGGCGAGCACGAGGTGATGATGGACACGCCGGAGACGCGGGCGCAGGTGTTCGACGGCGTGGCCGCGCATTTCACGGCGCACCGGCACACCGCGACCAGCCGCCGTAGCGCCTGATCGCGGTTGCAAGCATAGCCAGCCCTTCAGGCGTCGCGCCGCACCTCTTGGCGCTGCGTGCCCAACCCGTCGATCTGCAACTCCATCACATCGCCCTCTTTCAGGAAACGTGGCGGCTTCATCCCCATGCCCACACCCGGCGGCGTGCCTGTGGCGATCACATCACCCGGTTGCAGGCTCATCATCTCGCTCAGATGCGCGATGATCTGGGCCACGGTAAAGATCATCGTGGAGGTATTGCCCGTCTGCACAGTCTTGCCGTTCAGATCCAGCGTCAGGCCCAGCCCCTGCGGATCGCCCGCATCATCCGGTGTCACCAGCCACGGGCCGATGGGGCCGAAGGTATCGGCGCTTTTGCCCTTGGTCCACTGGCCCACACGCTCCATCTGGAAGGCACGCTCCGACACGTCGTTGACGATGCAATAGCCCGCGACATAGTCCAACGCTTCTGCCTCCGAGACGTATTTGGCCGTCTTGCCGATGACGACGCCCAATTCCACCTCCCAGTCGCCCTTCTCGGCACCGCGCGGCAGATAGACCGGATCATTCGGCCCGCAGATCGAGGATGTAGCCTTCATGAACACGATCGGCATGGCGGGCGGCTCCATCCCCGCCTCGGCGGCGTGATCGGCGTAATTCAGCCCGATCCCGATGAATTTGCCGACCTGCCCCACCGGCGGGCCAAGGCGCGGATTGCCGGCCACCAGCGGCAGGCTGTCAGGATCGATCTTTGGCAAGTCTGCCAGCACATCGCCCGCAAGATCGGGAATCACCCCAGACAGATCGCGGATGCGTCCCTGATCATCCAGCATACCGGGCTTTTCGGCGCCTGCTTCTCCGTATCTGACGTAATGCATATCGGTCCCTCCTGTCCATTCTCGGCGCAGCCTAGCCGCCTTGCCGCGATGTGCAAGCCGTCCGGGACTGGCAGCACGGCGCACGGCACCCTACCTTGTGGGGTAACACGCAAAGGAGTTGCCATGGCCCCGGTCCTGACCCTGACAGAGCGCGGGCTCTATTGCGCGGCGGGAGATTTCTTTATCGACCCGTGGCGCCCCGTCGACCGCGCTTTGATCACGCATGGCCATGCCGATCATGCAAGGCCCGGTCACAGGCGCTACCTTTGCACGGATGCCTGTATGCCCGTGATGCGGCACCGTCTGGGCGAGATCACCGGCGAGACGGTTGGCTATGGCCAGGAGCGGCGGATCGGCGATGCGACGGTCAGCTTTCACCCCGCAGGCCATGTGCCCGGATCGGCGCAGATCAGGGTCGAGGTGGCGGGCGAGGTCTGGGTCGTGTCGGGCGATTACAAGACCGAGGCCGACGGGCTGTGCGAGACCTTTCAGCCGGTGCGCTGCCACACTTTCATCTCGGAATGCACCTTCGGCCTGCCGGTGTTCCGCTGGCAACCGCAGGCCGAGGTCGCCGCCGAGATCAACCAGTGGTGGGCCGCGAACAAGGCCGAGGGGCGCACCAGCCTGCTGACGGCCTATTCGCTGGGCAAGGCGCAGCGCGTGCTGCATCTGCTGGACCCCGCGATTGGCCCGATCCTGACCCATGCGGCGGTGGAAAACACCAACGCGGTGCTGCGCGCGCAAGGCCTGCCCCTGCCGGACACGGTCCGCATCACGCCGGAGCTTGACCGCAAAGCCTATCCCGGCGCGCTGATCGTGGCCCCGCCGTCTGTGCTGGGCAGCGCGTGGGCGCGGCGGTTCGGGCCGCTCTCCACCGGCTTTGCCAGCGGCTGGATGCAGATGCGCGGTGTGCGCCGCAGACGCGCGGCGGATCGCGGCTTTGTCATCTCGGACCATGCCGATTGGGATGGATTGCTGGGCGCGATAAAGGCGACGGGGGCAGAAAGCCTATACCTCACGCATGGTTACACCGAAATCTTCACGCGCTATCTGCGAGAGGCGGGATATGACGCGCATGTGCTGGCCACGGAATTCGGCGGCGAGGATACGGACGATTCCACCGCCGATCCTTCTGCCGGGTCTGCGACGAGCGGGGATGCCGCATGAAACGCTTCGCCGCCCTGTTCACCGCCATCGACCAGACCACCCGCACCACTGCCAAGGTCGCGGCCCTTGCGGAGTATTTCCGCACAGCACCCGATGACGACAAGATCTGGACCATCGCGCTCTTTTCCGGCCGCCGTCCGAAACGGGCCGTGACAACAACCCGCCTGCGCGACTGGGCCGCCGAGGTCGCAGGCATCCCGCTATGGCTGTTCGAGGACAGCTACAGCATCGTGGGCGATCTGGCCGAGACGATCGCCCTTGTGCTACCCCCTGCGATATCAACATCCGACGATAGCTTGGCACATTGGATCAATCTGTTACGCGACCTTTCGCAAGCGGAAGATGAGGATCGCAAAGCCGCCGTGCTGCGCGCATGGGACCGGCTGGATACGGTGGAGAGGCTGGTGTTCAACAAGCTGCTGACGGGCGGCTTTCGGATGGGGGTCAGCCAGAAATTGATGACCCGCGCCCTGGCGCAGGCCACCGGCAAGCCCGAGGCCGAACTGGCCCACCGCCTGATGGGAGACTGGTCGCCCGACAGCACGGGTTTCGCCGAACTGATCGAAGCTGACGACCCCGCTGCCGATCTGTCGCGTCCCTACCCGTTCTGTCTGGCCTACGGCGTCGACGATCTGGCAAGCCTTGGCCCCGTCACCGACTGGCAAGCGGAATGGAAATGGGACGGTATCCGCGCGCAAGTGATCGCGCGGGGCGGCAAGCTTTTTGTCTGGTCGCGCGGCGAGGAACTGATCACCGACCGCTTTCCCGAACTGGCGCGACTGGCCGCCGATCTGCCGGATGGCACCGTGCTGGATGGCGAGCTGGTCGCATGGGACGGCAGCGCCCCGATGCCTTTCGCCGTTTTGCAAAAACGCATTACCCGCAAGACCGTGCCCAAAAAGCTGCTGGCTGAGGCACCGGTGATCCTGCTCGCCTATGACCTGCTGGAACAGGCGGGGCAAGACCTGCGCGCCGATCCGCTGGTGCAGCGCCGTGCGCGGCTGGACAGCCTGCTGAACACCCTGCCCCCCGACAGCCCGCTGCGCCCCTCGCCCCTGATCGCGGCCCCCGATTGGGAGACGCTCGCGCACCACCGCGCGGACGCGCGCGAGATGAAGGCCGAAGGGCTGATGATCAAGCGGCTAGACAGCCCCTATCACGTCGGGCGCAAACGCGGTGACTGGTGGAAATGGAAACTCGCCCCCCTCACCGTCGATGCCGTGATGATCTACGCGCAGTCCGGCCACGGACGCCGCGCCAACCTGTTCACCGATTTCACCTTTGCGGTCTGGCAGGGCAATGATCTGGTGCCCTTCACCAAGGCCTATTCCGGCCTGACCGATGCCGAATTCGCCGAAATCACCCGCTGGGTGCGCCGCAACACGTTGCAGCGCTACGGCCCTGTCCGGCAGGTGACCCCGCATCATGTGTTCGAGATCGCCTTCGAGGGGATACAGGAAAGCCCGCGCCACAAATCCGGCATCGCGCTGCGCTTTCCGCGCATGTTGCGCTGGAGGCAGGACAAGACCGTGGATCAGGCGGATTCGCTCGATCATCTGCGCGAGATGCTGGCGCAATACGGCTAATCCCCGATCCAGTCTTGAGGGTCCGAGGCCAAGCCCCTATGTCTGGGACAACAATTCCAAAAAGGTGATCCCATGTTCCAGCTGCCCTTTCCCGTCCGTGACGTCAATGCCAGCCGTGGCAGCAAGGATCTGGGCGATCTGCCGGAATGGGATTTGACGGATCTCTATACCTCCGAGGATGCACCGGAACTCAAGCGCGATCTGGACTGGCTGGAACAGGCCTGCACCAGCTTTGCCGCCGATTACGAGGGCAAGCTGGCCACTCTAGACAGCAAGGGCATGCTCGATTGCGTGCTGCGCAACGAGCGGATCTCCTCCGTCGCGGGGCGGATCATGTCCTTCGCGGGCCTGCGCTACTACCAGATGACGATTGACGCGAGCCGCGCCAAATTCATGTCGGATTGTCAGGAAAAGATCACCAATTTCACCACGCCACTGGTGTTCTTCACGCTGGAACTGAACCGGCTGGAGGATGATCATGTCGCGGGGCTGTTCGCCACGAGCGAGGAGCTTTCCCGCTACAAGCCCGTGTTTGACCGCATCCGCGCGATGAAGCCCTACCAACTGTCCGACGAGATGGAAAAGTTCCTCCATGATCTGGGCGTTGTCGGCGACGCATGGGAGCGGCTGTTCGACGAGACCATCGCCGGCCTCGGCTTCGAGGTGGATGGCGAGCCGCTGGGGATCGAGGGCACGCTGAACCTGCTGACCGATCACGACCGCGCCAAGCGCGAGGCGGCAGCACAGGAATTGGCGCGCGTCTTCGGCATGAATATCAAGACCTTCGCCCGCGTCCACAACACGCAGGCCAAAGAAAAGGAAGTGCTCGACCGCTGGCGCGGCATGCCCTCCCCGCAGACAGGGCGGCACCTGTCCAATGATGTGGAACCCGAGGTGGTGGAGGCGTTGCGCGATGCCGTGGTCGCGGCATACCCGAAGCTGAGCCACCGCTATTACGAGTTGAAGCGCAAATGGCTGGGGCTGGACCGGATGCAGGTCTGGGACCGCAACGCGCCCTTGCCGGTTGAGGAGGTCAAGACCATCGACTGGCCGACAGCGCGGCGCATGGTGATGGATGCTTATGAAGGCTTTGATCCGCGTATGTCCGATCTGGCGGTGCCGTTCTTTGACAAGGGCTGGATCGACGCAGGCGTGAAACCCGGCAAGGCACCGGGCGCCTTCGCGCATCCCACCGTGACCGAGGTGCATCCTTACGTGATGCTGAACTACCTTGGCAAACCGCGCGATGTGATGACGCTGGCGCATGAACTGGGCCACGGCGTGCATCAGGTGCTGGCCGCAGGTCAGGGCGAGATGCTGTCATCGACCCCGCTGACACTGGCCGAAACCGCCAGCGTATTCGGCGAGATGCTGACCTTCC
>JBLRWK010000076.1:0-13431 GCA_047921295.1 Rhodobacterales bacterium
GCTATCACACTGGATTCACGAGATGAATCCCCCAACTGCTTTATGCAACAAAGCCTAGCAAAAGCGAAAAATGTTCCTTACAGGATGAAATCGCTCGTGGTGAGTGTACCGTCAAATCCGCTCAAGTAGATTTCCATGTAGTCTGTGATACCTGTATCGGCGCGTGTGAGTTGCACGACTGTGCGATCATTGGTCTCGTCATAAAACGCGCGAATCTGTGCCCTATTTGCTTCGAAAGCTCCTGTATCGATGAAAGCAAAACCCTGAATCCCCGTCAGGGTTGGATCGCCGTCCAGCGCGCTGAAGTCGATCTTGTCGTTTTCTTCCTGGCTGAAATCGGTGATGACGTTGATCGGCTTCACCCTGCCCGGCGTCGGGCCCGTGGTTGGAGCCACCTCGTAATCCTGGAAAACAAAGGTATCAGCGCCAGACCCACCAGTCAGTGTGTCGGCACCTAAACCGGCAACGAGATAATCGTCACCAGCACCCCCGATGAGCACATCGTTCCCAGCGCCGCCAAAGAGAAAGTCGACCCCGTCTCCGCCGGTCAGTACATCATTGCCATCACCGCCAAACCAGTAGCTGACCACCCCGTTATCGCTTGATGTTCCGATGTCATTTCCACCTTTGAGTTCAATCCAAGCGAGGTCGTATTCCTCTGTTGAGAGATTAATTGTATCGGCGTTTCCAGCGGTCCCAACGCGTTCTACTGTGACGGTCCCTGTTTTTGTCACAACTCCGGGAGCCTCGGGGAAGGCGTCGTCGTAGGCAGTGACCGTGTAGTCAAAGAGAAACGTCGACGTTGCGGAATTGGTCATTGTCACTGTGAGGGTATCCCCCAGGCTGCCTATGATCCCGTCACCATCAGTGTCCGTTACCAAAACAGTGGCACCAACCAGCCCGGACTCACCCGGCGCAAGCCGAATATTGGAAACTTCAACGAACACGCGGTCACCATCGATAATGGTGTCATTGCTGATGAGAGAGCTGAGCTGGACTTTGACAGTCGTGATACCTGACTGAGAGTTGGATACGATCCAGCTATCATCGACCGTTGCCACTGCGAGGTCGCTTGCGCCAGTTACTGTTACCACGACAGTTTCTGTCGCAGTTCCATCCAATGATGTGACTTCGAGTTTTTCTTCTCTAGTTTCGCCCTCGCGAAGCGATTCTGCCTTAATTTGGTCGATCGTGTAAGACCACGTGCCGGTCTCACTTTCGAAAGTCCATGTGCCATAGACGCCGACCAGGCCATCTTCGTCGACAACTTGAAACACCGCCTCACCGGTGTCCGGGTCATTGACTGTTAGCTTGCCTTCTACACTTGGCGTGCCACCGTCGTTGAAGGAGCCCGCTTCTACAACATCACCTGTTTTTACGCCGGTGATGGTGGCTTCGTCATTCACGCCGGTGACTTTGATGGTTAGCGTGGTTGTATCCGTGCCACCCTTGCCGTCGGAAACCTGAATGTCGATTGACAGTTCCAGCTTCTCGCCCTCGGGCAGGAAATCATAATTTCCATTGCCAGGATCGAAAGACCAGCTTCCGTCGGCGTTCAGGGTGAAACCCTTCGGGGCGGAGTTAGCATCAACCAGACTGTAGGTCAGTGTATCGCCGTCGGCATCCTCAGCCAGAAGCTGACCTTCGATTTCGTCTGCGTCCTCTTCCACTTCGACAGCTTCGGGCTCGAGAAACAGGGGTGCCTGATTCAAAAGTACCGGCTCACGGTCCACAAGCTTCACACTATCGCCATCATTTACCGAAGTTGCCCGCAGTCCCAGTGTTACGTTGCCCCAATCAAGGGTACTCAGGTCGCCAAGACCCAGATCGGAGATATTTAATTGAAGAGACGTTCTCTCAGATTCTGCGTCGAGAAATGTAGATTTATTGTCGCCATCAGCCCCAAGGCCTGCGCTGCTCAACTTGCAGACGTGGTCCCAGCTTTCACCCGACCCGTTCATGTTTAGGGCGTTGTCGGATTTCGCAAGCATGGTTGAGCCGCCGTCAAGACTACCGTCCTGATTGTTCAACCACAGCGCGTTTACATCAAGCGACCCTGACAGCGCTGTGATCGTCACAGCACCAGTCACAGTATCTATTGTTACGCTGACATGCATGCCAGAGTCCGCAGAGCCGAAGCTCCATTCGTAGATAGACATTAAGTTCTCCGTTTTTTATTTTTGAGATTACGAGACGGGCAGGCACTTGTTGCGATCAGTACAAACATGCGCCTTTTACTTTTTGGTTAAGATATAGTCGCAGCATGGCAGAAAACTACACTTTCAATCTACACGCTCAAAGTAATTCAATCTTAAGTTAAAAACATTCTAATTAGACAGTTTTTTGAAATAAAGAGATCTGAATTTCTCTTTTAACTCTTAGTATTTATACCCACGCTGCTTAACTATGAAAAGGCAGCTTTTGGTAACTTTGGTAACCAGATTATGAATGGCATAGAGATCAGAAACTGGCGTGCGGCCAATCGTATCAAGCAAGAGTCACTTGCCACGATGCTGGGCATATCGAGAGTTGCCGTCTCGAAATGGGAAAGCGGAGTGTCGCGCCCGTCAAAAGTCTCAGCCATACGACTGGCCGAAGTAATTTCTCGCTTCCAAACTAGCCGTTTAAGGGAAGAAATCGCGATCATTGCGTCGCAAAAACAGGTCAAAGCCTTGACACGCGGAACTTCAATGAGATTGATAGGCCTTTCTGCTGGTTACAGAGCACAGTGGCCGGAGATGACGAATCTCATCGGAATGGAAACCCGCCAGTAGTTCGTGAATGAGGCGCAAGAATATGCCCAAGACGATGATTTGCTTCGGGATGCTATTGCTGGTGATCTGTTAATGATAACAGGTGTCAGCAACAGATTGCTGAGCATAGGAGGCGACGTTCATGAAGACTTTCGTGTCAAATGGCACGCCATTTTCCGGCGCATTGATGGAGAATTGATTCATGAGTTGATTTTTGAACCAGAAGAAACCGGCACACCAGTAGGCATCAAACATGTGTTGCGACGCTCTTCTATGGAGGCAATGTTTGATTAACCCGACCTGAGGAAAGTCTGATCCAAGCTTCATGCTGCGCCGATCAGCCATCCCTAAAGTGTTCGCCCTGAACAACTTCCATCTTATTGATTTCACGTTGAAAGGTGTCGGGTTTCTCGCGTCGGCCTGCAAGATTTTGTATGAAACCAACGGAAACCTTGCAATTTTGGCCCGCCAATGAAGCATCGCAAACGCCCGCCGGAACAGGATGACCTGCTGCGTCCAAGTCTGGTCGACATGATCGATCCGCGTTACGAACTGACCAAGCTTGCGACGCTGATTGACTGGGAGGTGTTCGAGCGAGATTGGGCCGGTTTCTTCCCGTCGCCCCACGGCTGGCGCTGCAGGTGGGCCGCTACGCCCATGCCAAACAATTCAAGAGGATGCGCAAGGCGCTGAAAAAGCTGAAGGGTTACACCGGCCGGGTCATACGGGATCTGCGGCGCCATCTCCAGGACATCCCCAGCGGTCTTCTGAGTGACCGGATCACTGGCAAGCTTGCGCTGGCCTCGCAGCTGTTGCATCAGCCCCTGAGAGGCAGCGGCAAGATCTACGCCCTGCATGAACCCGAAGTGGATTGCATCTCGAAGGGCAAGGCGCGGGCGCGCTACGAGTTGGCACCAAGGTCAGCATTGCCACGACGATCGATGAGGGCTTCGTGGTCGGCATGCGTGCGCTGTCAGGCAACCCCTATGATGGCGATACGCCGGCCGAGGCCTTGGAGCAGGTGGAAATCCTGACGGATCAACGCCCCGAACTGGCCGTGGTGGACCGCGGCTATCGTGGGCATGGCGTGCAGGCGACCCGCGTTCTGATCAGCGGCACCCGCCGCAGCCTGACACCGAAACTGATCTCAGACCGTCACCGACGCAGCGCGATTGAGGCAGAGATCGGCCACATAAAAAAAGACGGCCGCCTGTCACGCTGTCCGCTGAAAGGCACCTATGGCGACACCCTCTTCGCCGTCCTCTGCGGCTGTGGCCACAACATCCGCAAGATCCTGGCCCACCTCCGGGCTTTATTTGCCTGGATTATTTCCGCCATCCTGAGCGCAAAGCGTTGTCAAAGCCGAGGTCTTCATCTGCTCCCAGCAGCGTGAAAGCGTTGTTCAGGTCGAACAAATCCGCCCTTGCGCAGGTGATCAATAAGATACTCAAGGCTGCGAGGATAGCTGGCGGCCGCACCAAGCATTTTGCGTGAATAGCACTTGTGCGAATTAGGAATTAATGGCATTCGGCCGGCGCGGCCGTGAGACGGAGCACAAAATAAACATCCCCGGGAGTACGCATTTATACGTGCTGAAACTGCTCGCACATTAGCCTTATCGACCAGAACGCTTACAAGCGGCTGGATGATGAAATTCTGGCGATGATTGCACTGTTGACATACTATCGACAGGAGCGATCGCTGCCAACGTCCCATCTCATGCCGCGTCGGACAAAACCTGGGCCAGTTCGAACAGGCGGCGTCGCTGAGTTTCGGGGATGGTGTAATAGGTTCGCACCAGATCCATTGCCTCTGCGTTACCTATTAGGTCCGAGGCAACATTGTGCCTATGCGCCTTGTCGCGCTCTACATCTGCGGCCAAAGTGGGCTTAGTTCTGTACGATGACGGCAAACCTTCGAAAAAGAAGCTGACCGGAACACCCAGACTGTCAGCAATAGCCCACAACCGCGATGCGCTGACACGGTTTGCACCGGTTTCGTATTTCTGGATCTGTTGAAACTTGACCCCGACCATTTCGGCAAGTTGTTGCTGGGTCAACCCGCTAAACCAGCGGCGGTGCCGGATACACTTTCCGACATGCGCGTCAACATGATGCGTCATACTTTGTCCTCTCACTCTAACCAAAAGCGGCATTTTTGATCTGCAACCCACAGTTTTATTTGTAGCAATTTCAGACAGCTCTGCCAATTTAACTATGATGTAAGGAGAGCCTGACTTACCTCGCGTGGCAAGTTTTCTTTCGGGACCAAGCGGTATCTTTCGTATTTGCAGCACTGGGAGTTGAGTGGGTCGGGGCGTGAACCCGCATCCTCCGTACCTAGCGGTGCCGCTTTCAGCGCGGCAGGCGAGCCTGCTATGTCGCTTTGATCAGTTTGGGCGAGGATCGTTGTCAGCCGCCCCCTGGTACAGACATTCCGCCAACCGACCGCACACCTTCCCCATAGGCTGAACCGAAAGCTCCGCGGCTTCCTCCTTCATTGATGACTTAGTCAGGAGGTGCTGCTAGACCCTATGATCGCGGCGTAGGCTAGCTGGTCCGTGGGCCTATCCGGCGGCATTCTCCGCTCGGTGGTTGCGCAAGAATAGCCGGTGCTGAGCCTCGTAAATGGGGGAGAGATCAAATGCAGGATAGCACGTTCGTTGGGCTGCATATCTACAAGGCGACTGTGTCCGTCGCAGTCGCGCATGCGGAACTTCGCGGTGAGGCCGGTTCCGCCGAATGGTGACCTTACCTTTGGGGCTCGACATGATCGTCCTCCTGCGGGATGCGTGTTCTACGTTTTCCGTGTGCAAGCGCAAGTTCAAGCCCGATGCCGCGACACATTGATCTTCCCGCCGATGTCGGCGACATCTAGCGGGGCCATGCCTGCCTTGGGCGGGTCCTATCACATTCATGCAGGACAAATCACATGCCCATAGCGCCACGACTTTTCCAAAGCTTCCAGATGCGCGGCGTGGTTTCGCGCAATCGCGTCGTCATTTCGCCGATGTGCCAGTACTCCGCGCATGATGGGCATCTGGAGGATTGGCATTTGGTGAACTTGGGGCGTTTTGCCATCGGGGGGGCTGGGATCGTTTTCACAGAGGCGACGGCCGTGCAAAAACAGGGCCGTATCACCCACGGCTGCCCCGGCCTCTGGGACGACAGCCAAATCGTCGGCCAAGGCCGCATTGCGCAATTCTTACTGCGTCACGGTGCAATTCCCGCGATCCAGTTGGGGCATGCCGGTCGCAAGGCCAGCATGCAGCGGCCTTGGTTCGGAAACGGGCCTCTGAATTCGGCGGATGTCGCACGTGGCGACATGCCATGGACCCCGATAGCACCCTCCGCGCTCACGGTGGCCGAGGGTTGGCCGGTTCCACAGGAAATGACCTTTGACGACATCCAGACCCTGATCGCGGATTACGTGGCCGCGACCCGTCGTGCCCTCGCCGCAGGCTACAAGCTGATCGAGATCCACGGCGCGCATGGTTATCTTGTCCATAGTTTTCTGTCGCCACTCTCGAATAGGCGCAGGGATGAATATGGCGGCGACCTGCAGGGCCGGATGCGCCTGCCTCTGGAGATCGCGCGCGCCGTGCGGGCCGCCTTGCCGGACGACATTCCACTGGCCTTCCGCACTTCGGCGGTCGATGGCATGCCCGAGGGGTGGCAACTGGACGATACAGTCGCCCTGTCCCGAGCGCTCAAGGATGCGGGTGTTGATATCATCGACTGTTCCTCCGGCGGCATCGCAGGGGGGGCAACATCGGCAAGGGGCGTAAAACGGCGGCCAGGATTTCAGGTGCCCTATGCTGAACAGGTCCGGCACGAGGCGGGGGTGCCAACGATCGCCGTTGGCTTGATTACGCACCCCGAACAGGCCGAGGCTATTCTGGCCAATGGCCAGGCCGATCTGGTGGCCATCGCGCGCGAGGCTCTTGTCGATCCGATGTGGGCACTTCGCGCGGCCCAGTCATTGGGGCACGACATGGATTTTGCAAGCTGGCCGCAGCAGTCAGGCTGGTGGCTTGCGGCGCGCGCGCAGAATTCCGAATTCTATGTCCCCGACGACCCTCATGTAAGTGCTGGACGTAATCTCCCCAAAACGGCTGGATGAAAATTCACCAGTTGGGCGCTGAGGTCGATGGTCGGGGGACATGCCCCCATGACCATCGGTGGCGCAGAATACCCCTGTAATGTCAATGGAAGGGCGTGCAGGTGGTTGGATTGAGGGAGATCGTTATGATCTTGGAATTGAAGCGGCAGGGCCTGGGCGTCAGCACGATCGCGCGGCAGACCGGGCTCGACCGCAAGACTGTGAGGAAATTTCTGGAGCGGGACCTCGAGGCCCCGGTCTACGGGCCCCGGGAACCGGGTGACCGGCTGGCTGACCGGGTCCAGTCTTATCTGACTGAACGGCTTGAAACGTTCCCGGGCCTGTCGGTGCGCAGGTTGCATCGCGAGATCTAGGCGATGGGGTATGCATTTTGTCGTGCTGTAACTATCGCCGTCCATGGCTAACAAAAAACTGGTATTTTTGGGTATTTAAGAAGGCCTTGATCGGACCGCCACCAGGCCATCTACATCGAGAGTTAGTCAGCTTGCCTATAAATCAACTTCACGATATTCCTTAGTCATCCCGGATTGGGTACCAGTGATCAGCTTTAACGAAAGAGGGACGACATGGCTGAAGCCGACAACCACCAAACAATTGCTTGCCGTGTGAAATGGTTCGATCCGAAGAAGGGATTTGGTTTTTTGATTCCGGACACGGGCGGACCGGACATCCTGCTACATGCCAACGTTCTCAGGAATGCAGGTCGCGGATCGATCGCTGACGGTGTGCGTTTGGACGCGATCGTCGGTCAGGTCGATGGCCGCTGGCAGGCCTCCGCTGTCTCGGTGATCCACTCAGACAGTGACCATGCGGTTTCGCTACTGGCACAGTTTAGCGCGCTGGACCCGGAAGAACTTCGTGCCCTGCCCTATCAACCCGCACGGGTGAAATGGTTCGACCACGGCAAGGGGTTTGGCTTTGCGAACGTGTTCGGGTCGTCGGAGGACGTGTTCATCCATATCGAGGTCTTGAAGGCAGCTGGTCTGGCAATCCTTGACCCCGGTGAAGCGGTATTGCTTCGAGTTATCGACGAGGAGCGTGGTCGCCTGGCGGTTGAGGTCGCAGGATGGGACCGTCAGAAGCAGTAGATTAATGTGCAGGTTTCAGACAGAGCACCGTGGACACGATGGCCTTGGGACGCGGTGAAAACAGAAAAGCCCCGGCGAAGACGCCAAGGGCTGACCGGGCCTTCATTAACTGATCCGCCATGTTTGCTTCTATGTTTGATAGACAGGTTCTGCCCGAAGTTGATCCGAGTGGCTCCAAGTGCTGCGGTACGATGTCCTCGGTAATAGCGCCGTTGGTGGTCGAACAATACCCCTGGCCTATAACCGACAGCTCCAATAGCGCTTGCGGATATGGGGAAACTCACGTTGCACCCGGTAGGACGAACGGCCCCTCATCTTGCGCACAAAGTCATGGTGCGCCCGGTGTGGCGCTCCGCGTTCCTGGTGAGAATGACGACGCTCAGAGACAGGGCGTCCTTCAGCTCACGGGGCAGGGGAGGTAGTCTGCGCGTGAGGGTTTGATGTGGGATTTTATCGGGCATTCGACTCCGTGCCGCGCGACAAACAGGATGCCAATCCGAATTGCCTTTCGTAGAGATGTTGCCGGTGGATTATGCCGTCGCCTCAGCCGAATGCTCCTCAGGAAGTTCGGCCGGGGAGCTGTCAGGTGGTGCAGACGTCTTATGATGACTTCGGCAGCGCGAAGCGTCCACATCGCGCAGCGGGTCAGAGGTCATCATCGGACACCCCTCTGCGCCGCCCGGGAACACCAGCGCCCGGGGCAGGTTGCTGGCCTGATTAGGTTGCGCGTTCCATCAGCGCGTCATTCGCTAAACTTGGTATGCGGCGATTTTGGCGCTATAGAGCGCCAGAGTGGCCGATAAAGGAGTGAGCGCATGACTATCACCCAATATGCGGAAGGTGGGATTTTTGAGCCCAAGAAAATCGCGGCGATCCTGCGGACCAGGATTGAAGACATCGCGATGACGGTCGGGCTGGGGAAGGATGCCCTTCAACGCCGTACCCGCATAGAATCGGATCGGACCCAGCGTCGTTTGCGTGAGCTTGTGGAGGTGCTGAACAAGGTGCAGCCGCGCTTTGGATCGGCACTCATCGCCTATGCCTGGATGCGTTCAGAACCTCTGGCGGGCTTTGACGGGCGCACGGCCATGCAACTGGTGCAGGACGGCAAGGCACAGCAGGTCCTGGAATATATCGACGCCGTCGATGCGGGGGTCCACGCCTGATGCTCTCCCGAGAGGGGCGATTTCAGGAGCGGCTGTTTCGCGCCCTGAATCCAGCCTATACGCGTGCGCCGCTGTCAGGTCGAGGCGCGGCGCTTTACGGCGGCCGGTTCAACACCAAGGGAACTGAGGCGCTCTATACCGCACTGGACCCAATCACGGCCCTGCGTGAAGCCCATCAGGTGGGCGATCTGCAACCGACAACACTTGTCAGCTATAAGGCCGATCTGGGATCCGTGTTCGATACGCGGGACGACACCAGTCTTGCTGCCTTTGGCCTGGATGCTACGGATCTGGCTGATCGCGGTTGGCGTGCGACGATGATGGACGGCCGGCTCGTGCGCACGCAGGATCTTGGCAAGGCGTTCATGGCGGTGGGGGGGCGGCTGATTGGTGAGCGGTTTTGCACCGGGCGCGAGCGAGGCGAACCTCAATATGGTTCTCTGGCGCTGGAATACGCCCGAAAACAGGCTGGATGTGATCGATGACGAGGACAGGTTGCAGCGATGAGGGCTTGCTCTGGGTCCCTGACCTTCTTCTTTAAGGCTGAGGGGATTTTTGGATAACTGCTGCTTTGGGCGTCACTGAGGACACCTGACGGATCCATCGAACTTGCCGTTGAGCAACGCCCCGTTGCAAAAGATAAACGCCGCCCCTTCCTTGTGGTCCGCCAAATGAAGCCGCAAATCATAGCTGTAGATGAAATACGCCACCGCCCTCAGCCCAATTTGAAGCCGCGGGTAGCCTTGCCGCTCGAATAGGGTGAGATGTGCGAGCTTGGATCGTTAAGGTTTTGGCAATCGTATGCGTATGCCCGGTCCATCATCTGGTGTTCCGATGAACTCAATGCCTGCCGCTTCGAAATACGTTTGAAGTGTTGCGAGATGCCCTTTGCGTGACTTTGGTACCCCAGACGAAGCCTCGTAGCGTTTCAAAGTAGCTGTTCCGATTTCGGTCGCTTCCGCAATAGTTTTCACCGTCAGCCCCAATGCGGCGCGTGCAGCCTTTATTTGCTCTGACGTAATATCTATCACTTGAGTTGTGATCCATATGGTATCATAATTAGCTTATGAACAAAGCATCTCATTTTGACTGGCGCTCCGAGTTTAAGCGCCTTGATGGCGCCTATGCGCCTGCAACCATGCGCAGTTATCGCTCCGATGTCGAGGCTTTCGAAAACTGGTGCAACTGCAACGGCAGCACGCCGTTTCCCGCCAGTGTCGCCACGGTCTGCGCGTTCTTGGAAGAGCAGGGCAGGGAGATGGCGCCATCCAGCGTCCGCCGTCGCCTCTACGCGATCCGCAAGGTGCACGTTCTGTTACGCTTGGCGGATCCGACGAGGGACGAGGACATCAACCTGACCTACAGGCGGATCAATCGAATAAATGCTGTTCGCCCGAAACAGGCCAAGGCGCTGACCCGCGACTATCTGGACCGTTTTCTGGTGTCCGAACCGGACACACCTTGGGGATTGCGAAACCGCGCCATGCTGTCGCTGGGCTATGAATTGATGACGCGACGATCTGAACTGGTCGCACTCCGCACAACCGACATCGAGACCACGAAAGACGGCACGCTGCGGGTCTTGATCCGACGCAGCAAGGCTGATCCTTTCGGAGAGGGGCGTCTGGCCTTTACGTCGTGCAAAACGGCAAGCTTGGTCCGTGAGTGGTTGGACTGGCGGGGCCCCGAGATCGAGTGGCTGTTCTGCCCGATCTACCAAGGGAAGGTGCTCAATCGTAGTTTGGAAACAACGACGGTCAAACGTTTGGTCAAAACAGCCGCCCGACGCGCTGGACTGGATCAGGCTGACATTGATGCCTTCAGCGGCCACTCGCTGCGCGTGGGTGCCGCACAGGATCTTCTAGTCAAAGGCTTTGATACTTCGGCGATCATGCGCGCTGGGGGCTGGAAATCTGTCGGCGTATTGGCGCGCTACCTGGAAAAGGCCGAGCACAACGTATGGACGTGATTTTAACGTAGACAACGATTGCGAATGATCCGATCGATGGCGTGGTAAGCTGCGTTTTCTCGATGTTCTTGGCGATACTATCTCGGATGGCACATCCGACCTGCCGCCCTTGCTGCGGCACGACGGGATAAGTGGCCTCTGACGTTATCATGTCTGAAGGATAATGAAACTGCCACGGATTGGGGCTAGTCATTCTACAGTCACGGATTTTGCAAGGTTGCGCGGCTGGTCCACATCTGTGCCCTTTGCCAAAGCAGTATAATAGGCCAGAAGCTGCGCTGGAACGGAATACAGGATTGGCGCAAACTGAGGGGCAACACAGGGCAATGTGAGCGTCTTCCAACAACCAAATCCTGCTTCGGCTATACCAGCTGCATCTGACAGAAGTAGTACTCTCCCACCCCTTGCCATAACCTCCTGCATGTTTGACACAGTCTTGTCGAAAAGCTGATCACGAGGGGCCAGCACAATGACCGGAACCTCTGGATCGACAAGTGCGATCGGGCCGTGCTTGAGTTCGCCTGATGCGTAACCTTCAGCGTGAATATAGGTGATTTCCTTTAGCTTAAGCGCTCCTTCCAATGCCATTGGCGCCATCACACCGCGGCCAAGAAAGAGGATGGTCTTCGCGTCGGCAAGCTCTTCTGCGATGTCTTTGAACGCGGACGTCAGTGCTAACGCATGGTTCATCAAGCCAGGCAAGCTTGAGAGCTCCTGGAGGTGCTGCTGGACGTCTTTCTTGGACAGATGACCGCGGTCGAGCCCCGCCTTTAACGCAATTAATGCAAGTACGGTGAGTTGGCAGGTGAAGGCCTTAGTCGAGGCTACGCCGACCTCTACGCCTGCATGTATCGGCAGCGACAGGTCGGCCTCTCGAGCAATGGAAGAGGTGGGCACGTTCACGACCGACACGACCTTCGCAACCTTGCCCTTGACATGGCGAAGCGCGGCCAGCGTATCCGCTGTTTCGCCAGACTGGCTGACGAAGGTAGCCATTGAATTGGGAGACAGCACTGGACTGCGATAGCGGAACTCAGATGCGACGTCTATTTCGGCCGGGAGGCGCGCGAACTGTTCGAACCAGTATTTCGCAACCTGGCAGGCAAAAGAGGCTGTTCCGCATGCCACCAGAACTACGCGGTCAACCCCCGTGAAATCAAGTTCCTCGGGCAAGCGCAATGCTCCGTCCGGTGTTGTATAATGTTTTAGAGCGTCAGCTATGACGACAGGCTGTTCGGCGATCTCTTTCGCCATGAAATGCTTGTGTCCCCTTTTTTCGATGCGCATCGCATCGATTTGAATGCGCGTCTCGGTACGGTCAATGCGCAAGTCTCGCGCATCAAAAATCTCAGCACCTGCACGATTGATCACCGCCCAGTCGCCTTCTTCCAAGTAGGTGATGCGATTAGTCATCGGGGCAAGCGCAATGGCATCGGAGCCAACGAACATCTCCCCCTCACCATGCCCGATCGCAAGGGGGCTGCCTTTGCGGGCACAGATCAACAGATCATCTTTTCCGTCGAACAGAAAACATATGGCGAAGGCGCCGTTCAAGCGCTTGAGCGTCGAGCGTGTTGCCTCGATCGGGCTACAGCCCGTGTCCATTGCTTGCTTAGTCAGCAGCGCAATCGTTTCGGTGTCCGTTTGGCTTTCCTGTACGTAGCCGGCAATGGCAAGTTCTGTACGCAGCTCGCGGAAGTTCTCGATGATGCCGTTGTGAACAACGGCCACTGAACCTGCCTTGTGCGGGTGGGCATTGGCAACCGTAGGCCCGCCGTGGGTCGCCCACCGGGTGTGCCCGATACCCGAACGGCCACCGAGCGGGGCATGGTTAAGGAGTTCCCTGAGGTTCACGAGTTTACCGACCGCCCGACGACGATCGAGTTGGCCCTTGTTCACAGTCGCTATGCCCGCCGAGTCGTATCCGCGATATTCCAGACGTGTCAGCGCATTCATTAACTGAGGCACGATCTCGCCGGATGACAGTCCACCAATTATTCCACACATTATTTTATCTTTTCATTCAAAATATTTAGGTTGTTTGTGAACTGGCCCCTTTTTCGACCGGACACTTAGCAGGCTGCTGAAATAGTCTATGGGCCGGAACGGTGTCCCTTCATCGGGGCTTGGTCTGGTGATCGCGAGGTGTGTCTAATGCGATGGGTGCCACTCTCTCGTGTCACGCAGTCAGCAACCGGGGCAATCTTGCGAGATTGTTTGCGGCCATTGTCAGGATGAACCGGGACCGGACGCGTTCGACACCGCGATACATGGTCTGAGCGGCTTTGTTGCGTAAAGCCGTTGCTGAACGGACTTCCCCTTTCCCCGGACAC
>JBLRWK010000077.1:0-13010 GCA_047921295.1 Rhodobacterales bacterium
GCACCTCTCCGCGATAGTCGTAAAAGCCGCGTTGGGTTTTGCGGCCCAGCCACCCCGCCTCGACATATTTCGTCAGCAGCGGGCAGGGGCGGTATTTGGTATCGGCCAGCCCGTCATGCAGCACGTTCATGATGGCAAGGCACGTGTCAAGCCCGATAAAGTCTGCCAGTTCCAGCGGCCCCATCGGATGGTTCGCGCCCAGTTTCATCGACTCATCGATGGATTTGACCGACCCGACACCTTCGTAAAGCGTGTAGACAGCCTCGTTTATCATCGGCATCAGGATGCGGTTGACGATAAAGGCCGGAAAATCCTCGGCAGAGGCGGCGGTTTTGCCCAGTTTCTCCACCACCTTGAGGCAGGCGGCATAGGTTGGCTCGTCGGTGGCGATGCCGCGGATCAGTTCGACCAGTTGCATGACCGGCACGGGGTTCATGAAATGAAAGCCCATGAAGCGTTCGGGGCGGTCCGTGCGACTGGCCAGCCGCGTGATGGAAATGGACGAGGTATTCGAGGTCAGGATCGTATGCGGGGCAAGATGCGGCAGCAATTCGTCGAAGATCTGCTGCTTGATGGTCTCGCGCTCGGTCGCTGCCTCGATGATCAGATCGCAGGGGCCCAGATCGGTGAGCGTGGTCGTTTTCTTGATGCGCGCCATGGCGGCATCCTTGTCGACCTGACTGATCTTCTCGCGGCTGACCTGCCGGTCAAGGTTGCGCGAGATCAGATCGACAGCCGCATTCAGCGCGTCTTCATTCACATCGGTCAGCAGCACGTCATATCCGGCCAGCGCCATGACATGGGCGATCCCGTTGCCCATCTGGCCTGCTCCCACGATACCGATGCTCTGAATATCCATATCCGCCCTGCTTTCCTGATCTGCGTGTCGCGCCAGCATAGGCCGGGGCCACCGCCTCCTGCAAGGGTACTGCGACCGAAGCCTAACGGTAAAAATTGAGCCGCTTTCTACGTTTAGGGGAATCGCAACGCTTTTGGGTGATTCTACATACGGGTGAGTAAAAAATCGGGTGAGTATCATGTCCTTCGACGCGACGGGCCGGGGTGGCCTTGACTATTTTCCATGCCGCTATGGCCGCTCGCGGTTGTTGTTCCGGGGGCCACGGCGGCGGCTGGACGGGGAATATGCCGTGTTCCTTGGCGGAACGCTGACATATGGCCGCTTTATCGAGACGCCATATCCCGCGCTGCTGGAGGCGGAGACGGGGATAAAATGCGTCAATCTCGGATGGCAGAATGCAGGAATCGATGCGTTTCTGAACGATCAAGCAGTGATGGAGATTGCCGCGAACGCGCGGGTGACCGTGGTGCAGGTGCTGGGTGCACAGAATATGTCGAACCGGTTTTACGGCGTGCATCCGCGTCGCAATGACCGTTTTCTGAATGCCTCGGGGATGATGAAGCAACTGTTCCGGGATGTCGATTTTACCGAGTTCTCGTTCAACAGGCATATGCTGAGCGTGCTGCGGACCATATCGCCTGAGCGCTACGCCATCATTTGCGATGAGTTGCAGGCCGCGTGGTTGGCCCGGATGCGGCATTTGCTGCGGGGGATCGGCGGGCGGGTCATCCTGCTCTGGTTTGCCGATCACCATCCTCCGGTGCCGACGGAGGGCCAGAGGCGGGGGGATATTTCGCTGCAGGGCGATCTTGCCCGTGATCCGCTGTTCGTGGACCGTGACATGATCGAGAAACTGCGCCCGATTGTCACCGATGTGGTAGAGGTTGTGGCAAGTCCTGCAGCGCTGTCACAAGGCACGGCAGGGATGGTTTTCACGCCGCTGGAAGCCGGTGCTGCGGCTGCAACGCTTGGGCCGATGGCGCATGGGGAGGTCATGGAGGCCCTGCGCCCCGCGTTGTTGCGGGCGATGTCCCCGCGAGGGTGACGCGGGTGCCGACACGAAAAAGGCCCGCTGTTTCCAGCGGGCCCCTGTTGGTAACCGGATCAAAAAGATCAGACCTTTTCGATCAGTTCCGGGATGATGGTGAAGAGATCGCCCACAAGCCCGTAATCGGCGACCTGGAAGATCGGTGCCTCCTCGTCCTTGTTGATGGCAACGATGATCTTGCTGTCCTTCATCCCTGCGAGATGCTGGATCGCACCCGAAATGCCGACGGCGACATAGAGATTAGGTGCCACGACCTTGCCGGTCTGTCCGACCTGCCAATCGTTTGGCGCGTAGCCCGAATCGACCGCCGCGCGCGATGCGCCGACAGCAGCGCCGAGTTTGTCGGCCAGTTGCTCGATCATGGCAAAATTCTCTTCCGAGCCGATACCACGACCGCCGGAGACGACAACGCCCGCGCTGGTCAGTTCGGGGCGGTCCGATGCGGCAACCTTGTCTTCGACCCACTCGCTGAGGCCGGGATTGTCACCCGTGGCGACAGCCTCGACCGAGGCGGAACCGCCCATGCCGGCCAGATCGAAGGTCGAGGTGCGGATGGTCATGACCTTGATCTTGTCGGTGGATTTGACCGTCTGGATCGCGTTGCCCGCATAGATCGGACGCTCGAAGGTGTCGGCATCGACCACACCCACCACATCGGACAGGATCATCACATCCAGCAGCGCGGCGACGCGCGGCATGATGTTTTTCGCATCCGTCGTGGAAGGGGCCAGAATGTGCGAGTAATCACCCGCAAGGCTGGCGATCAGCGCGGCGACAGGCTCGGCCAGACGGTGACCGTAAAGCGCATCCTCCGCGAACAACACCTTGGAGACGCCCTCGATCTTGGCGGCCTCTTCGGCAGCCGCCTTGGCGGAGGCACCAGTGCACAGCACGGTTACGTCGCCCAGTTGCTTTGCCGCCGTGACCGCCTTGCCGGTGGCATCCAGTGCCAGCGTGCCGTCGGTGACTTCACCAATCAGTAGAACAGCCATTACACAGCCCCCACTTCTTTGAGTTTCGCTACAAGCTCGTCCACCGAGGCCACCTTAATGCCTGCCGCGCGCGCGGCCGGTTCAGTGGTTTTGACCACGGTCAGACGCGGGGTGACATCGACGCCGTAATCGGCGGCAGTCTTTTCCTCGAGCGGCTTTTTCTTTGCCTTCATGATGTTCGGAAGGCTCGCGTAACGCGGCTCGTTCAGGCGCAGGTCTGCGGTGACGATCGTGGGCAGCTTGACCTTGATGGTCTGCAGGCCGCCGTCCACTTCGCGGGTGACCAGCGCATGCTCGCCCTCGATCTCCAGCTTGGAGGCAAAAGCTGCCTGAGACCAGCCCAGCAGCGCCGAAAGCATCTGGCCGGTGGCGTTCATGTCGTTGTCGATGGCCTGTTTGCCCGCGATCACCAGACCGGGGTTCTCCTCGGCGATGACGGCCTGCAGGATCTTGGCGACGGCCAGCGGTTCGATGTCGTTATGGACGTCATCGGTGGCCACAACCAGAATCGCGCGGTCGGCACCCATGGCCAGAGCGGTCCGCAGGGTTTCCTGCGCCTGCTTGACGCCGATGGAAACCACCACGACCTCATCAGCCTTGCCCGCTTCCTTGAGGCGGATTGCCTCCTCGACCGCGATTTCATCGAACGGATTCATCGACATTTTGACATTGGCGAGATCGACACCGCTTCCGTCCGCCTTGACGCGGACCTTCACGTTGTAGTCGATCACACGTTTGACAGGCACAAGCACCTTCATAAGCGTGGTCTCCCTCAAATGGCGGGCAGCGCGATGCGGCTCCCGCGGTAATACTCCCGCCGTTGATATAATCTTGCGCCGCCGGGAAACAGGGCAAAATCGTCACGTCATGTGCTTTCGACGCCGCGTTTTCCGTTCAAGCGGTTCGCGCAACCCCGATCTCAGCGGTTCGCGCCGGGAACCCACAAGATATCGGCGCGGCCGTTCTCGTTTGCAACACGGGCCGCGACAAAGAACCAGTCCGACAGGCGGTTGAGGTATTTGACCGCGTCGGTATTGACGGTTTCCTGCGTGGCAAGCTCGACCGTTTCACGCTCGGCACGACGGCTGACGGTGCGGCACAGGTGCAGATAGGCGGCCAGCGGCGATCCGCCGGGCAGAATGAAGCTGCGCAATGGCTCAAGCTCGCTGTTCATCGCGTCGATCTCGGCTTCGAGCCGGTCCACCTGCGACTTGACCATCCTCAGCGGCGGATATTCGGCCTCCGCGTCGCGCTCCATATCGGGGCGGCACAGGTCTGCGCCCAGATCGAACAGGTCGTTCTGGATGCGGGCCAGGGCTGCGCTCAGTTCGGCATCGGCATGCAGGCGGGCCATGCCGACAGTGGCATTGGCCTCGTCCACGGTGCCGTAAGCGGTGACGCGCTGCGAGAATTTGGCAACGCGGGTGCCGTCCCCGAGGGCGGTTTCACCTTTGTCGCCGGTTTTGGTGTAGATCTTGTTGAGAACGATCATAGTTTTATCCCTGTCTGCGGAGCCAAACGAAAAGCAGAATGATGACAACGGCACCCAGCTGTGCCCCGATCCTCCACCGCATGATCCTGTTGCCATGTTTGCGGTTGAACTCGCCGCCTTTGGCAAATCCGCCGATGCCCAGCATCAGGATGCCGAGCACCCCCAGACAGGCAACGACAACGACGTAAAACAGAGGATCATCCCTCATTTGTGCTGTCCTTCATTGGTTATCCGCCCCATGTAGGCGGCGCATTTCAAAAAGCGAACCCGAACTGCATCAGCCTTTGGCAAGAATCCAGTCCATCGCTCGGGTCGGCAGCAGGCGGCGCAGCGTGGCCATCGCATAGGTCGGCGTTGTCACAAAGTAGCGCGCTTTGGGGCGCGGGGCCTCCAGCGCGCGGATTAATTTCGCCGTCACGGCGGAAGCGGGCAGTTCGAAGCGGTCCTTTTTCGCTTTCGGCTCATAGAGGCGCTTGAGCAGTGTGGCGCGGTATTGATCCGCCCGCGGGCTGTTCTGCCAGTCGATCCAGCGCTCGAAATGCGGGATGGAATTGGCGCGGATTCGGCTGGTCACGGGGCCGGGCTCGATCAGGATCACCTCGATTCCGGTGCCGCGCATCTCGATCCTGAGCGTATCGCTCAGCGCCTCGACAGCGTATTTCGTGGCATTATAGGCCGCGCGCCACGGCGCCACGACCAACCCCAGCACGGATGAGCAGTTGATGATACGGCCATGACCCTGCGCGCGCATGACCGGAATGACCAGACGGGTCAGGTCATGCCAGCCAAAGACATTCACCTCGAATATCTCGGCCAGCGCCTCGCGCGGCAGGTCTTCGGCGGCTCCGGGGCAGGCATAGGCCCCGTTGTTGAACAGGGCATCCAGCGTGCCGCCGGTTTGTTCCAGCACATGGGCAAGGGCCGCGCGGATCGAGGCAGGATCGGCGTAATCGAGTTGCACCGCCTCCAGCCCCTCCTGTGTCAGCCGTTCGACATCGGCCTGCTGGCGGCATGCGGCAAAGACGCGCCATCCGCGCGCCTTGAGGCCATGCGCGGCATCATAACCGATGCCGGAGGAGCAACCTGTGATCAGAATGGATTTCGCTGTCATGCCGCCTTCATGGCCTGTGCAGGCGGGCGGTGCAATATCAGCCTTTGCAGGGCCTAGCCCTGATTGGCCGATACCAGAGAGGCCGCGACCCATCCGACACTGCTTCCGTCCACCACACGCAGGCGCAACCAGCCCGCGTTATAGCTTTCCAGAACCTCGACTTCGGTGCCGCGTGTGACCCGACCCATGACGCCGTAGCCTGTGCCTGGGCCTGCCCGCATATTGACACTGGTGCCGGTAATGCGGCGCAGATCGCGCGCGGGTTCGATCTGTTCCGCTTCCTCGCTGGTGGGCGCATAACCGGCGGCCTGAGCGAAGGCAGCGGGTTCCGCCAGCGTCAGGTTGGCAAGCCTCGCGTTGCCTTCTTCCGCAAGATCGGCGGCGTCCGCTGCGACGGTTTGCGGCAGGATCGTATCGGCCTGCATATCCGCCGCTTTGTCCAGCACGAGGAACTCGGGCACGATTCCGGCGATCTCCACAGCATTGCGTGTGACTGTGTCCGTATCGTCCAGCAAGGCAGGATCATTCGCCGTTGCGGTCTGTTCTGGGGGGGTATCCTCTTGCATCGAAGCCAGCCTCGTCTCGGCAGCGGCGCGGGCCTTGAGAGCTTCGGCCTGACGGGAGCCTTCGCGAGGCTCATAGTCCGCGCCGCCGCTCAAGACGTAAAAGCACCACGCAAGAAATGCGAAATTAAGTAAAATGAAGCGCTTCATGTCGCGCACCCCCATTATGTGACAGCAGAAAAATTTGTCAGCGTTCTAAAAATAAACGCTTAACTTATACGATTCGCTCCCTTGAGGAGACAAAAAATAGAAAAATCGCTCAGACCTTCGCTGCTCGCTTTACGCCGTCGCGGCCTGCGTCTATCACCGCCGCATGAGCGATCAGATCGACGATCCAATTTCGAACCCGTCTTCGAACCCGTCAGAGGTATCCGAACCGCTGCGCCGTGCCCTCGGTGACCGCTACCTGACCTATGCGCTGTCGACGATCATGCACCGCGCCTTGCCCGATGCGCGTGACGGGCTGAAGCCGGTGCACCGCCGAATCCTTTATGCGATGCGCGAGTTGCGCCTCAGCAGCACCGGTGGCTACCGCAAATCGGCCAAGATTTCCGGCGATGTGATGGGCAACTATCACCCGCATGGCGATGCCGCGATCTATGATGCGATGGCGCGTCTGGCGCAGGATTTCAACGTCCGCTATCCGCTGGTGGACGGGCAGGGCAACTTTGGCAATATCGACGGCGACAACCCCGCCGCCGCGCGTTACACCGAAGCCCGCATGACCGCCGCCGCCGAAGCCCTGATGGAGGGGCTGGCGGAAAATGCGGTGGATTACCGCCCCAACTATGACGGCACGCTGGAAGAGCCTGTCGTGTTTCCGGCGGCATTCCCGAACCTGCTGGCCAATGGCTCGTCCGGGATTGCCGTGGGGATGGCGACGAATATCCCCCCGCATAACATCGAAGAACTGATTGGTGCGTGTCTGCATCTGATCAAGTCGCCCGATGCGCGGGACGAGACTTTGCTGCAATACGTGCCCGGACCGGACTTTCCGACAGGCGGCGTGATCGTCGAGCCACCCGAGAATATTGCGGAGGCTTACCGTACCGGGCGCGGGGCATTCCGTCTGCGTTGCAAATGGGAGATCGAGGATCTGGGCCGCGGGCAGTGGCAGATCGTGGTTACCGAAATTCCCTATCAGGTGCAGAAATCCAAGCTGATCGAGAAGATCGCGGAACTGATCCAGACCAAAAAGATCCCGATTCTGGGCGATGTGCGCGACGAATCCGCCGATGACGTGCGCCTTGTGCTGGAGCCGCGCGCCCGCACCGTTGATCCCAATGTGCTGATGGGCATGATGTTCCGCAACTCCGATCTGGAATTGCGGTTCAGCCTCAACATGAACGTGCTGATCGACGGTCTGACGCCCAAGGTCTGCTCGCTCAAGGAAGTGCTGCGCGCCTTTCTGGATCACCGTCGCGAGGTGTTGCAGCGCCGCTCGCAGCACCGTCTGGAGAAGATCGACCACCGGCTGGAAGTGCTGGAAGGTTTCATCATCGCCTTCCTCAATCTGGACCGCGTGATCGACATCATCCGCTATGACGACGATCCCAAGCGGGCGTTGATGTTCGAGGATTGGGGCAATCCGCACAAGCGCGCCACGTCCGAGAAGGATTACGTCTCGCCGCTGACGGGGCGCGTGATTGCCGAGGGGGAAGAACCTTCCCTCAGCGACGTGCAGGCCGAAGCGATCCTCAACATGCGTCTGCGGTCCTTGCGGCGGCTGGAGGAGATGGAGCTTATCCGCGAGCGCGACGCGCTGATGGCGGAACGCGCCACGCTGGAGGATCTGCTGGACAGCGAAAAGCTGCAATGGGCGGCGATTGCCGACCAGTTGCGCGAAGTCCGCAAACAGTTCGGGGCCAACAGCCCCGGCGGCGCACGGCGCACGCAATTTGCCGAAGCAGGTGTGGTAGAAGATGTGCCGCTGGAGGCGATGATCGAGCGCGAACCGCTGACCGTGATCTGCTCGCAGATGGGCTGGATCAGGGCGATGTCCGGCCATATCGACCTGACCCGCGAGATCAAGTTCAAGGACGGCGACGGGCCGCGTTTCGCCTTCCATGCCGAAACCACCGACAAGCTGCTGGTGTTCGCATCTAACGGGCGTTTCTACACCGTTGGCGCGATGAACCTGCCCGGCGGGCGCGGTATGGGAGAGCCGTTGCGTCTGATGGTCGATCTGCCGAATGAGGCGCAGATCGTGGATATCCTGATCCACAAGCCGGGGCGCAAGCTGCTGGTCGCATCCGGTGCGGGAGACGGTTTTGTCGTGCTCGAGGATGAGGTGGTGGCGCAGACCCGCAGCGGCAAGCAGGTGTTGAACCTGTCGGGTGATACGCGCGCGCTGGTGTGCCGTCCGGTTACGGGCGATCACGTGGCCTGTGTGGGTGAGAACCGCAAGGTTCTGGTGTTCGCGCTGGACGAGTTGCCCGAGATGGCACGCGGCAAGGGTGTCCGGTTGCAGAAGTTCAAGGATGGCGGGCTGTCGGATGCGATCACCTTCGCTTTGGCTGATGGTCTGAGCTGGCATGATCCCGCAGGACGCACGCGGACAGAGACCAACCTTGAAGAGTGGCTGGGCAAACGCGCAACCGCCGGCCGGATGGCCCCGCGTGGCTTTCCGCGCAACAACAAGTTCACATAAGGCGCGTTTCCCGCCTGTCAGAACTTGGAAGCTGTCAAAAACAGAACCGAAACAGGCCGTAATTCCGGCGCAGTTTTGCGGCACATGTTGAGCGGGGCGGATTTTTTTGTCCGCCGTGTGTGGTTCGAGTTTATTTTGGAGCGTATCGTGATGGTGCTCGATTTTACGGGTGTATGCGGTTGTGCGTGTGGAGCATCTGCACCTCATGGGTTTGGCCGCCGGTTCGGTTTGTCTTTCTCCATGCAAGCTTTCAGGTCCCGTGTCGTCGCGCGGAGGCATGGGTGACATGCTGCTGAATGATGCTGGCAAGCCCGATGCGCCCGCAGACAATGACCTTGCTGAGAGTGAAGCCACGAAAAGCGCAGTGCCGAAAAGCGATGCGACCGTCTGTTTCGTCAGGGGAACCCATATCAAAACCATTGCGGGAGAACGGCCGGTCGAGGCTCTTTCGGTCAATGATCTGATCCTGACGATGGATGCCGGCTACCAGCCGATCCGCTGGATCGGCTCAAGAACGCTGGACGGGAATGATCTTGCGGCAAAGCCGGGTCTGCGCCCCATCCGTATCTGTGCGGGTGCGCTGGCACCGGGGCTGCCGACGGGCGATCTAATCGTTTCGCCGAACCATCGCATCCTGTCACGTTCGAAAATTGCCCGAAACATGTTCGGCTTTCCGGAAGTGCTGGTCGCGGCAAAGGATCTGGTTTTTCTGGGTGGCGTGGCCATCGCCGATGATCTTGATGTGGTCGAATACTGGCACTTCATGTTCGACAGACATCAGGTGGTCTATGCAGAGGGGTCGGCCGCGGAAAGCCTGTTTGCGTCCGGCGAGGCTCTCGCCGCCATCCCCCCTGAGGCGCTGAGGGAGCTGTTCGAGATCATGCCGGAACTGGCCCGCATGGACGCGCGGGTTGAAAAACGGTTGGCGCGTCCTGAACTGACCGGCCAGCCCGCACGCCATCTTGCTCTCAGACATGCGCGCCAGAACAGGGCCTTTTTCGCGGAGTTGTGACAACCCGCCGGTCCCGCTGCGCCTCTGCCGGAAAGGGAAGGCTTGTGGCCGCTTGCGCCGTTGCCTAGCATGGCACCAAAGGGAGTGCGCCAAATGAGCTGGAACCCGACGCTTGACCCCGGTTGCCCCGATGATGTGGGCATCGACGCGATCGAAACCCTGATCGTGCCCCGCGCCCGTGATCTTGGCGGGTTCGAGGTGCGCCGCGCCCTGCCTGCCCCCAAACGGCAGATGGTAGGGCCGTTCATCTTTTTCGATCAGGCCGGTCCGGCGGAATTTCTGACGGGTCAGGGGATCGATATCCGCCCACATCCGCATATCGGGCTGGGCACGGTTACTTACCTGTATCGTGGTTCCTTTCACCATCGTGACAGTACGGGGGCCGATCAGGTGGTCGAGCCCGGCGCGCTGAACTGGATGGTGGCCGGGCGCGGTGTCACGCATTCGGAGCGCACGCCAGAGCCCGCGCGCACTGGCCCTTCCAGCCTGTTCGGCATTCAGACATGGATCGCCCTCCCGGAAGAGCGCGAGGATGATGCGCCTTTTTTCGAGCATCACGGTGCCAGCGCGCTGCCGGAAATCATAGATACCGGCATCACCGCGCGCCTGATCCTTGGCGCGGCTTACGGGGCAACAGCGCCTGCCACGATGCATTCGGAAACCTTCTATCTGGATGTCACCCTTGCCCCCGAGGCGCGCTTTCCGCTGCCGGATGACCATGAGGATCGCGGGATTTATGTGACGCAGGGATCGGTCAGCATCGCGGGAGAAAGCTTCGAGGCTGGCCGGATGATGGTGTTCCGCCCCGGTGACCGGATCACGGTCAAGGCCGGTCCGCATGGCGCACGGTTCATGGCGCTGGGGGGCGCCACGCTCAACGGCCCGCGCCATATCTGGTGGAATTTTGTCGCGTCCTCAAAGGAGCGGATCGAAGAGGCCAAAACGCAGTGGCGCGCCCAGAAATGGGGGCAGGGCCTGTTCGATCTGCCGCCCGAAGACCGTAGCGAGCATATACCGCTGCCGTGACAGGCGGCATGTTTGCATCAGACCGACAGGGATGCGGGCATACGGGCAGGCCGTTGCTCCCACAACGAACCGCCGGAGCATGGCGCGCTGTCTGCGGCGTCTAGCGGTGACGAAAGCCCTTCCGAACGAGGGCGACATTTCCGGTCCAGTTTTTCAGCTTCACCGCTTGCCTGAACCAGATGCGTTGCACAGCCTCTTTCCCTGCGGTATGCCCGACAGGACCGGATCGAAGGAACCTTACATGTTTCGCCTTCTTGCCTTGCTGGCCTCTGTGGTGGTGATGGCCGCCTGCACCAATCCCAATGACCTGAACGAAGCACCCGTTGATCTGGGTGATTTCCGTCTGGGGCATAATGTTGTTGTCGCCTCCAAGATGACACGCGGTCCGGTGTCACGCGAAGCCACGGCGGAAGAGTGGCAGGAGGCGCTGGGCAGTGCCATCTCCGACCGTTTCGGGCGGTATGAGGGTGACAAGCTCTATCATCTGGGCGTCAGTGTCGAAGGCTATGTGCTGGCCTATCCGGGTATCCCGATTGTCGGCTCGCCCAATTCCGTGCTGATTTTGCTGGTGACCGTGTGGGATGATGCGGCGGGTGCCAAGATGAACGAACCGCCGGAGCAGATCACCATCATGGAAACGATTTCCGGCAATACGATCCTTGGTTCGGGGCTGACCCAGTCCAAGGAAGTGCAGATGCAGAACCTCAGCCGCAACGCGTCCAAACAGATCGAGACATTCCTTGTGCGCCGCCGCGCGTCACAGGGCTGGTTCGGGGAGACACAGGCCCCGCTTGCCGGGGCAGGCGATGCTGACGACGCTCCGATGGCTGCGGTAGACAGCCCACCTCAACAGGCCGCAATTGCGGCTGCTCCCGCTACGCCCGCTGCGGCGCGGCGGGTGATCGGCCCGCCGACCGGTGCGATTTTGGCGGAACCCACGGTCGAGGCGCCACAGGGTCCGTGACGTGATTGGCAACATGCGCTTGATTTCCGCGCGCCAAATCAATACATCGCCCGCGGAGTGACAATCGGGCCTTTCCGAAAATCGGGTGGCCCCTCAACCAGAAGGCGCTGCGCAGGATGGGCAAGGCAAAGTTTGAACGCAATAAACCGCACGTGAACATCGGCACGATTGGCCACGTTGACCACGGCAAGACGACGCTGACCGCAGCGATCACGAAGTATTTCGGCGAATTCCGCGCCTATGACCAGATCGACGGCGCGCCCGAAGAGAAGGCCCGCGGCATCACGATCTCGACCGCGCATGTGGAATACGAGACCGAAGCACGCCACTACGCCCACGTCGATTGCCCCGGCCACGCTGACTATGTGAAGAACATGATCACCGGTGCGGCGCAGATGGACGGCGCGATTCTGGTGGTGAACGCGGCTGACGGCCCGATGCCGCAGACGCGCGAGCACATCCTGCTCGGTCGTCAGGTCGGCATTCCGTACATGGTCGTCTACATGAACAAGGTCGATCAGGTCGATGACGAGGAACTGCTGGAACTGGTGGAGATGGAGATCCGCGAGCTGCTGACCTCCTACGAGTATCCCGGTGACGATATTCCGATCATCAAGGGCTCGGCTCTGCATGCGATGAACGGCACGCAGCCTGAAATCGGCGAAGAGTCGATCCGCGCTTTGATGGAAGCCGTTGACAGCTACATCCCGACGCCTGCGCGCGCCGTGGACAAGCCGTTCCTGATGCCGATCGAAGACGTGTTCTCGATCTCCGGTCGCGGTACCGTTGTGACCGGCCGTATCGAGCGTGGCGTCATCAACGTGGGCGACAGCATCGAGATCGTCGGTATCAAAGACACCAAAACCTCGACCTGCACGGGTGTGGAAATGTTCCGCAAGTTGCTGGATCGTGGTGAGGCGGGCGACAACGTCGGCGTTCTGCTGCGCGGTATCGACCGTGAGGGCGTTGAGCGTGGTCAGGTTCTGTGCAAGCCGAAATCCGTGAACCCGCACACGCAGTTCGAGGCCGAGGCCTATATTCTGACCAAGGAAGAGGGTGGCCGTCACACGCCGTTCTTTGCGAACTACCGTCCGCAGTTCTACTTCCGCACGACAGACGTGACCGGCACCGTGACGCTGCCCGAGGGCACAGAAATGGTGATGCCGGGCGACAACCTGAAGTTTACGGTTGAACTGATCGCCCCGATCGCGATGGAAGACGGCCTGCGCTTTGCCATCCGTGAAGGCGGCCGCACCGTTGGCGCGGGCGTCGTGTCCAAAATTCTGAAGTAAT
>JBLRWK010000078.1:0-12762 GCA_047921295.1 Rhodobacterales bacterium
TCCAGCAAAAAAAGGATGTGAATCATGGCCCATGACGGACAAGATATTGCAATGAACCCTGTGGTGATTCTGCCCGATCTGCTCCGCCTCACCGGCGCGGCGCTTGAGCCTGTCGAAAAACTCTTCGACACGGCCAAAGCGTCCGTGCGTGCACGCGTGAGCGAGGGTGGCAAAGTCTCCGGCGCGCTGCTCGAGGCGGAACAGACAGCGGCGCACGGTCTGGCTTGGCTGGCCACCTATGTGGAATCCCTGCGCCAGATGCAGAAATGGGCCAAGGGGCTGGAGGCTCAGGGCAAGTTCGGTGAAGTCGAGCAACTGATCCAGCAGATCGCTTTCGGAGAGTACCTCTGGCAGATCTACGGCGGCATCCAGATGAACCAGGGCGAAGTGGTGCGCCTGCAGGATCTGGGCCTGTCGCAGGACGAAATGCGCGGCCTGATGTCCCCCGCTGTCATGGACCTGACGCAGGGTGGCAACACGCAAGCCGCCCGCTCTCGTCTGGTCGAACTGATGCAGGAGCAATCCGCGAATGTCACCGTCGGTGCCTCTGGTCTCGATGAAGAGCTTGAGATGATCCGCGAGCAGTTCCGCCGCTTCGCGCTCGAAAAGGTCGAGCCTTTCGCGCATGAGTGGCACCTCAAGGACGAGTTGATCCCGATGGAGATCATCACCGAACTGGCCGAGATGGGCGTGTTCGGCCTGACCATCCCCGAGGAATACGGCGGTTTCGGCCTGTCCAAAGCCTCGATGGCGGTTGTTTCCGAGGAATTGTCGCGCGGATACATCGGCGTCGGCAGCCTTGGCACCCGCTCCGAGATTGCGGCAGAGCTGATCCTGTGCGGCGGCACCGAGGAGCAGAAACAAAAATGGCTCCCCGGCATCGCAAGCGCTGAAATCCTGCCCACCGCCGTGTTCACCGAGCCGAACACAGGCTCCGATCTCGGCAGCCTGCGGACCCGCGCGGTAAAGGATGGCGATGATTACCGAGTCACCGGCAACAAGACTTGGATCACCCATGCGTCGCGCACCCATGTCATGACGATGCTGGCCCGCACCGATCCCGCCAGCACCGATCACCGCGGCCTGTCCATGTTCCTCGCCGAAAAGATCCCCGGTACGGACGAGGCACCTTTCCCGACCGAAGGCATGTCCGGCGGCGAGATCGAGGTGCTGGGCTATCGCGGCATGAAGGAATACGAGCTCGCCTTCGACAACTTCCATGTGAAGGGCGAAAACCTGCTGGGCGGGGAAGAGGGCAAAGGCTTCAAGCAGTTGATGCAGACGTTTGAGTCCGCCCGCATCCAGACAGCCGCTCGCGCTGTCGGTGTGGCGCAGGCAGCGCTTGACGTGTCGATGCAATATGCGCTCGACCGCAAGCAGTTCGGCAAGGCCCTGATCAACTTCCCCCGCGTTTCCGGCAAGCTGGCGATGATGGCGGTGGAGATCATGGTCGCGCGGCAGCTCACCTATTTCTCGGCCTTCGAGAAGGATAACGAGCGTCGCTGCGATCTCGAGGCCGGCATGGCCAAGCTGCTGGGTGCCCGCGTGGCATGGGCCGCAGCCGATAACGGATTGCAAATCCACGGCGGCAACGGCTTCGCGCTGGAATACAAGATCAGCCGCATCCTGTGTGACGCGCGTATCCTCAACATCTTCGAAGGGGCCGCCGAAATTCAGGCACAGGTCATCGCGCGCCGCTTGCTCGACTGATCCTTGGCAGCGTCAAACCTCAAAGCCCCGCAGCACCAACTGCGGGGCTTTTTTCGTATCCCACATACGATCACAAATCCGTTGAGCCGCTTCCAACGCCGTCACTCCGCGCCATACTATGAGTTAGCGCTGCATCTAGCGTGATTCCGACATTCCCGACAGGAGAGTCCGGCATGACCCAAGACCACCAGCCCACGCGCCGCAATCTGCTTCTTACAGGTGGCGCCATCACCGGCGCAGTCCTCACAACCGGTATCTCGGGGCTGCTGGTGCCCGCGCGCGCGCAAGCCCTGGCCCCGACACCCACAATGCGCGGCGGAGCCAACAACTACCGCCCCGGCGCACCTGTCGTGGAACGCATCGGCGGCGGCGGATTCTGGATGACAGGCACAGTCCGCCGCGCGGGGGATGGTATGCCTTTGCAAGGTATCCGCATCCAGATCTGGGCCCATACCACCGAAGGCCACGAACGCGACGCCCATAGCCACGGGGCCACTCTGACCGCTGCCGACGGCACCTTCCGGCTGGAGATGCCGCAGATCGTGCCAGCCTTTGGGCAAGCGCATGGCCATCTGGCCTATGACCGCGACATCGGCGACAGCCCCTTCAAAACCGTCTTCCTGCGCCCCGTGATGCGCAGCCCGAACGACACCACGCTCAACGCCGAGTTCGTGCTGGAACCCGCCTGACCTCGTGCCGCGCTTCCGCTCCATCCTGATCTGGGCGGCGCTGGCGCTTGCCATCGCCGTGCCCCTGCTTGTCGCGGCCACAAGCCCACTTCTGCAATGGCGCGAACCTGTCTATATCGTCGCGGCCTTCGCCGGTGTTGTCGGCATGTCCCTGATCCTGCTGCAACCCTTGCTCGCAGGCGGCTACCTTCCCGGCCTGGGGACGCAACGTGGCCGCCGCCTGCACCGCTGGATCGGCGCGGCCCTTGTGCTGAGCGTGATCATCCATGTTGGCGGCCTCTGGATCACCAGCCCGCCTGATGTGATCGACGCCCTTCTTTTCGTCTCGGCCACGCCGTTCTCCATCTGGGGCGTCATCGCCATGTGGGCGATCTTCGCAACCGTCATACTGGCCATCCTGCGATCACGCGGCGCGGTGCGGCCCCGCCTCTGGCGGCTGGGTCATTCGGCGCTGGCCCTGATCATCGTGTTCGGCACAGTCCTGCATGCCCTTCCGATCCAAGGCACGATGGGGCAAATCACCAAGATCGCCCTCGCCGCGCTCGTCATCGCGGCCACAATCAAAACACTCGCCGACCTGCGCGCTTGGGTGCTGCTCCGCCGCCCCAAAGGCTGACATCGCCCTTCATCGTTCTTCAAATACTCATCTTCACCCGCTCTTGCCCGGCGCGCCACTTATGTGGCAGTGTCAACCAAATCACGTGCAACGGGAAAGACCTGACCATGACGAAACCCTGCATCATCTGCGTCGCCATCACCGGCTCTGTCCCGACCAAGGCCGATAATCCCGCCGTGCCGATCACGGTCGCCGAACAGGTCGAAAGCACGCAGGAAGCCTTCGAGGCAGGTGCTACGATCTGCCATGCCCATGTCCGCAACGAAGACGGCACGCCATCGGCAGACCCCGAGAAGTTTGCGCGCCTGAAGGAAGGTCTGGAAAAGCACTGCCCCGGTATGATCATCCAGTTCTCGACGGGTGGACGCTCCGGTGCGGGCAAGACCCGTGGCGGTATGCTGAGCCTGCGCCCCGACATGGCCTCGCTCTCGGTCGGCTCCAACAACTTCCCCACCCGCGTCTACGAGAACCCGCCCGATTTGGTGGATTGGCTGGCCGCCGAGATGGTCACTTACGGGGTGAAGCCTGAAATCGAGTGCTTCGATCTCAGCCATATCCACCAAGCAGCGAAAATGGCACGCGACGGGCGCATTCCCGGCCCGCTTTATGTACAATTCGTGATGGGCGTGAAAAACGCCATGCCGGTGGACCGCGAGACGTTCGATTTCTACATCAAGACGGTTGAGCGCCTGCTGCCCGATGCCGAATGGTGCGCCGCCGGAATCGGGCCGGGGCAGATCGTGCTGAACGAATGGGTCGTGGCCGCAGGCGGTCATGCCCGCGCGGGGCTGGAGGATAACATCCGGCTGGATCGGGACACGCTGGCCCCGTCCAATGCCGCGCTGGTCCGTCGTGTGACCGAGCTGTGTGAAAAACACGAACGCCCCGTTGCAACACCCGCACAGGCGCGTGAGATTCTCGGCCTGCGCCCCGCCTGACGCAACAGGATTGTGTGCCTCAGCGGGAGGCGCGCAATTCCGCGAGCATATCCAGAGACGCCGCCGTCGGGGTGATCCGCCCCTGCGCCACCTCCCTGCCGATAGTCTGCATACGGGCGCGCACCTCTGGCGCGTCCAGTTGCGCGAGCAGTCCCTGCCGCACCTCCTGCCCGAACCAGTATTCAGCCTGCCCCGCGCGGCGGGCATCGAAATGGCCCGTCTCTCGCCGCCATGCGATCAGCTTTTGCATCTCCGCCCAAGCAACCTCCAGCCCCTCCACCTGAAGGGCCGAGACCGTCATCGCCTTGGGATAGCCCTCGGGGTCTTGCGGGCGTTTGCGTAGCAGGCGCAAGGCTCCGGCGTAATCGGCGCAGGTGCGCATCGCGGCAGACTTGAGATCACCATCGGCCTTGTTGACAAGGATAAGATCTGCCATCTCCATGATGCCACGCTTGACGCCCTGCAACTCGTCACCCCCCGCAGGGGCCAGTAACAGCAGGAACAGGTCCGACATCTCCGCCACCACAGTTTCGGACTGCCCGACGCCGACCGTCTCGATCAGCACCACGTCAAAGCCCGCCGCCTCGCACAGGGCCACCGCCTCGCGCGTGCGCCGCGCCACACCGCCCAGATGCGAGCTGGCGGGAGAGGGGCGGATGAACGCATTCTGCTCGCGGCTCAGATATTCCATCCGTGTTTTGTCGCCAAGGATCGAGCCGCCGGAGCGCGCCGAAGAGGGATCAACGGCCAGCACCGCCACGCGCAGGCCCTCGCGCAGCAGCATCAGGCCGAAGCTTTCGATAAACGTGGATTTGCCGACGCCCGGCGTGCCCGACAGCCCGATCCGCAGCGCCTGCTTGTCGGATTTCGCGCGCAGAATCTCGATCAGTTCGGTGGTCTGGGCGCGGTGATCGGCTCGGCGGCTTTCCACCAGCGTGATCGCACGGGCCAGCGCGCGGCGATCCTGCGCCATGATACGCGCGGCAAGCTCGGTCATGTCCATGGTCTGTCCTTCGTCTGGTCCGGTCTTCATGCCTTGGCAGGCGGGGCCTGTCCAGTCAGGCGATGGACGGGGCAGGCGAAATCCCCGATAAGACAGCGATGCAAAGTACCCTTCCCATTCAAGATGCGCTGGAGCCGCTGATCTTCGCCCTGCGGGCGCATGGCCGCGCCGTGCTGCAAGCGCCCCCCGGTGCGGGCAAGACAACGGTGGTGCCGCTGGCGATGCTGGAGGCAGGGCTGACCAAAGGCCGCATCCTGATGCTGGAGCCTCGCCGCCTTGCCGCCCGCGCCGCTGCCGAGCGGATGGCCAGCACCTTGGGCGAGAGCGTGGGCCAGACCGTCGGCTACCGGATCAGGGGTGACAGCAAGGTCGGCAAGACCACAAGGATCGAGGTGGTGACCGAAGGCATCCTGACAAGGATGATCCAGTCCGACCCGGAACTGGCGGGCGTGGGAGCCGTGATCTTTGACGAATTCCACGAGCGTTCGCTCAATGCAGATCTGGGTCTGGCCCTGTGTCTGGAGATCGCGGATGCGCTGCGCGACGATCTGATCCTGTTGGCGATGTCGGCGACGCTGGACGCCGCCCCCGTCGCGGCCCTGATGGGTGACGCTATCCCTGTGATCACCTCGGAAGGCCGCAGCTATCCCGTAGATCTGCGCTGGCTGGACGCCCCCCTGCCCAAAACCGCAAGGCTGGAGGAGGCCTGCGCCGATCTGGTGCTGCAGGCTGTGGCCGAAACCGAAGGCGGCGTTCTGGTTTTCCTGCCCGGAGAGGGCGAGATCCGGCGCGTCGAGGCGCTTTTGTCCCGACGCCTGCCCGCAGGTTGCGCCATCCGCCCCCTGTTCGGGGCGATGGATTTTGCCGCCCAACGCGCGGCCATCGCGCCGGTTGCGCCGGGCGAGAAGCGCAAGATCGTGCTGGCCACCTCGATCGCGGAAACCTCGCTCACCATCGAGGATATCCGCGTGGTCGTCGATGCGGGCCGATCGCGCCGCGCAAGGTTCGATCCGGGCGCAGGCATGTCGCGGCTGGTCACCGAACGCGTCACACGGGCCGAGGCGACGCAGCGCGCAGGCCGCGCGGGACGGGTTGCGCCGGGCCTGTGCTACCGTCTCTGGACAAAGGGCGAGGAAGGCGCGCTCGCCCCCTACCCGCCCGCCGAGATCGAGGCGGCGGACCTGTCCCCGCTTGCGCTGGAGCTGGCGCTCTGGGGGGCCGCGCCGGATCAACTCGCCTTCCTCACACCACCCAATCCCGGCAGCTATGCCGAGGCGCAGGCTTTGTTGCGGCTGCTGGGTGCGCTGGATGCCGCGAACCGGATCACCGCGCATGGTCGCGCTCTGGCAGCCCTTCCGCTGCATCCGCGTCTGGCGCATATGCTGACCGTCGCGGGCAAACAGGCAGCCCCGCTTGCCGCCTTGCTGGCAGACCGCGATCCCCTGCCGCGTGCTGCGCCCGTGGATCTGACCCTCAGGCTGGAGGCCATCGCAGACCTGCGCCGCTATACCGAGACGCGCCCCCATCCCGCCAACCGCGCCGCTGTCGAGCGCATCAAGACCGAAGCAAAGCGCCTGTCTTCGGGTCTGGGGCAAGGCAGCGCAGGCCCGCTGTCTGCCGCCGAAATGGCCGCGTTGGCCTATCCCGACCGTATCGGCCAGCGCCGCAAGGGCGAGGCTGCACGCTTTGTGCTGTCCGGTGGCAAGGGCGCGGTGCTGGATGATCACGATCCGCTGGCCGGTGCGCGGCTGATCGTGGCGACCGATCTTGACGGCAATCCGCGCGAGGCGAAAATCCGGCAGGCCGCCGCCATCACGGAAAGCGCCCTGCGCGGGCTGTTTGCGGATCAGATCGCATGGGTCGACATCTGCGACTGGTCTCGCCGCGACCGCCGCGTGATCGCGCGCCGTCAGGAGCGTTTTGGCGCCGTGGTGCTGGATGACCGCATCTGGTCCGACGCCCCCGCCGATCTGATCGCCCGCGCCATGCTGGACGGTGTGCGCGATCTGGGGCTGGCCCCCTCGGCTGCGGCGCAGCGCTTCCGTGCGCGGGTGGCTCTTGCCCGCAAGGGTGGGCTGGACCTGCCCGATATGACGGATACGGCGCTCATGGCAAGACTGGAGGACTGGCTGTTGCCGCATCTTTCGGGTGTAAAATCCGCCGCCGAGTGGAAAGCCTTCGACCTGCTGCCGCCTCTGCGCGCCATGCTGGACTGGGACGCGCAACAGCGGCTCGACACAGCCGTGCCCGCACATTTCACCACACCGCTGGGGCGGCGTATCCCGATCGACTATGACGGCGATATCCCCTCTATCGAACTGCGCCTGCAAGAGATGTTCGGACAGACCACGCATCCGTCGGTCGCGGGCCAACCGCTGCGCGTGACGCTGCTGTCGCCCGGACAACGGCCTGTGCAGGTCACAATGGATATTCCGGGCTTTTGGGACAGCTCATATGCGGATGTGCGGCGTGATATGCGGGGCCGCTATCCGCGCCACCCATGGCCCGAAAACCCGCGCGAGGCAGACCCGACGCTGCGCGCCAAGCCACGCGGCACATGACAACGGTCCGAAACAATGGCCCGAACGGATGGTTTTCTTTGCGTTTTTGCCACATTCCGGTATAAACGAACACTAACGAAAAAACCGGCTCAAGCCGGACAGGCGCAGGACGACAACATGCTCACTCAACTCAAGGCTGCCTGGTCAGGCATGGTGCAACCCCTGTTGACGCGCCCCAAGCGGTTGCAGGTTGCCGCTTTGTGTCTGCGCGGACGGGGAAAAAGACGTGAGGTTCTGTTGATCACATCGCGCGATACAGGGCGCTGGATTCTCCCCAAAGGCTGGCCCATCGACGGGCTGACCGCACCGGGCGCCGCGCTGCAGGAAGCCTGGGAAGAAGCCGGTGTGAAATCCGGCACCGTCACCGAGACGCCGCTGGGCAGCTACGACTACGACAAGCGGATGGAGGGCGGCGTGCCCGTCGCCGTGGAGGTCAAGGTCTATGCGGTCGAGGATGTGAAGATGTCCGACACCTACCCCGAGGCCGATGAACGCAACCGCCGCTGGATGCCTCCCGCCGAGGCGGCCACATTGGTGGACGAACCGGGATTGCGCGACATGCTGCGGCATTTGTAACGGAAACATCACAAATTTATGACACCCGCCTTGTGGCGCGGGGTAATCCACTTTAGGTCCGTTTTCCGGTAGAAACGGCCTTTCCGCGTGGATTCGGCCAGTGTCGAAGGTGCCTTTAGATGTCAGAAACCGGCAAAAGCTGGGCAACGCTGGACAAGGACCTGAACCGCATCTCGCGGGTGGAATCCGCGACGGCCTATGTGTCGCGCCCGCTTGTGGGTCCGGGGATCGCGCTGGCCTTTGTCGTCGTCGCCGGTCTGGCAGCCGCCCTTTTGATGGGCACGGCCAACCTCAACTATGTGGTCGTCGCAGCAGCCGTCTTCGGCGCCTATATGGCGCTGAATATCGGGGCCAATGACGTTGCCAACAACATGGGGCCAGCCGTCGGGGCCAATGCGCTGACCATGGGCGGCGCGATCCTGATCGCCGTCATCTTCGAGAGCGCAGGCGCATTGCTGGCAGGCGGCGACGTGGTCTCGACCATCTCGCGCGGGATCATCGATCCGGCAGGCATCGCGGAGCCGCGCATCTTCATCTGGGCGATGATGGCCGCGCTGATCTCCTCGGCGCTCTGGGTCAATCTGGCAACATGGGTCGGCGCGCCGGTCTCGACCACCCATTCCGTGGTGGGCGGCGTGATGGGCGCGGGGATCGTTGCCGCGGGCTTTGCCGCCGTCAACTGGCCAAGCATGGGGGCCATCGCGGCAAGCTGGGTCATCTCGCCTGTGTTGGGCGGGATCATCGCCGCTGGTTTTCTCGCATTGATCAAAAGCCGCATCATCTACCGCGAGGACAAAATCGCCGCCGCCCGTGTCTGGGTTCCGGTGCTTCTGGGCATCATGGCCGGGGCGTTCGGCACCTATCTGGCGCTGAAGGGTCTCAACAGGGTCATCCGGATCGACATGGGCGTAGCCTTGCTGATCGGTCTGGGCGTCGGCATCGCCTGCTACGTCATCTGCGTGCCTTTGATCCGGCGGCAATCGCGCGGGATGGAGAACCGCAACAAATCGCTCAAAGCCCTGTTCGGGCTGCCGCTGGTCTTCTCGGCGGCGCTGCTGTCCTTTGCCCACGGGGCGAATGACGTGGCCAATGCCGTGGGCCCCCTCGCCGCCATCGTCCATGCGATCGAGGATGGCGGCACCTCGGACAGCGTCACCATCCCGACATGGGTCATGGTGATCGGTGCGTTCGGCATCTCTTTCGGGCTGTTCCTGTTCGGGCCGAAACTGATCCGCATGGTCGGCAGCCAGATCACCAAGCTCAACCCGATGCGCGCCTATTGCGTATCCCTCTCTGCCGCGATCACCGTGATCCTTGCAAGCTGGCTTGGCCTGCCGGTGAGTTCCACCCATATCGCGGTCGGCGCAGTCTTCGGCGTGGGTTTCTTTCGAGAATGGGATCATGAACGTCGCATGAAAAACGGCACCTATGTGCCCGCCGAGGCCAAACGCATCGCCCCGGAAGAGCGCCGTCGCCGCAAACTGGTGCGCCGCTCGCATTTCCTGACAATCATTGCGGCCTGGGTGATCACCGTGCCCGCGGCAGCCCTGCTGTCAGGCGGCATCTTCCTGCTCCTGTCGCTGATCGAGACCTGACGCCTGAGCGCTTCTTCTTGCCGTAAATATTCCGGGGGGAGGCGTTCAACACCGTTGAACGCGGGGGGCTGCCCCCCGTCTGTCCTGACAGAAAGCTCAGACCCCGAGACACCAGCGCATGATCGCCTTCTGCGCATGCAGACGGTTCTCCGCCTCGTCAAAGATCACTGATTGCGGGCCATCCATGACGGCGCTGGTCGCCTCGTCGTCGCGATGTGCGGGCAGGCAGTGCATGAACAGGGCGTCGGGCTTGGCGCGGGCCATCAAGGCCTCGTTGACCTGATAGGCGCGCAACTGGTTGTGGCGCCGCTCCCGAGCGGATTGCGGATCATGCATGCTGACCCATGTATCCGTCACCACCAGATCGGCGCCTGCGACGGCCTTGTGCGGATCGCGCTCGATTGTGACGCTGACGCCCTTGGCGCGGGCCTCTTCCATGAATCCGCTTTCAGGGTCCAGCGGCGGCGGGCCTGTGAACACAAGATCGAAGCCGAATTGCCCGGCCGCCTGCGCGAAACTGGCAAAGACATTGTTGCCATCGCCGGACCAGACCACCTTGCGCCCCTTGATCGGGCCGCGATGCTCCTCGTAGGTCATGATATCGGCCATGATCTGGCAGGGATGCGTGCGGTTGGTCAGCCCGTTGATCACCGGCACGCTGGCATGTTCGGCCATTTCCAGCAGCGTGGCTTCCTCGAAGGTGCGGATCATGATCATGTCGACATAGCGCGACAGCACACGCGCGGTATCGGCGATGGTCTCGCCATGCCCGAGCTGCATATCCGCGCCGGACAGAACCATCGTCTGCCCACCCATCTGGCGCACGCCCACGTCAAAGGAGACACGGGTGCGGGTCGAGGGTTTTTCGAAAATAAGCGCGACCATCTGCCCTGCCAGAGGCTGCGTCGCGTCGGGCGCACCTTTGGGCAGACCGTTGCGGGCATCCTTGATGGCGCGCGCATGGTCGATCATGTGGCGCAGATCATCGGGTGAGGTTGTGCTAATGTCGAGAAAATGTGGCATGGTGTACAAATCCTGAAACCGGGGTCCGGGGGCCAGCCCCCGAAGTCCAGCTTCGCTGAACACCCCCGGGGTATTTATGGCAAGAAGAAGCTCAGGCGCGCTGTGCCTCCAAAGTGGTGGCGGCTTGGTCAAGGCGGTCGATGGCCTCGGCGATTTCTGCATCCGTGATGTTCAGCGGCGGCAGCAGGCGGATCACATTGTCGCCCGCAGGCACGGTGATCACCTGCGCTTTATAGCCCGCCGAAACCACATCGAGATTGGAGACCTTGCAGGTCAGCCCCAGCATCAGCCCCGCGCCCCGCACGCCGGAGAACACGTCGGGATGCGCGGCGACCAGCCCTTCAAGTTTCTGGCGCAGGGCGGCGGCGCGGCTGCGAACCCCTTCCAGAAACGCAGGCTCTGTCATGATTTGCATCACGGCAGACCCCACAGCGCAGGCGAGCGGATTGCCGCCATAGGTCGAGCCATGCGTGCCCGCGGTCATGCCCGAGGCGGCGTTTTCCGTGGCGAGAACCGCCCCCAGCGGGAACCCCCCGCCGATGCCCTTGGCGACCATCATGATATCGGGGGTCACGCCGGCCCATTCATGCGCGAACAGACGCCCCGTGCGCCCCATACCGCATTGCACCTCGTCGAGGATCAGCAGCGTGCCCGTCTCGTCGCAGAGCGCGCGCAAACCCTTGAGGCAATGATCGGGCAAGGGGCGAATGCCGCCTTCGCCCTGAATGGGTTCAATCAGGATGGCAGCGGTACGCTCGTTGATGGCAGCATGCAGCGCCTCGTGATCGCCCCACTCCAGATGCACGAATCCCGGCAGCAGAGGCCCGAAGCCCTTGACCATTTTCTCGGACCCGGCAGCCGCGATCCCGGCGGATGAGCGGCCATGGAATGAGCCGTTGAACGCGATAATATCCGTCCGTTCCGGCTGACCTTTGTCATACCAGTATTTGCGGGCCATCTTGACCGCGAGTTCGCAGCTTTCCGTGCCGGAATTGGTGAAAAACACCGTATCGGCAAAGGTCGCCTCGACCAACCGGTCCGCCAGTTCCTGCTGCTGCGGAATCTGGTAGAGGTTCGAGACATGCCACAGCTTGCCCGCCTGTTCGGTCAGGGCCCCAACCAGCGCAGGGTGGGCATGGCCCAGTGCATTCACCGCGATCCCTGCGCCCAGATCGAGAAAACGTCGTCCATCCGCCTCGATCAGCCAAGTGCCTTCGCCTTTCACGAATTGAAGGGCGGCGCGGTTGTAGGTTGGCAAAACGGACGGGATCATAGCGATCTTCCTTATCTGGCAAGGCTCTCTGAGTGCAGCAGGCGGGGCCTCAAGTCAATAATCTCGACGCTAAGGCACACGCTGGCGCAATATTTGGCATGTTGATACCCGTGACGGGCGGTTTTCTGGAAAGACGGCGCTTGTGCGCAGGGAGCAAAGGTGGCGGGACGTCAGGCGCGGATGCGTCGGCGTCGGATCACTGCGAAGGGGTGAGTGCTTTTGCTCATGCCGTTTGCTTACGACCAATCGCTGGAAAGGCCAAGCCGGAATTTCGTCTGGCCTTCAAGCTGTGTCTTGGCGATGTCACCCGGCCCGTCACACCTTCAGCCGATAGCCGGTGCGGAACATCCACCATGCCAGCAGGCAGACAGCCAGTGTTGTGGCGCTGCATACGATCAGCCCCAGCCACGGCGAACTGTCTGAGACACCCAGCACGCTGAAGCGCACCCCATCGATCAGGTAGAAGACCGGATTGACATGGGTGATTTCATAGAGCACCGGCGGCAAAGCCGCGACCGAGTAGAAGGTACCTGACAGAAACGCCAGCGGTGTGACGATAAAGTTGGTAATCGCCGCGATCTGGTCGAACTTGTTGGCAAAGACGCCCGCCACGATGCCGACGGCCCCCATCATCGCCGAACCGAGCAGCACGAACACCAGCGCCCAGAGCGGATGCGCCACCGGAATGCCCAGCACCAGCAGGATGCCAAGCCCGATCGCAATAGCCACCAGCAGGCCGCGCACGATTCCGCCTGCCAGATAGCCCAGCACCAGCTCT
>JBLRWK010000079.1:0-12550 GCA_047921295.1 Rhodobacterales bacterium
CCGCGAAAGCCGAGGTGCCCTTGCGGTTGAAATCGCCCTCCAGCCCGTGGCCGATGGCCTCGTGCAGCAGGATGCCGGGCCAGCCGGGGCCAAGCACCACATCCATCACGCCCGCAGGGGCGGGGACAGCCTCGAGATTGACGGTCGCGATCCGCAAAGCCTCGCGCGTTTTGGCCTGCCAGTCGGCGGGATCGAGCAGCCCGTCCAGCCCGACACGCCCGCCGCCGCCCGCCGTGCCGCTTTCGCGCCGCCCGTCCTTATCGACGATCACGCTGACATTGACCCGTGTCATCGGGCGCACATCGCGGAACGAGATTCCGTCGGGGCGCAGGATCTCTATCTCCTGGATCGAGGCGGCAATGGTGGCGCTGACCTGCACCACGCGGGCATCCAGCCCGCGGGCGAAAGCGTCGATCTCGCGCAGCGTGTCCAACTTGACCGGAAAGCTGGCTCCGGCGATCGGATCGGCGTCGGTATAAAGGCGGCGATTGGTGGCGCGCGGCGCATCGGACCATGTGCCGCCGCCCTCTCCCACGGCGAGACGGGCCGTGCCGGTGGCGCGGCGCAGGGCGGCCTCGGAAATCTCGGAGGAATGGGCATAGCCCGTCACCTCGCCGCGCACCGCGCGCAGGCCGAATCCCTCGGAGGCATCATAACTTGCGGTTTTCACGCGCCCGTCGTCAAAAACCAGCGCCTCCGAGCGGCGACGCTCGAAAAACAGTTCCCCGTCATCGGCACCCACTGTGGCCTGACGCAACAGGGCAAGGGCGGTTTCGGGGGCGATACGGGTTTCGAGAGGGCGGAATTCACTATCGGACATGAGGGGCTTTCTGTATCTTTCGCAGAGCGTTCATTTGATCTAAATCAAATTCGCGTCCGTTTGCCGCAAGGCTCGTTATTGTTTTGTCTGTCAGAATATGGTTTCTCGCCACGACAAAACAACGGGATTCTATGGCATACATCATGGATTGCCGACCAAAGACCCAGAAACACCTCAACCGATCAGGGTGACATATGCAACGACTGACTGGCCTGTTGGCCCTTATTCCCGCCTTCCTTGCCCTACCTGCCTCCGCGCAGGAAGCTCTGGAGATCATCGGCGCGCCGAAGCCGGGCGGCATCGGGTTCCAGCCAGCCGCGACCGAACTTGCGCGCGACCTGCAATGGCTGGACGGCATGGTGCTGATCATCATCACCGTCATCACCCTGTTTGTCTGCGGTCTGCTGGCCTTCGTCATCATCCGCTACAACCGCAAGGCCAACCCGACGCCGGGATCGTTCACCCATAACACACCGGTCGAGATCGCATGGACGATTGTCCCGATTCTGATCCTGTTCTTCATCGGTGCGTTCTCCCTGCCGGTGCTGTTCAAACAGCAGGAAATTCCTGTCGGGGATATCAATATCAAGGTGACCGGCTATCAGTGGTTCTGGGGCTACGAATACACCGACCACGATTTCGGCTTTGAAAGCTTCATGCTGAGCCGTGAGGACCTCGAGGAATATGGCTACAGCCAGGATGAATATCTGCTGGCCACCGACACCGCTGTCGTTGTGCCGATCGGTGCTGTCGTCGTCATGCAGGTGACGGCTGCAGATGTGATCCACAGCTGGACGATTCCGTCCTTCGGCGTGAAGCAGGACGGTATTCCCGGACGGATCGCGCAACTGTGGTTTGCAGCCGAGCGCGAGGGTATCTATTTTGGCCAGTGCTCCGAGCTTTGCGGCAAGGACCACGCCTATATGCCCATCACGGTCAAGGTCGTGAGCGAGGAAGCCTACGCTGCATGGCTGGACGAGGCGATTGAGGAATACGGCGGCACGCCGCGCAACCAAGAAGTTGCAGCAGCCGAGTAACGCCGCCCGAACAGACCAGAGAGCGGAGCGGGCCTGCGCGGCCCCTCCACACCAAGGGCCGGAACCCCTGTGTTTCGTACCGCCAGAAGGCGCAAGCCTTCAAGCCACTGACCCGGAACGGGACCTGACATGACTGACGCAAGTATCACAACCCAGACGCATCACGAGCCCGAAGCAAGTTTCGGCGATTACGTGGCCCTTCTCAAGCCGCGCGTGATGTCGCTTGTGGTGTTCACCGCGCTGGTCGGATTGCTTGCCGCGCCGGTCGGTGTGCATCCTATGATCGGGTTCGCCTCGATCCTGTTTATCGCCGTCGGGGCAGGGGCCTCGGGTGCGCTGAACATGTGGTGGGATGCCGATATCGACGCGGTGATGAAGCGTACCGCCAAGCGGCCCGTGCCTGCGGGCAAGGTCGCGCCGGGCGAGGCGCTGGGCGTCGGTGTGGCGCTGTCGGGCTTTGCTGTTGTGATGCTGGCGCTGGCGTCGAATTTCGTTGCGGCCGGTCTGCTGGCCTTCACCATCCTGTTCTATGCCGTTGTCTACACGATGTGGCTCAAGCGCTGGACTCCGCAGAACATCGTGATCGGTGGTGCTGCTGGTGCTTTCCCTCCGATGATCGGCTGGGCGGTGGCGACGGGGGGCATCGGGCTGGAATCGGTGCTGATGTTCCTGATCATCTTCATGTGGACACCGCCGCATTTCTGGGCGCTGGCACTGTTCATGAATGCCGATTACGAAAAAGCCGGTGTGCCGATGCTGACCGTGACGCATGGCCGCCGCGTGACGCGCAACCATATCCTTGTCTATACGCTGCTGCTGGCCCCTCTGGCCGTGGGCACCGCCTTCACTTCCATTGGCGGGCCGGTCTATCTGGCCGTGGCGCTGGTGCTGAACGCGCTGTTCCTGCTGGGGGCTTTCCGCATCTGGCGGCGCGACGAGGAGGTGTCGGGGGGTGACAAATACAAGATCGAGAAATCGTTCTTCGGCCTGTCGCTGCTGTATCTCTTCCTGCATTTCGGCGCGCTTCTGGCCGAAGCGGCACTGCGTCCCTACGGGTTGGGGGGCTGGTCATGAGCTTTCGCGCCACACATGAGCTGCACAACCGCCGCGCCGGTCGCAACATCGGCCTGGCCGTTGTTCTGATCAGCTTCATCGCGATCATCTTCGGCCTGACCGTGGCGAAGGTGACCGGCGGCAGCATGATGCAAGCCTTCGACCACGTCCCGCGTGCGTCGATCCTGCCGCAAGATCCGGCGCCCTCTGCCGCGCCGCCAGCAACACAACCTGCCGCGCAACCCCAAAGCGCGCCCGTTCAAGGAGACTGAGTATGCCCATGTCCCCCGTATCGAAAACCGTCGCGCAAACTGTGGGCGTGGTGGTTGTGATGGGTAGTCTGGCCTGGGCCTCCGTCCCGTTCTACGACTGGTTCTGCCGCGTCACCGGCTTTGGTGGCACCACGATGACAGCCGATGCCGCACCCGAAGAGATTCTGGACCAGACCATCATCGTGCGTTTCGACGCCTCCAAGGCGCGCGGCATGCCGTGGGAATTCAAGCCGGTGGAGCGCACGATGGAAGTGCGGATCGGGGAGACGGGTCTGGCCTTCTACGAGGCCTACAACCCGACAGATCGCCCCATCGCGGGCACCGCCAGCTATAATGTCACCCCCTACGATGCGGGCGGTTATTTCAGCAAGATCGCGTGTTTCTGCTTTGAACAGCAGATATTGCAGCCGGGCGAGCGGGTGATGATGCCGGTGACGTTTTTCGTGGATCCAGCCATCGTGAACGACCGCGATGCAAAACACGTCAAGCAGATCACGCTGTCCTATACTTTCTACGAAAACGAGCTTCCCGCCGAGCAAGCAGCCCTTGACGCGGCGGTGTCGGACGCGGATACCACCCTGAACTAAGAAGCCTTCCAACGAGGGAAAAAAGATGGCGCACGAGAAAAATCACGATTACCACATCCTGGCCCCGTCACTTTGGCCCTTCCTGGCCTCGGTCGGTGCATTCATCATGCTCTATGGCGCGGTGATGTGGATGGCCCAGGGCAGCCCCTGGATGTTCCTGATCGGTCTGGTCGGGGTACTTTATGTCTCGTTCGGCTGGTGGGCCGATGTTGTGGCCGAAAGCCACGCAGGCGATCATACACCCGTGGTCCGGATCGGCCTGCGCTACGGCTTCATCCTGTTCATCATGTCCGAAGTCATGTTCTTTGCTGCATGGTTCTGGAGCTTCTTCAAACATGCAATGTATCCGATGGGGCCGCTCAGCCCCGCCGTGGACGGTATCTGGCCGCCTGCCGGAATCGAGACATTCGATCCGTGGCACCTGCCGCTGATCAACACGCTGATCCTGCTGTGCTCGGGTGCTGCGGCGACATGGGCACACCATGCTCTGGTGCACGAGAACAACCGTGAGGACATGAAATGGGGCCTGATCATCGCAATCGTTCTGGGTGTGATCTTCACCGGCTTTCAGGCCTATGAATACAGCCACGCGGCCTTTGGATTTGCGGGCAACATCTATGGTGCCAACTTCTTCATGGCGACGGGCTTTCACGGTTTCCACGTGATCATCGGCACGATCTTCCTGCTGGTCTGCCTGATCCGCCTGCAACGCGGACATTTCACGCAAGAGAAGCACGCAGGCTTTGAAGCGGCGGCATGGTACTGGCACTTCGTCGATGTGGTCTGGCTGTTCCTCTTCGCGGCCATCTATGTCTGGGGCGGCTGATCCGTCACAGCAGTCGGCCGGCGCGCTTTAGCGGTTGAAATCCGGCGGACAAAGCGAAAGAAAGCAAAGCGCGCGGGCTCCGCGCGCTTTCCACGTTCAAAAGGCCTTTGCAGTGGCGCGTCTCATCATCCCCCTGATCTTCGGACTGTTCGGCACCGTCGTGCTGATCGGCCTTGGCACGTGGCAGATGCAGCGGCTGGAATGGAAGGAAACGATTCTCGCCGATATCGAGGCGCGTATTCTGGCTTCCCCTGTCGATCTGCCCGCGAATCCCGATATTGTGGATGACCGCTATCTGCCCGTGGCTGTCACTGGTATCTTGGGCGATCCTGCGATCCGCGTTCTGGTCAGCCAGAAGCAGATCGGGGCAGGGTACCGCATCATCCGCCCGATGGAGGTGGATGGCCGCCGCGTCATGGTCGATCTGGGCTTCCTGCCGATCCAGTCCCCCACACCGCCCGCCACGCCAGACCCCGTGAGCGTGACCGGCAACCTGCACTGGCCCGTAGAGGTGGACAGCTACACGCCGGAGCCGGACCCTGCCGCCGATATCTGGTTCGCCCGCGACCTGCCGCGTCTGGCAGCCCATCTGGAGACCGAGCCGGTGCTGGTCGTGGCGCGCCAGACAAATCTGCCGCAAAGCGCCCTGACACCCCTGCCGGTGGATACCTCCGGCATTCCGAACGATCATCTGGGCTATGCCGTCACATGGTATGGTCTGGCCATTGTCTGGGTCGTGATGACGGCAACCCTGCTGTGGCGCATGCGCAAACCCGCGAAAGGCTGATGACAGTGCAATATTTCTCGACCCGTGGCAGTGCTCCTGTGCTGGATTTCGAACAGGCCATGCTGAGCGGGCTGGCCCGTGATGGCGGGCTGTACCTGCCACAAACCATCCCGACGCTGAGCGCAGCCGAGATCCGCGCGCTTGGCGGGCTGTCCTACGAGCAGGTGGCCTTCCGCATCATGCGCCCCTTTATCGGCGAGACCTTCACCGATGCGGAGTTCGAGGGCATTATCGCGCGCGCCTATGCCGGGTTCGGCCATGCCGCCCGCGCGCCCCTCGTGCAACTGGACAGCAACCATCACTTGCTGGAGCTGTTCCACGGCCCCACGCTGGCCTTCAAAGACTTTGCCATGCAGATGATCGGCCAGATGTTTCAGGCAGCGCTTGCGCGGTCGGGCGAAAGGGTGACCATCGTGGGCGCGACCAGCGGCGATACCGGTTCCGCCGCGATCGAGGCGTTTCGCGGGCTGGATGCGGTGGATGTGTTCATCCTTTACCCGCATGGCCGTGTGTCAGAGGTGCAGCGCCGCCAGATGACCACGCCGGATGAGGCCAATGTCCATGCGCTCGCCATCGACGGCCATTTCGACGATGCCCAAGCCCGCGTGAAGGATATGTTCAACGATTTCGCCTTCCGCGACGGGGTGCGTCTGGCGGGGGTCAATTCGATCAACTGGGCGCGTGTGCTGGCGCAGGTGGTCTATTACTTCACCTCTGCCGTCAGTCTGGGTGCGCCGGATCGCAAGGTCAGCTTTACTGTGCCCACCGGCAACTTCGGTGACATCTTCGCAGGCTATATCGCCAAGCGGATGGGCCTGCCGATTGACCGGTTGGTGGTGGCGACCAATCATAACGACATCCTGCACCGCTGCCTCTCGGCGGGGGAGTACCGCCCCGATGGCGTGATTCCCTCGATCAGCCCGTCGATGGATATTCAGGTCAGCTCCAACTTCGAGCGGGCCTTGTTCTATGCCTATCATCAGGACGGCGCCGCCGTGGCGCAACTGATGGACGAGCTGAAAGCGGGTGGTTTCCACGTGAGCCAAGGCGCGTTGCAGGCGCTGCGCGAGGCCTTTGAGTCAGGCCGCAGTGCCGAGGACGAGACTGCTGCCACCATCGGGCGCACGCTCAAGACCACAGGCGAATTGCTCTGCCCGCATACGGCTGTCGGTGTGCATGTGGCCGAGGCGCTGCGCGACCCTGCCGTGCCGATGATCACGCTGGCCACTGCCCATCCCGCGAAGTTTCCCGATGCGGTCGAGGCGGCCACGGGCATCCGCCCGCCGCTGCCACCGCGCATGGCCGATCTTTATGACCGGCCCGAACGTCTTACCCGCATCGGCAATGATCTTGCCGAAATCGAATCCCTGATCAGAGAGCGTATTGCCAATTGACCGTCCGTACCCACACTCTTGAAAACGGCCTGCGTATCGTCACCGAGCGGATGGAGGGGCTGCAATCAGCCGCCATCGGTATCTGGGTGCTGTCCGGCGGGCGGCACGAGCGCCCCGAACAGAACGGCATCGCGCATTTTCTCGAGCATATGGCCTTCAAGGGCACGAAACGCCGCTCGGCGCTGGAGATTGCCGAGGTGATCGAGGATGTAGGCGGCTATATCAACGCCTATACCTCGCGCGAAGCCACGGCCTATTACGCGCGTGTGCTGGAGGCCGATGTGCCGCTGGCGCTGGATGTGGTCTCGGATATCGTGCTCAATCCGGTGTTCGATCCTTCCGAGATCGAAATCGAGCGCGGCGTGATCCTGCAGGAGATCGGGCAAGCGCTGGACACGCCCGATGATGTAATCTTCGACTGGCTGCAGGAAAAAGCCTACCCCGATCAGGCGTTGGGGCGGACCATTCTGGGGGCGACAGACCGTATCCGCGCCTTCAACCGCGCCGATCTTCAGCAGTTCGTGGCAGAGCATTACAGCCCCGGCAATATGATCCTGTCGGCGGCGGGGGCTGTGGATCACGATAAAATCGTGGCTGAGGCCGAGGCGATCTTTGGCGCGCTTCCCAAAGGCAAATTGCTGCAACCCGATCCTGCGCATTTCGTCGGCGGTGAATACCGCGTCGAGAAGCAGCTTGAGCAGGCCCATCTGGCACTCGCTTTCGAGAGCCCCGATTACACCGATCCCGCGATCTATACCGCCCAGATCTACGCCTCCGCACTTGGTGGCGGCATGTCGAGCCGCCTGTTTCAGGAGGTGCGCGAAAAGCGCGGCCTGTGTTACACGATCTTCGCGCAGGCGGGTGCCCATGCCGATACCGGCATGATGACGATCTATGCAGGCACCTCGGCTGACGAACTTGGCGAACTGGCCACGATCACGCTGGACGAGATGAAGCGCGCCGCTGACGATATGTCAGAACCCGAAGTTGCGCGCGCGCGTGCGCAGATGAAAGCGGGGCTGTTGATGGGGCTGGAAAGCCCGTCAAACCGCGCCGAACGGTTGGCGCGGCAGATGCAGGTCTGGGGCCGTATCCCGCCGCTGTCGGAGGTAGTGGATTCCATTGATGCCGTCACCGTCGCCGATGTGCGCGCGATGGCCGCGCAGATGATCAGCAGCGCGCCGTCTGCACTGGCGCTCTACGGGCCGATTTCGGCAGCCCCCGACTGGCAGGGTTTTCAGGATAGGCGCGTCGCCTGATGCTGCTGGGGCGACGGAAAGTCCGGATCGAGACCGAGCGGCTGACCCTGCGCCCTCCCGCCCATGCCGATTTCCGCGACTGGACCAGCCTGCGCCGCGACAGCGAGGCATTTCTGACGCGGTGGGAGCCGACATGGGCCACTGACCATCTGTCGCGCAAGGCCTTCACCAACCGTGTCTATTGGGCGCAGCGCTCGATCAACAGCGGTTCGGCCCTGCCGCTGTTCCTGATCAAGCGGGAGGGCAATGTGTTTCTCGGTGCCATCACGCTCGACAATATCAGGCGCGGTCCGGCGCAGGCGGGCACGCTTGGCTACTGGATCGGTGAGACCCATGCGCGGCAGGGTTATATGCGCGAAGCGATCGAGGCGGTGGTGCATCACGCTTTCCAAAGGCTGGATCTGAGCCGGATCGAGGCGGCTTGCCTGCCCGAAAACGCCCCCTCGCGCGGTTTGCTGGAAAAATCCGGCTTCAAATACGAAGGCGTGGCGCAAAGCTATCTGCAGATCGGCGGACGCTGGCGCACGCATGTGCTTTATGCTGCTTTGCGGGCAGACCGTCGCGGGCGCACGGATGTGGGCTAACGGATTGCCCAACGATAAGGCGACACGGGCCTTGGCGCCGGACTTTGGATATTTAAGGCAAGAAGAAACGGGAAGGTGAAGTGACATAGCACGCCCTCGCGCTATCCTAGGTGGCAGGAGGATCTGCCATGACGCGAACCATGCCCGTTCTTACCCTGAGCCTTGCGCTCGGTCTGGCGCTGAATGCCCACAGCGCCGCCGCACAGGACCGCATCCCGAGCCATTGCATCGCGGTCGCCGAATCCGCCCCCGGTCTGGAATATCTGCATCTGGCCAGTTTTCGCGATCCGCTGCCCGACAATACCGTGCGGCTGAGCTATGTCGATCACGCGTCCTTTCTGCTGCAGACCAGCGGCGGGTTGAACGCGGTCACTGATTTCACCGGCTTTATCGGCAATGTCGATCTGATTCCGGACGTGGTGACAATGAACCACGCCCATTCCACCCATTGGACTGCCAATCCCGATCCGGCCATCCCGCATGTGCTGCGCGGCTGGGGCGAGGAGTTCGGCGAGGGTGTGGAGCATTATCTGGATCTGGGCGAAATGCTGGTGCGCAACGTGCCCACCGATATCAGGTCTTTCCGCGGGGTCGAGACGCGGGGCAATTCGATCTTCATCTTCGAGGTGGCCGGATTGTGCATCGGCCATCTGGGACATCTGCATCACGAACCCGATCCGATGCAATATGCCGCCATCGGGCGGCTGGATGTGGTGATGGCGCCGGTGGATGGCGGGCTGACCCTCGATCTGGAGACGATGATGCGGGTGGTCGGGCGGCTCAGGTCGTCGGTCGTGATCCCGATGCACTGGTTCGGCGAGGCGACGCTGGCGCGTTTTGTCGACGGGATGCGTGCCGAGTTCGCTGTGGTGGAGGAGGGCGCGCATAGTATCGAGCTGTCGCTGGCCAGCCTGCCGCGCCAGCCCACCATCGTGGTGCTGCGCCCGCAACGGCTGCGCGAGCCGGATTGAAACGCGGGCAGGCTGGACGGCGCGCGGCGGCATGATAGAACCGTGCCATGACGCTGAATCCCGCCACACCCGACTTCGCCCGCGCGTTGCGCGACCATCTGCCCGCGCAGGCTTTTCGCGAGGTGGCACCGTCCTATCTGGAAGAGCCGCGCGGCCGCTGGGCGGGCCATGCCGGTCTGGTGATCGCACCCGAGACGACCGATCAGGTGGCGACCGTGATGCGTGCCGCCAATGCGGCACGTATCGGTGTGCTGCCCTACGGCGGCGGCACGGGGCTGGTCGGCGGGCAGGTCATGCCGGACGGACAGGCGCCGTTGCTGCTGTCGCTGGAGCGGATGACGGCGATCCGTGCGGTCCATGCGGAGGAGAACGTGCTCATCGCCGAGGCGGGGGCGATCCTGTCGGATATCCATGACGCCGCGCTGGCAGTGAACCGGCTGTTCCCGCTCAGCATCGCGGCCAAGGGATCGGCGCGGATCGGCGGCAATCTCGCTACCAATGCAGGCGGCGTGAACGTGCTGCGCTACGGCAACGCGCGTGATCTGTGTCTGGGGCTGGAGGTCGTGCTGGCCGATGGCCGCATCTGGAACGGGTTGTCGCGCCTGCGTAAGGACAACACCGGCTATGACCTGCGCAACCTGATGATCGGCTCCGAGGGCACTCTGGGCATCATCACGGCGGCCAGCCTCAAGTTGGCGCCGCGGCCCAATGGCGAGGGGACCGCGATGCTGGTGGTCGAGAGCCCCGCCGCCGCCCTGACCCTGCTGGCGATGGCGCGCGACATGCTGGGCGAGGGTGTCAGCGCCTTCGAACTGATCCACGCGAATGGGCTGCATTTTCTGACCGAGACGCTGCCCGATATCCGCCAGCCCTTTGACGTGCCGCCCGAATGGATGGTGCTGATAGACGTCGGGCTGGCGCAGGGGCTTGATCCCGCCGCAGCGCTGGAGACATTGTTCGAGCGCGGTTTCGAGGCCGGATTGCTGAGTGACGGCGTCATCGCGCAGAACGAAACGCAGCGCTACCAGCTCTGGGAGGTGCGCGAGCAGATCCCCGAGGCGAACCGCCGCGTCGGGTCGGTCTCGAGCCATGACATCTCGCTGCCCATCGGGCTGGTGCCGGAGTATATCCGCCGCGCCGATGATCTGATCGCGGCCATCGGCGATTTCCGCATCAACTGCTTCGGTCATCTGGGCGACGGCAACCTGCATTACAACGTCTTTCCGCAAAAGGGCCGCACGGTCGCCGACCATCTCAACCAGCGCGACCACGTCAAACATGCGCTGCATGATCTGGTGCACGAGATGGGCGGATCGGTCAGCGCCGAGCACGGGATCGGGCGGCTCAAGATCGACGATCTGGAACGCTACGGCGATCCGGTCAAGCTGTCGCTGATGCGCCAGATCAAGGATGCCTTCGATCCGCAGGGCATCCTCAACCCCGGTGCGGTGCTGCGGCAGGTCTGAGCTTCTTCTTGCCCGAAATATCCTCGGGGGGAGGCCCGTAGGGACGGGGGGCAGACAGCCCCCCTTACAGGCCCTCGAAAGCGCAGAGCGCGTGCACATCCATGCCCAGTGCCTCGAGCCGCTTGCGCCCGCCCAGATCGGGCAGGTCCACGATGAAGGCGCAGCCGGTGATCACGCCGCCCAGCCGCTCGACCAGCCTGATCCCCGCCTCGGCCGTGCCGCCGGTGGCCAGCAGGTCATCGACGATCAGCATGCGCTGGCCAGCCTGCAACGCATCCTCGTGGATCTCGACGATGGCCTCGCCATATTCCAGCTTGTAATCCTGACTGATGGTCCGCCCCGGCAGTTTGCCTTTCTTGCGGATCGGCACGAAGCCTGTGCCCAGTTGATGCGCGATGGCACCGCCGAGGATGAAGCCCCGCGCCTCCAGCCCCACCACCGCGTCGATCCGCTGGCCCGCATAAGGGTGCAGCATCTGGTCAACCGCCATGCGGAACCCGCGCGGATCGGCGAACAGCGTGGTCACATCGCGGAACAGGATCCCCTCATGCGGGAAATCGACGATGGTGCGGATGTAATCCCTGACGGTTTTCATGGCGAAACGCTCCGGTGGCTGAAATTCACAATACGCGGCCCGCGACGGCATCCAGACGTGCCAGCAGGGCCGGATCGCGTTTGTCGGGGGCGGTCATGATCGCATGGTCCAGCGCGCGGTCGCAGCCATGCGGGCAGGGGGCACGGTCGGCCCCGAGCAGAGCGGGAAGGCCCGCCACCAGCGCGCGGGCATGGGCGGCATTGCCTGCAAGCGTGGCAATGACCTGCGCCACGTCGACCTGCGCATGATCGGGATGCCAGCAGTCGTAATCGGTCACCATCGCCACACTGGCGTAACAAAGCTCGGCCTCGCGGGCGAGTTTCGCCTCGGGCATATTCGTCATGCCGATTACGTCGCAGCCCCAAACCTCGCGGTACATCCGGCTTTCGGCCAGCGTGGAGAATTGCGGGCCTTCCATCGCCAGATAGGTGCCGCCCTCGTGCACGGTGACATCCGCAGCGCGGGCGGCATTGGCGCAGGCGGCGGACAGGCGCGGGCAGGTCGGATGGGCAAGGCTGACATGGGCCACACAGCCGGATCCGAAGAAGCTCGACGCGCGGCCCCGCGTCCGGTCGATGAACTGGTCCACGATCACGAAATCACCGGGGGCCATCGCCGCACGGAACGAGCCGCAGGCGCTCACGCTGATCACATCGGTGACACCCAACCGTTTGAGCGCGTCGATATTGGCGCGGTAGGGCACATCCGACGGCGCATGGACATGGCCACGCCCGTGTCGCGGCAGGAAGGCCATCGGCACCCCGTCCAGCACACCCGTCAGGATCTGGTCCGAGGGCTGGCCCCATGGTGTCTCGACGCTCACCCATTCGGGTTGTTCAAGGCTGTCCAACTGATAAAGGCCCGAGCCTCCGATGATCCCGATCCGCGTCTGCATGGAT
>JBLRWK010000080.1:0-12425 GCA_047921295.1 Rhodobacterales bacterium
GCCGTTTCACCGAAGCGCAGATCATCGGAATGATCAAAGAGCAAGAAGCTGGCATGGCCACTGCGGAGGTCTGCCGCAAGCACGGTCTCAGCCCGGCCTCGTTTTACAAGCTGAAGGCCAAGTATGGCGGGATGGAGTTGTCGGACGCCAAGAGGCTGAAACAGCTCGAGGACGAGAACGCGAAGTTGAAGCGTTTGCTGGCGGATACCATGCTCGACAACGTTGTGCTGAAGGATTTGCTGGGAAAGCCCTGACGACGCCGATGCAACGGCGGGACGCAGTGCTGCGGGCGATGAAGGATCATCCGATCTCTCAGCGCCGGGCCTGCGTCCTGATCGGTGTCGATCCGAAGACGGTGCGGCGCGAGCGGCCGCCCGATAATCCGGATATCCGTGTGGAAATGAACAAGATCGCCGAGAAGCGTCGCCGGTTTGGGTATCGGCGCATTGGTATCATGCTGGAGCGCAAGGGCATGGTGATGAACGATAAGGTGCGCCGCAGGCGAGGCCGTAAGCGGGCACGCGGCAGTCGGACACCAATGCCAGTGCCGCTACTGCCGAACCAGCGTTGGGCTTTGGGTTTCCTATCCGACACGTTCGGGGCCTGCCGCAAGTTCCGCATCCTGGCCGTGAACGACGATTGTTGCCGCGAGAACCTTGCTCTGATCGCTGACACCAGCATCTCTGGGGCCAGAGTGGCACGGGAACTCGATGCCTTGGTTCGCATCTATGGCAAACCCACCTGTGTCGTCGGTGACAACGGGGACTGAGTTCACCAGCAAGGCGATCCTAAAATGGGCCAACGAGAACGGTGTCGCATGGCATTACATCGATCCGGGAAAGCCGCAACAGAATGGCTACATCGAGTCATTCAATAGCAGCCTGCGCGACGATTGCATGAATGAGGAGATCTTCGACAGCCTTGACGATGCAAGGCGAAAACCGGGGCTGTGGCGCAATGTCTACAACAATGTCCGGCCGCACTCGTCGCTGGGCAACAAGACACCCGCAGAAGCGCGCCGAGCGCTTGAGCTATCTGAGGGCTCCGCGCCCGGCGCGCTTGCCCAAGCCCAAAACGATAAATATCAACCCCAAGGACTCTCATTATGAATGAGGGACGACCGGGAGGCAGGTCAAGATCAATACCGCGGGTGGCCCAGGCAAACTCATCTCAACCGATGACCCGTGCGACAAGGCCATGCCGGGACCGGCCTTGGCGCGTGATCCGGGTGTGTCCATCGTTGGCAATTGCATCAGTGCAAAGGCCCAGCCAAGTAAGATTAGTCCGACGAGTGATGCAGACGCGCTCCACCCGCTGTGCGCACCGACGCCGGTTTCACGCAATGACTCCATTTCTTGCGTGCTCGCGCCAGTTGCCCAACGGAAGCGGCGCTAGCAAAGGGGTTGACGTAAAGCTTGTCGTGACTTTCGACACCCACATCGAAGACGCAATCCTCGTTCGGGCGCGCCACGCAAAGCAAGACGTAACCTTCCTCAGACTGACGCTTGTTCAGTGCTGTGCCCTTTGGCTGGCGGACCGAGCCCGAAATTATCCGGGCCGCACATGTGATACAGCCGCCATACCTGCAGGCGATCGGCAGGATATGGCCCGCCGCCTCGACCACATTGATGATCGACTCGTCTTCGCCGACTATAAAAGACACCCCGCCTCGATTGCGAAGTGTCACTGTGTGCCTGCACATTTCACCTTCTCCCGAATACGGCCCGGCCCCGTGGGGCCGGGAAAGATAAGGAATATCTATCAGATCCAGATATCGGACGAGCAGTCTCCACCAGGATAGCGCGTTTCGTGCGCCCGTGCCGGCCCGTGCGGTTCCTCGTTGAAATCGATGAGGAAATTGTCGCGGATTTTCATGCCGCCGTTTTTATTGTCGCAATCCACGATCAGCATGATGCCGCCTTTGTCCTTCATTGACGGGTAGAACTGGTTATCCCAGGTCGAGAAGAGCGATGTCGTGACATAGAGCCGCTTGCCGTCCAGCGACAGCTGAATCATCTGCGGCGCTCCATCGACGGTGCGACCGTTCACCTCTGGCGCCTTGCCCAAAAATCCGCCTATCCAGACCTGACCGGTCAGTTTGGGATCCGCCGGGTCTGAGATGTCGTATTGTCGCAGATCTCCGTGCAGCCAGTTCGAGAAGTAGAGGTATCTGTCATCCATCGACACCAGGATATCGGTGATCAGGCTCGGCATCGGAACTGGGAAGCCTTCGACATCCACGGGTGGCACGTCGATGATCTTGTTGATCTCAACCTTGTCGTTGTCCTTGTGGTAATGAAAGATGTTTGACGCCAGTGCTGCCCCGACAAAACCATGCGTGCTGTCTGGATTGTGGAGGAAACGGGCCTCGAGCGGGATCATCCCTTCTTCTCCCAGATCGATGGACTGTTCAACCTTGCGGTTCTTAAAGTCCCAGAAATGGATATGCTGGCCGTATTTGCCCCGTGCCACATCTTCGAGGTCAAAACCCGGCATGAAGGTGTTGGGCGAAGCCCATTCGGTAGAGATCATCATGTTGTGGCGTGGTTGATACCAAAAGTCGTAGTTGTATTTCATGTCGCCCAGGCCTTTTTCCCAGCGCCCGATGATGGTGAAATCTTTGTCCAGATGCAGAAAACCGCCGGGCCCGTTGCCATCGGCATCGCCCAGCATCGACACGATGATGTCGGCACCGAGACAATGCACTGTATGCGGGGCAGACAGGTTGGTCTTGGCCTTGATCTCCTCCCCATCAATGGTCTTGAACAGCGTCGGCTTGCGCGGATCGGTGGCGGTATCGACGATGTAGAAGTTTGTGGTGCGGCCCCCTGGGATGATCAGATACTTACGCTCCATGCTGCCGTCGGTGTTGCAAGAGGAACAGGCGTTCCAGCCCATGTGGTGCAGTTCGTCTCCGACGACTGGCATTTCCGTCCGGTGGATCACCTTGCCGTAGGTCGAGCTCTCCTCGTCAACGTCGATGGTGGCCAGATAATCGGGTTTCTCGATTCCGGTCCCAGTATAGATGCAGATCGTATAGACAACCTTTTCGCGAGGTGCCTTGATCGCCTCTTGCGGCGACGCATAACCCGGGCCTGCGCAGCAGCCTCCATTTCTCTCCGTCATGTCATTCCTCCTCTAATGTTGACGTGGTGATCGGTTTTCGTCCTTTCGCGCTGATCTTGGCTGCGTTTTGCTGCAGTTTCACCACAATCTCTTTGCGGCAGATCTCCCTGAAGTGACACACCGGTCCGACTACGCCGACACTGAACGATGTCCCGATATGGCCGATCAACACCGGCGCCGCTACGCTAGACACGCCAATGTAGATTTCCTGATCGCATTCGGCTTAGCGCTGTTCGGCAATCCGTTCGAATTCGGTTTTGAGGTGCGCCTTCGTGAGCTTCGTGTATTCGCTGAGGATCACCTCACGAAAGCTTTCCTCGGCAAACGCGGCAACTCCATGGGTCGACCGGGACGTTGATCAGCCAATATTTCACAAGCGAATTCTGCAACCTCTAGCACTTGGGCCGTAGCAGTCCAATTGCCTTCTGAACCTCTGCTGCGGCAAGCCCGCGGCCGGAAATGGCAACGATTTTCGTAACTTCGGTGAGGCGCTCCAAAAGCATGGGAAGCCTCAAGATTCGTGTGTCTGCCTCGAATATTGGACCTTACTTGACTTTGACGCAAGGAAGATCTGGAGCCGCACCCGATCTCCGCAGTGCTCCTTCTGCCACTTAAGACCACGATCCTCATTGCCTCGATTGAGAGACTGAACTTGAGGAGCGTGCTGGTGAGGGGCATTGTCTGGGCGTTGTTGCACATCTCTGACGCCAGAGGATTCACTTCGCGAATCCACGCGGTTACATGGGCTGCATGAGCAAGCCACCTCCCGCCCGCTATCGTACGACGAACTGGTCCAGCTACAACGCGTCGCTGCGCAAACGGGGGTCTCTGCTGATCTGGGTGGACAAGGACATGACCTGGCACGCGCCGCGTGACGGGCGGCCGGGACGCCCGCCGGTCTTTCCGATGCCACTATCCAGTTCTGCCTGTCGATCAAAATCCTGTTCAAGCTGCCGTTGCGCCAGTCCGCTGGGATGGTAGCCAGCCTGCTCCGGTTAGCGGAGCTGGACTGGCCCGTACCGGACTTCTCCACCCTGTGCCGCAGGCAGAAAACCCTGGCCGTGCAGATCCCCTATCGCCGTGCTGACAGGCCGTTGAACTCTCGTGGACAGCACCGGCATCAAGTTCCTCGGCGACGGCAAATGGCAGGCCCGCAAGCATGGCACGCAGGGCCGGCGGCAGTGGCGCAAGGTTCATCTGGCCATGGATCCGGCGACTTCGTGTAAGTGCTGGCTGTATTCACCCCCAGCCGCGACGGCGACAGCCCCGTGCTGCCAGACCTGCTGAGCCAGATCCCGGTAGGCGAGCAGATCGGCACCGTCACCGCCGACGGCGCCTATGACACGCGCCGCTGCCACAAGGCCATCATCGGGCGTGATGCTTTCCCGATCATTCCGATCCGCAGGAACGGGCGTCTGTGGAAGGAGGACTACCCGGCGGCATGCGTCCGGAACGAAACCCTGCGCGCTACCCGATACTATGGCCGGGCTTTCTGGAAACGCTGGACGGGCTATCATGCCCGAAGTCGGGTCGAAGCGAAGATGCGTTGCCTGAAAGCCTTCGGCGAGCGCATCGCCGCGAGAGACCCCGACCGCCAGACCGCCGAAATCGACATCCGCATCGCCCTCATGAACCGCTTCTCGGCCCTCGGCACCGCCGAGATCGAACGCGTGGCATAACGTCAACGGGGTAAGGGGAAGTCACGTCTCACGCACGGGTAATGCAACAACGCTCCTTTGATGATGGCCGTAACTCAAATTTGGAAAAATCATCTAGATTGTATGACCAAGGTCAGACGAAAGAGAATTTGTGAAGGCTATCACTGTCCGAACAGTTCTACCTTCTTTCGAGAGATCGATCAGCGGTGTCGGCCCGATGACAGTGACGGCCAGTTGCATCGCACCGCTGTAATCGAAAACCGGTGCTGTCACCGCGCTCACACCGGGGATCGGCAAATCCAGCGTTGTCTCGTAGCCACGGTTGCGGATCGCCTCGACCTCGGCGCGGTATTGGGCTTCATCGAACTTCTGGCCAGCGCCGATCGCATTTTCACGTATTTCGCGCGCGATCACAGGCTCTGTCAAAGCGGGGCTGTGAAAGGCGGCAAACAACCGTCCTGTTGCCGTTGTTGTCATCATGAAACCGCCACCCGCTCGGACATTGGCATGCAGCGCTGCGGTGCCCTCTGTGACATGCACGATAGTGACACCGTGAAGGCCCCATACCGACAATGCGACCATCAGGCGCGTCTCTTCTGCCAAGGTGCCGACACGGCGGATTGCCTCGTGGTATGCGTTTTGCGCACGCAGCCGGCTCAAACCAAGTTCCAGTGCAAAGGGGCCAAGCTGATAGAGCCCTGTTTCGGTCTGCTCAACCATGCGAATAGTGCGAAGGCTGACCAGATAGGGATGCAAATGGGCGGGTGCGATATCCACAGCCTCGGCCAGATCCCGCAGCTTCATCGGCTCTTGTGACACGGCCATCGCCTTGAGAATTGCCCCGCCTGTCTCAAGGCTACGAATCCCCCGTTGCGCCTTTGCAGGCTTATCGTCCGTTGTTTCTTTGGCCATATCCACTGGTTCTGCCCTCGCTCTCTCAGCACCCTGACCTAGTGTCGGCAACGGGGGGCGGCAATGGCTTTGCACGGCGCGACCAGAGATCCAGCGAGATGATCAAGCCCGCACTGGCAAGAACGACCCCTCCCCATTGCATGAGTTCAGGCCATTGGCCGGTCAGCGGAATGGCCAACAAGACGGCTGACGATGGGACCAAAGCAGAGAACAGCGCCGCCCTGCCAGCCCCGAGCCTGACCACTGCCGCGGCAAAAATGACGAAGGCCAGACAGCCCCCGACAACACCTTGATAAAAGAACTGCTCGGCCCAAAGCGCGGGTGTCATCGCAGGCAACCCCCAGACAACCAGATAGACAGGCACGTATAGCAGCGTGGACAGGCTTGCCACTGCCGCTGTCGTCTCGATCGGGGGCAGCCGCCACTGGCCCATGACGTAGACATAAATCCCCCAAAGCGCCCCCGAGCCGACAAAGAACAGGTCCCCCAAGATCACCGAGCCACCCCAAGCCTTTGGCGCAGGCTGATCGATAGCTATTACCAGCAAGCCCGCAATCAGGATTGCCATACCAACTTTGCGGTTGATACTCAGGGGCTGACCTTCGCGCAGGCGGACAAGCAGATTTGCCATCAGCATCGACACACCGGGGCCGATCACCACGGCGTGAGACAGCGGTGCGCGTTGGAAGCCCAAATTGAACAGCAAAGCGAAGAGCGGGCCAATCAGTAGCGCGACGATTGCGATACGTCGCAGCGGCGGCAGGCGGTGCCGCGCCAACCAAAGCAACGGCAGCATAAGAAGGGCAGCGCCGCCGTAGCGGAGCATCGTCAGATCGGCAGGACGGAAACCGCTGGCCTGCCCGATCTCTGCGCCTACGTTGTAGATGCCCCAGCTAAAGGCTGCCCCGATGCCCAGAGCAATGCCTTGCCGGATGCGGCGCGCCTCAGTCATTTGCGCCCGACATGTGCCGAGCTGCGATGTAGCCAAAAGTCAAAGCCGGACCAAGGGTAATACCACCACCCGGATAATTCCCCCCCATGATGGAGGCCGCGTCATTGCCGACGGAGTAAAGGCCGCCCATCGGCTTGCCGTCCTCTCCCAGAACTTCGGCGTTGGGGCTGGTTTTCAGACCAGCGAAAGTGCCCAGATCACCGACGTAAAGCCTCACTGCATAAAAGGGGCCTGTTTCCAAAGGCGCAAGGCACGGGTTCGGGCCGTGTTCGGGATCGCCCAGACTGCGATTGTAGCTGGTTGTGCCCTTGCCGAATTCCGGATCCTCACCGCGCCTTGCCGCTTCGTTGAACTTGCGGACAGTGCCTTCAAACGCCCCAGCATCTGCACCGATCTGCTGCGCCAGATCCGCGAGCGTTTTGCCTTGCAGCAGGTAGCCGTTCTTGATCAGCTTGCCGAATGGAACAGGCGCTGGTTTTGCATATCCAAGCCCGTATTTGCGAAATGCGCGATGATCCGTCACGAACCATGCGGCGATCTCTGCATCCGGTCCGCCTTCTTCATGGCAACGCGCCACCATAGCCTGACAGAAGTCATGATAGGAATTCGCCTCGTTGACAAAACGGCGGCCTGACCGTGTGATCGCAATCACACCGGGTTTCGAGCGGTCGACAAAATGGGGAAATGTTCCCAAAGTGCCGTCGGCGCGCCGGGGACGTGAAATCGGCACCCATGCGGCGGCGTGAGGCAAGGATGTATCGACGCTTCCGCCCACGGACTCACCCAGACGCAAACCGTCACCCGTATTGCCCGGCGGGGCGGGTGAGACATGCTCGTGCCCGCTGGGAGAATGCGGCATCAACTCCTTGCGGCGCAACGCATCTTGCGGGAACCCTCCGGCTGCCAAAACAACACCTTTGCGGGCCACCACCTCGACCGGACCTGTTGGGCTGTCAACATAAGCGCCGGTTACATGACCGTAATCATCACGGATCAACCTGCGGACGGGTGAGGATGTCCAAATCGGCACGCCCTTGTCAAAAGCCGAGCGGGCAAGCCGTCCCACCAATGCATTGCCGTTCATCAATCGCATCGGGCGGCCGTGAAAGACCATGTCACGCAAGAACTTCAGAAACAGCTTGCCGACGTAGAAAGCCGACACCGGCGAGCGCATCACGTTGAAAAAATGCAGCAATTCTTTGCCCGAACCGATCATCATGCCCAGAAATGTGATTTCGGCCAAAGGCGGACGCAAACGCGTGATTTCCTTTCCCAGTTCGCGCCCGTCAAAGGGGCGCGCAACAATTGAGCGGCCACCATCCATCCCGCCGGGTGCGTCTGGATGATAGTCGGCAAAGAAGGGGCCGAGATCAAACTGCAAAGAGGTGTTCTCTTCAAAGAACGTCACGGCTTTAGGTCCGGCCTCAAGAAACGCATCGACGCGTGGAGCGTCAAAATGCTCGCCTGCTTCATGCTCGAGATAGGTCCGCGCCTTGGCCGCGTTGTCATCCAAGCCTGCGCGCATCGCGGGGCCGTTTCCGGGTATCCACATCCAGCCGCCAGATCGTGCCGTTGTGCCCCCAAAAACGGGCTCTTTTTCCACCACCAACACATCTAGGCGGCGGTGAGCGGCCGCTACGGCAGTGGCAAGTCCTCCTGCGCCTGATCCGACCACCAGAACGTCTACTTCTTTACGATTCATCGTCTTTCTTCCTTTGCTCAGGCGGCGAGATAGCCACCATCGACAGGGAGCAATGCTCCCGTCACATAGCTAGCTGCATCAGACGCCAGAAATAAAACTGGGCCTGCCAGTTCCTCGGGCCGGCCAACGCGGCGCATCGGGGTGTGGGCCATGAAACGCCCGATAGCATCTGAATTGGCGCGGGTGGCCTCGGTCATCGGGGTTTCGATGACACCGGGGGCAATAGCGTTGACGCGGATACCGTAAGGCGCGAGATCATGCGCCATGGCGCGTGTCATCTGCAGCACTGCACCTTTGGAAGCAGCATAGGCAGACAGGCCCGGCCCTGCGGTGACCGACATGATCGAGGCAAGGTTGACGATGCTGCCCTTAGTCGTTTTGAGCTGGGCGAGAAAGGCGCGCGTGACTTGCATTACGCCGGTCGCGTTGACTGCCATCACCTGATCCCAATCGTACGCAAAACTGTCTCCGTTCAGCGGTGTGCGCCGGATAATGCCTGCATTGTTCACAAGAATCGCTGCGTCGCCCGGTTCTGCCCGGATCTGTTTGGCGGAGGCTGCACAGGCTTCCGGATTAGTCACATCCAGTTCCACGGCCAAGGCTTTGCCACCATTCGCGGTGATTTCCTCAACAGTTTCGGCCAAAGCCCCGACTTGCACATCGCAGCAAGCGACACGGGCCCCTGCCTGCGCCAGCGCTATGGCGATAGCTTTTCCATTGCCCTGTGCCGCACCCGTCACAACGGCGACTTTGCTCCTTATCCCGCCCAGCATGCATTTACCCTCCCGGCCATTTAGAAGATGTACCTAGCAAATAATTTGTTACTTGCAAACAAATTTGATTATATCTAACAAATAGAGACGGCAGAAGAATTTTCTGGCGAGACAAGACCTGACCGGGAATAGCCGGGCAGGCTTCTTCAGGGAGGAGAAAAGGATGAAACATGTGTTGAGTGCGGCGGTACTTGCCGCTGTGATGACGACCGGCGTTTCGGTGACGGGCGCTCAGGCGCAGAGTTATGACTTGCAGAGCGTTTTCGGACTGAATGTTCCGTCGATCGGGCCAAGCCCGCAGCTCTGGGCGGACCGCGTCAATATGATGACAGGTGGTGACATCACCATCAACGTGCATGGCGCGGGCGAATTCGTGCCGCCCTTCGAAGTATTTGGTGCCGTCAGTTCCGGTGCGCTGCAGATGGGTTTTGACTGGATCGGATACTGGGCCCAACAGATCCCCGTTGCGAACCTTGTCGGCTCGATGCCCTTTGGCCCGACGCCGGAAATCGCGTTGGCCTGGATGTTCGAGGGCGGCGGGATGGAGATTATCCAGAAGGCCTATGACCCGTTGAACGTCAAGGTTCTGCCATGTCATCTGGTCGGCGCTGAGGCGGGTGGTTGGTTCAACAAGGAAATCAACAGCGTCGAGGATCTGCAAGGTCTGACCATGCGGATCGCGGGCCTCGGCGGTCTTGCCATGGCCAAGCTGGGTGCCAACACCCAGATGGTGCCCGCCGGCGAGATTTTCCTGAGCCTTGAAACCGGGCGGATCGACGCCGCTGAATTCTCGGCCCCTCAACTGGACGTGGGTTTCGGTTTTCAGCGCGTGACGAAGTATTATTACTTTCCGGGCTGGCACCAGCCGTCCAGCTGGGACAGCATCATCATCAACATGGACGTCTGGAACGGCTTTGACGAGACAACACAAGAGATCATGAAAGAGGCTTGCTACGCCAACATCGCGTACAACATGCATGATCAGGTCAACGCGCAAGCCGAAGCGATCGCCACCATCCGTGAGGCCGGTGTCGAAATCAAACGCTTCCCCGATGAGGTGCTGCTTGCCCTGCGCGACGCCAGCGATGAGGTGATGGAGGAGCAGGCCGAGAGCGATCCTATTTTTGCGGAGGCTCTGGAATCCCTGCGCGCGTATATGGACACAGTCGGAGAGTGGAGCACACTTCAGGCTCTTCCAGCACGCTGAACCGATGATACGCTACCCTGACAGGGCGGCTTTGCGCCGCCCTGTTGTCTATCCGGGGAGAGAAGAATGCCAGCAGTCCTGTCAAAAATCTTGGATCTTTTGTGCCTGCCGGGAAAATGGGTCAGCTGGCTTGTCCTGCCTCTGATTGCCTCAATCCTGATTGCGATCCTGTGGGCTAAAATGGGCATGAACACGCTGTTTTCCTGGGGCACGCCAATTCCTGTTTTGGGTCGGGCCCTGACGGTCAATGGCCTATTCGATCTGCAATGGTATATCTTTTCACTGCTCGTGCTCTTTGGCGGTGCTTGGGCGCTGCGGGACGACAAGCATGTTGCGGTCGACTTCCTGTCCTTAATGATGAGTTACAGGCAACGTCTCTTTGTCAGAATGCTGGGCGACCTCCTTTTCCTGCTGCCGTTCTGCCTGATTATCGCGTGGTACGGGTGGAGCTTTGCTCTCACCGCGTGGAACACTGGCGAAGGGTCTACGCAAGGTGGCCTCAACAGCCGCTGGATCATCAAGTCGATGCTGCCTTTGTCCTTTGCGCTTCTGGGTCTGATGGGCCTGTTGCGCGGTTTGGGAGCAGCCATTGAACTCTTGCGCGGCACAGACCAGTCCGGCGAGTGGAAGGACCTGCCATGACGGAACATATGTGGCCCACCTTAATGCTGCTAGCATTGGTAGCTGGCGTTTTCTCGGGCTATCCAGTGGCCTTCATTCTGGCAGGGGTCGGTATTCTCTTTGCCGTTCTGGCTGATGTGCCTATGCTGTTTCTGTCGATGGGCGTGCAGCGGATCTATTCGGGTATCCTTACCAACTGGCTGCTCGTGGCGATCCCTCTTTTCGTCTTCATGGGACTTATGCTCGAGCGTTCGGGCATTGCCGAGCGGTTGATGCGCTCGCTTGCCTCACTTTTCCGGAGCGTGCCGGGCGGTTATGCATTTGCTGTGGCGATCATCGGCGTGATTATGGCTGCCTCAACGGGGATTATCGGAGCCTCGGTTGTAATGATGGGAATGATGGCCCTGCCTGCGATGCGTGAAGCGAAGTACGATATGCAACTGTCTTGCGGGCTAATCGCTTCCTCCGGGACACTTGGCATCCTGTTGCCACCGTCCATCATGCTCATCATTTTGGGCGACCAGATGCGTATCTCCGTGGGTGACCTGTTCCTGGGCGCGATCGGGCCGGGACTGCTTCTGGCAACGATGTATTTCCTGTATCTCGCCGCAGTGGCAGTTTTTGCGCCGCATCGAGTGCCCGCACCTAAACGGATTGAGCGGATCGCTTTCTGGCCGGCCATCTGGGCCCTGACCCGTGATCTGTTGGCACCTTTCGTGCTGATCCTGTCGGTGCTGGGCACGATCATTGCGGGCATTGCCACGCCGACTGAATCGGCAGCCATCGGCGCTGCCGGAGCGTTGTTGCTCGCACTAATGTCGCGCCAACTGACCTTTCCGGCTCTGCGGGGCGCTGTTTATGAGACAACACGGACAACTGCGATGATTGTTTTCGTGATGATCGGTGCTACAATTTTCTCGGTCGTCTTTCGACGTCTCGGCGGTGATGCGATGATCCTCGAAATTTTCAATATCGAAGATGCCAATCCCTATTGGGTTTTGTTCATCATCATGACTCTGATCTTTGTTCTGGGGTTTTTTCTGGACTGGGTCGAGATCACGCTGGTTGTTGTACCGATCGTGGCACCTGTCGTAGCGTTGCTCGATTTTGGACTACCGGCGGAGCAAGTCATGATCTGGTTTGCAATCGCACTTGCGGTAAACCTGCAGACTTCGTTCCTTACCCCACCCTTTGGATATGCACTATTCTACCTCAGGGGGATAGCGCGGGATATTCCGATTTCGGTTATCTACAAAGGCGTCATTCCCTTTGTCTTCATCCAGATATCAGCATTGCTCCTGGTTCTGATATTTCCGGCGCTGGTTTTGTACCTCCCGATGGGTACGCGATGATTTTGTATCTAAGGATTCCCAAGCCGCCTATTCGTTGTTCAAGCAGAGCTTTGCTGCCAAACGCTCTGCTGTTGATTTTCACTCAGAACTGAGCCGGTTTTTTCACCGAGAAGTGAGCCACC
>JBLRWK010000081.1:0-12042 GCA_047921295.1 Rhodobacterales bacterium
CAGCCCTCATGAAGGGACAGCGCTCCGGCTTGGAGTCTTTTTCAGCGGCCTGCTAAGGCGCAGGGGGCGAAAGTTTTTTCGCCCCCTTTTCGCCTCCTTATTGTATTTTGAAGAACCGCTTGGGAGATTTTTTAGGATCGCCACGCTGGAAATGCGAATCAATTCGGTATGAAATTGCAGACTAAAGCGGAAAAAAGATTTGATGATTCTGGTTTGCATCAATCATTAACTATACCTTCGAATAGTTGACGTTTTCGAAACTGTGAACAATCATTCAAAATTGCATCAAATGGTCGCCTTTGATGCCCCAAAGACAACCAGTGCTTGCCACCTGAGGTCGGACCAAGGCAAGAATGGGGCGCAAGCAAGGCAACGGGACGCCTGCTAGGGTAAGCGGTGACGCGAGTATGGCAAGAGTAAGGCGACGGCGGGGGTCTGCGCCTCTTAAAGTAAACACTTAAACCTTGTGGAGAATTAAAATGATCATCAAAGCAATCACCGCGCTGCAGACGTTTCGCAAAGAAGAAGACGGGCTGGCGTTGACGGAATATCTTGTGCTGCTGGGGCTTCTTACTGGTGCCGTGATAACTGCGGTTCTGTTGTTCGGCACAAACCTGCAAACTGCATGGGGAGGTTGGGCAGCTTGGGTCGGCACCACGTTTGGTGCTGGTGGGGCTCGTTAAGTACTGTCACTTACTGACAACGATTGACGCGAATAAACAATCTTTCTCCGATTGTTCTTTGTAGATCGGGGAAAGATCGCTTTAACTAGCGATAGTTTCCACTAAGTTTTTATTCGGCGTAGGGTTGTTCGGCTTGTGGCATCTTAATAACAAATACTCTGAAAATAGTAGAGAGTAGCGACTCGAATGAATTTGCGCCGGACCGGTAAACAATAGGATCTTTTCCCATGCGTGCATCCACTTTTTTGAGTATCGCGATTGCACTGGTGCTGGCTGTGGCTGCAGTGTTTGGGACGCAAACCTATCTGGACGCACAGCGCCTGCAGATGGAGCAGTCTGCCCGCGTTGTTCGTAACGAGCCGCAAAACACAATCGTTGTTGCGCGCAACTCGATGCGCTTTGGTGAGCGGGTCACAGCCGAAAAATTGCAACTGATCCCGTGGGCGAGTGATACTCTGCCCCAAGGTGCGTTTACGTCCATCAGTGATCTGGAAGGCGTGTCCGATGAAACCGCGCGTTTCGTTCTGTCCGCGATGGAGCGGGGGGAGCCTGTCCTTTCGGCGAAGATAACCAATCCGGGCCAGCGCGCCAAGCTGTCCACCGCAATCTCTCCGGGTATGAAGGCAGTTTCGATCGCCGTGAACGATGTTCTGGGGGTCGCAGGGTTCGTGCTTCCGGGGGACCGCGTCGATGTGATGCTGACGCGCACCTCCGGCAATGACCGCTCTGGCGCGTTTGTCGATGTGCTGCTGCAAGGTGTGCGTGTCGTCGCCATCGACCAGACCGCCGATGATACCCGCGACCAACCCAGTGTTGTTCGCACCGTGACATTCGAGGTGACGACAGAAGAGGCGCAAAAGCTGACGCTTGGCGCCACCATCGGCACCCTGTCCCTTGCCCTTCGCAATGTTGTGGGCGTCGAGGTGGAAGAGCCGAGCCGCATGACGATCAGCGCGCTCAACGTCACCACCGCGTCAGAAGAGCTTGCCGCCACGCAGGCGGCCGCTGCCGAAGCAGAGCGTTTGGCGCAAGAGCAGCAGATCTCGGAGCAGACAGAGCGCTTGTCCGCGCTGGAGGAAATGATCCGCAACATGGGCAGCGACGTTGCTGTGCGTATGGCCACTGTCGAGGAGAACCTTTCCGCCGCTCGCACGGTCGAGCCGGAAATGATCGAGAGAGAAGTGATCATTGAACGCGAGGTCGAGGTGCCAAGGGCGGTACCAGCCTTCGTGACCATCGGCGTGGCCCGCAACGGGCAGCGGCAGGAATATACAGTCGAAACCCATGAAGCTGCGGACCAGTAATGGCCGCAGCTTGTTTTTTCAGAGGCAGCAAGAGCGTCACAAGACGCCGTATTACCGGAGCGGGACAGACATGAGACATTTAGCGAAGAGACTATTCACTATAGGGCAGGGTGCGCGGAAGACGGCGATGCAGGCATTGTCGGTTCTCGGGCTTTGCCTTGCACTGGCGACTTTGCCGGGCACGGTTCAGGCGCAAGAGCGCATCGTCGCGCTTGGCGGGGCCAGCGTGATCGAACCGATCATCATGAAGCCCGGCTTTACCATGACTGTGCGGACGGATCGTCCGTTTTCCGACATTGTGATCGGGAATTCCAGCGTTGCGGATGTTTTTCCGCTCACCGATAATTCCGTCTATGTGCAGGCGAACAATACCGGGGCCACCAATGTGACGTTCTTCGGGCCGAACAAAGAGCTGTTGGGCGTGATGATCCTGAACGTGCGGGTCGATTTCAACGATCTGCAACAGGCTATCAACCGAGCGGTGCCGAATGCCAATGTCTCGGTCGCCAATGTCAACGGGCGCGTGCGCGTGTCGGGCGAGGTCCGCGATGGGCCGTCATTGGCGCGGGTGATCGAACTGGCCGAGCAATTCAGCGATCAGCCCGTGCTGAACGCGGTTCGCGTTACCGATCCGCAGCAGGTACAGCTTGACGTTCGCATCCTTGAGGTGAGCCGTCGCGCCGGGCGTGAACTGGGTGTGCAGTTGACCAGCAACCGAACCAATACAGGGGGCACAAATACCGGGATTCCATTCGGGAGTTTCGTCGGCAACCTGCTGGCCGGTGCCGGTGCGGATATCGATATCGTCATCAACGCCCTGGAGACCAAAGGCCTCGCGCGCAGGCTGGCAAATCCGACGCTCGTGACATCCAACGGCGTGGAGGCGAATTTCGTTGTGGGTGGCGAGGTTCCCATCCAGACGACGGCTCTGAACGCGGATGGTGTTCCCATCGGCACGGCCACGGATTACCGCGAATATGGTGTGCGCCTGAACTTCCGTCCGGTGGTGCTGGACAACTCGTTGATCAGCCTCGAAATCCGTCCCGAGGTCAGCGATGTTGACACATCGGTCACCGTGAACGGCCAGCCTGCATTCATTTCGCGCAAAGCCGATACAACGGTAACGCTGCGCGACGGGCAGAGCTTTGCGATTGCGGGCCTGCTTCAGGTGGATAACGAGCGCAATGTGCAGCAGGTGCCGTGGATCGGGCAGGTTCCGGTTCTGGGCGCGCTGTTCCGCTCTACCGCGTTCCAGAAGCGCGAAACCGATCTGGTCATTCTGGTCACGCCGCGTCTGGTGCGGCCGAGTTCGCCGAACGAACCGCTGGCATCGCCGCTGGACGGGGCCAGATCCTCGAACGACGTCGAGCTTTTCCTGCTGGGTATGCTCGAAGTCAACAAAGACATGATTCGGTCCTTCGTCGACGGTAGCGGTATCGTCGGTCCCTACGGCCACATGATTGATCTGGAGTTCGACGATGCGCTTATCAAAAAGAAATAAGGCGTTGGCCTACGTGATCCTTGTGAGCGGTTTGTCCGGTTGCGCCGACTATTTGAACCACCGGGACTCGGTGACCCTTGGCGCCGGAAATGCCCCCGAGGCCAACACTGCGATCCACACAATAAACCCGTTCCCGCCCGAAGCTTCAAATACGACGATCATCGTGAGGAACTGAGCCGTTTGGGGGGGCCGGCATTGTCAGCCCTGCCAAACGGACACGGAAACGGTTTGACTGACTTCAGTTTTAGCACCCGAGAACCGGTGGGGTGGCGGTATTCATTTAAGGTAAGCGATTACACATGAACGACGGGATGATCAGAAGACTAAGGCGCAAGCTCCGGGGATTCATTCCGGCGACCGAGGGTGCCATTCTGACCGAGACGTTGATCGTTGTGCCTGTGATTACAATTTTTGCGGTGGGCATTCTGGAGTTCGGCAATGTCTTCTGGCAGCGCCATCAGGTGCAGGTCGCGGTGCGCGATGCGGCACGTTACTGGGCACGGTGTCGTGCGGTTGCGCCTTTCACGACTTGCGATCAAACAATTGCCCGCAATCTGGCGTTTTACGGTAATCCGGCCGGTACCGGAGGGCCGCGGGTAGCCGGATGGATCGATCCGGCATCGCTCGATATTGCACCGCTTACTCCCCCCAGCAATCCCGACCGGGATGACGTGGTTATCGTAACCGGAACGCACACATATATCGGTTCGCCGCTGATGCGTCTGATACAGATCGATGCCTTTGATTTCAGCTACACCCATCAGCAAAGGTACATGGGATGGTAACGCGCGCGAAATATTTTCGCCGCGACGAGAACGGGGCGACCCTTGTCGAGGGGCTGATCGTTTTTCCGATCATTCTGCTGACCTTTGCTACTTTCGTGGAATTCGGTGTGGCCATGGTTCAGTGGAACCAGACCGTCAAAGCCATGCAATATGGCTCTCGCATGTTGGCTGTATCCGATCCGTTGGCGACGGATTTGCTTGCTCACTTCGAGTCGGATTATCCTCCAACCGAAGGCGGACCTATTACTCAGACCATCGCACCCGTCGTTTGCACTTCTGCCGGTTGTGATCAGGGACGTACTTTGAACACAGCCGGCCTGAACCGTCTAGTATTCGGCACTGACGGGATTTGCGATCCCGGTGCTGCGAATGCAGGGCGGCTGGGCATGTGCGATCTCAACGGGCTGATTAGACCCGAGAATATCCGTGTGACCTATTACCGTTCCGGTCTGGGCTATGTCGGGCGTCCGAGCGGGCCTGTCGTGTCGATCACCGTTGAGACCCGCAATCTCAACTTCAACTTCTTCTTTCTTGGTGCGCTGTTGGGCCTGAACAACATCACCATTCCCGCACATCCCGTGACAATCACCAGCGAAGATCTGTCGAACACGATATGAACATGATTGAAAACGATATCCTACCCATGCGTACCAAGATGCGCAAGAATACGGTTTTGGTCCTTGATACGGGCCAACCCGAATTCTCGATCATCTCGGATCACATCGAAAAGATGTCGCACTTCCAACGGGATGTGACAACTTTTGAAGAAATGATGCGCGCGCCGGGGGACTTTGCACCTGATATTGTAGTGGTCGATATCGCCAGTGTCAGCGCCGCCGAGCTTGAGATGCTCTCGTCGATCCGTGGGCATTACGGCGATGTTCCTATCGTGGTGGTGTCGGAGGCGCTGGATGACGGGCAGGTGCGTAAACTGCTCAAGCTCAAAGTGCATGACTGGTTGCGCAAACCGTTGATATTCGGCGAGTTCCTGAACGCGATCCAGAGCGGCATCCGCACGTCGAAACAATCCAGCACCCGTGTGCATGCGGTTATTTCGGCAGTGGGAGGGGCTGGGGCTACCTCGGTGGCTGTCGCGATGTCTGAAATTCTGGCGCAGAAGATCGGCAAGGATAAATCGAATGGTTCTGTCGCGCTGTTTGATCTGGATTTTTCAACCGGATCATGTGGTTACCTTTTGAACCTTACGTCAGGCTTTAATCTAGACAGCGTAATTTCTAACCCCAGCAGGATTGACAGCGAATTCGTGACCCTGCTGCAGCAAAAACATGAACACGGAATGATCGTCTATTCCTTCAAGCGGCGTGAGGTGGTGACAAGCCTCAACTGCTATGAGCTGGTGCTGCGGATGTTGGATGTAGTGACGGTTCAACACGCGCATACGATCCTTGATATTCCCTATTACGAGACGGACTGGCGGCAGGATGTGCTGTCTGGCGTCAATACGGTCACCATCGTTTGTGAAATGAACCTGTCCTCGATCAAGCATACGATGGACCTGCTCGAAACAATCCGCGACCTGCCGGGCGCCAAAAAGCCGGTGACGGTGCTCATCAACAAACGCAGGCGTGGCCTGTTCGGCGGGGACCGTATTCCCAAGGCGAAGCTTCAGCAGTTGTTTGGCGTGACGCCCTTTGAATACCTACCGGACGAGCATGACCTGATGGCCGAGGCGATGGATCGCGGCGTGACGCTGAGTGATGTCAATTCGTCCTCTAAGTTCCTCAAAGCGTTGACGAAGTACGCAAATAACGTGATCCTTGCTGAAAAGGCGGTGACGGCATGAGCACCTTTTTTACGCGTCGCAAATTCCTGACTGGTCTTGCTGCGTCGGCATTCGTGCCCGGCATAGCTGTGGCCGAGTTGAAGCGCGTCCCACGGGATCATGGTGCCACGTCGCGCCAGATCGTTCCGTTCCAGAGCGCCGAGAAACCGGGCACCATCATCATATCGAACAACGAGCGCAGCATGCATGTGGTCTTGGGCAACAACCAAGCGGCCCGTTATGATATCAGCGTGGGCCGTGACGGATTTGTGTGGACGGGGACCACTACTGTGGGTCGAAAGGCGCAATGGCCTGATTGGCGTCCACCTGCCGCAATGCGCCAACGCGATCCGTCCTTGCCGGGTTTCGTGCCTGCTGGGCCGTATAACCCATTGGGCGCGCGGGCTATTTATCTTTATAGTGGTGGTCGCGACACGCTCTACCGCATCCACGGAACCAATAGCGCCGAAACCGTTGGCGGGTTCGAGACATCCGGCTGTTTTCGCCTGACCAATGCCGATGTGATCGAATTGTTCGACAAAGTCGCTGTCGGCACGAAGGTCATTGTAAAATGAAGCACAACTTGCGAGAGGTGACACGGTGGTAGGTCGTTTTTTCAGAAAGCCCGCAGTTGACGCACCCGCGACCGAGCTGGAACGGCGCATAGCCGCCCATCCTGAGGTTATGGCGGCACCTGCCAGTCCCGCGCCCACAGCGACGCCTGCGCTCAAGGTTCCGGCTGTTGCATCAGGGATGCCCGATCTGGTGGCTGAACGTGTCAACCTGCATCGCTACCTGCTCGACAAGATCAACCTTGCTGTGCTGGACCAGATGGAAGAGGAGCAGTTACACAACGAATTGCGCCCGCTGGTGCGTGATTATGTCAAGATGCAAAATCTGCCGCTCAATGCCAAGGAACTGGACAGTCTGATTTCCGATCTGGGCGACGAGATGCTTGGATTGGGCCCGATCGAGCCGCTGCTGAAAGACGATACCATTTCCGATATCCTCATCGTGGGGCCAAAGACCGTCTATATCGAACGATCGGGCCGTCTGAAGCGGACCGATGTACGTTTCAAGGACGAGCAGCACCTGCTCAGGATCATCAACAAGATTGTCGCGTCGGTTGGGCGGCGTGTTGATGAATCCTCGCCCCTTGTCGATGCGCGTCTGGCCGACGGCTCGCGCGTCAACGCAGCGATCCGGCCCGTGGCCGTGGATGGCCCGCAGGTCTCGATCCGGAAATTCTCGAAGAAACCGTTTCAGTTGGAAACTCTGGTGCAGAACGGTGCGCTTCCCGCTGGCATGGCCAAGCTTCTGGCCGCAGCGGTCGAGGGCAAAATCTCGATGATCGTTTCTGGCGGCACCGGTTCAGGCAAGACCACGATGCTGAACGCTTTGTCTGCCTTCATCCCGCATGATGAACGTCTCGTCACGATTGAGGATGCGGCAGAACTTCAGATGCAGCAGCCCCATGTCGTGCGGCTTGAAACCCGACCGCCAACAATGGATGGGCGCAATGAAATCCTGCAGCGCGACCTTGTGAAGAACGCCCTGCGGATGCGCCCTGACCGCGTTATCATCGGCGAGGTCCGCGGTGGCGAGGCCTTTGACATGCTTCAGGCAATGAATACGGGCCATGAAGGTTCGATGAGCACAATCCACGCGAATACCCCGCGTGATGCACTAAGCCGGATGGAGCAAATGGTCGGCATGGCGGGAATGCCGATGTCGCAACTGAGTGTCCGCGCGCAGATCGCTTCGGCGGTTCAGGTTATTATCCAGTTGTCGAGGATGCGCGACGGCACACGCCGTGTCACCGCCATCTCGGAGCTTACAGGGATGGAAGGGGAAGTGGTCCAGCTTCAGGATATCATGAAATACAATCGCACGGGTGTAGATGAGGACGGCCGTGTTCTCGGCGAGTTCCGCTCGACCGGCATACGCCCGCGTTTTTTGAGCGAGATCAGCACGATCGGCCTGAAGGTGGACATGAGCATCTTCGATCCGACCACAAAGCATTAACGGGGTCACATGTCCATTATCGTCATATATGGCTTCATCTTCGGTGCGGTCCTTCTGGTTAGCGAAGCCATACTGCGCCGTCTGTTCGGCGCACGCAGTGTGAACCGCGAGATCAACGCTCGTATGGAAATTCTCAAGGGAGGCTCGGACCAGCTCAGTTCCTACCAGAGCTTGCTGAACGAGCGCGGTGTTGGCGGGAACGGATTGCTGCCGACGGAATGGCTGGCGCGGCTCTATCGCCAGTCCGGCCTGATGATGGCACTGCCGCGCCGGGTGCTGTATGCGCTGGTGATCATGCTGGCAGCGCTGATCTTTGCGACATGGCTCACCACCGAGCCACTGTTCCAGTTTCTGCTGACCATTGCTATCGGACCGGGGGTCATTCTGGCGCTGGTGATGCGTATGCGGGCGCGACGGATCGCGAAATTTGTCGCACAGCTCCCCGATGCGCTTGAAATCATAGTGCGTAGCATGAATTCCGGCCATCCGCTGAACACCGCCATTGCCTTGGTTGGCCGCGAAATGCCCGATCCGATCGGCAGTGAATTCGGCATTCTCAGCGATCAGCTTACCTTCGGATCGGAACTGGATGATGCGATGTTGCGGATGGTTGACCGTGTCGGTGCGGAGGAGTTGAACCTGCTCGCTGTCACCGTGAGCGTGCAGCGCAGCACTGGCGGCAACCTGTCCGAGATACTTGAGAACCTGTCAGGCATGATCCGCGACAGGGCGATGCTGCGAAACAAAATCCGTGCCATTTCGGCAGAAGGCCGGATCACGGCCATCATCATGGCAGCCTTTCCCATCCTGCTTTACCTGATGATCTCGACACTGGTGCCGACATATTTCGATCCGATCTGGGAAAGCGGTCACGGGACCACGGTGGTTGTCTCTATTTTAGTATTGATGAGTTTCGGACTTCTGATCCTCTACAAACTGGTCAAGTTTGACTTCTGAGTTCAAAGGAACGGCGGCGCACTATGAGTGATAACCTTATCCTTCTTGCGGTATTCGTCGCCGTATTGCTGCTGATCTTTACCATTGCCAATGCAATGGCGCGCCGCCGCGATATCCGCCGCAATATTGATTCCGTTTCTGTCGAGCAGCAAATCCGCGATGCGCGGGCCGAGGAAATATTCGCCTCCGAAAATGACGATATCAAACACTACTATGAAGTCATGCGGCGCAATGATCCCGAAGGGCTGGAAATGCGCCTCATCCGCTCGGGCTATTTCTCACGCGATGCCAAGCGAACCTTTGTTCTGATCCGTCTTGTCGCAACCATCGTCACGTTTTCGTTGGTCTGGTATGGCTTGGTGAACCTGTCGGGTGCTTTGACATCCGCCATGGCGTTGATCTTTGCCGCGATTGCCGCCGGAGTGATTTTTATCCTCGCAAATGCGGTGCTTGACCGTAAGGCCAAGAGTAACGAAATCAACTACCGTAGGCTGTTTCCCGAATTCATGGACCTGCTTGTTGTCTGTGTCGATTCAGGCATGAGTATCGAGGCCGCTATCGACAGAGTGGCCCATGAGTTTCTGGCGACGAAACCCAGTTTTGGTCAGCATCTGTCCATCATCTCGCTCGAAGTGCGCGCGGGACGGCCTATGCACGAGGCTTTAACCAACTTTGCAGAGCGCATTCATCTGGAAGAAGCCCGTATCCTGTCGGTCCTGTTCCGCCAGTCGCTTGAATTGGGGTCCAGCATCATCAAGACGCTGCGGGTCTTCAGTAAGGAAATGCGTCAGAAGCGCCTGTTGATGGCAGAGGAAAAGGCGAATGCGCTGCCGGTCAAGATGTTGTTCCCGATGGCGGGGTTTCTCTTTCCGGTCAACCTCATTATCGTGCTGGTGCCGATCATGATGCAGCTCATCGAGCTTTTTTCGACAATGTCACCTGCCGGACTTTAGCCATGTATGGACACCCTCGTTCGCAAAATATGGTTTTTGCATTATCGCGACGTGTGATTGGGTGCGGTCATTTATCAGGCCTGTCTCGCAGCAATCGCATGACCGCAGGCCGGTATTGAGCTTCGTTCTGTGGGCTTGTGGCCAATTTATGCGGATGAATTTCCAGAGGGCGTATCATAAACTCGTCTGTGAATGCCGCCCTTAGTGCAAGAAGTTTTGACCCTATTGGCATGTGATCGAGTGCGAACTTCTGTCAGGCCTCGATGTGCGGCACTTTCAGAAGCCGCAGGCCGGGATAGTGATCAGAATGATCACAACCGTTCTGCAGTTTGTCCTCCAATCGTGATTTTCGCCCCCAATTGTAGGCATGAAACTGTAGCACTGGGCGATAGGTTCTCCTACCACGAGTTGATCTGGGGACGATCAAATGGAGCCCTGTCGGGACCTTTTTAGCGGGCAGCGAGCTGCTGCAGAGCACCGGCCCAGTATTCGACGCGGTAAGACCGGGTAATCGTATCATCCGAAAGCTGTTGGATATCAATAGTCATGATGTCAAAGCCGCGGCCTTGGCCCGTCGTCACCAAAGAACGGGCCTGGCCCAAGCTGCAGCGGAGGTCAGGTTCCTGCCCACCTTGTTAGCTACTTACGAAAGACCAAGGTCAGTTATTCAAAACTTTACTGTTGTTCGGTCTAGGTCGATGCGCCCTCCCGCAACCAACATACTACGCTAAATCAAAAGCTTAAAAGCCTCCCTCACGGGAGGCTTTTTGCGTTCAAGCACGCCCGGAAGCACTACGGAAGCAAAAGGGAGCGAAGTCCTTCATATTGCGTCGCAAGTCCGTGACCGTGACCGCGATCATGCACCGCCATCAAGTTTCTCGAGAAAGTGCGCAAGCGAGCGCGAGCGCCTGGTGTTTCATCTCGCTACGTTCCAAGTACTTGGTCCACCAGCCTTCCTTCTTCAGGAAGCCTTCCCCAACCAAGATCGAAATTAGTTCTTCCTTTGGTTCCTCGGGTTCTGCGAGGTAAAGCTCATACAGATCCGAGGCTTTAGCGATGGAAAGATAGAACCTGGCAACATCACCTTCGAAATCTCGCACCAACCACAGACCAGGTTCCTCATCCGTTGACGTTGGCTCGTAATAGCTAGTGGCGAAGCCGTACTGGCTTATTTCAGTTGAGAGGCTCTCGAATAGGCAAAAGGTAAACAGTTCGGCGTGTTTTCCGTTCATCTGGGATTTTCTGAGAAGGTAAATGCTGCCATCGTCCGAAAATCGCATCATTCAGTACAAACCGTAGTCGTAGACCGACGGGGTTGCGAGGATCACCTCACGCCACGGATCGATTTCTGATACAGACTCGATCATGTTGGCAAGATCAACCGCATATGAGCCCGGGTCCTCAAGGCCGTCCCAAAGGGATTTAAGGACTTGGTTCGGTCGGCCTCCGGAAGCTGCATTGCGAAGGAGCCTCTTCCAACCCCACGGCTCATCGAGTGACGTGGTCAGCAACGAGCGGTTTCTGCCAATATGCGGCAAGAAATCTCCGACTGCGAGAAGTGCGCGCTCCCAGATTCGGCCAGATCCAGTCGGATTTGTTAGTAGGTCGTCGAACATCTGCGCTGCGCATGCGAAATAATGTTCGAACGGTTCCACTAGATCGTTTGCCACAGCTACATCAATACGCTCGAGTTCGGTGTCGACCTCGCTGAGGTTCAAGCCGCAGCAACGTAGCAGAAACCCAACTTGCCCTCGAAAATAGGTATGGCGCTCTGCCCGATCGATCCGTTCCGGCCAACCGCCGCCGAAACCGATGAGATGAGCTTTGATCCGCTCTTCTGCGACCTGCTCGCGTGAGAAGCCCCGAACGTCGCCATCCAAACTCGCGAGTTAGTTGAGGATATCGTTCACCCACGGCACCAGGTCTCGGAGTCCAGCTAAGCTGCGCCGCAGGTCTTCGGGGCGGTTGTAATCGGTGTTGGTCGCAAGGTTAGAGAGGTAATCTCCCCCTTTTTAACGGGGTGCATCCGTAGAATTCAGGCAGCCATATTC
>JBLRWK010000082.1:0-10988 GCA_047921295.1 Rhodobacterales bacterium
TCATTGCAATATCTTGTCCGTCATGGGCCATGATTCACATCCTTTTTTTGCTGGAACCTGTCCTAGCCATTTTGCAGTTGCAGCGCAACAAAAATACCCAATCCGGTCAGTCTGATAACTGAAAGTTGCGCATTGAATTATTGCGCTGCGGCACTAGCGGCTGCCGACCGGCGTGATAAGAGATCGTCATGGATGCGCTGTTAACCCTGATGACCCCTGAAATACTTGGCTTTGCACTGCTGGTCGCGCTTTTGGCGGGGATCGTCAAGGGCATGGTCGGCTTTGCCATGCCGATGATCATGATCTCGCTGCTTGGCTCATTTGTCGCACCCGATGTGGCGCTTGCGGGGCTGATCCTGCCCACATTGGTCACCAACGGGATGCAGGCTTTGCGGCAGGGATGGCGGCAGGCATGGCTCTCGATCAAGCAGTTCAAGCTCTTCATGGCAATCGGACTTGTCGCGATGCTGGTGAGCGCGCAGCTTGTCCGCATTCTGCCGCAAGAGACCCTTTTGCTGATGATCGGTGTGCCGGTAGTCGGGTTCTGTGTGGTGCAGCTTATGGGGGTGCAGTTGCGTCTGCCGACACGCGGGCGTGGCTGGATCGAGGGAGGCATCGGCGGGTTTGCGGGCTTCATTGGCGGGTTCTCGGGTGTCTGGGGTCCGCCGACGGTGATGTATCTGACGGCGCTCAACACACCCAAGGTAGAACAGATGCGCGTGCAGGGCGTGATCTACGGCCTTGGTGCGGTGGCACTGTTCGGCGCTCACGTCGGATCGGGCGTCATGCGGGCGGAAACGTTACCGTTCTCGGTGGCCATGATCCTGCCCGCCATAGTGGGCACATGGATCGGCTTTCGCATTCAGGACAGAATTGACCAGCATGCCTTTCGCAGGGCGACACTGGCTGTTCTGTTGATTGCGGGGCTCAACCTTGTGCGGCGTGGCTTGATCCTGTGACCACGGCGTGACGCAGGTGTCACACAGGACAGGCCGCTGCACTCGCTCAGCGCGCGGCAGTGCCCCGTGTCTCGGAGTTCTGACTGTTCGCGATCTCGGTGATGAAGCTGCGGATCTGGCCGCGCAGACGGTCATCCTTGATACGTGTCAACATTGAGGCAATCTTCGTCGCCTCCTCGTCCAGAATACGCGGCGCGGCGGTTGCGCTTTCCAGTCCGTCGAAGAAGTAGGATGGCGGCACATTGAGGATATGCGACATCTCGTAAAGCTTGCTGGCGGACACACGGTTGCGGCCCAGTTCGTATTTCTGGACCTGCTGGAACGAAATTTTCAGACCTTCGGCAACATCGGTTTGCGTCATGCCGCGCAGGATGCGGAGCTGTTTCAGTTTCTGACCGACATGGATATCAACAGGGTGGGACATGGGACTCTCTCATTAACGTGTCGACATTTCTACTATGAAGAGAATGAGTATTCCCCCGAATCAATCAACTAGTTAGTTTTTTACGCTTTCGTTCCACGGATAAATCTAAAGTTTGACATATGATGTCCAAATATGGATGATGCATTTGTGATTGGTGTATGATTTATTTACGTATATGTGCAGCCAGTAACTGTGCCTTCTGCCAGACCCCTTGGCATGAGGACTGCGGGTAACCGGGATAAATTTGATGCGACAAATTGCGAACCACCCTTTGCTTTTCGAGATGCTGCGGTCCTTTGTGATGCTTGCGGATACACTCAATGTGTCCCGCGCCGTATCGGAACTTGGCGTCACACGGCAGACACTTCGTCGACACATCGAGATATTGGAGGCAACGCGCGGGCATCCCCTGTTCACTGTGGAGGACCGGCAATATCAGTTGACGCAGCAGGGCGAGGCCGCCGTCCACGAGGCGCGCAGCTTGCTGGAGCGCGGGCGTGCGTGGCTAGAGGCCGAGGCGGGGCACCAGTCCGGCCTGTTTCGTTTCGCGCTGACCCGCGAGGACGGCTATTTCTATCATTTGCATCAACACCCGATCTCGCGCGTATGGACGGACGAGGGGCCAATCCTGCAAAACGCGATCAAGGCTTGGGCGCAATCATCGGGCGAAATCGAACATGCGGCCTTTCAGGATGTGCGTCCCCATGCTTTGGTATTCCGGCATCTGGATGGCCAATGGATCTGCGCGGAAGTGGGCGAGAATTCGGATTTCGCGCGCTGGTACGGCTGGAGTTGGGCGCGCAGCAGTGTCGGGCGCAAGATCGACGGGCTTCCCGGCGCGGGCCGATTCAACTTTTCCGCAGCCCAGTCCTATGACGAGTTGCTGGCCACGCAGGGGTTGCGGCTTGATCATATCGCTACCCTGATGCCGCATGGCCCCGAGGATACGCTGCGGCCCATCTGTTTTGCGCGCCTGCTTCTGGGGTGCCGTTTCCCCGATGGCAGCTTTGCCATGGTGTCGATGGTCGACAGGTCCAGCCAGATCGAAATTCCGGGGCTTGCGTCCGAGATCGTCATGCAGGCCAACGAGGTGGGTCCGGCAGCGGCATAAGTTTAACCCGCGCTTAATATAACGTCTGCGTGAACTCAGATGAATGGTTTACAATCCTGAGTGGGTCTCACCCCTTCAGGAGCAATCATCTATGTCGATACATGACGTCTTTTTGCGTTGGCCCCTTCTGGCAGAAGCGGCGAAAATTCTCCATGAGCAGAGAATGTATGTGACCGTCGGTCACGATTTTAACGAGTATAGGAGGGTTGTCAGCCAAGGACGGCCACATCAACCGGTCAGCCTGCCGTTTGCGGTGGAAATGCATAACTTATCGAAAGACAATGCTTTTTGGATTTGCGGATATACCGAGCAAGGGGTGCTGGCACATACGCAGGCCGTCCGCCTCGTCGATGTCGGCGAGCAGTCTCTGGGCAGTTACCTGCAACGGTCCTTCCGGAGCTTTCCCCCTGCCGGTGTTGCGCTGGATATGGAGGCGTCACGCTATCAGGCGGGGCCGGGTGCCAAGCGAATCAGAGGCCGGCTTTGCTACCACGGCGAGATGTGGCTGGACGAATCCGCCGGCAACTATCGCGGGCGGGGGATGTCTTCGGTGTTGTCGCGGATGGGGTTTGCCATCGCGCTGCGGGATTTGAACCCTGACTATATCTTTGCTTTCATGGTGCGGTCCGTCGCCTTCAAGGGCCTCGTGGAGCGGGCCGGTTTCATGCATACCGAACCGGCCTCGTTGTCATGGAAACTCGCGGATCGGGATCGTGCGGTAGAAGCGTTTACAGCCTACCTGTCGCGTGAAGACCTGCGCTATCTGCTGCGCGTGCCGATTGACGATCTGGTGCATTGATCAGCAAACGCTTTGCCGCGGGTGGCGGCCAAAAATGCAAAAAACCCCGGCTGCAAGGCCGGGGTTTCTGTAGAGCGTTGACGCGACGCGCCTGTGTTGTCCCAAAGCCTAGCCCAGGGCGGCAGCTTTCACATCATCGTCGATAAACGGGACGTACTGCGCGAAATTGTCGGCAAACATCTGGACCAGTCTGCCCGCCTGACGGTCATAGGACTCTGGACTGTCCCATGTGCGGCGCGGGTCCAGCAGAACCTCAGCCACGCCCTCGACAGCCACGGGCACATCGAAACCGAAGTTCGGGTCCTTGCGGAACTCGACATCGTTCAGGCTGCCATCCAGCGCGGCGGTCAGCAGAGCACGTGTCGCGCGGATCGGCATGCGGCTGCCGGTACCGTAAGCGCCGCCGGTCCAGCCGGTGTTGACCAGCCAGCAGGTCGCGCCGTGCTTGGCGATCTTGGCTTGCAGCAGCTTGCCGTAGGCCTCGGGGCGGCGCGGCATGAAGGGTGCGCCGAAACATGTCGAGAATGTGGGCTCCGGCTCGGTCACACCGCGCTCTGTGCCGGCGACCTTGGAGGTGAAGCCCGACAGGAAATGGTACATGGCCTGCGCCGGTGTCAGGCGTGCGATCGGTGGCAGTACACCGAAAGCGTCGCATGTCAGCATGATGACATTCTTGGGATGCCCGCCAAGCGCGGTTTCCGACGCGTTCGAGATATAGCCGAGCGGATAGGCGCAGCGCATGTTTGCGGTCAGGCTGTCATCGTCGAAATCCAGCTCGAAGGTTTCGGGATCGAAGATCATATTCTCGATCACGGTGCCGAACTTGCTGGTGGTCGCGTAAATCTCGGGCTCGGCCTCGGCGCTCAGGTTGATCGTTTTGGCGTAGCATCCACCCTCGAAGTTGAACGTGCCGCGATCAGACCAGCCATGCTCGTCATCCCCGATGAGGGTGCGCGCCGGATCGGCGGACAGGGTGGTTTTGCCGGTGCCGGACAGGCCGAAGAACACGGCCGTATCGACAGGATTGCCAGTGGCGTGGTTTGCCGAGCAATGCATCGGCATGACGCCTTTTTCCGGCAGCAGATAGTTGAGCAGGGTGAAGACGGATTTCTTGTTCTCGCCCGCATATTCCGTGCCGCCGATAAGAATCAACTTGGCGTCGAAATTCATCGCGATGACGGTTTCGGAGCGGCAATTGTGACGCGCCGGATCGGCCTTGAAGCTGGGGCAGTTGATGACCGTGAAATCGGCGGTGAAACGATCAAGCGCGTCGCGGTCAGGGCGGCGCAGCAGATGGCGGATGAACAGCCCGTGCCATGCCAGTTCGGTCACCATACGGACATTGACGGCCAGTTCCGGATCCGCACCTGCGACGAGATCCTGCACGTAATAGTCGCGGCCCTTCATATGCGCGAGCATGTCGGCATGCAGGGCCTCGAAACCCTCTACAGACATTGCGGCATTGTTTTCCCACCAGATGCTGTCTTCGACGGAGGCGGTTCTTACAACATGTTTGTCTTTCGGCGAGCGCCCGGTGAATTTGCCGGTGGTCACGAGGAACGTGCCGCCCTGGCCCAGATTGCCCTCGCCATTCTTCAGGGCGGCCTCGATCAATGCGGGCTCCATCAGATTGTAGAAGACCTGACCCAGACCGTTGATCCCTTGATCTTCCAGCTGGAACTTTGGGTTAACCCGTCCGAATGCCATAATGCCAAGCTCCTGTGGCCGCATGAAGGGCGGCGATACGTGTTCAAGTTGCGCGGCGGACCTTCAGAAAACGGTCGCGCAGCGCGGCGCTGTCGCCTCTTAACATGACGTCTTGATGAAGGAACAGGCGCGTTTTCTCTAGTTAGCGCAACCAAACGAAGGTTAGCGCAACCATCATCCAATTCCTTTTGAACTGTCGTTCACTCGTCAACGGTACCTGATGCAAATTAGCCATTGGTTATGTTTTTTACGTTCAAATGCGTTACGCACGTGGCCTGATTCGCAGTTAGGGATTGATTGTAAAGACCAAAGCAGTGATGAATTAAGGAAAAAATCAGGCGTAACGAGCATTGCAAGGAACACAACCATGTCAAAAATCGCCCTAGTGGACGATGACCGGAATATTCTGACATCGGTGGCCATGACCCTCGAAGCAGAGGGTTTTGAAGTCGAAACATATAATGACGGACAGTCCGCACTTGACGCTTTCAGCAAGAAACTGCCCGATATGGCTGTCCTCGACATCAAGATGCCACGAATGGACGGGATGGACCTGTTGCAGCGGCTGCGTCAGAAAACGTCGATGCCGGTGATCTTTCTGACGTCCAAGGATGACGAGATTGACGAGGTGCTTGGCCTGCGGATGGGGGCTGACGATTATGTCAAAAAACCGTTCTCCCAACGCCTTCTGGTTGAACGCATCCGCGCATTGCTGCGTCGTCAAGAAGCGGTGGCCGGTGATATCGTGGGTGACACCGAAGAAACCAAGGTCATGGAACGTGGCGAGCTGCGGATGGACCCTTTGCGCCATTCGGTAAGCTGGAAGGGGCGCGATGTGTCTCTGACGGTGACGGAATTTTTACTGCTTCAGGCGCTGGCGCAGCGCCCCGGATTCGTCAAAAGCCGTGATCAATTGATGGATGTGGCGTATGATGATCAGGTCTATGTCGACGACCGGACAATCGACAGCCACATCAAGCGGCTGCGGAAGAAGATGCGGACCGCTGATGCCGAGTTTTCGGCGATAGAAACGCTTTATGGCATCGGCTACAGATATAACGAAGAGTAATGGCACTCGCTGAAAGGATAAGCTTGCGTGACGCGACGCCCCGGCAGGATGGCGATGTCATCCTCGGTGAAGACTTTGTAGCGCCTGATACCGCTGCAGAGAACGAACTGCGTCAGAGGCGTGCGCGCCGCGGGTTGTTTTCGCTCAAGAATTCACCTCTGACCCGCAAGATTATCATTTTCAATCTGGTTGCCCTCAATATCCTTGTGGCGGGCATCCTGCTGATGAATTCGTCACGCGAACCGCTGGCTGTGCAGCGGCTCAACAGTCTGGTGGCCGAAGCCGAGTTGATCACCAATGTGTTCGAGGCGCGTGCCGCGACAGGCACCAATGACGGGCTGAGCGTTGCTGACGGGCCGAGCGTGGCGGAGACGCTCTCAAGGCTCAATCTGCGCACCGGGCTTGAGGTTTTTGTTTTCGACACGGCAGGCAATGTTGTCGGGGTTGATGATGGCCGCGGCATCCTGCAGGCCGGTGATGCCTCCGCGCGTGAACCGACAATCATGGTGGATTTTCTGTCATGGCTCTGGTCGGGCGTCTCCGGTTTTGCCCAGTTCGGGACACCCGAGGTTGTCGCCCCACACGAGGAGCGGGCGGCGCGGCAGGCCCAACTGGCGCTTGAGCGCGGCACAACCTATCAAAGTTCCCGCGATGCCGACGGAACGACGAAGTTCATTGTGGCCAGCCCGATCGTGCTTGACGGGGTGGCCATCGGAACGATCGCGCTTGTCAGCGCCGGCGGTGAAATTGACGCGCTGGTGCGGGGCGAACGCGAGCGTGTGCTGCAGATGTTCCTGATCGCCACCCTCGTCTCTATCGGCCTGAGTATCGTATTGGCCTCAACCATCGCCAATCCGATCTCTGATCTGGCCGCCGCCGCAGAAATCGGCAGGGATCGTGACCGCAGCACCGCTGCTGCCGGACGTATACGTATCCCCGATATGACGGCCCGCCCCGACGAGATCGGACGCTTGTCCGGTGCCCTGCGCGGCATGGTCACGGCACTTTACGACAGGATAGACGGGAACGAACAATTCGCCGCCGACGTGGCGCACGAGATCAAGAACCCGCTCGCCTCGTTGCGTTCCGCCGTGGGCACGATGCGCGTCGCCAAGCGTGACGATCAGCGCGAGAAACTGCTGGCGGTGATCGAGCATGATGTGCGGCGTCTGGATCGTCTCGTCTCTGATATCTCCAACGCCTCGCGGCTCGACAGCGAGTTGGTCAGGGAAGAGCAGGAGCCTTTCGACCTGCTCAGAACCCTCGGCAATCTCGGGGAATATCTGGGGCAGGAGGCGCGGGCGCAGGGCATCGATTTCATCACCGATCTGCCCGAGAAACCGATCATCATTCACGGGCTAGAGGCGCGGCTGGCGCAGGTATTTGTCAACCTGATCACCAATGCGATCAGCTTTTGCGAGGATGGTGACGCGATCCGCGTCTGGGCGCGGCAACGCGAGAACCGTGTGCTGATCGTTGTCGAGGATACAGGCCCCGGCATCCCGGAAGAGGCGTTGACCAAAGTGTTCAAACGTTTCTATTCCGAGAGACCGGAAGGACAGTTCGGGAATAACTCCGGCCTCGGGCTTGCCATCTCCAAGCAGATCGTCGAGGCGCATGACGGTGTGATCTGGGCCGAGAACATCCGCCCCACCGATGCCGACATGATGTCCGAACCCTTGGGCGCAAGGTTCGTCGTGGGACTGCCGGTCTGATATGAACCGTGGCGGGCCGGCACCGGATCGGCAAGGTCAAGATCCCGCGCTGAACCTGCATGCCAGTTGTGTGGCCTATGCGGGGGCGGCTGTGTTGATTATGGGCGCCTCGGGGCAGGGCAAATCAGGTCTGGCCTTGCAACTCATGGCATCGGGCGCGGGGTTGGTTGCGGATGATCGTACCTGCCTTTGGGCGCAAAACTCCCCTGCGGGGCCGGAACTGCTGGCCGATGTGCCCGAAAGCCTGCGCGGACAGATCGAGGCGCGGGGGCTCGGTATCCTGTACGCCAAGAGCGCGGGGGCCAGTCCGGTCAGGCTGATCGTCGATCTGGACAGGCAGGAAACGGAGAGACTGCCGCCCTTCCGTACAGCGGTATTGCTGGATATCCGCCTCCCGTTGCTTCACAGGGTCGACAGCGCTGCTTTTCCTGCAGCCATTCTACAATATCTAAAGGCAGGACGCAGCGCATGACACAAGGAACCCCCGGCCCATGACCCTTTCAGGGCGACTCAACGAAGATCAGGACGCGGAGCGGCAGGCCACTGGCCACATGGTCGTTCTGGTGACCGGCCCGTCGGGTGCGGGGCGGTCTACTGCGATCAACGCGCTGGAAGATATCGGCTATGAGGCGATCGACAATCTGCCGCTTTCGATGCTGCCGCGCCTGCTGGACGGTCCGCCGTTGAGCCGCCCTCTGGCGCTGGGGCTGGATGTCCGCAACCGTGATTTCTCGACGAATGCACTGATCGAAACGATTGACCGGATCGGCGCGATCCCCGGCGTTGACCCGTCGGTGTTGTATCTCGACTGCCGCGCCGATGTGCTGGAGCGGCGCTATTCCGAGACTCGCCGCCGCCATCCGATGGCGCCAGCGGAAAGCCCCGATATCGGGATCAGCCGCGAGATTGACCTGCTGGTGCCGATTCGTGCGCGAGCGGATGTTCTGATCGACACGTCCGACCTGACCCCACATGAGTTGCGCGCCGAGATGGAGCGCTTGTTTGCAGGCGCGAAAGGGCGACACCTGGCTGTCTCGATCAACTCCTTTTCCTATAAGCGCGGTATGCCGCGCGGTATGGATATGGTGTTTGACTGCCGGTTTTTACGGAACCCGTATTGGGAGACGAGCCTGCGCCGCTATGACGGGCGCGATCCCGAAGTCGTGGCCCATATAGAGGCCGATCCGCGAGCGGCTTTGTTTTTCGACAAGGTGCATGATCTGACACGCATGTTGCTGCCCGCCTATCTGGAAGAGGGCAAAGCGCATTTCGCCATCGGCTTCGGGTGCACCGGTGGGCAACACAGGTCTGTCGCAATGACAGAAAAGCTGGCCATGACCCTTGCTAATGAGGGTTGGCAAGTGTCAATAAGGCATCGCGAAATGGAGCGTCGTGACGCCTCAATGTCCGGTGGTCGCGCTGCGGCCAACCCAACAAGCTAGTGAAGGATGGCGTCCGTGATCGGTATCGTGATCGTTGCACATGGTGGTCTGGCCCGCGAGTATCTGGCGACGGTCGAACATGTGGTTGGCAAGCAGAAGGATATCATTGCGATCTCCATCGAGGCGGATCACGACCGCGCGCAAAAACAACAGGAAATCATGAATGCCGCTGATGCGGTTGATTCCGGCAACGGTGTTGTCGTCGTCACCGATATGTTCGGCGGCTCGCCCAGCAACCTGTCGCTGCGCGCCTGCACGCCGGATGACAGGCGCATATTATATGGCGCCAATCTGCCGATGTTGATCAAGCTCGCCAAAAGCCGTCATCTCACTGTCGGCGATGCCGTGCGCAACGCCCTTGAAGCAGGGCGCAAGTATATTGACACGCAAAACATAACCACAGACTGATTTTTACATGTATGAACACATAACGAAGAACCTGAAGATCATCAACGAGAAGGGTCTCCATGCCCGTGCCTCGGCCAAAATGGTGGAAGTGGTCGAGGGATTCGACGCCCGGGCGGAGGTCAGCCGCGAGGGGCAGAGCGCTTCGGGTGACAGCATCATGGGCCTTTTGATGTTGGCAGCGTCCAAAGGAACCACTATTGAGGTCCAAACCAGCGGACCGGATGCGCAAGCCCTTGCGGATGCGATCGAGGCGCTTGTGGCGGACCGGTTTGGCGAGGGTATGTAGCCTGATCGCGGGCATAGCCGGAACGGTGACATCGAGGTGGTCGATATTCCAGAACACAGCACTGCGCCGGAGCATGACAAGCCGGGTCTTCAGAACCAAGTCGTGTATGACAGGCGAAGCCTGACCTATTCGAACACGTTCGACAGCCCCTTCCACGGCAGTATCATCCGCGCGATGGAATGGGTCACCGGCAAGCTGACAATCCTGCGCCGTGTGCGTGATTTCGAGCAGCGTGGCGCGCCGACAGGGCAGGCCTTCTGGCCCGCGACGATGGAGGTGATGGGGATAGACCTGCTGACCCCCGCCGAGCAGCTTGCCCGCATCCCTGCCAAAGGGCCGGTGGTTTTTGTGGCAAATCACCCGCATGGGCTGGTGGATGGCATGATCCTTGCCGATCTGATCGGCCGCGTGCGCGACGATTACCGCATTCTCACGCGGTCGCTGTTGACAGGCATCGACCAGAGTGCGGCCAGCTACATGATCCCTGTGCCGTTTCCGCATGAGCCGGACGCGCAGCGCAAGATGATCGAAATGCGCAATGCCGCGATGGACCATCTGTCCCAAGGCGGGCTGATCGCGCTGTTTCCGTCGGGTGTGGTGGCGACGTCGAAGACCATGTTCGGTCCGGCTGTCGAGGCGGAGTGGAATGTCTTTACCGCCAAGATGATCCGCCGTTCCGGTGCGACTGTCGTGCCCTGTTTCTTTCCGGGATCAAATTCGCGCTGGTACCAGATCGCGAACCGTATCTCGCCGGTGCTGCGGCAAGGCTTGCTGCTGCACGAGGTGGTGCATGCTTTCGACAAACCGCAGGCACCTGTGATCGGGCATCCGATTTCGCCCGAGGAAGCCGAGGAGCGCGGCCGTGATCCGCGCGCTTTCATGACATGGCTGCGTGCCCATACGCTCGGTCTGAAAGACTGAACCGGAGAGCAGGGGGCTGTCTGCCCCCGTCCCTGCGGGACTCCCCCGTGGATATTTCGCGCAAGAAGAAGCGGATCAGCGCGTCGGAACCGGCACCTCTCCGCGATAGTCGTAAAAGCCGCGTTGGGTTTTGCGGCCCAGCCACCC
>JBLRWK010000083.1:0-10849 GCA_047921295.1 Rhodobacterales bacterium
CACCAGATGGCAGACATTGCCGCTGAAATCGTTGTCACCCCAGCTGATATAAATTTTCTGCCCCGTGATCGCATAGCTGCCATCGCCATTGGGCACCGCCTTGGTGCTCAGCGCGCCGACATCGCTGCCCGCCTGCGGCTCGGTCAGGTTCATCGTGCCGCACCATTCGCCGGTGACCAGACGCGGCAGATAGATCGCCTTGATCTCGTCGGTTGCGTGGTGCTCAAGCGCTTCGATCTGGCCCTGCGTCATCAGCGGGTTCAGTTGCAACGACAGACAGGCCCCGCTCATCATCTCGTTCACCGCCGTGGTCACGGCCATCGGCAGACCCATACCGCCGAATTCGGGGCTTGCGGCGATAGCGACCCAGCCGCCCTCGGCAATCGCGCCATAAGCTTCGGCATAGCCCGGCGTGGTACGGACCTTACCGTTCTCCAGACGTGCCGGATGCTGGTCTCCCGCGCGTTGCAACGGGGCCAGCTTGTCCTCGCACAGCTTGCCCGCCTCGATCAGGATCGCATCGGTCACATCCGGTGTCGCATCCGCGAAACGTTCCGTGGCGATGACCCGGTCCAGATCGGCAACGTGGTTGAAGATAAAGCGGAATTCCTCGACTGGGGCGCGGTAACTCATGGCATGTCTCCTCCCGGACCCGCAGTCGCGCCAGATGGCCGGAAAGGCCGGATACTTGGCAATGACGCAAGGCGCAGGTATGCAGTTAATATTGCCAAGGTGACGCGATACGGTGCCGCCTTCAACCAAAACGCGGCGTCATTGGACAATACAGGATGATCAGGACAGAAACGCTCCGGCCCGATGCGGCGGGAATATCCCGTGCGGCTGGTTATCTGACACAGGGACAGCTCGTCGCTTTCCCGACCGAGACGGTCTACGGGCTCGGCGCGGATGCAAGAAACAGCCTTGCCGTTGCGGGCATATTCGAGGCCAAAGGCCGCCCGCGTTTCAACCCGTTGATCGTGCATGTCGGCAGCGCCGATCTGGCGCGCCGCTACGTCACATGGTCCGACGAGGCCGAGGCGATGGCCCGCGCCTTCTGGCCCGGCCCGCTGACGCTGGTATTGCCCCTGCGCGACGATGCGGGCCTGTCCGATTTGGTGACAGCGGGCCTGCCCAGCCTTGCGATCCGCGTGCCCGCCCATCCGCTCGCGCAAGAGCTTCTGGCGGCATTTGACGGCCCCGTGGCGGCCCCCTCCGCCAACCCTTCGGGCCGGATCAGTCCCACCACGGCCGCGCATGTCCTTGCCGGGCTGGGGGGGCGGATCGCGGCGGTTCTGGATGGCGGTCCCTGTCCGGTAGGGCTGGAATCCACGATTCTGTCCCTGACCGGCACGCCCACCTTGCTGCGCCATGGCGGCTTGGCCATAGAAGCCATCACCGCCTTGCTCGGCACCCCTCCGGCGCAGGAAACTTCGCCGCACAGCATCACCGCGCCCGGCCAGATGGCCTCGCATTATGCTCCACTAGCCCGCGTGCAACTGAACATGCACACAGCACCCGAAGGGGCCGTGCTGCTCGGTTTCGGCGCGGTTGAGGGTGATCTCAACCTCTCGCCCACAGGTTCGCTGACCGAGGCCGCCGCCAACCTTTTCCCCTATCTGCACCGGCTGGACGCGCTGAACGCCGCCATGATCGCGGTCGCTCCGATTCCCGAAACCGGGCTTGGCCATGCCATCAATGACCGACTGCGCCGCGCCGCGGCACCCCGCCCCTGAAGGCGCGTCTGCTTCTTCTTGCCTCAAATATCCATCTGCCGCAGCCTCACGCGCGCCCCGCCGAGGGGGAAAGCGCCAGCGCCTCCACGCCCAGATCGCGCAGCGCCGCTTCCCATTTTCCCGAATCCGGCGTGCCGAACACCAGATCGGTTGTCGCATCGACCGTCAGCCAGCCGTTCTGCGCGATTTCGCCCTCCAGCTGCCCCGGCCCCCACCCGGCGTAGCCAAGCGCGACAATGGCGCGGTCGGGTCCGTGGCCGGAGGCCAGATCCTCGAGCACATCCACCGTCGCGGTCATCCCGAACGGTCCGGCCAGCGGCAACGTGGTCACCCGCGACTGGTAATCCCCCGAATGCAGCACAAACCCGCGTGCATGTTCGACTGGCCCCCCGAAATGGACGGGCCGGTCCGGCATATCCGTGGAAATCGTGATCGACACCTGCTCCAGCAATTCGCGCAGGTTCAACTCGGTCACCGGTTTGTTGATGATCAGCCCCATCGCGCCGTCTTCGGAATGGGCACACATGAACACCACCGACCGGGCAAACCGGGGGTCGCTCATCGCGGGCATCGCGATCAACAGTTGGCCGGTCAGGTCCAGACGGTCTTGTGCCGGGTCTGTTCTGTCCGAATCGTCGAATGGGTCTGCATCGCTCATTCTTTTTATATATGTCGCTTTGGAATTGTTGCCAGAAGGCGGGCCACAAGCTGGCACCAGACTGCACCCCGTCTTGCCGCTGTGCAAGGGCAGTCTCCGGAGCACTATGGTAAACAGGCGGTGATCGTAACAGAACATCTCTTGAATGTGAGTTGTTCTTGGGACGCGTTTCGCGCATGACTTTTGCCGATGACACACTCGGTTTTTTCAAATGTACGCGCTTTGCCGCTTGGTCTGATGATCGGTCTGGGCCTCGCCGCCGCAGCTCCCGAACAGGCTCGCTCCGATGCAATGTCGGCGCAGGAGAGGGGCGGTCAAATCGTCTCTTCCGACGAGATGGTGCAGATCAGGGTGCTGCCGGGATGGATCATCAACGATGGCAGCCATATCGCCGCCCTGCATCTGACGCTTGCGCCCGGCTGGAAAACCTACTGGCGCGCGCCGGGTGATGCGGGAATTCCGCCTGCGCTGGATCTGAGCGGATCACGCAATCTGTCGCATGTGACGCCGGTTTGGCCGACGCCTGCGGTGTTCAGCCAGAACGGCATGAAAACCGTGGGGTATGATGATGAATTGATCCTGCCGCTGCATGTCGTGCCTCAGGTTGCCGGACAGCCGGCACAAGTGTCGGCGCGGATGCAGATCGGCGTCTGTTCCAGCATCTGCGTGCCGTTGGAATTCGACTTCATGCTGGACCTTCCCGCCGCCGGTTCTGACCCGCAGCAGGCCATGATCCGCACGGCTCTAGCCGATCAGCCTGTCACCGCGCGCGAAGCGAAGGTCAGCAAGGTCGCCTGCACCCTGACGCCGATCCGCGATGGTCTGGGTCTCAGCGTCGAGATCGATATGCCCAGCGCGGGCAAGACCGAGACGGTCCTGATCGAAACCTCCGATCCGCAAGTCTGGGTGGCCGAGACAGACAGCAGCCGGTCGGGGGGGCGTCTGAACGCCCGTACCGAACTGGTTCACGTCTCCGGTCAGGCCTTTGCGCTGGACCGCTCCGGTCTGAGGTTTACAGTGCTCGGCTCGGATCACGCGGTGGACATCCACGGCTGCACAGGCCCCTGACGGCGGTTGCGCTTCTTACCTGACGGCTTGACCCCCTAGCCCGCTGCACGACGGCGGCGCGGGCTTTGGAGCATCACGGCCAGCAACGCCGTCAAGAGACACAGGATCGTTCCGGCCAGAAACAACCCGAAAGCCGCCAGCATCGGTGCGGCCTGCGCCACCCCCGGCAAAAGCCCCGCCAGTGCTGTGGGTAGCGCCCCGGTCCAGACCACCCATCCCATCGTGACAGCCATCCAGACCAATCCGCCCGCCATGGCAAGCCGCAGCGCCAGCGCACTGCGCGGCACCCGCAGCCCGCGTCGCATGGCCACGACCTGACGGCCCACATCATGCTGCATCGCGATCAGCGCGGGCACGACCAGCAACACCAGTACCATGCCGAAGCCCAGCCCGTAGACCAGCGTGATCACCGTGGGTTTGAGGAATTGCGCCTGCGACGATGTCTCGTAGAGCAGAGGCGCCAGACCCAGAACCGTGGTCAGCGTCGTCAGCATCACCGCGCGCAGACGATCCGCCGCGCCGTCGATGATGGCCGGGATCAGACCGCGATCACGGGCATGCGAATCAATCGTCGTCACCAACACGATGGAATCGTTGATGATGATCCCCGTCATCCCCAACAGCCCCACCACGGTGAACATCGACATCGGCACATCCCACAGGGCATGGCCCCAGATCGTGCCCACCAGCCCGAACGGAATGATGGCCATCACCACAAGCGGGCGTGTCCAGCTTGCGAAAATCCATGCCAGTACAAGATAGATACCGATCAGGCACAGGATCAGGCCGGAGCGGGCATCCGACAGGAAATCGCTTTCCTGCTCCGACAATCCCGCCAGCCGGTGTTCAAGCTGCAATTCCGATGCGATCTGCGGCAGTATCTCGGTTTGCAGCGCCTGCATCACCTCCGCCGCGCGGGCCGGATCATCCTCGGAAATGTCGCCTGTCACGCTGATCACCCGCAGCCCGTTTTCGCGCCGCACGGTCGAAAAGCCTACCCGCGCCTCGACGCTGACAATATCGGCCAGCGGCACATAGACACCCGAAGGAGCGCGCAACTGCGTCCGTTCCATGAAATCGGCGGTCAGTTCGCCCTCGGGAAGCTCCACACGGATCGCCGCACTGCGCGGCCCGTCTGGATAGGTTGCGGCCTCGATCCCGTTCAGGCGGTGGCGCAGCACGCGGCTCAACTCCTCGATGGAAAAGCCCATCGCCTGCCCCTGTGGCGTCAGGTCAAGGATCAGTTCTTCCTTGTCATAGGATAGCGTATCCTCGACCGCCGACACCTCCGGGAACGGGGCAAGCGCTGTTTTCAGCGCCTCGCTGGCGGCTTTCAGCACTTCGGCTGTCGCGCCGTAGAACTGCACGTTCAGCGCGTCTCCGGCGGGGCCGGAACGTGCGCCGCGGAAGCTGACATTCTCGGCCAGCGGATGCATCTGCACCGCCTCCTGCAAATCCGCGACAAAGGCAAAGGCGGAATAGGGCCGCAGGTCGGGGTCGATCATCTCGATCGAGATGCCGCCCAGAAGCTCTGCCTCGGTATCCTCGGTGCCGGGCAGGGCGCGGCCCGGATTTCCACCGATCTCGGCGATCACATAGGCAACGGGGTTGCGCCCGTGCTCGGCCTCGTAGCGCGCACCCACCTCTGCGGTGGCCCGCTGCATCTCGCGCATCATCTCCATCGTATCGGCGCGGCTGGCCCCCGGCAGCATAGAGAAACTGCCCGTCACGCTGCCCTGCTCGGGCGAGTTGAAAAACCGCCACGGCACATCGCCGCGCACCAGCGATCCGACCTGCACCGCCAGCAGCAGGATCACCCCCGCCAGCACCGGATAGCGGGCGCGGATCACCACCGCCATCAAAGGCCGGAAGCCGTTATCACGCACCCAGTTGAAGCCACGGTTCACGAAACGACTTGGTTTGTCGTACCAATGCTCTCTCACGGAATGGGCCAGCGCATGCGACATATGGTTCGGCAGAATCAGGAAACACTCCACCAATGATGCCGCCAGCACCGCGATCACGGTCAGCGGAATATCCGCGATCAGGCCACCCATCCGCCCGCCGATTACCACCAGCCCGAAAAAGGCGATCACCGTGGTCAGCATCGCGGCAAACACCGGCATCGCCATGCGCCGCGCGGCATTCTCGGCGGCAACGACAGGGGGCTCGCCCATCCGGTGGCGGGCATCGGCATGTTCGCCCACCACGATGGCATCATCCACCACCAGACCCAGCGTGATGATCAGCCCGAACAAGCTGATCATGTTCAGCGTCAGCCCGAACGCATACATCAGCGCAATCGCCGCCAGCATCGCCACCGGAATCCCCGCCGCGACCCAGAAGGCCGTGCGTGCATTCAGAAACAAAAACAGCATCGCCACGACCAGCGCCAGCCCGGTCAGACCGTTGTTGATCAGCAGGTCCAGTCGCCCGGTGATTTCCTCTGCCCGCGTGCGGATCAGGTCCACCGTCACGCCTGCGGGCAAGGTGGCCTGCAAACGTGCCGCTGCCGCCTCAACCTGCCGCTGCGCCTGGATCGCATCGCCGCTGGCAGAGCGGTCCACCCGCACCGTCATCGCTGGGTTGTCACCGACGAAATAGCCGCGATCCCGGTCAACACTCAACCGCTCCACCCTCGCCACATCCGACAGCCGCAGCACCGATCCGTCGAGGTTGGAGCGCAGGATGATCTGCGCGATCTGGTCAGGGCTGGTCCGTCCCGTTCCCGTCCGCACCCGCGCATTCGCGCCTGTCACATCGCCCGCCGGATCGGCCGAGACCTCGGCCCGGATCGACGCCGCGATCTCGGCCATGGTGATATCATGCGCCATCAGGTTGACCGACGCGACCTCGATCAGGGTCTGCGGTGCCGCCACACCGCGCACCGTGGTGCGGGTGATCCCGTCGGCAAACAGCCGCGTCACCAACTCGTCGGCAAAACGCGCCAGCTGGTCTACGCCCACTGGCCCCGTGATGACCACATCCGTGACCCTGTCCCGCCACGCGCCGCGCTGCACGCGCGGCTCCTCGGCCTCTTCCGGCAGCGTCGTGACCTGATCCACTGCCGATTGCACATCCTCGGCGGCGCGGCCCATATCCCAGTCCGGCTCGAACTCAAGCTGGATCGTCGCGCGCCCCTCGCGGCTGGAGGCCGAGGAGGAGGCAACCCCCTCCACCGCCAGCAAGGCCGGCTCCATCGCCTGCACGATGGCGCGGTCCACATCTTCGGCTCCCGCCCCCTGCCACGTGACGCTGACAGAGACACTGTCAATCACAACATCGGGGAAAAACTGCGCCCGCATGTTGGGTGCGGCAAACAGCCCCGCGACGACCATGACCACCAGCAGCAGGTTCGCCGCCGTGCGGTGGCGCGTGAAATAGGACAGCAGCCCGCCCGCCGCTTGGGGTATCTCGCGCACCATCGCGATCAGCCCCCGATCCGCTGTTCAAGTTGCTGCACCACGTCGGCGGGCACACGCTCGGCCTGAAGCTGCGTCAGCAGACGCGTGCGGACCTCGGCGGGCATCCGGTCGTTGGCCTCGACGAATGTGATCAGCCGCGCCCGCCGCTCGCTTGTCAGTTCCAGCAAATCGGGCAGCGCCGGCATCGCTTCCGCCTGCTCATCGTCCCGTGGCCCACGCAGCGGGCTGACCCTGATGCCCGCGCCCAGCAGCGGCGAGCGTTCTACGATGACCTCCCGCCCTTCAAGCGCCTCTCCGCGCACCAGAATATCGTTGCCCTGCCGGCGCATCAGCGTCACCGGCAACACTTCCAGCCGGTCATTCTCTCCCAGCACAAGTACTGTATCGGAACTGTCCATCGACGATCCCGGCAGGCGCACGACCTGCTCCAGCGGTGGTTCGTCCACCTCGACCGTGACGAAATCGCCGGGCTTCAGGCCGGAGGGATCGGCAATCGCGGCATAGAGCAAGCGCCCCGATTGCCCCTCGGCCACCGCAGCGCTGGCACGGCTCAACCGCCCTGCCCGCTCCATATCCACACCGAACATGTCCAGTCGCACCCGCAGCGGCAGATCGCGCAGGCGCCCCGAGTCGTCCAACAGGCGGACATGCTGGCCGGTGGAGACGCGGAAGGCCACTTCCAGTCTGTCGGGATCAATCAACTGGCCAAGCTGTTCATTGGCCGACACCAGCCCGCCCTCCACCAGCGTCACGCCGCTTAGCATGCCTGTGAAGCGGGCATGGATCACCGTATCCTCCAGCCGCCGCTCCGCCTCGGCCAGCGCGATCTCCGCGCGGGTTTGCGCCGTGGTGGACTGCGCAAGCCGCGCCTCGGCCTGCGCCAGCGCCTGACGCCGTGCCAGAATGGATTGCCTTGCGGAACTGGCGGACAGTTCCGCCACCTCCACCGCTGCTTCCGAACCGATCCCGCGCGCCGCGATATCACGCTGTCGCGCTGCCGCGCGTTCCTGCAAAGCCGCCTGCTCTTCGGCGGCGGCCACTTCCTCGCGGGCCAGTTCGATGGCCTGCGCCGCATCGCGCGCCTCGGCTGTCGCATCTGTCAGATCGTTCTCGGCCCGTGCCAGCGCGGATTGCGCATCGGCAGGATCAAGACGCAACAGCACCTGCCCTTCGGTCACCGTGCCGCCTTCGACAAATTCGGGGGCCAGTTCCGCCACACGGCCACTGACAGCCGCGCGGATATCCAGCATCCTGCGGCTTTGCACCTGCCCGAAAGCCGTGAGTACAGGGCTCAGTGTCTCGAACCGCGCCTCGATCACATTGACCGAAAAGACACGCTCGCGCGCGGCGGGCATGCGGGCCTCGCGCGCCATCCGGTCCTGCACCGCCTCGCGGATCGTCTGTCCCGCCATCACCAGCAAGGCCAGCGTCAGGAATGTCAGGAACAGGCCGGTCAGGCTTTGGCGCAGAAACCGCATTGTTTTTCGATCCTTGAAGGTGGGGCGCGCCCCGGCGTCATAGCCTAGCGAGTTGGCGCGATTTGCCAAACCACAAGCCCGTGACGCGAACTGTGTTGCGGAATGATACGCGCGATCCGCCTATTTCCGTCGTTGATGTTCATCAAGACGCGGAAATATTTCGACAAAGTTGCAAGGACGGTGGCGGTAATCGAGTTGCAGCGCCAGTATCTCGTCCCACGCATCGCGGCAGGCACCGGGGCTGCCGGGCAAGGCGAACAGGTAGGTGCCGCCTGCAACGCCTGCGGTGGCACGGCTTTGCACCGCACTGGTGCCGATCTTCTGCATCGAGACGATGGTAAACACCGTACCGAAAGCGTCGATCTCTTTCTCGTAGACATCGCGATGCGCCTCGACCGTCACATCACGCCCCGTCAGGCCGGTGCCGCCTGTGGAGATGATCACATCTATTGCGTCATCCGCGATCCACTCACGCAATTGTTGCGCGATATCAGCTCTCTCATCACGGATGATTGCACGCCCCGCCAGATGGTGCCCGGCCGCCGTCAGCCGTTCCACCAGCGTATCGCCCGATCTGTCATCCTGCGACGTGCGCGTATCCGACACCGTCAGCACCGCGATCCGCACGGGGATGAAGTCCTTGGTCTCGTCGATCTTCATCGCTCACCCTTTCTGCACCAGCGCCAGCCGCAGGGCCAGCGCCGTGAAAATTCCGGCGCTGATCCATCCCAGCAGCCGCGCAAGATGCAGATTGCCCGCCATCCGCCCCGCTGCCCCTGCGGCAAAAACGCCAACCGCGCCGTTCACCGCGAAACCGCCTAAGGACAGCACCACGCCATAGAGAAGAAACTGCCCCAGCACCGCGCCGCGAGACGGGTCCACGAATTGCGGCACGAAGGCCAGCACGAAGAGGATCACCTTGGGGTTCGTCAGATTGACAACCAGCCCCTGCAAAAATGCGCGGTGCGCCGCACGGGGCTGCACCTGCCGGGCCATGGCGGTGCTAACGGGGGCTGACCGCAACGCCTGCACCGCAAGATAGAGCAGATAGGCCACGCCGATCCAGCGGATCACATCCAGCGCGCCGGGCATGGCGGCGATCAAAGCACTCAGGCCCAGCCCGGCGATGGCCGCGTGAAAAACCCCGCCAAAGGCAATGCCGGCGCTGGCCGCAACAGCCGCACGCGGACCGGCCCGCAGGCCTTGCCCCAGACAAAACATCATATCCGCCCCCGGCGTCAGGTTCAGCGCCAGCGCGGCAGGCAGAAACGCCAGCAGGATCACCGGATCAACGATCAACTCCGCCTCCGGTCACACCGAGCCTTGCCTGCACCTCCAGCAGATCGGCCCATGCCTCGCGTTTGGCAGCCGGATTGCGCAGCAGATAGGCCGGATGGGTCATCGGCATCACCGGCAGCCCCACGGCCTCGGCCCAGACCCCGCGCAATCGCAAAATCCCCTTGCGATGCAGCAGGGCATCGCAGGCGTGGTTGCCCATCAGGATCAGCAGTTCAGGCCGCGCAAGCGCGATGTGACGCTCCAAAAACGGGCGCATCATCGCGATCTCGGCGGTTTCGGGGTCACGGTTCTGCGGTGGCCGCCATGGCAAAACATTTGTGATATACACCGCCTGATCCGGCGCAGTCGCCTCCCGCGCCAGCCCGATGGCGGCCAGCATCCGGTCCAGCAACTGGCCCGCGCGCCCGACAAAGGGGCGGCCCTCAAGGTCCTCTTCCCGCCCCGGAGCCTCCCCCACGATCATCACGCGCGCGCCGGGCAGCCCATCGGCGAAGACGAAATTCCGCGCACCGCGTTTCAGGTCGGAATGGGCAAAGGCCTCCATCGCGGCGCGCAATGCGGCCAGATCGGTGGCCGCACCCGCGGCATGCTGCGCCTCGGCCACAGCATCGACCTGCACTGGCGCGATGATTTGCGGCCGCGCCGGTGCAGCCTGTTGCGGCGAACCCAGGGCAGCCGCTGCCTTTTTCAACGAGACGGGAGCCGCATCCGGCAGGTCATAGCGGTTGACCGGGCTGTCCTGAATGCATTCGTCCGCCCCAAGCTCGATATGCCAGTTCAAAAGCGCCCGTGCGCTGCGGTGATCCAGTGCCGATTCCATGCCGTCACACTATCGCGCCAAGATCGGCTGCGAAAGCGTCCACGCGTCCTTGCCCCAAGGGCGGCAGCTTTCTATAAGCGGCAAAGAGACCGAGGAGACCTGCATGAGCTTCGCCCAAAGACATTTACTGGGGATCGAACCGCTGGCCCCGTCCGAGATCACGGCCCTGCTCGATCTGGCGGATCAATATGTCGCGCTGAACCGCCGCGATGTGAAACATGGCGATGTGCTCGCAGGCCTTACCCAGATCAACATGTTCTTCGAGGCCTCCACCCGCACGCAGGCCAGTTTCGAACTGGCAGGCAAGCGGCTTGGCGCGGATGTGATGAACATGTCGATGCAGGCCTCCTCCATCAAGAAGGGCGAGA
>JBLRWK010000084.1:0-10461 GCA_047921295.1 Rhodobacterales bacterium
TGTCATACATGTGCCACTGCCAATGGTCCGGCCCCATGTTCGACAGCGAGGCGGCAATCCCGCCCTGCGCCGCCACGGTATGCGAGCGGGTCGGGAATACCTTGGTCACGCAGGCGGTGCGAAGCCCCTGCTCGGCCATGCCCAGCGTTGCGCGCAGACCGGCGCCACCGGCTCCCACAACCACGACATCATAGTCGTGGGTTTCATATTCATAAGCTGCCATTGCAACGGTCTCCGAATTAAAGCGCGATCTTGGCGATGGCGAACAGCCCGACGGCCGCTGCGCCATAGCTGAGGCACGTCACCGCAATGATCACGATCTTCTGTGTCATGCCGTGGACATAGTCCTCAATCATGGTTTGGGCACCGTCGTTGAAATGTTTAAATCCAACGAGCAGGGTCAGGGCTGCCACAATGGCCGGAAACGGCTGTGCGAAATAGGCCAGCACCTCCGCATAAGGCGCGCCCAGCATCGGACCAAAGGTGAAGACGAACAGCGGAATGAGAATCAAAAGTGCCACCGAAGACACTTTCATCGCCCAAAAATGGGCTGTTCCGCTTTTGGCCGATCCCATGCCTGCGGCGCGTTTATAGTCTGTCAGATAACGCATGTTCACACTCCTCAGATCAGGATCACGGTCAGGATGGTCAGCACGACCGACCCGCCGATGATGCCGTATCCCAGCTTGTAGGCGGTATCGAGGTCCAGCCCGATGGCATTGTCCCAGATCAGGTGCCGCACACCGGCCAACGTGTGGTACCACAGCCCCCAGAGCGACAGGAACATCACGAGGTTGCCGAACCAGCTTGTGATAAAGCCGTCAGCGCGCGCGAAGGCTTCGGGCGACGTTGAAGCCGCCAGAAACCACCAGACGATCAGCAGCGCCGCCAGCAACATCGCATTGCCTGTGATCCGCGTCAGGATCGAGGTGATCGAGGTCAGTTGCGGGCGATAGATCGACAGGTGCGGCGAAAGCGGGCGATTGCCCCGGTTCACATCAGCCATATGTCCCTTCCTTCTTGGGTTGCGAAGGAAACCCTGCGTCCAACACGCATATCAGAAGGTTCCTTCGATGCCTTTGCGGCCTTGATACTCTTTTTAGCGGTTCTGTCACGCGAGCAAAGCCCTGTAATGCAGAAAAAACCGCGTGAATTGTCACATGGGGAGCATTTGTGATCACAAGCTGATTTACTGTGATCACAAATAGACGTTTTCGCGCACAATTCCGGGAGTCACACACTCGCCGCGCGGCGCATTCCGACACTTCCGGCCGGATCGGGGACAACATCCCTGTAATCCTTTGGATTTCGTTGGCCAGAATTGTGATCACAAAGGCATCAGCGCCCAGTAGTCTAGATCCAGAAGAACGTGCGGCTGGTACTTTCCATCGTCGCTTTTTAACCGGAAGGCCCCCGCCGCATTGTTCGCAACGAGTCGCAGCCGGATCGCGCCGACGCCGGGCACCGATGTCTCGGCCTTGTCCAGCACCTCGGACCACGCACGGATCGTATCGCCGCTGAAGCACGGATTGGCATGCGCCCCCGCGTTCAGCCCCACGATCATCTGCGCATTGGCCAAGCCGTTGAACGACAGCGCGCGCGCCATGCTGATCACATGGCCGCCATAGATCAGGCGGCGACCATCAGCGCGCTGGGTGGCGTCAAAATGCACCTTGGCGGTGTTCTGCCACAGGCGTGTGGCGATCATATGCTCCGCCTCCTCGACGGTGACACCGTCGACATGGTCGATCGTCTCGCCGATCTCGTAGTCGCGCCAGCGATGCGGCTCACCGGACAGGGTGAAATCGTAATTGGTGAAATCCAGCCCCTCCGGCACAACCAACTGGTCTGGCGTCAGTGCGGGAGCCAGTGTCGGGATCACCGTCTCGGGTGCTGGCGCATCGAAATTGTTTTTCCGCACCATCACCCAGCGCACATATTCCAGCACCACCTCGTCGCGCTGGTTCAACCCGCGTGTGCGGACATAGACAACGCCGGATTGCCCGTTGGAATTCTGCTTCAACCCGATCACTTCGGACGTGGAACGGATCGTATCGCCTGCATAAACCGGCTTCAGCCAGCGCCCCTCGGCGTAACCCAGATTGGCAATCGCATTCAGCGAGATGTCGGGAACGGTCTTGCCAAAGACGATATGGAACGCGGCAATATCATCCAGCGGGCTTTGCGGCAGACCGCAGGCGCGCGCGAACTCATCGGATGATTGCAACGCATGGCGCGCCGGATAGAGGGCATGATACAGCGCTCGCTCGCCACCCGACACTGTGCGCGGCACGGCATGCTCGATCACCTGACCGATGCTGTAATCCTCAAAGAACCGCCCGGCGCTCGTCTTGATCGGCACGACATGGAATCGCGACTGATGCATCATTGTTCTCCCAGCTTCATGTCGGGCTGATATGTCTTGCCCTCGACCTCCTTGGTCACGGCCTGCCCGCAGCGCATCACGCCATTGGCGGCATCGAATGCATAGGTCGGGCTGCCGTAAAGCTCCCAGCCCTTGTTCAGGGCCGCCGTCACCTTGTGGCAAAAGGCCGATGTGTCGTCAGCGGTCAGCAAGCGGTAGAGTTTCATATGCGTTACCTCGGAAACGGCCAGACGCCCAGCCATGCGTGAATGGCAGTCATGACGCCAAAGAGGACAAGCGTGATGACGACAAGAAGGATATCCTTCTTCGGATCACCCGGTTTCGGCTTCACCCAAGGCTCGGAGCGGTTGATCATGATCACCGAGCCGACAGCCCATGCCAGCAACCCGCCAAACAGGATCAGCGCCGCAAGGTGGCCATTCACCAGCAGGTGCGCCACAGCCCAGATCTTCACCGCCGTCAGCTGCGGATGCCGCAGTTTACCACGCAAACGCCCCGTGGTCGCGCTCATACCGTAGACAAAAACCGCGACCAGCATCATCAGGTTGTTCAAGTGTACGGTCCAGCTTGGCGGTGACCAGAATTGGATATACTCGGCTCCGCGATAGCCGAAAATCATCATCAGCAGGCTGACCACAATGGCCACAGCCACCAATCCCTTGCCCTTGTTGCCCAACGCGGCGCGCGCCTCCGGAGCGAAGCGCTTGAAATAATGGGCCAAGGCCCAGAGGAAGACACCGAGGGTTAACAGGATCATTGGCGACGCTCCGCTCAGAGGGATGCGATGGCTGATGCCATTGCGAGAACTTTCTTGGCCGTATCTACGTGCAGATTCTCGACGATTTTACCACCCACAACCGCAACACCCTGTCCTGTTGCCTCCACTTCCTCGAAAGCGGCGATCTGGCGGCGGGCCAGATCGATTTCGGCTTCCGAGGGCGCGAACACCTCGTTGGTCACATCAACCTGCGCCGGATGGATCAGCGTCTTGCCGTCGAAACCCAGATCGCGGCCCTGTTCGCATTCGGCGCGCAGCCCGTCATTGTCCAGATACTGGTTATAGACGCCGTCAATCGCGATCACACCCTCGGCCCGCGCGGCCATCAGGATCGTCTGCAACGCCATCTGCAGCGGAAGGCGGTCCGCGCGGGTGCGGCAGTTCAGTTCCTTCGCCAGATCGTTGGTGCCCGCGACAAAGCCTGTCAGCTGCGGATGGGCGGCAATCTCGCCTGCATTCAGAATACCATGCGGCGTCTCAAGCATCGCCCAGATCGGCGTGCCGTTGCCCAATAGGTCCGACAGCGCCTGCACATCGGCGGCCGCGTTCACCTTCGGCAGCAGAAACACATCGGCCCCCGCATCGCGCAGCGCCTCCACATCGCCCGCACCCCATGCCGTATCCAGACCGTTGATGCGGATGATCCGCACCTTGTTGCCATAGCCGCCAAGGGCAAGCGCCTGCGCCAGCGTCGCGCGCGCCTCGTCCTTGGCATCGGGTGTGACGGCATCTTCCAGATCAAAGATGATCGCATCGACGGGCAGGTCGCGCGCCTTTTCCAGCGCCCGCTCCTTGGAGCCGGGAATATAGAGAACCGAGCGATAGGGGCGGATATCCATGAGCTTTGTCTTTCCAGTAATTATCTTGCGCAGGGATGCCATTTTTTGGTGGAAACCTTCAAGCCCCTTCGTGCCGCAATGCAGAAAAAAGCGTATTCAAAGGTATGCATCGCGATTAGGGCGCGGCGTTAACCAGACCTAAACTCTCATGGGTCAAGCTGGAAGCCTCACGATCATCTGGCGTCTCACGATCATGGAGGGTGACGATATGGCACTGGAAAGGACGATACTGACGGTTGGTGTGATCTTGCTGACATTGTCGGTTGCCGCAATGGCGCCAGCGGCACAGGCAACACAGGTAACACAGGCGCAGGGTGCCAGCCATTGTGCGCCGCGGGAGCGGGTGATCGACAGGCTCGCCAGCACCTATGGGGAAACGCGCCGCGCGATGGGTCTGGGGGCGAACAATGCGGTGATCGAGGTGTTTGCCAGCACCGACAGTGGCAGTTGGACGATCACGATAACCCTGCCAAGCGGGATGACATGCCTTGTCGCCAGCGGGCAAGCCTATGAAGCGCTGGGTGGTGTGCTTGCCGCTCCGGGAAAGGACGTGTGACAGCGCGTTGCACGAGAAGAATCGCGGTGCCGCATGGGAAATAACGCATCGGGACGGCACTAAAGATGCGGAAACGGGATGATTGCGCGACACTATGTTGATAGCTGAGCCTCAGGTCATGCTCACGGCTTTGTGCGGGAAAACCGCGCAACCTCACGTATTTAGCGAGGGGTAGCCGCAAAGTCTGCTCCGGCTTGGCGGTGCGCCGCAATGCGGCACTCTTGCGCGACGGCGCAGAAGGGACTACGCCATGCGGCAAATTCAACCAAGCGGAGACAGTTCCAATGGCCAGACCCAAGATTGCCCTTATCGGCGCCGGACAGATCGGGGGCACGCTTGCCCACCTCGCCGCGCTGAAGGAACTGGGCGATATCGTCCTGTTCGACATTTCAGAGGGCACGCCCGAAGGCAAAGCGCTGGATATCGCTGAATCCGGCCCCTCCGAAGGATTTGACGCGGCGCTGAGCGGCACGCAATCCTATGCCGATATTGCGGGCGCCGACGTCTGCATCGTGACCGCCGGTGTGCCCCGCAAGCCGGGGATGAGCCGTGACGACCTGCTGGGCATCAACCTCAAAGTCATGAAATCCGTGGGTGAAGGCATTGCCAAACACGCCCCAGACGCGTTCGTGATCTGCATCACCAACCCGCTGGATGCGATGGTCTGGGCACTGCGCGAGTTCTCGGGCCTGCCGCATCACAAGGTCTGCGGCATGGCCGGTGTGCTCGACAGCGCCCGCTTCCGCCACTTCCTGAGCCTCGAATTCGGTGTTTCGATGCGCGATGTCACCGCCTTCGTGCTGGGCGGCCATGGCGACACGATGGTTCCGCTGGTGCGTTACTCCACGGTTGCAGGCATCCCGCTGCCTGATCTGGTCAAGATGGGCTGGACCACGCAGGACAAGCTTGACGCGATCGTGCAGCGCACCCGCGATGGCGGCGCGGAAATCGTTGGCCTGCTGAAAACCGGCTCGGCCTTCTACGCGCCCGCGACCTCTGCCATCGAAATGGCCGAAGCCTATCTGAAAGACCAGAAACGCGTCCTGCCCGTCGCGGCCTACGTTGACGGCGCTTATGGCCTGAAAGGCTTCTATGTCGGCGTGCCCACCGTGATCGGGGCCGGCGGCGTCGAGAAGGTCGTGGATATCACCATGAACAAGGACGAGCAGGCAATGTTCGACAAATCCGTCGATGCCGTCAAAGGTCTGGTTGCCGCGTGTAAAGAAATCGATCCCTCTCTGGCCTAAGCCGGGCACAGCAAGGGTTTCGTTACAGGCACCCTATACATATCCTGTCAGGGTCGGCTCCGCGCCGGCCCTGATTCTTTTTCAGGCTCTGAATTTGTCGAAAATTCGCGACTTGCCATTTTGTGATCACAGATTTTCTGCGTGTGATCACAAATGCGCAAATTCGCGCTCAAAAGCCCCGAAAGCGCAGAAAACCGTTTATTCTCACTGCAACTTCGTGTCACACCCCCGTTTGAATGCAGCAAGACGGGACAATTTCATGAACATTCATGAGTATCAGGCGAAGGCCCTCCTTCGCACCTACGGCGCCCCGGTCTCGGACGGGCGTGTCGTCTTCCGGGCCGAAGAAGCCAAAACCGCAGCGGGCGAGATGGATGGCCCGCTCTGGGTCGTCAAGGCGCAGATCCATGCGGGCGGGCGCGGCAAGGGCAAGTTCAAGGAAGCCGATGCCGGTGAAAAGGGCGGTGTCCGTCTTGCCAAATCGGTAGAAGAAGCCGCCGAAGAAGCCAAGAAGATGCTGGGCCGCACCTTGGTCACGCACCAGACCGGCCCCGCAGGCAAGCAGGTCAACCGCATCTATATCGAAGACGGTTCGGGCATTACGACCGAGCTTTATCTCGCCCTTCTGGTGGATCGCCAGACCAGCCGCATCTCCTTTGTCTGCTCCACAGAGGGTGGCATGGATATCGAGGAAGTGGCCGAGCACACGCCCGAGAAAATCCTGTCCTTCAGCGTTGATCCGGCCTCCGGCTATCAGGGTTTCCACGGTCGCCGCATCGCCTTTTCGCTGGGACTGGAAGGCGCGCAGGTCAAGCAGTGCGTCAACCTGATGGGCATTCTCTACAAAGCCTTCGTCGAGAAGGACATGGAGATGCTGGAGATCAACCCGCTAATCGTGACCGACAAGGGCGACCTCAAGGTACTCGACGCGAAAGTCAGCTTTGACGGCAACGCGATCTACCGCCACGCCGATATCGCCGCATTGCGCGACGAATCCGAGGAAGATCCCAAGGAACTGGCTGCGTCGAAATATGACCTGAACTATATCGCGCTGGAAGGCGAGATCGGCTGCATGGTCAACGGCGCAGGTCTGGCGATGGCCACGATGGACATCATCAAGCTCTACGGCGCAGAGCCTGCCAACTTCCTCGACGTGGGCGGCGGTGCGACCAAGGAAAAGGTGACCGAGGCGTTCAAGATCATCACCTCCGATCCCAACGTCAAAGGCATCCTTGTGAACATCTTCGGTGGCATCATGCGCTGCGATGTGATCGCCGAGGGCGTGATCGCTGCGGTGAAGGAAGTCGGCCTGAAAGTGCCGCTTGTCGTGCGTCTCGAAGGCACGAATGTGGACAAGGGCAAGGACATCATCCGCAACTCCGGTCTGGATGTGATCGCGGCAGACGACCTGCGTGATGGCGCGGAAAAGATCGTCAAAGCGGTAAAAGGATAAGACCATGGCAGTTCTCGTTAACGAAAACACGAAAGTCATCTGTCAGGGCTTCACCGGCTCGCAGGGGACATTCCACTCCGAACAGGCCATCGCCTATGGCACCAAGATGGTCGGCGGCGTGACACCAGGCAAAGGTGGGACAACCCATCTGGACCTGCCGGTCTTCAACTCGGTCCACGAGGCCAAGCACAAGACCCAAGCCAATGCCTCCGTGATCTATGTCCCGCCGCCCTTCGCGGCAGACAGTATCCTCGAGGCGATCGACGCCGAGATGGAGTTGATCGTCTGCATCACCGAAGGCATTCCGGTGCTGGACATGATGAAGGTCAAGCGCGCGCTGGAAGGCTCGAAATCGCGCCTGATCGGGCCGAACTGCCCCGGCGTCATCACCCCCGGTGCCTGCAAGATCGGCATCATGCCCGGTCATATCCACAAGCGTGGCTCGGTCGGCGTGGTCTCCCGCTCCGGCACTCTGACTTATGAGGCGGTCAAGCAGACCTCCGATTCCGGTCTGGGCCAGTCCTCCGCCGTGGGCATCGGTGGCGATCCGATCAAGGGCACCGAGCATATCGACGTGCTGGAAATGTTCCTTGCCGATCCCGAGACCCAGTCGATCATCATGATCGGCGAGATCGGTGGCTCTGCCGAGGAAGAAGCGGCGCAGTTTCTCAAGGACGAGAAAAAGCGTGGGCGCTGGAAGCCCACAGCCGGTTTCATCGCAGGTGTGACAGCCCCCAAAGGCCGCCGTATGGGCCATGCCGGTGCCATCGTGGCTGGCGGCAAAGGCGATGCGGAAAGCAAGATCGAAGCGATGAAATCCGCAGGGATCATCGTGGCTGACAGCCCCGCGGGTCTGGGCGAGGCCGTGCTGAAGGCAATCGGCTAAGGCCAAATCAACAGCCCCGGCAGCACACTGCCGGGGACTTTCCACGTTCAGGTGACATCATGACCGAGCAATCCCCAACCGACATTTTCCACGCCTCCTCCTTCATGCAGGGGCATAACGCGGAATATCTGGAACAGCTTTACGCCCGTTACGCGAGCGACCCCAATGCGGTCGACGAGGCATGGCAAGCGTTCTTCAAGGCGATGGGCGATACCGATCAGGATGTGCAACGCGAGGCCGAAGGCCCCAGCTGGGCACGCGCCGACTGGCCCCCCGCGCCATCCGACGAACTGACATCCGCGCTGGACGGACAATGGCCTGCGCCCGCCGAGACCCGCGCTGCGGGGCAAAAGATTGCGTCCAAAGCGGCAGACACAGGCGTCAAGGTCAGCGACGAGCAGATCAAACGCGCGGTTCTGGATTCCGTGCGCGCCTTGATGATCATCCGCGCCTACCGGATCCGTGGCCATCTGGCCGCCGATCTGGACCCGCTGGGCATGCGCGAGCCGACACCGCATCCCGAACTGGACCCCAAATCCTATGGCTTCACCGAAGCCGACATGGACCGTCCGATTTTCATCGACAACGTGCTGGGGCTGCAAATCGCCTCGATGCGGCAGATTCTGGATATCGTGAAGCGGACCTATTGCGGCACTTTCGCGCTGCAATACATGCATATCTCTGATCCCGAGCAGTCATCATGGCTGAAAGAGCGGATCGAGGGATTCGGCAAGGAGATCACCTTTACCAAGAATGGCCGCCGCGCCATCCTGAACAAGCTGGTCGAGGCGGAAGGCTTCGAGAAGTTCCTTCATGTCAAATACATGGGCACCAAGCGTTTCGGTCTGGACGGCGGCGAAAGCCTGATCCCCGCGATGGAGCAGATCATCAAGCGCGGCGGCAGTCTGGGCGTCGAGGAGATCGTGATCGGGATGCCGCACCGCGGCCGTCTGTCGGTTCTGGCGAACGTGATGAGCAAACCCTACCGCGCGATTTTCAACGAATTTCAGGGCGGCAGCTTCAAGCCCGAGGATGTGGACGGCTCCGGCGATGTGAAATACCACCTCGGCGCCTCCAGCGACCGCGAGTTTGACGGCAATGAGGTGCACCTGTCTCTGACGGCCAACCCCTCCCATCTGGAAGCCGTGAACCCCGTGGTTCTCGGCAAGGTCCGCGCCAAACAGGCGCAGATGAACGACACGAACCGCACCAAGGTTTTGCCCGTGCTACTGCACGGCGATGCCGCTTTTGCGGGCCAGGGCGTTGTGGCAGAATGTTTCGCGCTGTCCGGTCTGGTCGGTCACAAGACCGGCGGCACGATGCATATCGTGGTGAACAACCAGATCGGTTTCACCACCGCGCCGCATTTCAGCCGCTCCAGCCCCTATCCCACCGATAACGCGCTGGTGGTGGAGGCCCCGATTTTCCACGTCAACGGTGACGATCCGGAGGCCGTGGTCCATGCCGCCCGCGTCGCGACCGAGTTCCGCCAGTTGTTCCACAAGGATGTCGTGCTGGACATCATCTGCTACCGCCGCTTCGGACATAACGAAGGCGACGAGCCGATGTTCACCAACCCGATCATGTACAACAAGATCAAGAAGCAAAAAACCACGCTCAGCCTCTATACCGAGCGTCTGGTGCGCGACGGGCTGATCCCCGAAGGCGAGATCGAGGATATGAAAGCCGCGTTTCAGGCCCATCTGAACGAGGAATTCGAGGCGGGCAAAGACTACAAACCCAACAAGGCCGACTGGCTGGACGGGCGCTGGTCGCATCTGGATCGTCGTGACCAAAAGAAATACCAGCGCGGCAAAACCGCCATCAAGCCCGAAACGATGAAAGAGATCGGGGAGGCCCTGACCCGTGCGCCGGAAGGTTTTCCGATGCACAAGACGGTCGAGCGTCTGCTGGAAACCAAGAAAAAGATGTTCGACTCCGGCGAGGGCTTCGACTGGGCCACGAGCGAGGCTTTGGCCTTCGGCTCGCTGGTGCTTGAGGGCTATCCGGTGCGCCTGTCCGGTCAGGACAGTTCGCGCGGCACCTTCAGCCAGCGGCACTCGGCCCTGATCAATCAGGAGACCGAGGAGCGTTACTATCCGCTCAACAACATCCGCGAGGGGCAGGCCCGTTACGAAGTCATCGACTCGATGCTGTCGGAATATGCGGTGCTGGGTTTCGAATATGGATACTCGCTGTCGGAGCCCAACGCGCTGGTGATGTGGGAAGCGCAGTTCGGCGATTTCGCCAATGGCGCGCAAATCATGTTCGACCAGTTCATCAGCTCTGGCGAAAGCAAATGGCTGCGGATGTCCG
>JBLRWK010000085.1:0-10283 GCA_047921295.1 Rhodobacterales bacterium
AGCACCAGCGCCACGAAATCCGCCAGCAATTGCAACAGGTAAAGGCCAAAGCCCAAGGGCAGCGCGAGATAGGGTATCCACAGCTTCGGGGCCCAGACCGTCTCGGAGCGCCAGCCGCGGTTCCATGCGAACAGCCAGTTCTCGTAGGCGTAAAACAGGATGATACTGACCACGACCATCGTCATCAGAAGCACCACACCCGCCAGTATCTTGCGCGCGCGTCCCTTGACCAGAATGGGGATCAGATCGACATTCACATGGCCGCGCAGGCTTTGCACATAAGGCAGGCCCAGCAAGGTGGCGCCGATCATCAGATAGATCACGGCTTCGGTCTGCCAGATGGTGGATTTGCCCATCACGAAACGGACAAAGATCATCTGGCAGGTGATCAGCACAGAGGCGAGGATCATCACCGCCGAAATCCATCCGCAGACCGTGGACAGGCCCTTGATCAGGCGTAATATCAGGTAACCACCAGTGCGGGCGGCACGGGTCGTGGGCAGGGTTGCCATAAGCGGCTCCGGGTATGTTGGGGGTTTCGGGGGCCGGGCAATCGGAAAACTGCCCGGCCGGTCACCGTTTCAGACGGGGTGGATCACTCGACCGACAGGGCCATATCCAGCAGCGCCTGACCGTTCGGAACGCTGTCTGCGAAAGCCTTGTAGGAGCTTTCCTTGGCCAGTTCGAGCCATGCCTCGAAATCGTCCTGCGTCATCTCGGCAATCTCGACACCAGCGGCCTGGAACACTTCGACAGAGGCCGCATCCTCGGCTTTGGCTTCGGCGAGATACCACGCCTCGGCCTTCTCGGCGGCTGTTGTCAGCGCTTCTTTCTGCGCGTCGCTCAGCCCGTCGAATGTCGATTTGTTCATCAGGACAGGCTGATACATGAACCAAAGCGCCACATCACCCGCAGGGGTGTAGCACTTTACCTGCTCTTGCAGACGGAACGAGGCAAAGGACGAGGACGAGGTGTTGACCGCCTGAAGCACGCCGGTCTGCATCCCGTTATAGATCTCGGACGAGGCCATCGAAGAGATCGACGCACCGGCAGCCGCCAGCATCTCCTCGAAGGACTTGCCCGCCGCGCGGGTGCTCAACCCGTTCACATGCTCGGGCCGCGTGATGCAATCGCCGACACTGGCAAAACCACCGGCGAGATAGCCGTGGACCAGCACCATGATGTCATCCTCGGCAAGGATCTTCTCGATCTCTTCCATGAACGGGCTCTCGTTCAGCCGCGCCGCATGGTCGTGGTTCTTCACCAGCCCCGGCATCAGGGTCAGGTTGTATTCGCCGCGCTGGCCGCCGGAATAGGACAGCGGATAGACGATCATGTCGATCTGTCCGCGCGACAGCGGGTTGTATTGCTCGCGCGCCTTCAGCAGGGATTCGGACGGAAAAATGCGGATGTCCAGATCCACATCGGCGGCCGCCACGTCATTGGCGATCATCTCGGCCACCTTGTGGCGCACATCGCCCGTGGACCATTGATGCGACAGGCGCAATTCGGTGGCATTGGCGGCGGACAGCCCCATGCCGAATACCGCAAGTGCCGCTGCTGCGGCGTAAGTTCTGATAGCCATGTTATCCTCCCAGATAGATACGCTGCGGGCTCCCTCCCGCAATCCGGCTGATCCTGCGCCGCTTTGCATTCCATGTCAAACTTTTTGTATACAAGAATTTGATTGCCGAAAATCTTCTGTCTGCATATCATCGCATACATGAACACACGTATGGCCGATCACGTGCGCGAAGCACTGGAACAGATGATCATCACCGGCGAGTTCGCCGACGGCGAGCGGCTGGACGAAATCCGGCTGGCCGAGCGGTTCAACGTCTCGCGCACCCCCCTGCGCGAGGCGTTTCAGGTGCTGGCCGCCTCCGGTCTGGTGGAACTGCTGCCGCGTCGTGGCGCGTTTGTGCGCCATCCCGCGTTTCACGAGATGATCGAGATGTTCGAGGTCATGGCCGAGATGGAGGCGTTCTGCGGCAGGCTGGCGGCAAGGCGCGTCACGCCGGAAGTGCTGGCCGAGATACGAGACACTGTCATCGCCTGCGAGGCGGCTGTCGAGGCGGGGGATACCGACGGATATTACCGCGAGAACGGCCGCTTCCACCACCTGATCTACACTGCCTCGGGCAACGAGTTTCTGGCTGGCGAGGCGCAGCGCCTGCACCGCAGGCTGCAACCCTTCCGGCGCATGCAGTTGCGGGTGCGCGGCCGGATGGGGCAATCGCTGACCGAGCACCGCCAGATCCTCGACGCGCTGGAAGCCGGAGACAGCGCCGCCGCCGAGACCATCTTGCGCGATCACGTGGCCGTGCAGGGCGGCAAGTTCAACGACCTGATGGCGAGCTACAAACAATCGAACCTGCGCGCCAAACCACAGATGGCGACAATGCGGGGGTGATCCCCGCGCGGTGTTCCTGACCGCCGGATGAGACCCTACCGGGCCGCGAATATGATAAGGGTGCCAAGCGCGTAGATCAGGATACCGCCGACAATCAGCACAAGGTGTAGATTAGTCAGCAATGCGGCCTTGGCGATCGACTTTGCCTGCTGGAACGTATCGGGCCATGTGTAGCTGACGAAATCGCCCTGCGTGAAGACCACCTTGATCCGGCCCTGATCATCCACAACGGGAAGACGGCGGAACCGCTCGTTCGACATCATACGCATCCAGTCCAGCATGCTGTCATCCTCGCGCGCCACGCGGGGGTTCTTGGTCATGATATCGGACAGTTTTGTGGAGTTCGGGTCTTTGCCCTTGCCGACCAGTTTGATCATGATGTCGCGTTCGGTGACGATGCCAATGACGACATCATCGGGATCGGTGATGACGACACAGCCATAGTTCTTCTCGGACATCTCGGCGACCGCATCGGCCACGATACGGTCCGGCGGGCTGGTCAGAGGCCTTGGTTTATGTGGATATTCGCTCCGGTCCATCAGGCGCGTACCCGGGCGTATAGATTGCGATGCCATCTCCCTGTCTCCTTTTCTGTTCAGTCAAGGTAAGCAGTCGGAGTCTTGAGCCTAGCGCATTTTAAGGTTGTGGCGAAATTTTTTTGGTTTGGCCGGGACGGCCTCACGCAGGTCGGCGCCCCTTGCGGGCGATGATGTAGACGGCATGGACGATGCCGGGGACATAACCCAGAATAGTAAGCAGGATGTTGATCCAGAAATGCTTGCCCAGACCCTCTTGCAGGAAGACCCCAAGCGGCGGCAAAATCACGGCGATAATGATGCGAACGATATCCAAGTTGATATTCCGTTTATGGCTGCGGCATGGATCTCTAACGCAGGGCGCGCCGGTTCGTTCCTGCAGTTGATTTTTTGCGAGACGATACCGGCGACGTGCGCCCCCCCCCCCCGCGGCAAAGGTGCAGGGCACCGCCGCGCGCGGAAGGGCGCACCCCCAAGCCGGCAATTGTCCGCAGTTGCGGTGCGGCGCGCGATATGCGGATCAAGCGGCCAGCGCCAGCCCCGCTTCACACCGACAGATAGGCATCCCTGATCTCCGGCTGGGCGTTCAGCGAGTCCAGCGTGCCGTGGAATTTCTGCTCGCCGCCTTCGATGATCACCGCCATATCGGCCACGGCGCGGGCGAAATGCAGGTTCTGCTCGGACAACAGCACCGTCAGGCCCTCGGATTTCAGTTGCAGGATGACGCGGGCCATCTGTTCGACGATCACGGGGGCGATGCCTTCGCTCGGCTCGTCCAGCAGCACAAAACTGGGGTTGCCCATCAAGGTGCGCGCGATGGTCAGCATCTGCTGTTCGCCGCCCGACATTTCCTTGCCGCGGTTGCCACGCCGCTCGGCAAGGTTCGGGAACAGATCGAATAGCATGTCGCGGGTCCATGTCACGGTGCCCTCGCGGGCGGGCTGGCGGCCCACCTCGAGGTTTTCGAGCACCGTCAGATCGGTAAAGATGCGCCGGTCCTCCGGCACATAGCCCAGGCCCAGCTTGGCCACTTTATGCGGCGGCAGGCCCACCAGCTCATGCCCCATGAACCGCACGCTGCCGCTGCGTGGCACGACCAGTTGCATGATGGATTTCATCGTGGTGGATTTGCCTGCGCCGTTGCGCCCCAGAAGGGCCGTCACCTGCCCGCGCGCGACCGATAAGGTCAGATCGCTGAGCACATGGGCCTTGGCGTAGTAACTGTTGACAGCTGCGATCTCAAGCATGGATGGCTCCTTCGGCGGCGTTGAACAGGGTGCCACCGCCCAGATAGACCTCCTGCACGCGCGGGTTGTTGCGGATTTCCTCGACAGAGCCATTGGCGATCAACTGGCCACGATTCAGCACCATGACGCGGTGGGCATGGGCAAAGACTACATCCATGTCATGCTCGGTGAACAGCACGCTGACCCCACGGTCGCGCACGATATCGGCGGTGAGTTTCATCAGCGCGACCCGTTCGCGCGGGGCCATGCCGGCAGTGGGTTCGTCCATCAGCAGCAGGCTCGGCTCGTGGGCCAGCGCGATGGCAAGCTCCAGCCGTTTGAGATCGCCGTAGGCCAGCACGGCGCAATGGCGATCCGCCTGATCGGCCATCCCGACAAGCGCCAGCAGATCGAGCGCCTGATCGCGGTACAGCCGGTGCGCATAGGGCAGGATCGAGTACACCCGCTTGTTATGCGAGATCAGCGCCATCTGCACGTTCTCGGCCACGGTCATGGAGGCATAGGTGCCGGTAATCTGGAAGGTCCGCCCTACGCCCATCCGCCAGATCTGGCGGGGGCCAAGGCCCGCGAGATCGGTGCCGTTGAGCCAGACCGTGCCAGCGCTGGGTTTGAGCTGCCCCATCAGCATGTTGAAACAGGTGGATTTGCCCGCGCCATTGGGGCCGATCATCGCCAGCAATTCGCCCTTTTGCAGCGCGAACGAGACATCCTGCACCGCCTTGATCGCGCCGAAAGATTTTGACAGGCCGCGGGTTTCCAGAACGATGCTCATGCGCCCAACTCCGTCATCTGTGTCATTTGCTGTCCTCCGGCGCGCGCATCAGGCCCCATTTCTCGCCGAGTTTGCGCGCGGTGCCGACCAGCCCGTCGGGAGCAAGGATCACCACGACGATGATGAGCACACCCAAGGCAAGACGCCAGTATTCGAAACGGGTGAGCACATCCTTGACGCCTTCCAAAGCCGCGCCGCCGACCACGCCTCCTGCAAGGGTTTTGACGCCGCCGAGGAACACAACGATGAGCGCGTCGAAGCTGCGCACGATCTCAAGCTCGTTGGGGAAGACGCTGCCCTTGGAGAAGACAAACAGCCCGCCCGCCAGCCCCGCCATCGCGCCTGCCAACGCAAACGCCGCCCATTGCACGCGCTTGGTGTGGATGCCCGTCGCCTCGGCCTGACGGGCGCTGTCACGCGAGGCGCGCAGGGCGTAGCCGAAAGGGGAATGGGCGGCGTGGCGCAGAAACAGGATGGCGCCCACGCAGATCACCAGCGTCAGGTAGAAATAGACCATCGTGCTCGACGCCCATGCCGAGGGCCAGATATTGACCAGCCCGTCATCGCCGCGTGTCACATCACCCCACTGGAAGGCGAGGCTCCACAGCAGTTGCGAGAAGGCCAGCGTGAGCATGGCGAAATAGACGCCGGTGAGGCGCAGACAGACCCAGCCGATGATCACGGCCAGCAGGCCCGCCCCCAGCGGAGCCAGCAGCAGCGCCAGTTCCATCGGCGTGCCCGCATAGGTCACAAGAAGTGCAGCCACATAGGCACCGCCGCCGTAGAACGCCGCATGGCCAAAGCTGACCATGCCTCCCAGCCCCAGCAGAAAATGCAGGCTGGCGGCGAAAAGGCAGAAAATCAGGATGTCTGTCGTCAGCACCATCGCAAAGCTGGAGCCGTAGACCGGCATCAGCGCCAGCACGATCAGACCGGCCGCGACGATCATCCGCGCGCGCAGCCCTGCGGGTTTGATCGGGCGTTCCGGCTCTCCGACCTGCCCGTGCTCGCCCGCGACTTCGGGCCGTCCGAACAGGCCGTAGGGGCGGATCATCAGCACCAGCACCATGATGACAAAGATCAGCACCAGCGTACTTTGCGGAATATAGACCACGCCGAACACGCCCAGCACCGAAACCAGCACCGCTGCAAGATAGGCCCCCGGCAATGACCCCATCCCGCCGATCACCACCACCACGAAGATCGAGGTGAGGATGGTGAAATCCATCAAAAGGTCGGCCCCGCCCTTCGGCAGTTGCAGCGCGCCGCCCAGACCGGCCATGGCGCAGCCCAGAAAGAACACGCCGGTGAACAGCCACGACTGGTTGACGCCCAACGCACCCACCATCTCGCGGTCCTGCGTGGCGGCGCGCACCAGCACACCAACGCGGGTTTTGGTGATCAGGAACCACAGGGCCAGCGCCACGAAAGGCGTGATTGCCACTAAAGCCAGATCGTATTTCGGCACCGGCTCGCCCATGATGCGGATCACACCCGTCAGGCCGGGCGCACGCGGCCCCATCAGATCCTCGGCCCCCCATGTCATCAGGGTCAGATCCTGTATCACAAGGATCACGCCAAAGGTCGCGACAAGCTGGAACAGTTCTGGCGCGCGGTAGACAGGGCGCAGCACGCAGATTTCCACGATCACGCCGATGATGCCAACGATGATGCCTGTCAGCAGGATCGCTGTCCAGAAGCCGAACATGCCGGGCAGCATCTGCATCATCGTATAGCCGACATAGGCCCCCAGCATGTAGAACGAGCCATGCGCGAAATTCACGATCCGCGTGACGCCGAAGATCAGTGACAGACCGGAGGCGACCATGAACAGCGCACTTGCATTGGCAAGCCCCGTCAAAAGCTGCGCGATGAAAAATCCCATGATGCGGTCCCGGTGATAAGGGGGAAAGGTCTGGCCGTCCGGCGGGCATGTCGCACCAGCGACAGACCTGTGCCTTCAACGGCCCAAGGGTTCAGGCGGCGCAAGGGGCGGCGTCACCGCCCCCGCTTCTTGGCATAGCGTGTGCCTCAGTTGCCCGGACGCATGGCGCGGACTTCGTCATCCGTGGGCAGATAGTCGGCCCCGTCGCGATAGGTCCAGTCCACCATCACGCCCTTGCCATCCTTGAGCGCAGTGGTGCCGACAAAGGCACCCATCGTCGCCTGATGGTCAATCTCGCGGAAGGTGATCGGGCCGACGGGCGTATCCACATCCAGCCCTTTGAACGCGGCCTTCAGCGCCTCGGTTTCGGTGCTGCCAGCCCGTTCCAGCGCGGCATGGATGGATTGCACGGTCATATAACCCACCAGCGAACCAAGCCGTGGATAGTCGTTGTACCGTGCCTGATAGGCCTCGACAAAGGCGGTATTGGCCGCATCCGACACGTCATACCAGGGGTAGCCTGTCACGATCCAGCCTTCGGGCGCTTCATCCACCAGCGGATCAAGATATTCCGGCTCGCCTGTCAGCATGCCGTAGACCATGCGGTCATCAAAGACGCCGCGCGTCGTGCCCTCGCGCACAAGACGCGCCAGATCGGTGCCGAACGTGACGTTGAAAATCGCATCCGGTTTGGACCGTTCCAGCGCCTGCGCCTCGGCGCCCGCATCGATGTTGAACAGGGCGGGCCATTGTTCTGTCACGAATTCCACCTCCGGCTTGAGCGCCGTCAGCACTTTCTTGAACGCCTCGACAGCCTCCTTGCCATAGGCATAGTTGGGCGCGATCGTGGCATAGCGGATGGCATCCGATTGCGCGGCCTGTTCGGCCAGCATCGCCGCCTGCATATAGGTCGAGGAGCGCAGCCGGAACGTATAGTCGTTGCCGCTGGCCCAAACGAGGGAATCCGCAAGCGGTTCGGAAGCGAGATAGATGAACTTTTTCTCGGCCGCCAAGGATGACAGCGCCAGCCCCACATTGCTCAGGATTGAGCCGGTGATCATCACCGCGCCGTCACGGGTCATCAACTCCTCAGCGATCTTGATCGCCTCGCCGGGTTCGCCCTGATCGTCGCGGAAGATGAATTCCATCGGCTTGCCCAGCACACCGCCAGCGGCGTTGAACTCCTCGGTCGCAAGCTCCATGCCCTTTTTATAGGGTTCGGCAAAGGCCGCCATCCGCTTGTAATGATTGATCTCGCCAATCTTGATCGTGTCCTGCGCGATGGCGGGCAGGCCTGTCACGGCCAGCGCCGCAGCGCCCACCAGTGCTTTGAGAAACGTCTTGCGGTGCATTTCGGTATCCTTTGCTGTTGGATGTCCTCAGTCGTGCTGGACGAAGGTCGGTCTTAGGGGGTCGCCAAGGTCCGTTGTGGCCTCGGCCTCGATCAGGTCACGGATCCTTTTACGGTATACGTTCGGGCCTTTGTCGATAGCAATGCGTATGGGCTTGCGTTTTTGAGGACGCTGTTCCTCGATATGGATCGCCTCGAGAATCTCCTTATCCTCGGCAAAGGCCACGCGGAACATCGCGTCCATCTGATCAGAGGCCGCATCATCGCCCACAGCCGCGTTGCGGATATGCATCCAGTGATCGATCGTATAATCCTCGGTCACCGGCGTCACGAAATGCAGCGCGAAGATGCGCACGCCCTTCTGGCGGTCTTCCTCGGGCAGGTTCAGCGCGGCATCGGCGCTGCCGAAATCGATTACGGCGGTGCTGGGCAGGTGCAGGTGGTAATAATGCCAGCGGTCGACATTGCCGGAAAACCCGCCGAATTTCTGGAAAAACCCTACCGGCGGCGCATCCCTGATCCAGCGCCATGCCACGATGGATTTTCCGGCAGTGCTGACATGGACCGGCACGTTTTCCGAGGCGGCGCTGCCCAGCGTCGTAGGATGCACAAAGCTGACATGCGCGGGATCGACAAGGTTTTCCGCCACGTTGAGGTAATTGGCGCGCAGATGCAACGCATCGCCGTGATGCACATGCCATGCGGGATCGCTGAATTCGGGCATGTCGAAAATGTCGGTCGGATCGGCGCGGTCGGGATCGCCCATCCAGATCCAGACGATGCCGTGGCGTTCCTGCACGGGATAGACATCGACATAGGCGCTGGCGGGCAGATTGTCCTGCCCCGGCACGCGCACGCAAGCCCCCGTGCGGTCGAAGGTCATGCCGTGATAGCCGCACTGGATCGTGTCGCCGATACGCTTGCCTTTGGACAGGGGCAACTGGCGGTGCGGGCAGCGGTCTTCCAGCGCGACAATCGCGCCGTCGCTGGCGCGAAACAGCACCAGCCTCTCGTTCACGATGGTCAGCGCACGCATCTCCGCGCCGAAATCATGCGCCCATCCGGCCACGTACCAGGCATTTTTCACAAAAGACATCGCCTCTCCCTCCGGCTGCGCCACCCATAGCAAAAGGGCGGCTTGCTTGGACCTTTGACTGCGCGTCACCCCTGCGGCCGATCTATGCACCCCCTGCATGCGACCGATCCGCGCGGGCCTTGATCTCCCCTCATACGGCCCCAAAAACTTGTTAGCTGTCAAACAATATTTTCATCGAAAAACAGGAAATGGACCCGGCCCGCCTTTCATGAAACACTGACGCCCGGATGATAGGCATTGCAGCGGTTCACACCCCGGTTGCACCGCAGGAAAGACGACCCATGGATACCGAGAACCACGACAGGCCCGGCTACCGGCTGGAGGACCAGATCGGCTTCAAGCTGCGGCTGGCGAACCAGAAACATCTCGAGGTTTTCGCCCGGATGATGCCGGATGTCACCCCCACGCAATTCGCCGTGCTGGCCAAACTGCTGGCGGAGGGGGCGATTTCGCAAAACCAGTTGGGCAGGCTGGTGGGCATGGATGCCGCCACGACCAAGGGCGTGGTGGAACGGTTGCGCGCCAAGGGGTTCGTGTTACGGACCAAAAGCACCAGCGACATGCGGCGGCTGGATATTTCCCTCACGCCCGAGGGGCGCGCCTTCGCGCAACAGGCGGTGGAAACAGCCACGGGGATTTCCGCCGCCACGGCCGGCAACCTGACGCACCGCGAACTGGCGCGGCTTCTGGAACTGCTCGACAAGCTGTAGCGCCCCGCCTTTCATCGTTCTCCAAATACTCAAATCCGGCATTGCCAAAGCCGCTGGCGCAAGTTGCACGCAGATTCGCGCGACAGGAGGCTATGCCGAGACAAAACGGACATGGAAGCGTGCCACCCGCCCGGAACAGCCGCGCAGCGGCCCGGGCAGCGCACGGCCGCCCCCCGGCCGGGCGATTGGCTGCCGCAAGTGCCACGTCTAAAGGCTGGATGTTGCTGCACGATAAACTGCCAGATTGATCCGTGGGATCGCCCGACCGCGGCC
>JBLRWK010000086.1:0-9866 GCA_047921295.1 Rhodobacterales bacterium
AACGGGCGGCGCGGTGTTTGCGTTTCGTGGACGCAAGGGTGACCGGTTGAAACTGTCGGGATTGGATCACCCGGTAGCAGACGCGCCGGCGCCCACACCTCCTTCTGCTACGAAGATCGGTCGGCGCGTCAATCTGTCCAGAGGAAGAAGCTACCCTTAGCATACTACTTTGTCAGATGTAGCCGTAGTTAACCATCTGGCGCCGGGCTTCGACAGTTCTGTTGAAGGGGCAAAAAGAAAGGCCTCGACCTCATCGAGTTCGGGGCCTTCAGGCATGCTCCGGAGAGGCAGGCCGATTTGTTATGACGCTTGGCGTCATGAGTTAACCGCAGTTCTGATATTCAGATTCCATGCAGCGGCGCGCCCGCGCTTGAGCTTCCTTGACTTGGGTGCTCACCATCACATCCGCAACGCTATCCCGAAGATCACCTGCTTGGCTGCTTCCGTTTGCAGCTGCGATGTTCAGCCACATATGGGCGGCCACAAGATCCTGAAGGTCTCCGGCCGCTTGGATGAGAATAGCACCAAGCACGATCTGGGCTGGCGAATATCCCTGGCTCGCGGCAAGCGTCAGCCATTTGATCGCCTTGGCATCGCTCTGCGGGACGCCGTCACCCTTCGAATAGATCTCGCCAGCCCGCATTTGCGGATAAGGCGAGCCCTGTTCAGCGGCGCGAAGATACCATTTTGCTGCCTCAGTATAGTCTTGGGGCACGCCTTTGCCCTGGTAATACAGATCAGCAAGAATACTCTGGGCGCTGCTGTGGCCAGCTTCAGACAGGAGGAGCCATTCTTTCGCTGCCTCTGCATACTTGCGCTCGCCATGCAGCTTCTGCGCCTTGGAATAGCTTTGTGCAGATGCCACTACAGGAAGCAGGAGCAAGAAAATGATGGAAGCATGAAAAAGCACTCTCATAGAAGGAACCCTTATGGTCGAGATAGATAGACAAGACAGACGTGACTGAACAATGCCGAATATCTCATTGATTCCAAGAAGAGTTTCAACCTTTATAGACCATTCTGGGCAGTAAGCGGAAACGATATGCTCTTCCGCGGTGCTCTTGAGAGTGATTCCCAAAAGATCTGGAACTTCAAACCGATGGGCTTTTGACCGACATTGCCCAAGTGGCGTGCCCTATGGTGGCAAAATCGCCTGAGACCGCCCTCTGGACAAGCATTTTTTCGCCCCGACCGGCGTCTGCTGTCGCGCAGGCTTTTGGAGCTGGGCGGATTTGGCGTTGAAGCCACCGCGCTCTTACCCTGGTGGTGATGTTTTCCAGCGCATCGGGTAGACCCGTCCTGCCGCTTTCATTCAGATTGAATCTGGATCGCTGAAATGCGCATAGCGGTGGTGCTGGCAATCGGCAGATGGCGGCGATCCGCTCTTCGAAAGCCTTGAAACAGTCGCGCCCGCAGACTGGCTGCGGGCGCTATCGGCCAAAGCTGCACGATGGCTCGGGTGGGTGTCCGCCATGTCGGTTGTTTGATGCCCGAACAGGAAAGGACTCCGCCGGTGCCTCTCGACAGACTGATAGACCTTCTCGCAGAAGCCGCTGTCCGCAAACTCTCGCAGGAGCGGGAGAAGAAAGAAGCGACGCCTGACGCGATGTGGTCAATCTACCAAAGATTGCATCGACTGCCACAACATTTCCGCATTTCTTTCGGATAGATCTGGCATCTGGAACTTTCCGGCCACATCTTACCGCCCTTCCTCAATCTCCAAAGACGAGTCTCCTGAATGAATGAACACACCGCCCCCCGCCGCGTCGCGATCTATGCCCGCTACTCCACCGACATGCAGAACCCGATGTCGGTGGAGGACCAGTTCCGACTGGCCGAGCGCTACGCGGCCCGGGAGGGCTGGGTGGTCGTCAAGCGTTTTTCTGACCGGGCTGTCAGCGGTAAGGCGAGCCTCGACCGTGGCGACTTCCTACGGCTGATGGACGCCCTCACGGCGAAGGAGCGCGCCTTTGACATCGTCCTGACCGAATCTCTCGACCGCGTGTCGCGCGATCCCGAGCACTTGGCGCGGTTTAACAAGCTCGCAAATCACGCCAAGGTTGAGATCCACACGGTTGATCGCGGCAGGGCAGATACCCTTGCAGTCAGCCTATCCTCCCTCTTGAGTGGCATGTTTCTCGAGAAGCTGTCCGCCAATGTCCACCGCGGGATCGAGGGCAAGGTGCTACGGGGGCTGAGCGGTGGCGGTCGGATCTTTGGCTATCGCCCGGGCACCGACGCGCGCGGCGCACCCATCAAGGGCGCCCTGGCGATCGACCCGATCCAGGCCGCGATCGTGCGCGGCATCCTTCGGGACTACGCCGCCGGGATATCACCGATCAAGATCGCCAGCCGCCTGAATGACGAGGGCATCCCCTCCCCTTCCGTCGGGACGAAGCGCAAGTCCTCGGGGAAATGGAAGCAGAACACGATCAACGGCAACCGCACGCGCCGCACGGGCATCCTGAACAACGAGCTCTATATCGGGCGCCTGATCTGGAACCGTCTCACCTTTACGAAGAATCCCGTGACCGAGAAGCGGGTCTCCTCGCAGAACCCGCCGAGCGAATGGCAGATAGTCGAGGTGCCCGAGCTGCGCATCGTCGATCAGGATATCTGGGACGCGGTGAAGGCGCGGCAAGACATAGATGCACGCCGCCGTTCGAAGGTGGAGACCACCGACCGCAACAAGCTCTCGTCGGGCCAGACCCTGCGCCGCCGGAAGTATCTGCTGTCAGGCCTCCTGCATTGCGGACTCTGCGGCGGTCGAATGACGATGGCCGGGACTGGCAAATACAAGACCTACTACTGCGCCAATGCCAAGGAGATGGGCCCAAGCGTCTGCACGGGGTTTCGGGGGCTGCGTGACAGCATTGCCTTGCCGCTGGTGCTGTCGGGCCTGCGCGATGACCTGATGCAGCCCACAGCCTACGAGACATTCCGGGAGGCTGTGCATCAGCGGCTGAACAAGGACAACGACACCGCCGAGGACAGATTGCGCCTGCACGACGCACGGGTGATGGAGTTGGAAACGGGTCGGCGCAACCTTGTCGCGCTCGCCAAACAGGGTCTGGGGTCTCAGTCGCTGGTCGATGAACTGAAGCAGATAGAGGGTGATCTGGCGCGTCTTGCGGAGGCCCGCGTCGGGATCGTCCCCGTAGAGATCGAGCTGCCCGAGGATCTGCCGGAGCTCTACCGGGAGATCGTGGCGAACCTTGCCGCCACGCTGTCTCAGGAGGCTGTCGCAGGGCGTGCCGCCGACGAATTGCACGATCTTGTGGACAGGATCGTCGTCGATTGGGATGCCGAGGCCAACGGGCATCGTCTGACGATCGAGGGCAACTTGTTGGAGATGCTACGCAAATCGGCGCCGAGTGAACTCGACGCCGTATCTGGTGCGATTTTCGCGGAAGTTGGTTGCGGGAGGGCGCATCGACCTGGACCGAACAACAGAAAAGTACCCATCTCGGCCCAGCACCTAAAACCATGAACGGAAAGCAGCCCGACGGCGGCGCAGCAAAATCTTCAAGAATCAATGATAGCTGCTTTTCCTCGTTATAGCGGATCAGTTGAGGCTCTCACTACCATCTCGATGACAAAGCCACCAAAATAGCACTGGCGTGTGTAAAATCACAAAAGCCTCTAGGGTTGTGGGTGAAATCACGAATGGACTTGTCCGTGTGTGAAATCACGAAACGTCTGAATCACGCAACTTAGACGGGTCGCCAGGAACTTCGTCAAGCGTTCAGCGACCATGTTGTCTTGCCGGAGGGTGTTTGGTTTTGACATGGCTGGCACACTTAGTCTCGACGTCTGGCCAAGAGCGCGAGAGCGGCAGGAAAATCGCGTGCAAAAATCTGGACCGATCCAAAGCCTGCCAGAAGCGGTTCGGTCCACATATCAGCGCCGTATTCCGAAACCACGACATAGTCCTCGGGCCGCTCAACCGATGTCCCGTGATAGCTGGGTTGGAGCCCGTCGCGTCGCCGCGAGAGCCGTCCCACGATGCTCGGCACAGTGTAGCACAGCACCCCGCTGGGCTTAAGCACACGTCGGCATTCAGCCAAAGCCCTGACAGGATGCGGCACATGTTCAAGCGTGTCAGAATGAACCACGAGGTCGAAGCGCCCGTCGTCATAGGGCAGGTCCATCATATCCACTTCGGGATACTGCGCCAGAACATGGCTCGGAACCGCCGCCAGATGTCTGTGCAGATCGCCTGCGGCGTTTATCTCTAGGATGTCGAGCGAAGTCGTACTCAGCAGTACTTCCAGCGGGGCCGCTTGATCGAGGCAGGATAGGATCGCGTCGGCTAGGACCTGTGAACGCAGGTTCGCTCCACAAGACACACATTGGGTCCCCTGCTGGCGATTGATATAGTCGGTCTCGACCGGCGAAAGGGCCCATTCACTGATCAGTTCAGCCCATAGAACCTCTCGATCGGTCAGGCCCGATCCGCCGCAAATGGGACATGACATGCGCAAACGTCTCCTTATGTCTATGCCACCATACGTGAAACGACGGCAAATGCACCACGCTATTTGACATAAAGCTTGATCAGCGGCCCCCGCTGGATCGGTAGGCTCGCATAACGGTTTGAAGAAATCAAAGATATTCGTCTACGCCATCATGAAGCTTCGTCTGTGGCCGTCCTCCCGTATCCTACCCCAGCAGCCTACTCAGAATGAATTACGTGTTGCCCCTAAATAAATTTTGATTTCGCGTCATGCAGGAGAGGTATGAGCCTCAAAGAATCGAATATCGTCTGACAATAGGGTTCTGAGGCTCAACATCAGCTTGCTGTCTGCCGAAAGAAGCTGGCGTTCTTCCGAAGTTGGCGTCTTGTTCGCGTGTATCGATCCGTCAATGCGACAACCACATAGCTCGGATACTTTCTCAAAATATTCAACTCGACTATCGTAGCTCCCAATGACGTCAAACTTCGACATGTCAAAGTTACCAAAATAGGATCTTGAATACAGGAATCTCAGATTCGGCAACTGAGCGAACTCAAGCAACGTAAGGTTTTGACTCATTGCATACTCATAAAGGGCGTGGCCTTTATTGCCGGCTTCGAAATATTTCCTCCAAAAAAAGTAAATCGAAATCAGGTTATCAACTGGCTCTCGCAGCATCGCAATTCGTCGAGCTTTTTCAATACGGTCAAAATGCCTAGGAGAGAAATGTCCGTGAATTGCCTTGAACGGCTCTATCGAGGCCGGCTTTGCAGCATTATAACGAATTGGGTCGATATATTCGGCGCTGCAGGGGTCTACAGGGTCAAGATTATAGAGTGTTGTGAAGCCCTCGCCGAAATGATTGCTCAGCCCAAGACTTATCGACGAACCGGACGCCTTGGGGACATGAATGGATATTACCGGAAAATCAGGCATGGAATCAGTTCTCCTTTTCTCCGCGGCACATCCTAATAAAGCAGATAGCGCTCTTTTTGCATTTATTATTCGGGTGGCTTCATTGAGAATTGAACACTAAGTTCGCAGAATATATTTCGTCGAGGGATAAATCCCGGAACTCGGGCACCGTCCCGGTCTCGTTCATGACGGCGTATAGTTCGAGCTTCTGATTGATGCCCAAGGCTCGCATAAAGCGGTAATAGGCACCGCCCACCTCGTCAATTGACGTATGATGCCCTACGCCCACGGCATCGACCACCCCACACACCATGCCTCGGCGGCGCAAATGTTCGGACACTGCGAAATCCAGTCCGAATCCGCTGACTGACCTGCCGAATATCGGAGCGCAATCCAAAAGCGCCCGGCGCGAGAATCCGGGCATCATAATCTCGACCCCAGTCGTACGCCTAACGCCCTTGTCCGACCTTCGGAAGAGGCCTGGCCAGACACAATGTGATCCAGGCAGCAGCGCTGGCTGGAACGCGTCCAGTCCCTCAACCTCGGCGGTGTGGAAGAGCCGGTCTATATCTGAATGGGCGATCTCGAGATCGTCGTCAAGAAACAGCACTTGGTCGTAGCGCGACAGCAGTTCGGGCGCGGTCTGCAGCACGTGATGAATGGCGGTGGCCTTTGTACCCGACTGTCGCAGGTGGATCTCGCCATGCCGAAGATCCATGCCCTGCAAGACGTACCAGTTGCACATCAGGTCCCAACTGCGCGGCTGGTCGGCACGGTACCACGAGGTCGTATCGAAGCGTGGCCCAGCCTGCACCCAGACCAGGCGTCGGCGTCCGCTCGGAGCGTCGCGGATCACGCCCGAGCGGATTGCGCCATGAACGCGCGCTTGGTTGGCCTTCAGGCGGTCCAGATGCACCTGTAAATCAGGCGATATCGCGTGCTCGCGCCCCTGCAACAGCGCCGCAAGCACATGTGCCATGGTCGGGTATTGTGGATGCTCAGCCAGAAAGGACACGCTATCTATGAACGGGGCTGGGTCTATCGGTCGGTGCCGGGACACTGAAAGGAAATGGTCCAGACAGGTAACGAAATCAGCGGCATCGGAGTTTTGCCACAGATACCATTCGAGATAAAAGAACGGCGACGGATCAAGTCCGGCTGCCTGTCCAAAGCGGCGAAAATGCCTATACGCGGCGCGTGTATCGGCAAAGCGTTCCCCCGCCTGCGCCTCGTAGTGATCCAGCGCGATCAGGTCTGTGGGCCTGATCCCAACCAATCCGGTGCGGGATGTCGCGGACAAGCGCTCAGCCAATGCGGTCTCGTGCCGCATCGTAGAGGGCCTTGCTAAGAGTCGCGTAGAAGCTTTCGACCTTCTCGGGTCGCGCGGCAAAATCGGTCAGCAACGCTATAGCAGGATTGGTTTCAGGCGTGCCAAAGGCCATCACGCCAAGGCCATGACCATGACGGAACTGGAAAGAGACCGGTGCCTCATTGCGGATTTCTTCAAAGAACTGCCAAACTCCGAAATCGGTCTGGTACTCGTTCGTATCATGAAAAATGATGACGCCCGCGTCCGTCAGCTTTGGCCGCCAAGTGTCGTAATCCTCTTTCACCGCCTCGTAGGTGTGCAACCCGTCGATATGCAAAAGATCGATCGAGCCATCCTCAAAACAGGGCACCGCTTCGGAGAAGTACCCACGGATGAAGCGCCCAGTTGCGGGGAAATGCCGATTCAGCCGGAGCTTGAAACCTTCGAACACTGTCTCTTCGTAAAGGCCAGTCTGGTGATCGCCAGTCCACAAGTCTATGGCGACACCTTCGCCGTAATTGCCATTAGAGCGCATATGCTGGCAGGCCGCAAAGAACGAGGCCCCTGCATGCGTGCCAAGTTCGACATATCGCCGCGGCCGCAAGACCTCCATTAAGGAGAACAAGAACGGAATGTGCCCGAGCCAAGCAGTGGGGACCACCACTTCGATATCGGTGGACGCGGCCAGTAATGCATCTTCTATCAAAGGGCGACCAGCAGGGTCGTCCTGCGGATATGTGCGCGCGGAAAGGGCCGTATAAAGGGGTGCAGCCAGACCGTCCATCGCATCAGCACTGCCAGACGCGACCGGGAATAGGCTCGACAGCGTCTCTGCGGCAGATTGCAGAGTAAGGCTTGACACCTTCGCCGCCGGTGCCGGAGTAGCCCAGTCCGTCTGGGCAAATCGCAATTGGTAATGACGGGCGTCCTCGGTGAGTTCCCCTTTCGAGACCGCCGTGATAAGGTTAGTTAGCGGTGTCCCATATTGCAAGGCAACCTCGCGTGCGAGATCCCCATCCTCAAGCAAAGCATCAATATTTGCAGCCATGTCCTGCCAATGCGCCCCAAGGTTCTCTGACTTGCCGTTGGTATTGGCCAATGCTTTCGTTCCCTGCGTTACCTTGCGCTGGAGCGCCTCGGGCCCGGAAATCGGGACGTGCAGCAGGCCGAAGGCGCGCAGGCCAATCGTATCCGTGGGACAACCCGGCAGGCGAACCGCATGGTTGCCCTGCGCCACTGTGACGCCGGGCGAGACCAGACGCGCATTTAGCGCTATCTTTACAAAATCTGACACCCTTGGGCCGATCAACGCGTCGGCGCCCTGCAAGCTGTCGCCCGCAGGTTCGGCCAGTGCTAGATTGCACCAATGGCCGTGCACCACCTCTTGGTTGGCGACATCCACCAGGGCTTGGCGGAAGGTCGCGGCGTCTTCGAAAGTAAGAAACTCGTCGAAGTCGAGAAAGAAGATCCAGTCCGTGCGGCCCTCTGCCAAAAGCGCATTTGCCGCTGCTGACATATATTCCGACTGATAATAGCCTGGGTCTTCCCCACGCACCACTAAAACCTGCGTGCCGGCCACGCCGTCATACCCGCGGGCGATATCCGCCGTGGCGTCCTCGGACAGGTGGTCAAACAGAACTACACGGTCGAAAAGCGCACAATAGTGCCGCATAGCGTCATGCGTACGCGCAGCCTCGTTACGGGCCATGGTCACCACGGTCAAGTGTGGTCCAACGCGCTGTTGAAACGACGGGATCGAGAGCAATCGGGCTTCTTTTGCCGAGCTGGCCAAGGGCGTGCCGGGGGCAGCCGCCGTGGCCAGATATGCGTGCGGATCGAATTGCCGGGGCCAGTGCTTTTTGGGGCGTCCGCGCAACTTTCTCACCGAGTTGGACCACCGTCGGAATGTGCGGGTGCGCCTCCACCACTTGTCAGCCAGGATTTCATTTGCATCCGCGGCCAACCGAGCCAGGGCTGCTTCGGGAGCATGCAGCTTGCCAACAAGTATGTCGCGTTCCAACGCCAGTGACTCGACCTCCTGCCCCAGTGACTCGACCTCCTGCCCCAGTGACTGGATCTCCTGCGCCAGTTCGGCCAGCCGCAGTTCAGCATTTTCAGGCTGAAGCTCGGATTCAACCCATTCGTAGATCGAAGAAGGTAGGTCCGGAACAGGGCCGTCAGACGCGAGCAGCAGGTCGTAGCGATGTCCGATTAGCCCTGCTTGCATGTTGTCCGGCGGCGTGAGATTTCGGAATGGATAGTCACCTTCGGCCGATACGATCACCGAGGCGGCAGAGGTTTTTTGCTGATAATGCACGAAGTGCGAAAAATGGCTCGAGACAAGTGCTCTAAATTCATCAGAGTAAAGCTCACGCTCATGGAAAGGATTAGCGTAGTCGGTCTGGTCCGAATAGACGGCCTTGTTCGGGCTCGAGATCAGAAGTAATCCACCTGGTCGCAACACGCGGCGCAATTCGGACATCATGCCGATGTGATCCGTAAGGTGCTCGATCGTCTCGAAAGATATGGCAAGATCAACTGCTTTGTCCTGCAGCGGGATCTGCGTTGCGTTCCCCTGTCGAAAGGAAAGTACTTCAGTCCCGTAGGTCGCCTGGGCATGCGCAACCGCGTCCTCCGCTAAATCGACACCAATCACCGAACGGGCCACTTTCGCCATCATCGCGCTGCCATAGCCTTCGCCCGACGCGATATCTAACACGTCGCGGCCTTCTGCAAGTAAAGCGGCTAGACGGTAGCGATGCATGTGCTCGAGTTCGATAACCTGGCTCATGCCCGGCATGAACCGTTCGCCCGTCGACTTTAGTTCCCGTTTCACTTTCATAGCTGCCCCAAGTCTTTACTGTGATCCATCGGGCTTTGATTAAATGGGCGCCGGCAACAAGTATAGAGAAAACGTCTGAAAAGCCTCACGCTAAAAGTTTAATCTGTTGGTCTGACGCTTCTACGAGAAGTCGTTCGCCCTCAGTGGGTCATTGGCCGAAGGCGCGTAATTCCACATCAACCCATTGCGCTGTATGAAGAGTATCACGCTTAGAACGCGGGGATCAACGACGCTCGGCTTACAGCGATGTTGGAAAAAAGGTCGCAATCGGTCGACCTGTGCTTTCGAAAACTAGCAACTGTATCCTTCAAGCATCTTGAGGCGTCCATTTCTGACGCGTTTT
>JBLRWK010000087.1:0-9860 GCA_047921295.1 Rhodobacterales bacterium
GTCCCCATGCGTTGACGTGGAACAATGGCACGACCGGCAGCACCTTGGCACCTTCAGGGAAGGCCGAACCCATCACCAGTGCGATCATCAACCCGTGCAGCACGGTAGAGCGGTGCGAATAGAGCGCGCCCTTGGGATTGCCAGTGGTGCCGGAGGTGTAGCACAGGCCGGAGGCGGTATTCTCGTCCATTTCCGGCCAGTCATAGGTGGTGGGTTGACCGTCCAGCAATTCCTCGTAGCACAACGCACCCAAGGAATTCTCCGGCATATGCGCGCGGTCTGTCATGATCACATAGGTCAGATGGCCGGGCAGTTGATCTTTCAGCTTTTCCAGAATCGGCACGAATGTCAGATCCACGAACAGCACCTTGTCGCCCGCATGTTCGACGATATAGGTCATCTGCTCGGCGCTCAGCCGCGGGTTGATCGTGTGACAGATCGCACCGCTGCCGGAGATGGCGTAGTAAAGTTCGAAGTGGCGGTAGCCGTTCCATGCCAGTGTCGCGACGCGGTCGCCCGATTCGATTCCCATTTCCTTCAGCGCATGTGCCAGTTGGGAGACCCGCGCCAGTGTCTCGGGGTAGGTCTGCCGATGCACATCGCCTTCGGTCCGCACGGAAACGATCTCTGCCCGCGGGTGCGCTTCGGCAGCATAGGTGAGGATGTCGCTGATCATCAGCGGCCTGTTCATCATCATGCCTTGCATTTGGTTCTCCTCCCATATCGCAATAAACTTGCGCGGAGCCTAGCGCGATGCGTGGCGGAGCCAAAGGCCAAATACGCGGACAATACGCATGATTGCCGCTGCGTCACTCTGCCTTGCGCTTGCTGGTCAAAGCCAGTGTGCCTAGGCTTCTGCAAAAGCGGCATTGCCACACCATTTGTCGCATCAACCGGAGGAAACTGTCATGAAAGCCATCATCTGCAACGCCTTTGCCCCGCTGGATCAGCTTGAATACGGTGACGTATCCGATCCGCAGGCCACCGGAGATCAGGTTGTCATCAAGGTCGAGGCGGCCGGGGTGAATTATCCCGACGGTCTGCTGGTGCAGGGTCTCTACCAGATGCGGCCCGAGCATCCTTTCGTGCCGGGGATGGAAGCGGCAGGTGTGGTCGAAAGCGTCGGCCCCGATGTCAAACGCCTCAAAGTCGGAGACCGTGTCGCGACGATCTGTTCGCTGGGCGGTTACGCCGAAAAGGTCGCCGAATCCGAGGCGCGGGTGTTTCCCATCGGGGATATGGACGCCGCCGATGCCTGCGCCCTGCTGGTGGCTTTCGGCACCTCGCATCACGCGCTCAAGCAGCGCGCTGGTCTGAAAAAGGGCGAGACGCTGGTGGTGCTGGGCGCGGCGGGTGCCACGGGTGTGGCGGCGATCCAGATCGGCAAGATCATGGGCGCGCGTGTGATCGCTGTGGCCTCCAGCGATGAAAAGCGGGCCATTGCCAAGGAAAATGGGGCCGACGAGGCGATTGGATATGACAACCTGAAGGATCAACTCAAGGAACTGACCAAAGGCAAGGGCGTGGATGTGGTGTTCGACACCGTCGGCGGCGCGCCGTTCGATGCCTGCGCGCGTTCGATGGGGCGTAACGGGCGGCTGCTGATCATCGGCTTTGCCGGTGGCGATATTCCGAAGTTTCCGGTCAATCTGGCGCTGGTCAAGGAATTCAGCGTCGTGGGCGTGTTCTGGGGCAACTTCACCCGCCATGAGCCGCAGGTCTACGGCGAGAACATGGAAGAACTGCTCGGCTGGTACAAATCCGGTCTGGTCAAGCCGCTGATCGAAGGGCGCTATCCGCTGTCCGACGCCGCTGAGGTGCTGACACGCGTTCTGGGGCGCGGGGCCGTGGGCAAAATCGCTCTGATCCCCTGAGGAAAAGGGGCCGGACGGCTACATGCCGATCCGGCCGACTTTCTGCACCATTTCCCGTAGGCGCGGGCCAAGCTCGTTTTCCAGCCTGTCGCGCGACAGGATATAGGCAGGACCACCAAGGTTGAAGGCCAGCATCGGCGCATCGCCCTGCGGCGAACGGTAGGGCACCGACACGGCATTCACTTCGGACTGCCAGCCGCCCAAGTTGGCGTAAAAGCCGCGCGTGCGGATCTGCTCGGCGGCATCTTCGATATCTTCCAGCACACGTGCAAATTTCTCGGGCGGCGTGCGGTCGCGGATCATCTCGAGGATCTGCGTGCGTTCCGTCTCGCTGGTGCCCGCGATATAGGCCCGCCCCATCGCCGAACGCGCCAGAGAAATGCGCGAGCCGACATTGAGTTGCAGCGAGATCATCCCGCGTGCTGCACGCGCGCAGGCGATATAGGTTATCGAATGGTCATCTCGCCCGCCAAGCGCCACCAGCACGCCGTCGCCGCAATCATCGGCCAGTTGCTGCATCAGCGGTTGCGCCGTCTCGCGCACCTTCAGGCCACCCAGACAGGCATAGCCAAGGCTGAGAACCGGCACACCCATACGGTAGCGTCCGGTGCCTTCGTCATAGACCAGATAGCCCAGTTTCAGCAGCGTATAGGTCAGCCGTGACACGGTGGAGTTCGGCAGGCCGGTGCGATCCGCCAGATCACGGTTGCCGAGGCCGGAGCGGTCCGCAGGCGTGAAGGCGCGCAGGATGTCGAGGCCGCGATGCAGCGCGGTGACGAACTGGCGGTCTTCGCCATGTTCTCTTTCATCCAGTTCCGGGGCCTGTTCCGCTGTTCTTTTCCTCACCGATCCGTTCCCGTCTTTGTACTCAACCCTGCATCCGCCCGCGCGAATTCCGCTTCGGTCAGGACGCGCCACAATACCTTGCCAGCCCCCGACTTTGGCAGACTGTCCACGAAGGCCACATTTGTGGGGCACTTATACGCTGCCATCTGGGTTTTGCACCAGTCGATCACATCTTGTCCGGTTAATCTGTCCCGCGCGGCTGTGGCGGGGACGATACAGGCCTTGACCGTCTCGCCCCGGCGCGGATCGGGGCTGGCGATCACGCAGACCTCTGCAATATCGGGATGGCGATGCATCAGCGCCTCCACCTCGGCAGGCCAGACCTTGAAGCCGGAGGCGTTGATCATCCGCTTGACCCGGTCCACCATGAAGAAATAGCCGTTCTCGTCATAATACCCCAGATCGCCGGTGCGGAAGAATGGCTTGCCGTCGATCTCCAGAAACGCCTCTTTGGTGGCTTGCGGGTTGTTCCAGTAGCCCAGAAAGACCTGCGGGCCATGCGTCACGATCTCGCCCACCTCGTTGGGGCCTAGCTCTTTGCCGAAGTCGGGGCCGTCGGCGACAGACAGGATGCGGCTGTCCACGTCGAACACGGGAATGCCGAGGCATTGCTGGCGTGGGGCATGGACAGGGTTGATATGGGTCGCGGCCATCGTCTCCGACAGGCCGTAGCCTTCGATATAATCCAGCCCGGTGATCGCCTTGAGCTTGGCCGCAATCGCCTCGGGCATCGCCGCACCGCCGCCGCCAAGGGCTTCGAGGCTGCTGAGATCATAGCTGGCGACATCAGGATCATTGACCAGATCAATCGCCATGGTGGAGATCGAGCGCCAACGCGCAACGCCGTAGCGCTGGATCAGGCGGGCGGCATGGGTGCGGTTCCAGCGTATCAGGATCACGATGCAGCCGCCCTGCATGATCGGGCCGTTCAGCGCCGCCTGCATTCCGGTAACGTGAAAGAAGGGAAGGGTCGCTAGATGCACGGCCTTCTCGCTCACCGGATTCCAGACCACGCCGCCATAGGCGGTTTCCATCACGGTGCGGTGGCTGTGCATACAACCCTTGGGCTGGCCGGTTGTGCCGGAGCTATAGGGGATCAGCGCCAGATCGTCCGGTGTCGCCACATGCGGGCCGGGCCTGTGGCCTGCCGCCAGCGCATCGGCCCAGCGTGTGAGGCCGGGGCCAGTCACTGCCCCGGCGTCGAGGCTGGCCAGCGCATCCGGCAGCGCGATGTCACGCCAGTTTTCCGCCGCGGGATCCGTTTCTTCTGCATAGGTCGCCACCAGAACGCGGTCGAGCAATCCGCCAGCGATCAGCGGCGCGGCATCCGCCAGCCCCTCCTGACCGACCAGCAAAAGCCGCGCGCCGGTATCGCGGGCCAGATGCTCCAGTTCCGCGCCCTTGCTCATCGGATTGACCGGCACAACGACCGCATTGGCGCGCAGGATCGCGTAATAGCCGATCACGAATTGCGGGCTGTTTTGCAGACACAGCAGCACACGGTCGCCCTTGGCAATCCCTGCTTCGGACTGGAGCCAGCCCGCGAGGCGCTCGACACGGTCGAGCAGCTCCGCATAGGTGATCTCGGTGCCGTAGAACACCAGCGCCCTGCGGTTAGGAAAGCGGGAAGCACTCTCGGCGAGGTTCTGGAAGATCGTCTGGTGCGGCGCATCCAGCGATTTGGGCATCCCCTCTGGCCAGATGGTGTGGTGGCGGGTCATCATTGGCATCGGTTCAGACTTTCATTCCGGGAAGATTGAGCGAGGCAGTATTGCCCCCGTCCACGGGCAAGGCCTGGCCTGTGATGTAGCTGGCATCGTCGCTGGCGAGAAAGGCGATGACGGCAGCCACTTCTTCCGGGCGACCATAACGGCGCAGTTCGCAGCGCGCGCCGAGACGGTCCTCTTTGCCGACTTGGCGGGCGTAATCGAAAATCGGCTTGGTCATCCCCGTTTCGATCAGGCCGGGACAGACCGCGTTGACACGGATGCCGTGGCCGCCAAGATCGCAGGCCGTTGTCTGCGTGAGGTTGATCACCCCGGCCTTGGAGGCGGAATAGACATTGCCGCCCGCGCCCGAACGTATCCCCGCGACCGAGGCGGTATTGACGATGGCCCCGCGCCCACGCGCGATCATCGAGGGCGCGGCATGTTTGATGAAATGCGCCGTGCCGAACAGGTTCACACCCATCACGCGCATCCAGTCATCACTGTTGATCTCGGTAATCGGGGCGTGGCTGCAGGTTATCCCCGCATTGTTGCACAGGATGTCGATCTGGCCGAAACGCTCCAGCACCGTCTCGATACAGGCTTTCACAGCGGCCTCGTCCGCGACATCACAGGGCAGCGACAAATGCGGCCCCCCGTCCTCCGGCAACGGGCATGCGCCCAGATCGACGAGCACGACAGTTGCTCCCTCGGATGCGAGCCGTGCCGCGGTGGCACGCCCGATCCCGCCCGATGCGCCTGTAACAAGCGCAATCTTTCCTTGAAATCTCACCCGGTCCTCCCCAACCGTTTTGTCCAAGCTGACACAAAGACCGGGCCGGATCAACTGTGCGAAATTACTTTCCGCAGGTCGGGACTGACGAGGGGGCGCCCGAATTTTGCAGCAGAAACGCGCGCAAACCGGATATTGGATTTTCCTTGCGCGCAACTTGGGATAATCAGGGGCCGGAAGTACAAGCCTCACGGCAGGCATCACCCGTCGCCGCAGCAGAATGCAAGGAACCGCAATAGCCATGGCCGAAAACCACAACGTCCTGTCCAGCCCGCTGATCCCCGCAGATCTCGCCCCGGTCATCTCAGCGCTTTGCACAGTAGGGGTCGATCTGGCCGGTATCATCGCACGCGGTCCGTTAGGCCAGTCTTTGGGGCATGCGGTAGGCGAGAATGCGGGCGGTGACGGACAAAAGGCGCTGGATGTGCTGGCCGATGACATGTTCGAGGCCGCGTTGCGCGAGACTTCAGTGCGCTGGTATGCCTCCGAGGAGCAGGAAGGCGTGCTCGCGCTCAACCCCAAGGGGCGCTATGCGCTGGCGATCGATCCGCTGGACGGCTCGTCCAATATCGACGTAAACGTGTCGATCGGCACGATTTTCTCGATCTTCGAGGCCAAGGATGAGGCCGAGGCCAGTTTCCTGCGCCCCGCCTCGGAACAGGTCGCGGGCGGTTATATTATATTCGGCCCGCAATGCTGCCTTGTCGTGACCTTCGGCGATGGCACGCTGATGTTCGCGCTCAATCCGGCCACGCAGCGGTTCGAACTGGTCAGCGAGGCCATGCAGACGCCCGCAGAATCGCGCGAATATGCCATCAACGCGTCCAACCATCGCCATTGGGATGCGCCGATCCGTTCCTATATAGAGGATTGTCAGGCCGGAAACACCGGGCCGCACGGGCAGGACAGCAACATGCGCTGGGTCGCCTCGCTTGTGGCGGAGGCGCACCGGATCCTGACGCGAGGCGGCATCTTCCTCTATCCCGGCGATGCGCGTCCGGGCTATGAAAAAGGCCGTCTGCGGATGGTTTACGAGGTGGCGCCTATCGCTTTCTTGATCGAACAGGCGGGTGGTCTGGCAACGGACGGACAAGCCCCGATCATGGAACTGGCGGCGGATGCCTTGCATGCGCGGATGCCGCTGGTTTTCGGTAGCCCCGCAAAAGTGCGGCAGGTTGCCGGTTATTTCGACGCGGCGGACTGATCGAGGCGGCTGCAACACACGCGCGCAACAGCGCAAAGACATTTCGACCTTGAGGGAACCATTCACATGGCACTGATCACACTTCGTCAACTTCTGGACCACGCGGCAGAGCATTCCTATGGCGTGCCCGCCTTCAACATCAACAACATGGAACAGGGGCTGGCGATCATGAACGCCGCCAAATCCGTGGACGCGCCGGTGATCCTTCAGGCCAGCCAAGGCGCGCGCAAATATGCGGGCGATATCATGCTGCGCCACATGGTGCAGGCCCTGTCCGAGATGTTCCCGACGATCCCGATCTGCATGCATCAGGACCACGGCAACAATGATGCGACCTGCCTGACTGCGATCCGCCACGGTTTCACATCCGTGATGATGGACGGCAGCCTCGAGGCGGATATGAAGACGCCGGCCTCGTATGAATACAATGTCGACATCACCCGCCGCGTGACCGAGTTTGCCCATTATGTCGGTGCTTCGGTCGAGGGGGAGCTTGGTGTGCTGGGTTCGCTGGAAACCGGCGAGGCAGGTGAGGAGGACGGATCGGGCGCTGTCGGCAAGCTGAGCCATGACCAGTTGCTCACCGATCCCGATCAGGCTGTGGATTTCGTGATGAAAACCAAATGCGATGCGCTGGCAATTGCCTGCGGCACCAGCCACGGCGCCTACAAGTTCAGCCGCAAGCCGGATGGCGAGATTCTGGCCATGTCCACCATCGAGGCGATCCATGCCAAGCTGCCTGACACGCATCTGGTGATGCACGGCTCCAGCTCGGTACCGCAATATCTGCAGGATCTTATTAACGCCCATGGCGGCGAGATGCCCCAGACCTACGGCGTACCGGTGGAGGAGATCGAGCGCGGCATCAGGATGGGCGTGCGCAAGGTCAATATCGACACCGATTGCCGGATGGCCCTGACCGGCCAGTTCCGCAAGATCGCGCAGGAAAAGCCGGGCGAGTTCGACCCGCGCAAGTTCATGATCCCCGCGATGAAAGAGATGGAAGACCTGTGCCGCGACCGGCTGGAGCGGTTCGGCACTGCCGGACATGCCAGCAAGATCAAGGCGATCAGCATGGATGACATGGCGGCGATGTATGCCGCAGGCAAGCTGGACCCGCGCGCGGCAGATAGCAAGGCGGCGTGAGCGTTGATGCGTCGCCGGATATTTGAGGCAAGAAGAAGCAGGGTTGGAGAGACGACATGAGCCTTGACCGGTCCATCAAGATCGCGCCGTCGATCCTGTCAGCGGATTTCGCGAATTTCGGCGCTGAAATCCGCGCGATCGAGGCGGAAGGTGCGGACTGGGTGCATGTTGATGTGATGGACGGGCATTTCGTGCCCAACCTCACATTCGGCCCGCCAGCCGTGGCGGCGTTCCGCAAACATGTGACGACGGTGATGGATGTGCATCTGATGATCGCGCCCGTCGATGCCTATATCGAGGCCTATGCCGCCGCCGGTGCCGATATCATCACCGCGCATATCGAGGCGGGCCCGCATACACATCGCACGATGCAGGCGATCCGTGCCAGCGGGGCGAAAGCGGGGGTTGCGCTCAACCCGGGCACGCCTGCCGAGGCGGTGGAATACCTGTTGGATATGGTGGATATGATCTGCGTGATGACGGTGAACCCCGGTTTCGGGGGGCAGAAATTCATCCATAGCCAGATCGACAAGATCGCCAAGCTGCGCGCCATGATCGGGGACAGGCCGATCCATATCGAGATTGACGGCGGCGTGACGGTCGAGACCGCGCCACTTGTCGTGGCAGCGGGGGCGGATGTGCTGGTAGCGGGATCGGCGGTGTTCAAGGGCGGCTCGGTCAATGCGCCGGGCGTATACGGCGAGAACATCCGCGCTATCCGCAAGGCCGCCGCGGACGCGCGCGGGTGAGCGCCATCGTCTTTGATCTGGACGGCACGCTGATCGACAGCGCGCCGGACATCCGCGCCGCAATCAACCGCACGCTGGTGGAGGAGGGGCGCGCGCCGCTGGATCTGGCGGAGGTGATCTCGTTCATCGGGCATGGTCTGCCCAATCTGGTGGCGCGGGCGATGGCTGTGCGCGGGCTGGATGCGACGGATCACGACAGGCTGACCGCCGCGACGCTGGCGCATTATAATGCTTCCTCCAACGATCTGACGCAGCTTTATCCCGGTGTGTTGCCGGTGCTCCGTGAGTTAAGGGCGCAGGGGCATGTTCTGGGGTTGTGCACCAACAAGCCCGAAGGCCCGGCGCGCAAGGTTCTGGCACAGTTCGGCATGAAGGATCTGTTCGATACCGTGGTGGGCGGCGATAGCCTGCCCACGCGCAAACCCGATCCCGCGCCGTTGCGCCATGCCTTTGCGGCGCTGGGAGCGGGAACGGGGCTTTATGTGGGCGACAGCGAGGTGGATGCCGAGACGGCGCAGGCCGCAGGCATTCCTTTCGCATTTTTCACCCAAGGCTATTGCCATATTCCGCATGATACAGTGCCACAAATCTGGCGGTTCGACCATTTCGAGGCTTTGCCGGGGATCGTGGCAGAGGGTTTCGGTGAGAGACTTGCTACTGCCCGAGATCGCTGAGCCGCGCCAGCAGGAGCGCCGCATTCCGCACGCCGAACTTTTTGAGCAGACGGGCGCGGACATCTTCGATCGTGCGCGGTGACAGGCCGAGAATCTGCGCGATTTCCTTGCTCGTCTTGCCACGCGCCAGCCACGAGACGACCTGCCGTTCGCGCGGGGTCAGGGCAGGGCCGTCACTGCGCGGGGCGATGGGGGCAAAGCTCATCACGATGCGGGCCAACGGGTCGTCAGGTGTCAGGGTGCGGGCGCGGAAACGGCACCAGATGGCATGCCCTCCGGCATGGCGTAATATTCGCTCATCGGCGTAATCACCGCTGCGGCGCAAAGGCTCCAGCCCGATGTCTCGAATCTGGATGAACTCGGCCTCCGAGCCGTAGAGCAGGCGGAAGCTTTGGCCCAGAAGCTCCCCTGCCGCATATCCCGAGATCCTGCAAAAGGTGGCATTGCAGCTGTCAATCACGCGGTGGCTGGTCATCACGATGCCAACCGGCGCGTGATCGAAGGCAAGGCGTGTGAGGTCGCTTTGATCCATAGGTCACCGTGGTTCTACGGTATTGATACCGTAGCGGAGGCAAAGCATTCTGGCAGGCTGAAGGCAACAGAAAAAGGATGCGGCGATGGCCCTGACAGACAGACTGGACGAGGCGGTCGCGGCGCGGCGCGATGATCTGATCGCGCTGACGCAGGATCTGATCCGTATCCCGACGCTCAACCCGCCGGGCGACAATTATCTGGAGATTTGCGAATATCTGGACAGACGCCTTGCGGCGCAGGGGTTCCAGACCGAACTGGTGCGCGCCTACGGTGCCCCCGGTGACAGCGACAAGCATCCGCGCTGGAATATCGTGGCGCGGCGCGAGGGGGCCTA
>JBLRWK010000088.1:0-9840 GCA_047921295.1 Rhodobacterales bacterium
TCCAGCGCCATGCCCAGAAATAGGCCAGCGCGAACATCCCGTAGGACTGGATCAGGATCGGGGTCGCCAACAGCAGGATCAGGAACGGATTGTCGAGGATGACATTGCCCTGAAACCCGAACAGCAACACCACGGTCAGCAACAGCCCCAGCACAGAGGCCGGCTTGATCCGCGCGGTAAAGGCCGAGACAGCCGCCTCGCCACCCTGCCCCATCAGACGCGCCCGCGTGATCGCCCCCGCGATCAGCGGCAGCACCACGTAAAGGACGACCGACAGCACCAGCGTCTCCCACGGGACGGCAATATCGGTCACACCCAGCAGCAGCGCCACGATCGGCGCGAAGGCAAACACCATGATCACATCGTTCAGCGACACCTGCACCAGCGTGTAGTTCGGATCACCCTTGGTCATCTGCGACCAGACAAACACCATCGCCGTGCAAGGGGCCGTGCCCAGCAGGATCAGCCCCGCGATATACTGGCCCGCGTTGGCCGGATCGATCAGATCCGCAAAAACATAGTTGAAGAACACCACCCCCAAGGCGGCCATCGTGAAGGGTTTGATCAGCCAGTTGACCACCAGCGTGATGATCAGCCCTTTGGGTCGCTCACCGACACCGCGCAGCGCGCCGAAATCCACGGCCACCATCATCGGATAGACCATTGCCCAGATCAGCACCGCCACGACCAGATTGACCGAGGCATATTCCAGCGCCGCAAGCGCCGCGAACAGGCCCGGCAACAGGTTGGCCAGCACGATGCCCGCGATGATGCACAACAGCACCCAGAGCGAGAGGAAGCGTTCAAAAACCGTCATCTGTCATTCCGTCCGTTCAGGTGTGACGCAGGCCTCTGCGTCGGTGTGTGTTGTATCGAGTTCGGCAATCAGCGCAGCCAGCGGCGACAGCGCGCCGGGGGTCAGCGCATAGCAAACGCGCGGCGGATCAATCTCTCCGGTGATCACGCCTGCCGCTTTCAGAATCCGCAGATGCTCGGACACGGTGGATTGCGCCAGCCCCACCGCTTCGACAATATCACCGCCGATGCAGCCGGGGGTTCGTGCCAGTAGATGCAGGATCTTGACCCGCGCCGGATGGGCCAGAGCCTTGGCCAGATTGGACAGGTGTTCCTGATCGGACATCGCATCACCCATGTGTCGGAACCCTTGTGCCAGAATATTTCGTCAAACGACGATATACGATAACCTGACGCGACAAGCAATCCGCCACGGACCCCAGACGAGAATTGAGAGGTGTGGAACGAGGGGCTGCCAGAACCCGCCCGCGCCCTTCGTCGGATCTCAAGAGTGGCGTGCCTGAAAACGCCACCATAAAGCTTTCGCCATCGCGGTAACAGCCTGTCCCACTGGCGGCCATCCGCAACGAATTCATCACCCAGATTGTAAATCTTCTACCAGAGCGTCTGAACCTTGACGACGTGCTCGCCAATGGCTGTCGGCGCACCAAGTTGGTCTTTCAGCCAGCCTGCCGCGGAGAAGTGATCGGCATGGGGATGGGTATCCAGTATCCATTCGACTGTGACTCCAGTGCTGTGCACGTAGTCCAGAATGCGCTGCGCGTTTTGTGTGGATGTGCCCCCCTGACAAAGGATCGAAGTTCCAGAAAGACTCTACAACGGGATGACGGGACATGCGTTTTCCTTTCAGCCTGCGCGCCCGGCCAGTCAGCACCGGGCGGTTCATGTTGCTTTTGCGGCCAAGCCTCGTTGGCCGTTGCAGATGCAGATGCTGCCCTGAAATCAGGCCGGGCTGAAGGAAGGCTGTTGACGAATCACGTCTCGTCTTGCGCAACGCGGCGCAACATCTGGTCAAGTTGCTCTGTCTCCACAGGCTTCATCACCCAACCGATGGGCTGCACATCAGCGGCCCTCATTCGGGCTTCTTCATTACCATAGGCCGATACAAAAACAGACCTGATACCGTATTTCCCAAAGATGGCGCGCGCCGCCTCAACACCGTCTCGCGCGCCCTGAATGTTGATATCCATCGTGACACAATCAGGGCGCTGCTCCGCGACCAGAGCCTCAGCCTCGTCGGCACTCATTGCAACGCCCACCACGTCGACACCCAGTTCCGCGAGGATCATCTCCAGTTCCATCGCGATAATCGCCTCGTCCTCCACGATCACGACACGCAATGGCCTCCGTGGCGCCTCGGCTACCACCTCTTCCGGCTGATCGGCGGCAATGCCTGCCTGATTTTTGTCCGCCGTTTTCTCGTGGTCTGGACCCGGAGTGCCAAGGCGGAAAGGGCGGTAGAGTTTCCGCAACAGAGATCTGTTTTGCACGGGGCCAAAGTTGGCGACAGGCGCGCGCATCTGCCCAAAATCTTGCGTCATTCGTTCCCCTTTTCCTTGCTGTCTGCGCGGAAGCGAACCGTACAGATGGTGCCATCGTCTCCGTCTATATCGAGCCGCCCGCCGATCTGGCGGCATAGCCCGCGTACGAGAGCCAAACCGGACGAGCGTGACGCGGCCTTTTCCGAAATGCCAGATCCGTTATCTGCAACTTCGAACCTGTAGTCACCTCCGGCATTGGCGAAAGTCACGCGGATATGGCCCTCACCGTCGCGCAAGCCGTATTTAGCAGCATTGGTGATAAGCTCGTTGGCGATCAACGCGAGGCTATGGGCCTCGTTGCTGCTCAGTTCGGCATCGTCTAAAGCGAACGAAACAGCATGCGCGGCACCAGTGGCACGCGCGGCAGTTCGGACAACGCCTTCCAGAAAGGCCCGCGCCATGACCGTTTCCACCTCATCCGCCTGATAGAGCGCTTCCTGAGCGGCAGCCATGGCTTGCAATCTGCCGCGCAACGTTCCAACCACCTCGGAGACCTCGGGCGTGTCATAGCCACTTGACGAGATCTTGGTCAGCGACATGATCAACTGGATATTGTTTTTAACGCGATGCTGCAATTCGCGCAGAAGAACCTGCTTTTGCCGCAACGCTTCGTGCAACGCGGCGTTTTTCTGCAACTTGTCGTGGAGTTCGGCATCCAGCGCCTTCACCCGCCGGTCCAGCATCGCAAAGCGGTTGCCTCTCTGTTGCAACAGACGCAGGATGATCCGCGCCGTGGGATTATCCTGCTTGGAGCGCGCAGCCTGAAGCATGAAGCGCTGGGGGCCGCTCTCGGTGTGAAAGGCAAGCTTGCCGGGTCGCGGGGCTGTCGTGCTGCTCGCGTTGCGTAAGAAACGCATGCAGTCTTCAGGATCATCCGCCAGCAAATCGGCCAGAGCGCCGCTCCCGAGCTTTGCCCCGAAAAGCGCCTTGGCTGCGGCATTTGTCTCGACAACCTGCCCGTCCACAGTCACGACCAGAACCGGGTCGGACAGAAAGTCCAACCCGTGCCCCGTGTCGGTTTTCATGCTGTCGGCAATCATTCTTCGATCCTGAAATACTCCCGCGCATTCGCACCGGGATCAGCGGATGGCGTCAGGTTCACGACAATCCGGCAGCCTGCATGGCCCGTGGCGATTGCTTCCTCGATATCCACACGCGCGTAACCAAGATTCTGCGCCGTGATCGAGCCAAAGACATTTGACGTCATCATACAAAGCGAGGGCCTGCCCTCGACAAATTTGCCGAAGGGACAGGCCCGATTGCCAAGCACGATCCGGTCTTCATGCTCTTCGATAATGTAGAAATCACCCTGAATGCGCCGCTTGAGATCGACTAGCACCTCCCGCACCTGATCGCGCGACAGCCGATCAACGGACAGGGCGCGGCGATACTCGGCATTGATCTGCTCCCCCATCGCGCCGCCGACAACACTTATATAGCCGGACGCCTCGGCCAGCCCGACCACGTCTTCAAGCGTTCCGGAAAGCTCCCGCAACAGGACCCGCAAGAACAGGTCACGCTCCAACTCGACGGGCGCATCATGAACGCGCACAGCATCTTTCATCCTGAACCTCTACGAATTAGCCGGAGCCATTATTACTGATCATCCCGGAATAAACTACTCGCTGTTTCGCCTGTCAATCACGGCCGCACCTGCGCTACCCCACCGGCTCCATTGGCGTTACAGCCAGACGGAGACTGCACGGATAGGTACTCTTTCAGATCAGCGTCCCGTTTTGCGGAGTTGTTGCGCCAATCATGGAAGAAAAGGCCCGCAAGTAACTCTTGGGGCAGGGCAAGAGAGGTGTTCGTGAGCCGCAGTCGCGAAGCTCTGAACGCATCTCAAACATATATTGGGGAAACAGCCATGAAGGCCGGAGAAATTGGCTTGGTATCATCGGAGACGTTCTAGTCAGCCAAAACCATAGAGAGAACCAGTCGCGCCACGAAAGACGCGATGGGTTCAATCACGCCGGGATTTGGCTTCTCCATCACGATGCGACTCTACTGAGTCTTCGACAGGGCTCTGGTCACGGTCCGGAAAAGTCTTCTCATCACCCTGATCGCGCATCGTGGGAAATTCGCCGAGATTTGCCTGAATCGACGCTTCTTCGACGACAGGTCGGGCCGCCTCTTTCGGGTCAAGGGTTGGCGGACCAACCTCTGCAAGCGCGACCAGTTCGCGTGCATCTTCCTCGAACTGCTCGGGCCCGCCTTCCGGCTCACCCGCATCGGTCCACATTTTGTATGCGCGGGCCTCGATCCGAGACTGCAGCGCTTCAAATTCCTCATGTGTCATGGATGACCTCGCTTTCGATGTCACAACCAGCGCACTGCGCGATGGTTCCCGCCCTGCGCGATCGGCACGTGACACGGGACGTTGATAGGTTCCGTCCCAGTTGCTCCGCCCCAAGGATAAGGCACCCCTCGCCGTACAGCTGCCTTGAATTTGCCCTGAAGCAGCCTGCTTCCTCAAATATTTCGAACGCGTTTTCAAAGAAATATCTTTGATGGCCGACTTTTAACGTTAAGTTAAGTTACGCAACTTCCGAAACCCAACATTAAGGGATCAATTGGCAGTGATGGCAAAAGTTAGTATCATTCTCTCTTAAGATAGAACTCATGATTTACGAGATGTTCAGCTCATTTTTTGGCGGCCTACCAATGACTGAAATATCTGGCGATACTGCCATGGAAACGTTTGCTTGGCTGTTTGGTCAGTGTAGCGCAGAGTAAATGGAACCTAATAGATGCTTGATGATATAGCCCCTGAAACCAAGCTTTGCCTGAAAATTCTGATTGCGAACGACCACGAGATGCGGATACGTGTGCGCGAGCTAGTGCAAGACGATTAATAGAGTTTCCACGTAATGTTTGCTACCTTCATGCCCTCCCGTACTGTAAAGCCACTTTCAATTGAAGAAGGTGCCGTGCGCGCATGAGGACTGCATCTGACTTTTTTCGACTGTATCGCAAAGAAATTCCTGTCATTTTATTAGTTCTACTAGCCGGTATAGTTTTGGGCACTTTGCTTGATAGTCGAGATCGTGTCAGAATGGACACAGATCAGCGAGCAAACGCTAATCTAGTTGCTGTACAGACAATACAAGGAATAAATGAAAGACTAACCCGCAAGGCTTTGGTGTTAAGTAGATTGACTGCGGCTGCACAGGTTTTGCCCGAACTCGATACTGTAACCTTTGAGCAGATTGCGAGAGGAATTGTCTTTGATGCAAGCCTTCCAGTCTCAGATGATACCAGCCGTGCAATTAATGTCATAAGCATCTCATACGCAGCAGACTTTATCATTAATCAAGTTTATCCAGTAGCGCCGAACCTTGGGTTAATTGGCGTTGACTACAGAAACTTTTCTGATTCTTCTGGAGACATTGGGGCCGCTCTTGAAGCATTCGGCCCCGTATTGTCCCATCCGTTCGAGGACTTTCAGGGAAGAACCGCTATTGCTATCCGAGAAGTGGTGCGAAACATTCGCGGGGAGCCAACTGGAATTGTATCTGTCGCTATAGAACTTGAACCTTTTCTTTTATTCTTTCAGGATCGCGCACTCCGTACGGATGGTTACGAGCTTGTGTTTGATTTGGCGGGTTTAGCATTCCCAACAGGCAAAGCCACAACATCAAAGAATTTAGAAGAGATAAATTTTCAAACATATGGCCAGAACTGGACTGTTTCTATCGCGCCTGTAGAAGGATGGGGGCGGCTTCCATTGCTAACTCCAACCAGAGTTGGAATCACCATTTCAACCCTTATTCTAATTCTTGTGGCCCACCTTCGCTTTGTAAGTCAACTCAGAAACAGACAGGCCGTCGAGCGACTAGAGAAAGGTATCGATGCGCTCTCTGCAGGGTTCGTTATTTACGATAAACAGGATAGACTACTGCACTGGAATAAAAATTACTCCGACCTCTTCGGCTACAAGGACATTCTGAAAGTTGGCATGACTTTTGAGGAAATTTTGCGCAAAGGACTGGACAAAGGACACTTCTGCGTTCCACAGCATGATCGAGAGGCTTGGATACAGGAGGCGCTGCAACGACACCACAAATCAGACGAGCCAATCGAAATTGAGTTGACCAATGGCAGGTGGATTAGGGCGATATCACGGTTAACGAAGGATGGCGATCGAGTTGGTGTCCGATTTGATGTGACCGATATAAAAATCGCTCAGATAAACGCCGAGGTTTCGAGCACTGCGAAATCCGAGTTTATAAGTTTGATTAGTCATGAGCTTCGCACACCCCTCACTGTAATACTAGGATTTGGCCGTCTTCTTAAAATAAAAAATAAAAACACTGGAGAGAAAGAGCATGACGCTTTCACCTTGGCTGGCTGGCGAGCGGCGCGCCACGATCTCGACTTGTCCCAGAGCCAGTTCGCGGCTGACCGCCAGCTGCGCGGTGGTGTCCTCGCCCAAGACGCCGACAGTGCGCCATCGCCAGCCAGCGCCGTCCGCTCCTGCTTCGCCTGAGGCCGAAGCGGTCAGCCGTCCTCCTGCGCGACGGGTATCGGCTGTCACCGTGGTACGGGACTTCGCCCCGAGAGGGAAACTGATGCCAGCTTGCACGACATTATCCGTTGTCTGACCGCGTAACGCCAAGGCCGAGAGGAAAAGCGTACCATTCTGCAGAAAAGGCTGCGCGTAGGATACGCCAAGAGTCCGTTCGTTGCCGAAAGACTGGTCTTTCGTTTGCGATGCAAAGACACTCAACTGGCCAGCGTCATGCCACGGAGCAGCCATGTTGATTGATAGTTGATCCAGTTCGGTAATCTGCGAGAAAACCATATCTGTGAAATCAGGCTCCGCCGAAACCATGGCGATGTCGTTGAAAACGCCCCAGCTCCGCAGCGTCCGCCCCTGGATACGGAGATTGCCAAAATTCAGTTCGGCTGACGCTTCAACCAGATGGCCTTGATCGACGCCGCTGCGGCTATGGGCATAACTTGTCGAAATCGTGGTTCGGTCACCTAGGCGAAACGTCGTGCCGAGGCCAGCAAGGCGCAGGTCCTCGCCCAGTTCGAAGTGTCCGGAAAGGGTGAGGGCGGATGAAACGCCGTACCGGATGCTACCAGAGAGAAACCCCTCCCCGATGTAGCGGTCATTCTGCGTGCCCGTCCCTAACCGTGGTTGACCAAAGGACAGGGCGTAGTCCGCCATGCCGGGCCGCAAAAGATCCGCCGACACCAGAAACGGTAGATCGATGCGGGTCTCACGCCCCGTCACGTCCCGCAAGACGATTTGAGCATCCGTGGTTCCAACAGGGAACGGGAGATCAGTCAGAGCGAACGGCCCCGCAGGAACATCCACCGCGTAACGACGGACAGCGCCCGCATATATCTCCACTGTCGAGGGCACGGCCGCGCTGCCCTCGAACTCCGGGAGCGGGATCGTCACAAGATCAGGGCGCAGACCAAAATTGCGCCGGACCGAAACGCCGCCCATCCTGACAGGCCGCGCCCAAGATGGTCCGGTCGTGATGATATCGCCGATCTGGATTTCAATGGCCCGTTCGGGGAAGTCGCTGCGCCAATTGGTATCAAGGCGCCTGTAGGTGGCAGTGCCGTATCCGGCGTCTGACAAGGTAAATCCGTGGCTCAAAGACCCGAACGGCGAGAATAGTCGTGCGTCGAAACGGCCCGCCGCAAGCGGGTCCAGTTGCGTACCAACAGCGCCTTCAGCCGCGAGCGACACGTCGTAGTTAAGTACAACGCCATAGCCGGCCTCGACCCTCGGCATCGTCTCGCTCTCTTCTTCCTTTCGTGCCGCGCTGATCACCCGTGCCGCGCGGTCGCTATCATTCAGGTCGAAGTGTATCTCCTGATCTCCCGCAATGATCTCCCAGTTCAATCCGGGCACATCGTTCAGACGAACCTCTCCCCGCACAGAGTGAGCGCCCGGGCTGATGCCGGTGTTGCGCAATTCGTCCGCATCCGCTGAAAGCGCGCCGTCATTCAATGCTGTAAATCTTGTAATCAAGTTGGTGGGGGCACCGTTGATAAACACTTCAAGATACAACGGAATGCCGGACTCCACCTGTTCCTGACTGTCCGCCTGCCCTACCGCCAGAACCAACATGGCGATCGTTGCCTGCGCGCAAATGATCGCCCCAAATTTTCCAAGTCTACTGCCGCGCGACCGGAACATTCAAATCGCCTGCATTTGTAGCGGCTTTCACTGACAATGCTCCCGCTCCCCAAGTTGATGCGCTGCCAACTTGCCACTGCATCACTGAACCGCCCAGCACATAGGCGAAAAGGCCGTCTTGCCTGATCATGGTTGATCCGCCTGCCATCACACGCAGATCCGCGATCCTAAGCCTGACATCCCCGAGGTTACGGGCCTGCAGCACAGCTTGCGCGCCGGTGCCATGAAAGGACCATTGGACCTGTGGTGGGCGGGCGGTCGGTGCAACGAAAAAGACAGGAATGCGCAAACGGGAAGTGAAGCTGACGGTACCGCCTTGCCCCTGAGTCCGGCTGCGGATCTGGTCAATGTAGACCCGATATGTCTCTTCGGCTTGCACTGGCTGCCTTGAAGTACGAACAACCCGAATGGCCTGCTGCGTGCCAGGGGCAAGCTGCGTCATTGGCGGGCTGACGACGACATCGTTGGTGGGCTCGTAAAACTCTCGACCATCGCGTTGGATCCAGCGAAAAACCCGCGCTTGCACAGTCACCGGGGTTCGGCCCTGATTGATCAAAGTCAGCGCTGTAGCTGCACCGGGTGCGACCACTTCGAGCGTCGTCGGAGAAACCCGCAACCCGTCAGCATTAGCCTTCGCAGAGGCCAGCGGCAGGATCAGACAAGAGAGCAGCAATACACCAATAAAACGCCAGTTGCCTCGTCCGCCGTTTGCAAGTCCACGCATCAGTAGGTCACCGTCACTGTGACTTCGTCATTGTAAGTCCCTGTCGCAGGGGTGGGTTGCGGCGGGACACGGCCAAACACAGTGAACGTCTGTGTTATACCTGTGCCGACGGAGCCGAGCGTATCAGCGCCAGTGGCGTCCCCCCAATTCAAGGTGCGGGCCGATTCCCGGAAAAGCTGATAGCCCACGGTTCCCGCACCCTGTGTCATCAATCGTGCCGCCGTGGTCGCTCCGGTTCCTTGACCGGCATCCAAGCCGATTTGATACGCGGTGCCGGAAGTGCAAGTCACCTCAAGGTCGGTAGAAGAATCAATCGCTGTGATCAGAACCCCTGTGGCGGGAAACACCAATGCCGCTGGTGTAGCGACAAGACATTCTGCGTTGATGGTAATACTAACACCAAACGAGGTGGTCGCTGTCTGCGCGTTCAGAGACGAAGACATTCCCATCATCCCGCAAAGCGCAATGGCTTGGGGTAAAAAATAGCTTTTCATACAGGGCCTGTTTATTGATGGAATACCTTCGAACGTAGGCAGCAGATAGGCTTTGTTGCGTAAAGCCGTTGCTGAACGGACTTCCCCTTTCCCCGGACACAT
>JBLRWK010000089.1:0-9737 GCA_047921295.1 Rhodobacterales bacterium
CGGCCATCGCGCCCGCCACCTCGATCTGGCCGCGATGCCCGCGCAGGCGGTGGATCTCCGGCTCTAGCGGAGCGGTTGATCCCATGATCGCATCGGTCGACAGGCATGATGTGACCAGTGCATTGGCAGCGTTGCGCCAGCCCTCGAACAGCCCGACCAGCGCCAATGCGGTGGAAAACTGCGTGCCGTTGATCAGGCCCAACCCCTCTTTCGGCCCCAGCACCAAGGGTGTCAGGCCAGCCGCCTTCAACGCGGCATCGCCCGGCATCCGCTGTCCGTCGAAAAACGCCTCTCCCGTGCCGATCATCGCCGCCGTCATATGCGCCAGCGGGGCCAGATCGCCCGATGCACCTACAGACCCCTGCACCGGCACCACAGGCGTCACACCATGCTCCAGCATTGCCTCGATCAAGGCGATCACCTCCCATCGCACACCGGAGGCCCCGCGACCGAGACTCAGGAGTTTGAGCGCCATCATCAGCCGCGTTGTCGGAATATCCAGCGCCTCGCCCACACCGCAGCAATGGCTCAGGATCAGGTTGCGCTGTAGCGTAGCGATATCCTTGGGCGCGATCTTGACAGAGGCAAGTTTGCCAAAGCCGGTATTCACCCCATAGATCGCCGCCTCGCCCTCTGCTGCATCACGCACCTTTTGCGCAGCTGCGTCCACGCCCGCCCGCGCCGATGGTTCCAGCCGTGCGGGCATGCCATCGCGCCATAGCGTTTCAAGTTGTGCCAGTGTGGCCGCACCGGGCGTCAGGGTCAGCATATTCGGCCTCCGTAAATGCGTTTGTGCAAAGGGTTGAAGCCGATGCGATAGGACAGCTCCGCAGCGCTTTCGACATTCCAGACCGCCAGATCGGCCCGCAATCCGGCGGTGATCTGGCCGGTATCGCGCAGCCCTAACGCCTGTGCCGCATGGACGGTGACACCGCGCAACGCCTCGTCAGGGGTCAGCCGAAACAAGGTGCAGGCCATGTTCATCGTCAGCAACAGAGAGGTGAGCGGGGAGGAGCCGGGGTTGCAGTCACTGGCCAGCGCCATGGGCACGCGGTGCTGACGGAACGCCGCGACGGGGGGCTGTTGCGTCTCGCGGATGAAGTAGAACGCACCGGGCAGCAGCACGGCGACGGTTCCCGATTTTGCCATCGCGGCGGCATCGGCATCGGTCGCGTATTCGACATGGTCAGCCGACAAAGCGCCATAACGCGCGGCCAATGCGGTGCCACCCAGATGCGACAGTTGCTCGGCATGCAGCTTGACCGGCAGGCCCATTTCATGTGCCACCGTAAAGACGCGGCCGATCTGCGCGGGCGAAAAGGCGATGCCTTCGCAAAACCCGTCCACTGCATCAACTAGACCCTCGGCATGGGCCTGCCGCAGCGCGGGGATGCAGATATCGTCAATATAGGCATCCGCGCGCCCGGCATGATCGGCGGGCACGGCATGGGCGCCGAGAAAGCTGGTGCGGATACGCACGGGACGCAACGCGCCCAGCTTGCGCGCCACCCGCAGCATCCGCAATTCGGTGTCGATATCCAAACCGTAGCCTGACTTGACTTCGACACAGCTGACCCCCTCGGCCAGCAACGCATCCAGCCGAGGCAGGGCCTGCGCGATCAACTCCTCCTCTGAGGCCGCGCGCGTGGCCGTCACGGTGGAGATGATGCCGCCGCCCGCCCGCGCCACTTCTTCGTAAGAGGCCCCTTCAAGCCGCATCTCGAACTCGCGGGCGCGGTGCCCGCCGTGCACGATATGGGTGTGGCAATCGATCAGGGCAGGGGTCACAAGCCGCCCTTGCATATCGAGCTTTTCAGCCTCTGCATAAGCGGCAGGAAGGGCGTCGTCAGGCCCGACCCACGAGATCAGACCGTCCTTGATCGCGACAGCGCCAAGCCCCTCGACCGGGGTGGCCATCGTCGCCAATGCGGCATTCGTCAGGACTGTGGTGACACCCGATTGCATCTTGATTCCCTCTCGAAGTTGCCACAATATGTATAGACTTATTTTTTGTGTCAACGGGGAATGACGGGGAGAACGATGGGCAGGATCTGGGCGGAGCGGGCGCTGCTGGCGTCGGGGTGGCACAACGATGTGGCCGTTGTGGTAAATGGCGGGCGCATCACGGAACTGCATCCGGATACCGCCCCGCAGCCGGAAGATACCCGCGTCGGAGCCTTATTGCCCGCCCCCACGAACCTGCATTCCCACGCCTTCCAGCGCGCGATGGCGGGGCTGACCGAGCGGCGCGGCCCCGACCCGCGCGACAGTTTCTGGACATGGCGGCAGTTGATGTTCCGCTTTCTGGACCAGTTGACGCCGGATGATGTGCAAGCCATCGCCGCCTTCGTGCAGATGGAGATGCTGGAGGCCGGTTACAGCGCCGTGGCAGAGTTCCACTACCTGCATCACGCACCCGGCGGCCAGCCCTATGCCCATCTGCCGGAAATAGCCGAGCGGATCGTGGCAGCGGCGGCAGACAGCGGGATCGGTCTGACACTGCTGCCGGTGCTCTACCAATACGGCGGCTGCGACAAACGGCCCCTTGGCCCCGGCCAGATCCGTTTCGGCAATGATCCCGACAGGTTTGCGGCCCTGCTTGACGGGGCAGAGGCAGCCTTGGCGGTTCTGCCCGATGATGCACGCTTGGGCGTAGCTCCGCACAGCCTGCGGGCCGTCTCGCCCGAAGGCTTGGCCGCCTGTCTGACCCTCCGCCCTGATGCGCCGCTGCATATGCATCTGGCCGAGCAACTGGCCGAGGTGGAGGAGGTTGTGGCCCATCTGGGGGCGCGTCCTGTGGAATGGCTGCTGGCCAATGCGCCCGTCAGTCCGCGCTGGTGCCTGATCCATTGCACCCAGATGCAGCGCTATGAGACGCTGGCCTTGGCCGCCACAGGTGCGGTGGCCGGATTGTGCCCAATCACGGAATCGAGCCTTGGCGACGGGATATTCGACTGCGTCGCGTGGACAGGTGCCGCAGGCGCATGGGGCATCGGATCGGACAGCAACATCCGCATTGCGCTGTCAGAGGAGTTGCGCACGCTCGACTATTCGCAACGGTTGCGCGACAACTCCCGCGCCGCCTTGGCGAGCGCTGGCAAGTCAACCGGGCGCGTCCTGTTCGAGGGGGCCGTCAAGGGCGGTGCTCATGCCGCAGCGCGCGACGCTGGACAGATTGCGACAGGCAAGCTGGCCGATCTGGTGGCGCTCGACACCACGCATATCGACCTTGAGGGCCGCGCAGGCGACACGCTGCTTGACGCGTTCATCTTTGCGGCCGATGACAGGGCCATCACCGATGTCTGGTCCGCCGGACGACATGTTGTCAGCGGGGGCAGGCACAGGCATCACGATGCGATCACCAGTGCTTACCGCGCCGTGTTGCGGCGGCTGACGGCGCTGTGATGGACGGCCCCGCCACATGGCAATCGGTGCGGGCGGAAGCCTTGCGCCGTATCCGTGCGCGGGAATGGCCGCCGGGCAACCAGATCCCGCATGAGGCCGATCTGGCGACGGAGTTCGGCTGTGCCCGCGCCACGGTGAACCGCGCGCTGCGTGATCTGGCCGAGGCGGGATTGCTCGACCGTCGCCGCAAGGGCGGCACCCGCGTGCCGTTGACGCCAGTCCGCAAGGCGACATTCGACATTGCGATCATCCGTCACGATGTCGAGGGGCGGGGCCAGAGCTATGGCTACCGGCTTTTGTCGGATACTTATGACGTCCCGCCCGAAGCCATCCGCGGGGCTCTCAAACTCAAGGGCAAGCAAGAGTTGCGCGCAGTGCAGGCGCTGCATCTGGCGCAGGGCGCACCCTTCTGTCTGGAAATGCGCTGGATCAACCCGGCTTTGGTAGGGGCGGATGTCAGCTTTGATGCGGTCAGCGCGAATGAATGGCTGGTGCGGAACCTGTCCTATTCGGGTGGGGATTTCATCTTCTACGCAACACCGGCGGATGCGGGTTTGGCGACCTTGCTGGAATGCTCCGAAGGGGCCGCGCTGTTCGCCATCGACCGGACCACCTTTGCCGAAGACCAACCGATCACCGCCGTCACCCTGACCTATGCGCCGGGATACAGGATGATCACGCAGGTTTAGTGCGCCACGTGACACAAGATATCCTATGACTGGCAGGAGCCCACAGCGGACGTTCGCGTATCAACGCGACAGAGGGTATCGCAGGGCCGCGGTCGGGCGATCTGACGGATCAATCTGGCAGTTTATCGTCCAGCAACTTCCCACTTTCCACCGTGGCACTTGCGGCAGCCAATCGCCCGGCCGGGGGGCGGCCGTGCGATGCCCGAGCCGCTGCGCGGCTGTTCCGGGCGGGGTGGCACGCTTCAATGTCCGCGCTGTCCGCATAGCTACCTGTTGCGCCGCATCGCGGAAACCTTTCGTCAGGTGACGAACACTAGGCTGTCTGCGCCCGCACGACACTGTGCAACCAAATCAATCCGGATTCAGCCCCACCGATCCGCGAGTTTCGCGGTCAACCCGATGATCGTACTGGCGAAGGGCAGGATGATGAAAATGCGGATCACGTGAAAGGCGGTGACCACGGCCAGCCCGTCGTCGAGGATCTTTGCCGTCAGCGCCATTTCCGTAACACTGCCGGGTGCCGTTGACAGCAACATCACCTGCCACGACTGGCCGGTGATCCACACCATCACCAGCCCCATCACGACACAGAGCAGGATCAGCAGGATTGAGGCGAGGATCGCACCCGGTATGAAGCCTTTCGCGCGGCGCAACAGATCGCGGTCGAATACAGCGCCCAGCCAGACGCCCAGAAACACCTGCGCCGCCACCAGCACTGCATAGGGATAGGCGCTGATCGGCAGGCTGAATGCGGCAGCGAGTGCCGCACCGCCAAGCGATCCGACAAAGAACGGATTTGCCAGCCGCACGGCCTGCGCCACAAAAGCGCCGAGGATACCGGACAGACACAACAGCGCTGCGCCGGAGGCTGTCCAATCCATACGGCTAAGTATGGCAACCGGATCGGTAATAGTGCCGTCAAGTGCGACGATCACGGGCGGGATCATCACGACCAGCAGCATGATCCGCAAGGTCTGGGCAAACACGACAGGACCGGGCGGAACCTTGTGCTTCTCCGCCAGAATGGCGCTTTCCACAGGCCCCATCGGGATGGAGGCGAGCGAGGCGGTGATCACATCGACCTTTGTGATCCGCATCAGAAAGGCCGCCACAACGAAACCGAGTGCAATAGTCGCAATGGCCACACCCACCATCGGGATCAGCAGGGATTGCATCATCCGCACCGCTTCGGGGGTAAAGGACAATCCTACGGATGTTGCGATCAGGATCTGGCCGATCTGGCGCGTTTGCGGCGGGATCGGCAACGGACGGTCAAGCATCCTGACCGTAGCGGCAAAGACCATCGCCCCGATCATCCACGGTAGCGGAAACCGTAGCCAATGCGCGACAATCCCGAAAACAAGCGCTCCGGCGTACGTCAGCAACACCAGACCTGTCCGTCGCATCAGCGCCTGCATCGTGGTTCTGCCATGGGTCAAGCGGTCATTCCCGACTATCCCCGGATGATCCGTGCGCTGCCACAGCACGCATCCCGCAGCAGGCGGGTGCCTGCGCCGATGATCGGGCGTGATCAATGTGTTGCTTTTTGGCCAAGCGGAGCCTCCGGCGTCTTGCCTTGGGGTCAGGGAGGGAACCTGATGCGTCTGCAAAGGTTGGAAAGGGTCAACTCTATGGGAACATTGAACATCATATAAAGAAACCGGGGACAACCCTTGATACCCGCATTAAGCCGTTATTCGCTATAGCCTCCGGTCAGGCAGGCTGCCATCCTGATACCTCGGGTGCGAGGCGGTCGGTCTTGACACCCTGTCATCCTGCAATCAGGTGGCATGTACCCCGCTGCACCACTACAAAGGACTGCCGATACCATGACCCGCGACTCTGCGATCGAGACGATCTCCGCCTATTTCGACAATGGCAGCTTCCAGCAGGATCTGGCGGGCCTTGTGGCGTTTGAGACCGAAAGCCAGAACCCCAATCAGGGTGTGGCGCTCATGCGTTATCTGACCGAGGCAATGGAGCCTCGGCTGGCAGCGATGGGCTTTTCCTGCACGATCCATGCCAATCCCGATCCGCGCGGCGGGCCTTTTCTGATCGGAGAGCGGCACGAGGCCGACGATCTGCCCACCATCCTCACCTACGGGCATGGCGACGTGATCCGCGCCCAGACCGATCAATGGCGCGAGGGGCTGCATCCGTTTGAACTGGTCGAGGAGGGGGACCGCCTTTACGGGCGCGGCACCGCTGACAACAAGGGCCAGCACCTGATCAACATGGCTGCAATGGAGGCGGTGATCGAGACGCGCGGCGCGCTGGGCTTCAACTGTCGTATCGTGATCGAGATGAGCGAAGAGACAGGCTCTGCCGGAATGTCCGAATTTTTCGCCGCCAACCGTGACCGTCTGGCAGCCGATGTGCTGATCGCCTCGGACGGGCCGCGCCTGCAACCCGATGTGCCCACCATGTTCATGGGCTCGCGCGGTGGCGTCTCTTTCGATCTGATCGTCGATCTACGCGAGGGCGCACATCATTCGGGCAACTGGGGCGGATTGCTGGCCGATCCCGCGATGATCCTTGCACAGGCGCTTTCAAGCATCACCGATAAACGCGGGCAGATCCGCATCCCCGAATGGCGCCCCGACAGCCTGACACCTGCGGTGCGCGCCGCACTTGACGGATTGCCCATCGACAGCACGGATGGCCCCGCGATCAATGCTGATTGGGGCGAGGAGGATCTGACGCCCGTCGAGCGCGCCTACGGCTGGAACAGTTTTGCCGTGCTCGCAATGCAAAGCGGTGTGCCGGACGCGCCGGTGAACGCGATTTCCGCCAATGCCCGCGCTACCTGCCAGTTGCGTTATGTCGTCGGCACCGACGCGGAAGATATCCTACCCGCGCTGCGCCGCCATCTGGACGCGCATGGTTTCGAGGCGGTGCAGATCGAGCCGCATGACCGTGGCTTTTTCCGCGCCACACGGCTGGACCCCGCGCATCCTTGGGTGACCTTCGTGGCCGACAGCCTGACGCGCAGCGCGGGACGTGCGCCGCATATCCTGCCCAATCTGGCCGGTTCGCTGCCCAATGACAATTTTACCGATATTCTCGGCCTGCCCACCGTCTGGGTGCCGCATTCCTATCGCGGCTGCTCGCAACACGCGCCGGACGAGCATGTGCTCAAACCCGTTTGCCGCGATGCGCTGCGGCTGATGGCGGGGCTGTTCTGGGATCTCGGGAACGGGGACACACCGCACCGCGTTGTCTCCGGATAATGGATGATGATGCCGGACAGGATCCGGCAGGTCCGGCGACAGTCGCCCGCTTTCAGCACTTCCGGTGCAGGGCCGCCTTGTATCTTGCGTCATTTGTCGCGTTAACTGCTGACAGAGGGCCATGGCCATCGGACTCTGGCTGACCGAAGAACCACGTTTTCAGGAGAGACCGCCCCGATGATCTCGCACTACGCATGGTATTTGCGACTTCTCGCGCGGCAAGTCTGGGTGCGTGTCGCGAGCTTCGCTTTGCTGGCGCTGCTGACGGTCGGACTGGCGCGGGTCTTGGCGCCCTACCTGCCCGACGACCTTGGCTTCAAAATCGGCGCCGATGCTGTCGATCAGTTGTTGAACGTCCTGACTGCATCAATGCTGGCGGTTACTACTTTTTCGCTCTCGATTGCCGTTTCCGCCTTTGCCGATGCATCGGCCAGCGCCACACCGCGCGCCGCTGTGCTGTTGCAACAGGATCGCACCACGCAGAATGTCCTTGCGACGTTTCTGGGGGCTTTTGTTTTCGGGTTTGTGGGGTTGATCGTTCTGAATGCCGAGGTTTACAGCGCCTCCGGCAGGGTTGTGGTTTTTTCCGTTACTGTTTTGGTGATTGGCTTGGTCGTGATCGCATTGATCCGCTGGATCGACCATCTGATGACATTCGGCCGGATCGGCAACACGCTGGACCGCGTCGAGGCGGCGGCGATGGAGGCTTTGGAGGCGCGGCTGAACGATCCCTATCTGGGCGGTGTTAAACGCGAGGCAGGAACGCGGGTAGAGGGGTTCGCGGTGCTCAGCCGCGCCACAGGCTACGTCCAGCATATCGAGATGAAGAACCTGCAGGATTGCGCCGAGGCGATTGACGCGCGGGTCCATCTTCTTTGCCTGCCCGGCACGTTTGTTACCGTGGGCGAGAGAATTATCGTGGTCGAAGCGGCCACCGTCACGAAAGAACAGGGCGTGAAACTCTGCGATGCCGTGGCACTGGGAAAACAGCGCACATTCGACGGAGATCCCCGTTTCGGCATGATCGTTATGGCCGAGATCGCCTCCCGCGCGTTGTCGCCGGGGGTCAATGACCCCGGCACCGCGATTGATATTCTTGGCCGCTTCGTCCGCATCCTGTCGCGTTGGACCGACCGTTCACCACCCGATCTGCGCTTCAGCGATGTTACCGTGCCGCAAATCACCGCTGCCGAGGTGATCGAGGATGCGTTCCGTCCCGTTGCGCGCGACGGGATCGCACTTGTCGAGGTTCAGATACGCCTTCACAAGGCACTGCGCTCCATCGGCAACATCTCAACCGAGGTTTTTTCTGCTCCGACCATCGCATTATCGCAAGAAGCGCTGGAACGGGCTGAGGCGGCTGGTCTGCTCCCCTCCGAACTGGCGGAGATCCGCGCGGTTGCCGCGAAAGTGGATAGCCCGCGTTAATCTGCATCCGGAATTGCCTGCAAATCAGACAGGTTTTGTTCAGGCGCGTTTTTGCAGTGCCTTTGCGGGCACAGCAGCCATGCCAGCGAACTTGCGGGCTTGGCAAGGGGGGCATCAGCGTATATGCCGCCCTGCAGCGAACATGGACTTGGGTGCAATTCCCGAGTGGCTCTTCCGGCCGCCTATCCGCCGGGTAAACCGAACATAACCATGCAACATGGTTGTTGATCGCGCCTGTTTTCGGGGCGACGACGATGAACGGATTTTAGATGATTTCTCTTGATGCTTATAAAGACCAATGGTTCGGCAATGTCCGTGGCGACCTGATTGCAGGTCTGGTCGTGGCGCTGGCGCTGATCCCCGAGGCGATTGCCTTTTCCATCATTGCGGGCGTTGACCCCAAGGTCGGGCTATACGCCAGTTTCTCTATCGCGGTGCTGATTGCCTTTACCGGTGGACGCCCCGGTATGATTTCTGCCGCAACGGCTGCCACCGCTGTGCTGATGGTGACACTGGTGCGTGACTACGGGCTGGAATACCTGCTGGCCGCCACCGTGCTGGCCGGTCTGATCCAGATCGGGGCAGGTTTGCTCAAATTGGGCTTCGTGATGCGCTATGTCTCGAAATCAGTGATGACCGGCTTTGTCAACGCACTGGCGATCCTGATATTCATCGCACAACTGCCCGAACTGGACCCCCGCACCGTCACGTGGCTGACCTATGCGCTGGTCGCGGCGGGGTTGGCGATCATCTACCTGCTCCCCATGGTCACAACCGCAATTCCTTCGCCGCTTGTCACAATCATTGTGATTACCGGCCTTGTCATGTTCTTCGGCTGGGACGTCCGCACCGTGGGCGATATGGGCGAACTGCCCGACACGCTGCCGGTTTTCCTGATCCCCGACATTCCGCTGACATATCAAACGCTGATGATCATCCTGCCCTATTCTGCCGCCATAGCGGTCGTAGGGCTGCTCGAAAGCCT
>JBLRWK010000090.1:0-9565 GCA_047921295.1 Rhodobacterales bacterium
ATCGGTCGGCATAGTCGCCCGGCGGCAATTCCATGATCAGGAACACCATGAAGGATACCAACAATAGCGTCAGCGCCATGCCCAGAAGGCGACGGATCAGGAAAACGGCCATGAATTCAGTCCCGGACAGCTAGAAAACAGGGGCGCGCGGCATAGCGCGCGCCCACAAAGGATCAGGGCTTATTCAGCCAGAAACCACTGCTGCGGACGATACGGATAGGTCCAGTAATAGTCGTAGGTCTTGGCTTTCAGGACCGGCACGTTCTGCAACAGGCTCGAGTGCATGTAGGGTTCGGGAATGTCCCCCACGGTGCCGATGCGAATCATCTGGTCCAAATGGATTTCGACGATCTCGGACCCGATCGCATCCGATTCCGGCGTGCCCAGCGGGATTTGCGTCAGGCGTTCGGCCAGATCCCACAGACGCAGCACGTCGGCAGGTGGTTCCACGCCCGATGTGCCATCGGTTTTTTTCCACTCGTCCCAGGCAATGCCGGGGCCGGGGTTGAAGAAATCGCCGAAGGGCGGGAAGGCAGAGCGCGGGTCCTGGCTGAAGGCCGGGGCAGAGACGCCGTCATTCTTCCAGCTCAGGATATCGGCGTCATTGGCGTTGGCCGTTGCGCGATATTCGTCCGAGGATACTTCGCGCAGGTCCAGCCGCACGCCGACAGCGCCCCAGTAATCGCGCACCAATTCATGCATCTGCACCGGGCCACCTTGGCTGGCATAGGTCAAACGCAGCACGAGAGGCCGCCCATCTGGCAGCAGGCGCACGCCATTCGCACCCATCTCCAGACCCATCTCGTCCAGCAGCGCATTGGCGCGGTCGACGTCATAGGCGGTGTTGCGGGTGATCTGTTCTTCGGTCACGAAGCCCACGGTCACGGGTTCCACCGGCAGCGCATTGGCCGCGCGGCCTTGGCCAAGGAACACGATTTCGTTGATCTCGTCACGGTTCATGGCATGCGACATCGCAACCGAGAAGCGCGGATCGCCGAAAACCTCGCGCAGGACTGGGTCTTTATGGCCACGGTTGAACGAATAATAGGTCATCGACCCCGGCGCAGGCGCCAGACCGACAGTGATATTCGCGTTCGCCTCGTTTTCCTTCAGGACCGGGAAGTCATCAAGGAACACGGCCTGCTGCTTCCAATGCACCTGACCGTCCAGCATGCGCAGCATGTTGACTTCGCGCTCTGGGACATAGGTTTCGGCAATCTCGTTGATATAGGGCAATTGGTTGCCCGCCGTGTCGACCATGTGGAAATAGGGATTGGCAACCAGACGGCGACCTTCCGAATTGTCCTGGACCACGATATGCGATTCAAGCGTCGGGACCACGGCGCGGCCGATGGCGTCCAGCTTGGTTGCATCGCGCAAGAGCGGCGTGGGGATGTCCTTCCAGTCGGACGGGCCGTAGAAGAAATTGACGGCTTCGCCTTCGGAGGCAAACCCAAGCTCGGCGCGGCGCGCGGCTGCGTCGGGGTTGTGCTTGTCCATGAACTGCCCGAGGAAATGCTTGGGCTGGAAGGGCTGGCCATAATCCACGGCAAAACGGTTCAGCAGGCCCGGCACCGGCACGGGGAAGGTGAACTTGACGGTGGTCGCGTCCACGGCTTCGACTATGGCAGGCTCGCCCGCGAACAACCAACGACCGGGGGTTTCAGTATAAACATTGGTGTTCAGGATCAGGTCTTCATACCAGAAAACGATGTCCTCTGCGGTGAAAGGCGTGCCGTCGGACCATTTGTGCCTGGCGCGCAGGTTGAAGGTCAGTTCGGTGTAGCTGTCGTTCCACTCCCAAGCACGGGCGATGTTCGGCACGAGGGTTTGCAGGTCGTCGGAATAGCGCACTAGGTTCACATGGCGCACCGACAGCAGATCCGAGGTGCCCGATTCGGTCGCGCGCGAGGTACCCATTAACGTGCCGCCGTAAGTGCCGATGGCAGTGTAAGGGGCCACAAGCAGCGGCTCGGACGGCAGGCGCTCTACCAGCGGCGGCAGGTCGCCATTCCCCTGAATGCGGGCGTTCAACTCGGCAATGGCGGGGTTTTCAGCCATCGCCAGCGTGCAATTCGCGGCTTGCTGGAACTCGGCTAGTTCAAATTGCTGCGGGTAAGTGGGCGTCAACCCACCCATATCGGCAGCGGTGACGGCGGGGCAATCCGCGGCAGCGGCCGCGCCCATCAACAGCGCGCTGGCGCTGCCTAGAAGAGAGATCTTTAGGGAACGTGTCATGGCAGACTCCTGTGTCGAGTGACTGCCCGGAGCTTGGCAGCGTTTCATGACGTCTATGTAACAGGAAAGAAAATCATAGCCTTTGGCTATGATTTTGGATGCGTCACAGAAGTGTTGCAGTCATTTTAACCCGGTCGGTCAAATCGAACAGCGCCTTTATCGAGGCCAGGTCTCGGGCTTCCGACACGCAGACAAGGTAATGCCCGACGGTCGGCGGCTTGCCCCGCGCCGTCTTGATCTGAACCGATCGCATCTTGCGATCCTGACAAATCTCGCCGGCCATCACCACGCCCACGCCAATTCCGGCGGCGACGCAGTCGCGCATCGACTCCCAAGATCCAAGGTCCAATGCGGTATTCAGCGCGACACCTTCCCGAACGGCGTAGGCCTCCAACGCGCGCCGCGTGCCAGAGGTCGCTTCGCGCTGGATCAACGGCCAAGCCGATAGATCGCGCAGGGAAATGCTGTCTTGCGTGGCCAGCGGATGGTCTGGCCCAGTCATCAGTACCATTTCCTCGCGGCGCAACTCAAGCATGTGCAGATCGGCCTCTTCTCCGGGCAGGGTGACATAGGCTGCATCCAGTTTGCCTGCGCGCAACTGTTCCAACAGGTCGTAAGACGCCATGCAGCGCGCCTCTATTTTGATGCCACGGAACGAATCCATGAAAGCCCCCAGCACATGCATGACGAATTGATGGGTCGAATACCCCACGCGCAGGTGGCCCTCGCGCAACCCGCGCAATCCGTTCAGTTTATCGTCCAGTTCCTCGGCCAAAGCCAGCAAAGTGCGCAGACGGGGCAACAGGCTTTCACACAGCTCTGTTGGAACCAAGAATTGACCTTGGCGCTCGAACAATCGGTGCCCATAACGGCTTTCAAGGGTGGACAGGTGCTTACTGACCGAAGGTTGCGTGATTGCAAGTTCTTTTGCCGTCGTATTCACGCGCCGTGTAGCGGCTAGCGTGGCGATCACCCTTATCTGCGCGAGGGTCAAATTATGACGCATGGCAACAAATCATCGTTCGTTCAAATGAAATACATACAAAACATAATCAATATCCTTTTGTAGAAGCCGTAGCCTTGTAATCCGCTTCTATTTACTTTTCCGCGATGTCTACCCAGCGTTCGCTCTGCGCCTGACGGGTGGGATCATTACGAAGAAAGTTATAGAGGTTTAGGGGCGGTTCACGATGTCGCGCATCTTATCTTCGTCGATATGCTAAGCATCAGTCTAGGGGGTGTGTCGATCGTCCGCATCTGTAACAAAGTCACCCGAATAATTGTCAGCCGAGGTGACAGGAGACCGTTCGGCATGCAGCGTTTGCAGCTGCGCGTTACTCACGCGCAGCATGGCCATGATACTGGCGATGTTTGCGGCAACGCGTTTTTCACCTCCAAGTGTCATCTGGTTAAATTAGCGAGATCTTGCGGACAGCGCCATCACTTTGGCTTTCTCTTTCCCCGTCATCGACAGGCCCGCGCCTGATCGCGCAGGACGGTGTAGTCGGCGAGCCAGCCTGGGATCAGCGCCCCCTCCTGCAGCGCGGCGACTTCCTCGACGACGCGCATCTGCTCAGCCTAACTGTATGTGACGATGGGTGGGCAGGCGCCGAGCGGTCGTTCAGAACTCACCCCCGCGCAGCCGGTCAAGAAGATCGTCGCGGCCGCGAGGGCGGCGCGCGGCCGCATCCAGCATCTGTCGGTGGATGGCATCGTTGCGTTCCAGGGTTTCGAGCCGTTCCGCGGCGCGGCCTGCGCGCTCGGCCGTGCGGCGAATGTTGACGATGAACAAGGCGATGGTGAGGGCTGCGAGGGTGAGAGTCGCCGCCCGCCGCGCCGAAGGCCGGGCAAGCAGCCTAACCGCGAGGCTGGCCCACATCAGCGCAGGCCTTTCTTCCAGTCATCCACCCGCGCCCAGACCGCCACTGCGATGCCCGCGAGCGCGAGCGCGATGAATACCCAGCGCAAGCTGTCGAGATGCGGCACCAGCGGCAGGACGGCACCCTGTGCTTCCGCCAGCACCTCCTGCGCGACCTCGACCCCGGCGGCGCCGACGGTCGCCACCCCAGCCGCACCGGTCCCGCGCAGCGTTCGGCTTTCGGCAAGAGACTCGCGCGCGGGAGGGGTCTCAGCGGCTTTGTTGCACAAATGGCGTGAGGGATTCCCTGTTTGAATCCAGCATGGTAGCTGGCAGGCATGAGCAGTTGGTCCTCTACGAAGTACCAGACGAGGAACCGGCCTTCGTACAACACGGCGCTGAAGCAGCGCGGTTCGCTATCGATCTGGTTTGATCTTGAGATGCCTTGGCATGCGCCTCCGACAGGCAAGCGCGGGCGTCAGCCTGAGTTCAGCAACGCGGCGATCCAAGCTTGTCTGACGATGAAAGTCCTTTTTGGCATGCCCCTTCGTCAGACGACCGGCTTCGTCGAAAGTCTGCTGCGCCTGGCACCTTCGATGCCCAGGACCAGGATTTCGCTGGCGACCAAGTGCCGGCCGCAGCCATTCTCGACCGCTTGCTGCATCACAGCCACGTCGTCATGATCCAGGGTGACAGCGACAGGCAGAAGATGAATCGCATGGCCGGGATCGTTGGCTTCCAACCGGTAAAGGAGGCCGCCACCGCTATCCCCCACGCAGGCCAGACCGCGCTTGCGTTTTATCAAGAACCCGCGCGCTCTGGCCTGATCTTCGCCCAGGTGGGTCAGTTTCACTTTGGCCAAGTGGGCAGGCCATGAACCGGCGTTGACAACCGCACTGTCGCTCAACGCCAATTGTTTGGCGCGAAAAGCATAGTTGTCGAGGGCACGGCAATATTGTTAAGCTGCATAGGCGTTCTGAGGATTCATCCAGAATCCGGACCGATCCCTGCAAGCGAGCATAACGTGGCAAACACCAGACTCATTCTCATGGCCGCGATTGTTGTCGCTGGCGCCGCGTTCGGCTTTTTCTTCTGGCAGAGCAACCGCGCGGATGCGGTTGCGGATGGTTTCGCGCGCGGCAACGGGCGGATCGAAGCGGTCGAGATCAATGTTGCATCCAGGTTTCCCGGACGGATCGACGCAGTGCTTGTAAACGAAGGCGCGCTTGTCGAGGCTGGTGACCCGCTGATACGTCTGGACACACGTCAGTTGCAAGCGAGTCGCCACCAAATGGAGGCGGAACTGCGCCGCGCCGAAATTGCGGTGGGAAGCGCCGAGTTGCTTGTTGAACAGCGCAAGGCCGAAGTGCGCGCGGCCGATGCCATTTTGGCACAGAACCGGTCTTTGCAGGAAGTTGCACAACGCCAGTTCACCCGCGCTGAAGCGCTGGCGCAAAGCAGCACCGTATCCGAGAGGCAACTCGATATCGACCGGTCGAACGCCTTCGGTGCCGCGGCGGCGGTCGCCTCGGCCGAAGCGGTGCTTGCGGCAGCGCAGGCGGGGGTCGCATCGGCAGAAGCCTCGGTAATCGGGGCCGAGGCTGCGGTGGCCGCAGCAGAGGCGGTGATCGAGGTGATCGACGTGCAGATCGAGGACAGCACATTGAACGCGCCCCGAGAGGGTCGGATTCAGTATATCATCGCTCGGGAGGGCGAGATCGTGGGCGCAGGCGGTCGCGTCGTCAACATGGTTGACCTCAACGACGTTTACATGACGTTTTTCCTTCCGACCGCCGCGGCGGGGCAAATCGGGCTAGGAACCGAGGTTCGCCTTCTTCTTGATGCAGCACCCGGTATCGTCATCCCTGCCCGTATTTCTTTCGTATCGAGTGTGGCCCAGTTCACCCCCAGAACGGTCGAGACGGAAATCGAGCGCGAGAAGTTGATGTTCAGGATCCGTGCCAGGATCGCGCCGGACTTGTTGGGCAGGTATCTCGAACAGATCAAGACCGGACTGCCCGGCGTCGCTTGGGTGCGGCTAGATCCTGACTCGCCCTGGCCGGCTGCGGCTCAGGGTCAGGTGCTGGAATGACCGATTCCGGGCTCGTGGTGCGCGCCGAGGGGCTATCGCTCTACTACGGGAAGATTCGGGCTTTGGACAATGTTTCGATCGATCTGCCTACAGGCTGTTCCGTTGGCATTATAGGGCCAGACGGCGTTGGTAAGTCGAGCCTTCTGGCGCTCATCGTCGGGGCACGGCAGATGCAGAAGGGGCGGCTCGAGGTACTGGGGGGCGACATGGCCCGTACCGGGCATCGCGCGCGGAACGCCCCGCGCATCGCCTATATGCCACAGGGGCTGGGGCGGAACCTTTACCCGACGCTTTCGGTGCGGGAGAATGTCGATTTTTTTGGACGCCTCTTTGGCGAAGGCCAGCAGGAGCGCGCGCATCGTATCGCCGAGTTGCTCATGGCGACCGACCTCGCCCCCTTTGCCGACCGCGCGGCGGGCAAGCTTTCGGGCGGGATGAAGCAGAAGCTGGGCCTGTGCTGTGCGCTGATCCATGATCCCGACCTTCTGGTTCTCGATGAACCGACCACAGGTGTCGATCCCCTGTCGCGGCGGGAATTCTGGACCTTGATCGAGCGCATCCGCTTTGATCGTCCGGAAATGAGTCTGCTTGTGTCGAGCGCCTATATGGAAGAGGCCGCGCGCTTCGATCACCTGGTGGCGATGGACGCGGGCAAGGTCCTGGCCACCGGCAGCCCGCCCGAACTGCTCGAGCGCACCGGCTCGGCGGATCTCGACGCCGCCTTCATCGCACTTCTGCCCGAAGAGAAACGCCGCCGGCATCACGACCTGAGCATTCCGCCGCGCGCCCCCGCGTTCGACGCCGAAAACGTCATCGAGGCCGAAAACGTCACCATCCGGTTCGGCGATTTTACTGCGGTCAACAAGGTGAGCTTTCGGATCAAGCGCGGCGAGATCTTCGGCTTCCTAGGCTCAAACGGCTGCGGCAAGACCACCACCATGAAGGCGCTGACCGGGCTTCTGGACCCGAGTGAAGGCACCACGAAAATTTACGGCCGCAAGGTTGATGCCCATGACATGGCCACCCGCAAGCGCATCGGCTACATGACGCAGTCCTTCTCGCTTTATTCCGAACTGACTGTGCGGCAGAATCTTGATCTGCACGCGCGGCTTTTCGACATGGCGCCCGCCGAGATCAACCCGCGGATCGCGGAACTTGCGCGTCGGTTTGATCTTGAAGAGGTGCTCGACAGCCTGCCCCTGCGCTTGCCACTTGGAATTCGTCAGCGCCTGTCGCTGGCCGTTGCACTGATCCACCGCCCCGAAATCCTGATCTTGGACGAGCCGACCTCGGGGGTGGACCCGGTCGCGCGCGATATCTTCTGGCAATCACTGATCGATTTGTCCCGAATAGACGGCGTAACGATCTTTATATCCACCCACTACATGGCCGAGGCCGCGCGCTGCGACCGGATTTCGCTGATGCACGAAGGTCGTGTACTTGTCAGTGACACACCCGAAGCGATCCGGAAGGGGTCCGCCGCAGAGACGCTGGACGATGCCTTTGTCCATCACCTGAAACGCGCGCAAGGCGCGAACACAGCGCCTGTGACCCGCAAGCGCGTCGCCGCCGACCCAGCCACGGCAACAGGGCGACCGCGCGCTAGGTTCAGCCTGGCGCGCCTGCTGAGCTTTTCCTGGCGCGAGTCGCTCGAGCTGCGCCGCGATCCGATCCGCCTGACGCTTGCCAGCTTCGGCAGCGTGATACTGATGATCGTGCCCGGCTATGGCATTTCGCTTGATGTCAACAATATCAAATTCGCTGTGCTTGACTTTGACCAGACGGTCACCAGCCGGTCCTATGTCAACGACCTTTCCGGATCGCGTTACTTCGACGAGGAACCGCCGCTCATAGACCATGTCGATCTGGATCAACGGATGCGGGCGGACGAGATCAGCCTGGCGCTGGAAATTCCCCCGGGCTTTGCCGCCGATCTCGAACGCGACCGCTCCGTCGCCATTGGCGCATGGTTTGACGGTGCCATGCCGATGCGCGCCGATACGGTGCGCGGATATGTCGAGGGCATGCATTTTCACTGGCTGACCGAACAGGTGCGGCAGGCGTTTGGCAATGACGCTGTAGCAGGAAACTTCACGCTTGAGGTGCGTTACCGCTACAACCCCGATGTTCAAAGTCTGGCCGCCATCGTGCCAGCGGTGATTCCGCTGTTGCTGATGCTGATCCCGGCAACGCTGGCCGTCCTGTCCGTGGCCCGAGAGAAGGAAACGGGTTCGATCGTCAACCTCTATGTCACCCCGGCACGGCGGCTGGAATTCCTGCTGGGCAAACAGGTGCCTTATGTCGTGCTGGGTTTTCTGAACTTCCTTCTGCTGCTGGCCCTGGCGGTGGTGGTTTTCGGGGTCCCGCTCAAGGGCAGCCTGCTGGCACTTTCGGTGGGGGCGCTTGTATATGTCGTGCTGGCCACCGGGCTGGGCCTGCTGATTTCTGCCTTTACCAAAAGTCAGGTCACGGCCTTGTTCTTCACCGCACTGGTGACGCTTATCCCGGCCATACAGTATGGCGGCATCATTGATCCGGTATCTTCACTGGACGGCATGGGCCGGGTGATCGGCGAAGTCTATCCCACCAGCCATTTCGTCACCATCTCGCGCGGGGCGTTTGCCAAGGCCCTGAGTTTCGGTGATCTGACCGGATCCTTCCTGCCGATGCTTGCACTTGTGCCCGTGCTGGTGGTGCTGGGTACCATCTTCGTGCGCAAACAGGAGAAATAGCCGATGCGCGTGAAGCATGTTCTCCAACTCTCGTTGAAGGAACTTCGCGGGTTGCTGCGTGATCCGCTTCTGATGGTTCTGGTTGCCTATGCCTTCACGCTTGACATCTATGTCAGCGCGACGGCCATCCCCGAGGGGCTGCACCGCGCCACGATCGGCATCGTGGACGAGGACGCGTCGCCGCTCTCGCGCCGCATGGCCGACGCGTTCCTGCCGCCGTATTTCGTACTTCCCGCGCAAATCGATATCGCGGAAATGGATGCCCGGATGGACGCCGGCATCGACACGTTCTCCCTCGTGATCCCGCCCAACTTCCAGCGCGACCTGCTGGCCGGGAACCGACCCGAGATGCAGCTGAATGTCGATGCCACACGCATCACTCAGGCCTTCACCGGTGCAGGCCACATCGAGGCTATGATCAACCAGGAGGTAACGGGGTGGATCGCGCGCGACGCGGTCCAGCCTGCAACGCCTGTCGACCTTGCCCTGCGCGCCCGTTTCAACCCTGCACTTGATCCAGCGTGGTTCGGGGCGATGGTAGCGCTCATCAGTGCGGTCACCATGCTGTCGATCATCCTTTCAGGGGCTGCCCTGATCCGCGAGCGCGACCACGGCACGCTGGAGCATCTGTTGGTCATGCCCGTG
>JBLRWK010000091.1:0-9297 GCA_047921295.1 Rhodobacterales bacterium
GGTGAATCATGTTCTCAAACCGCTGTCGAGGCGGGACTATTTCAGCAACCTGCTAGGTCTGCATGGCGGGTGGGTGCTGCGAGCGGGTGGTTACTGGCCTTGCGGCCCGCCCGCCTGCTGGCATATAGAGACCCTGACTTCAGAACAGGCAGACATTGCAGGACACGGAGGCACATATGGCCGGCCATTCAAAATGGGCAAATATCCAGCATCGCAAGAACCGACAGGATTCGGTCCGGGCCAAGCTTTTCTCGAAAATGTCCAAGGAAATTACCGTGGCCGCCAAGATGGGCGACCCCGATCCCGAGAAAAACCCGCGCCTGCGGCTGGCGGTGAAGGAAGCGAAATCGCAATCCTGCCCCAAGGATGTGATCGAGCGCGCCATCAAGAAAGCCGTCGGCGGTGAGGGCGACAATTACGAGGAAATCCGCTACGAAGGTTACGGCCCCAATGGCGTGGCGATCATCGTCGAGGCGATGACCGACAACCGCAACCGCACCGCGTCCAACGTGCGCTCGACCTTCACCAAGAACGGCGGCAATCTGGGCGAGACCGGATCGGTGGCCTTCATGTTCGACCGCAAGGGCGAGATCACCTATCCCGCAGCCGTGGGCGATGCCGATACCGTGCTGATGGCCGCGATCGAGGCCGGGGCCGAGGATGTCGAAAGCGGCGAGGAAGGGCATGTGATCTGGTGCGCCGATACCGACCTCAACGAGGTGGCGACAGCGCTGGAGGCGGTGCTGGGCGAAAGCGACAGCACCAAGCTGGTGTGGAAACCCACCACGACCACCGAGATGGATCTGGACAACATGACCAAGCTGATGAAGCTGGTCGATGCGCTGGAGGATGACGACGATGTGCAGCGCGTCACCACCAATTTCGAGGCGAGTGACGAAGTGATGGGCCAGCTGTAATCGGTATTACTGCGGCGGCTGGGTAGAGGGGGGCGCTGCCCCCGTCCTGCGGACTCCCCCGGAATATTTGTGCAAGGTGAAGCAGGGTTCAGATGCAGACATTCGGTGCCGGATTCGCGCTTGGCCTTTCGTTGATCATGGCGATCGGGGCGCAGAACGCTTTTGTGCTGCGACAAGGCATACGGCGCAGCCATGTCTTCGCGGTCTGCCTGACCTGCGCGCTCAGCGATGCGATCCTGATTGGGGCCGGGGTGGCCGGGTTTGGCCGTCTGGCCGAGGCTGCGCCTTGGGTCGAGCCGGTGATGCGCTGGGGCGGGGCGGTGTTTTTGCTGGCCTACGGCGCGCGGGCCTTTGTGTCGGCGTGGCGTGGTGGGGCCGTGCTAGCGGTGGCGGGGCAGGGGGCCGAGGCTTTGGGGCCGGTGCTGGCGACCTGTCTGGCGCTGACATGGCTCAACCCGCATGTCTATCTGGATACGGTCGTGCTGCTGGGGGCTGTAGCCGCGCAATACGAGGACCGGCTCGGCTTTGCCATGGGGGCGATGAGCGCGAGTTTCGTGTTCTTCTTCACGCTGGGTTACGGCGCGCGCAGGTTGGCACCGCTGTTCGCCCGCCCACAAGCATGGCGTGTGCTGGATATCGCCGTAGGGTTGTTGATGTGGGCCATCGCGTTCAGCCTGATCCGCGGCGCGATGGTGGCGTAAAAAAGCGCCACTATCCGGTGTCCGGCCCTTGCGGCTCCCCAAGCTTCATGACTTCATGCCCGGATGCATATCGACCAAAAACCAGCGCGTCCGGTGCTGGGCGTTTTCTGGATGGTGGTGACCGGCCTGCTGTTTGTAGGGGTCACGGCTCTCGTGAAATATCTGGGGCCGACAATCCCCGCAGCCGAGGCGGCGTTTTTGCGATACGCCATCGGCTTTGTCTTCCTGATCCCGCTGCTCCGCCCGATGCTGGCAACGCGCCTGTCGCGCCGCCAATGGCAGTTGTTCACGCTGCGCGGGCTGGCCCATGCCATCGGGGTGGCACTGTGGTTCTATGCGATGGCGCGCATTCCCATCGCCGATGTCACGGCGATGAACTATCTCGCGCCGATCTATGTCACGCTGGGTGCGGCGCTGTTTCTGGGCGAGAGGCTGGCCGCGCGTCGTGTCATTGCCGTGATCATGGGGCTTGCCGGCGCGCTGATCATCCTGCGGCCCGGCTTTCGCGAGATCGGCCCCGGCCATCTGGCCATGCTGGGGGCGGCGCTGGTGTTCGGCGCGTCCTATATCCTCGCCAAGATGCTCACCGACGAGACGAATGCTGCCATCGTCGTGGGGATGCTCTCGCTCTGGGTGACCATCGGTCTGGCCCCGATGGCGCTGGTCGTCTGGGTCACGCCCAGCGGGGAGGCATTGCTCGTCCTGACCCTTGTGGCGCTGCTGGCGACGGCGGGGCATTATACGATGACATTGGCCTTTGCGGCGGCCCCGGTCACTGTCACCCAGCCGGTCAGTTTTCTACAACTGGTCTGGGCGGTGGCGCTGGGCGCGCTGTTCTTTGACGAGGGGCTCGATATCTGGGTGATCGTCGGCGGGTTTGTGATCCTTGGCTCCGTCACCTTCATCACATGGCGCGAAGCGGTACTGAAGCGCAATCTACGCACGCCGCCTGCGCCCGCAACAAAGGTGTGAGGCCGTCACCCGCCCCTGCGTTTCTTCTTGCCTCAAATATCCAAAGATCGCCCGCGCCGTTCAATCCGCCCGCGCCGTAGCACCGCGCGGATGCAGCAAACCTGCTAGCACATCGCTGTTGGTGATCCGGCCCAGCGGTCGGTCCGCCGCGTCCCGCACGATCAGCACGGCGGCCCCCTGCGCTTGCAACGCCTGCATGACAGCGTGAAGCGGCGCATGGGCGGCAATCGCCGTGCCCCCTTCGCCTGCATGCAGCGGTTGCATCACATCTTCGGCGCGCAGCACGCCCAGCGGGTTCATATGCGCCACGAATTCCGCGACATAATCGGTGGACGGATTGGTGAAAATCTCCTGCGGCGTGCCGTTCTGGACGATGCGCCCGCCCTCCATGATCGCGATATGGTTGCCGATCTTGAAGGCCTCGTCGAGATCGTGGCTGACGAAGATGATCGTGCGTTTCAGCCGTGCCTGCAGGTCGAGCAACTCGTCCTGCAACCGCGTGCGGATCAGCGGATCGAGGGCCGAGAAAGGCTCGTCCATCAGCAGGATCGGCGCATCTGTGGCAAAGGCGCGGGCCAGCCCCACGCGTTGCTGCATGCCGCCCGACAGATCGCCGACACGGCGGGTGGCCCAGTCGGACAGGCCGACCAGTTCCAACTGCTCTGCGGTGCGTCGCGCCCGCTCGGCCCGTGGCACCCCCGCCAGTTCCAGCCCCAGACCGACATTCTCCTGCACGCTCCGCCATGGCAGCAAGCCGAATTGCTGGAAGACCATCGCCACGTTGTTCTGCCGCAGGCGGCGCAGGGCGGCCCCCTTGGCATGGGTCACATCGACCATGCCCGTGTCGGTGGCTACCTCGACATGGCCGCGCACCACCGGGTTGAGCCCGTTGACCGCGCGCAGTAGCGTGGATTTGCCCGAGCCGGACAGGCCCATCAGCACGAGGATGTCCCCTTCGTTGACCGAGAGCGTACAATCATGCACACCCAGCACCTGCCCGCAGGCTTGCTGCACCTCGGGACGGCTCATCCCCTGATCCATCAGGGGCAGGGCGGAGGCGGGTTTGTCGCCGAACACGATCGAGACATTGTGGAAGCTGACAGCCGCGCTCATTTCCGATCGATCCTCAGCATCCGGTCCAGCAGGATGGCCAGCACCACGATGACCAGACCGGATTCAAAGCCCAAAGCCGGATTGACGCGGTTGAGCGCCTGCAAGACCGGCACGCCCAGCCCGTCCGCCCCCACAAGTGCGGCGATCACCACCATCGACAGCGACAGCATAATGGTCTGGTTCAGCCCCGCCATGATCTGCGGCAGCGCGTAGGGCAACTCCACCTTGAGCAGGGTCTGGCGCGGGGTGGCGCCAAAGGCCTGTGCCGCCTCAAGCAGCGCCGTGGGCGTGGCGGTGATGCCCAGATGGGTCAGGCGGATCGGCGCGGGCAGCACGAAGATCACCGTGGCAATCAGGCCGGGCACCATGCCGATGCCGAAAAACACAATCGCCGGAATGAGATAGACAAAGGTCGGCAGGGTCTGCATCAGGTCCAGCACGGGGCGCAGGCTGCGGTAAAGGCGGGGACGGTGGGCTGCGGCGATGCCGATGGGCACGCCCACGCCCATGCAGACCACGCAGGCCGCCAGCACAAGGGTCAGCGACTGGGTTGTCTGGATCCAGTAGCCCTGATTCACGATGAACAGGAACCCCAGCCCCACGATGACAGCGGGTTTCCAACTGCGCTGCACCAGCACCGTCAGCGCCACGAAAGCCGCGATCACGATCAGTGGATGCGGGCTTTGCAGCACCCACAGGATACCGGCGATCAGCGATTCCAGCCCGTCGGACACCCCGTCGAAGAAAAAGGCGGCGTTGATTTCGAGCCATGTGAACGCGCGGTCGGCATAGAGCCCGACGGGAATTTTCGTGTCGGTCAGCCAGTTCATGGCAATCTGTCCCTAACGTGTCCGAAGCTGTTCCCGCTCTGTGTCGGGCTGCCCGCCCCCGGCGACAGCCGGAAACGGGAATAACATGCGGGCGAACCGCTTGCAGGCCCGCTTAGAGGCCGAGTGCGGCGCGGGCGGCGGGCAGGGCTTCCTCGCCATCGCGGGTGGTGACGCCGTCGAGCCAGCTGTCGAGCACCGCGGGATTGTCGCTCAGCCATGCGGTGGCGGCGGCAGCCGGATCGGTGTTGTCGTTCAGGATCGCGCCCATGATCTCGTTTTCCATCTCGAGCGTGAATTCCAGATTGCCGAAGAACGCGCCCAAATTGGGGCATTCCTCCGCAAAGCCCGCGCGGGTATTGGTGCGGACCTCGGCACCACCCAGATCGGGGCCGAACCAGTCATCGCCGCCTTCCAGATAGGTCATGTCGAAATTCGCGTTCATCGGATGCGGCTCCCAGCCCAGAAACACGATCGGCTCGCCGCGCCGGTCTGCGCGCGTCACCTGTGCGAGCATCCCCTGTTCCGAGCTTTCGGCCACGGTGAAGCCGGACAGGCCGAACGCATCAGCCTCGATCATGTCGAGGATCAGGCGGTTGCCGTCATTGCCCGCCTCGATACCGTAGATCCGGCTGCCGAGCGCATCGGCATGGGTGGCGATATCCTCGAAGCTGCCGATCCCCAGATCGGCGGCGGCGCGGTTCACGGCGAGGGTGTATTTCGCGCCGGTCAGGTTGGTGCGGATCGTCTCGACCGAGCCATCCTCGCGGTAGGGCGCGATATCGGCCTCCATCGTGGGCATCCAGTTGCCCAGAAACACGTCGATATCGCCGCGCGACAGCGAGATATAGGTGACCGGCACCGACAGGATCTTGGTCTCGGTATCATAGCCGATGGCTTCCAGCACGACCGATGTGGCGGCGGTGGTGGCGGTGATATCGGTCCAGCCGACATCCGAGAAGGTGACCTTTTCGCATTGCGCGAAGGCAGGCGAGGCCGCCAGCAGGGCCAGAGCCGTCATCGGGGCCATGAGAGCAGTTTTCAGGGTCATCGCAGTCTCCTTGTCGTGTTTTGATGCGTTATTGATTGACGAGTCAATAAAAAATCATTTAGCGTCCCGGTGCAAGTTTATTGGAGAAAACCATGCCCAAGCTCGGGATGGAGCCTATACGCCGCGCCGCTTTGGTGGAAGCGACAATTGCCGAGATCGGCTCCAGCGGGACGCTCGACGTTACCGTGGCGCAGATCGCGCGGCGGGCGGGCATGTCCTCGGCGCTGGCGCATCATTACTTTGGCGGGAAGGAGCAGATCTTTCTCGCCGCCATGCGTCACACGCTGACCGTCTATGCCGCTGGCGTGCGCGGGGCGCTGGCGATGGCGAAAGGGCCGGAGCAACGGCTCGAGGCTATCGTGCGCGCCAGTTTCGCCAGCAGCAACTTTCGCCGCGAGGTCGTGGCGGCATGGCTGAACTTCTACGTGCTGGCGCAGGCCTCGGACGATGCGCGCCGCCTGCTGGCTGTCTATCAGGGGCGGCTGCGCTCGAACCTGACCTATGATCTGCGCCCGCTGGTGGGCGCGCGGGCCACTGAGGTGGCAGACCGGATCGCGGCGCTGATCGATGGTGTCTATCTGCGCCAGACGCTGGGCCTCAAGAACGGGCAGGGCCAGCCCGACGAGGCGGCCGCGGTCGCCACGGTGATGGGCTGTCTGACACTGGAACTGCAAAAGGGAACGACATGAAAGACGATCGCGCACAGCCCAATATCCTGATCGTGATGGTCGACCAGTTGAATGGCACGCTGTTCCCCGATGGTCCCGCCGACTGGCTGCATGCCCCCAATCTCAAGGCGCTGGCGGCGCGGTCCACCCGGTTTCCCAATGCCTATACAGCCTCGCCGCTCTGTGCGCCGGGGCGGGCGAGTTTCATGTCCGGCCAGTTGCCCAGTGCGACGCGGGTCTATGACAATGCGGCGGAATTCGCCTCCAGCATTCCGACCTATGCCCATCATTTGCGCCGCGCGGGCTATTACACATGCCTGTCGGGCAAGATGCATTTTGTGGGGCCGGACCAGTTGCACGGGTTCGAAGAACGGCTGACCACTGATATCTACCCCGCCGATTTCGGCTGGACGCCGGATTACCGTAAACCCGGCGAGCGGATCGACTGGTGGTATCATAATATGGGGTCTGTCACCGGTGCGGGCGTCGCCGAGATTTCCAACCAGATGGAATATGACGACGATGTCGCCCATCAGGCGGTGCAGAAGATCTACGATCTGGCGCGCGGGGCCGATGCGCGGCCATGGTGCCTGACGGTCAGCTTCACCCATCCGCATGACCCTTACGTGGCGCGGCGCAAATACTGGGACCTGTATGAGGATTGCGCTCATCTGATGCCTGAGGTCGCGCCGATCCCTTACGCGGATCAAGACTCACATTCCAAACGTATTTTTGATGCCAATGACTGGCGATCCTATGACCTGACACCGGAAATGGTGGCTCGCGCGCGGCGCGCCTATTTCGCCAATATCTCCTATCTCGACGACAAGATCGGCGAGATTTTCGCCACGTTGGAGGCCACACGGCAAGAGGCCGTCGTGGTGTTCGTCAGCGATCATGGCGACATGCTGGGCGAGCGGGGCCTGTGGTACAAGATGTGCTTTTACGAGGGGTCCGCCCGCGTGCCTTTGATGATCGCGGCCCCCGGCATGACGGCAGGCCGGATCGACACGCCTGTCAGCACGATCGATATCTGCCCCACGCTGTGCGATCTGGCCGCTGTCTCGATGGACGAGGTGATGCCTTGGACGACCGGCGAAAGCCTTGTCCCGCTGGGGCAGGGCTTTGATCGCACCAGCCCTGTGGCGATGGAATATGCCGCCGAGGCATCGGACGCGCCGCTGGTCTGCCTGCGCGACGGGCGGTGGAAATATATCCGCTGCGAACTTGATCCCGAGATGTTGTTCGATCTGGAAAGCGACCCGCAGGAACTGACCAACCTCGCCACCGATCCGGCGCATCGGGACACGCTGGAGATCTTGCGCGCCAAGGCGGAGGCCCGCTGGAACCTGCCGCGTTTCGATGCGGAGGTGCGCGAAAGTCAGGCCCGCCGCTGGGTCGTCTACGAGGCCCTGCGCGAGGGCGGTTATTTCCCGTGGGATTTCCAGCCGCTGCAAAAAGCCTCCGAACGCTACATGCGCAACCACATGGACCTGAATGTTCTCGAAGAGAACAAACGTTTCCCGCGCGGCGAATAACCCCGCCCGCGATCCTGCCCGACCTTGCCCTTTCACTGTTCCGGAAATACTCAAAATGACCCCCTATGCCACACAGCCCACCGCCAGCCATTTTGTGAACGGTCGTTACGTCGAAGATACGGCGGGCGCGCCGATCGAAGTGATCTATCCCGCCACCGGCAAGGTGATCGCACAGGTGCACGAGGCCACGCCTGCCGTGATCGAGGAGGCGATTACCAGCGCGCGGGCGGCGCAAAAGGCATGGGCGGCGCTACAGGGCGTGCAGCGGGGCCGCATCCTGCGCCGCGCCGCCGATATCATGCGCGAACGCAACCGTGCACTCAGTATTCTGGAGAGCCATGACACCGGCAAGCCCCTGTCCGAGACGCTCTATGTCGATGCCACCAGCGGCGCGGATGCGCTGGAATATTTCGGCGGTCTGGCCGCCAGCCTGACGGGCGAGCATATCCCGCTCGGCGAGAACTGGGCCTATACGATGCGCGAGGCGCTTGGCCTGTGCGTCGGCATCGGCGCGTGGAACTACCCGACGCAAATCGCTTGCTGGAAAGGCGCGCCGGCGCTCGCCTGCGGCAATGCGATGATTTTCAAACCCTCCGAAGTGACGCCGCTTTGCGCGTTGAAAGTGGCCGAAATCCTGCATGAGGCGGGGCTGCCCGCGGGGCTTTACAACGTCATTCAGGGGCGCGGTGCCGTGGGCGGTGCCTTGGTGGAGGATGCGCGCGTCGACAAGGTCTCGCTGACCGGATCGGTGCCGACGGGCAAGAAGGTCTATGCGGCGGCGGCGGCCGGGCTGAAACATGTGACGATGGAACTGGGCGGCAAATCGCCCCTGATCATCTTTGACGATGCCGATCTAGAGGATGCGGTTGGCGGTGCGATCCTTGGCAACTTTTATTCTTCAGGGCAGGTCTGTTCCAACGGAACGCGGGTTTTCGTGCAAAAAGGCATCCGCGAAGCGTTTCTGAAGCGCCTGTCCGAGCGGTTGGCGGATGCGGTGATCGGTGATCCGCTGGATGAGGCCACGAATTTCGGCCCGATCGTATCCGAGGCGCAACTCGGCATCGTGGAGCGTTACATCGCCAAAGGCCAAGAAGAGGGCGCGACACTGGTTTGCGGCGGGACGCGGCTGGACAAGGACGGGTTCTGGATCACCCCTGCGGTCTTTGCCGATGTGACCGACAACATGGCCATCGCGCGCGAGGAGATTTTCGGCCCCGTGATGTGCGTGCTGGAGTTCGAAGATGAGGATGAAGTGATAACCCGCGCCAATGACACGGAATTCGGGCTCTCGGCGGGCGTCTTCACCCGTGATCTGGCCCGCGCGCATCGCGTGGTCGGCCGGATGGAGGCGGGCACCTGCTACATCAACACCTATAACGATGCGCCTGTCGAAGTGCCGTTCGGCGGGGTCAAGATGTCAGGCGTCGGGCGCGAGAACGCCAAGGCGGCCATCGAGCATTACAGTCAGGTGAAATCGGTTTTCGTGCGGATGGGCCGCGTCGAGGCGCCG
>JBLRWK010000092.1:0-9181 GCA_047921295.1 Rhodobacterales bacterium
AAAAGATGGTCGATACGCTGATCATCATTCCGAACCAGAACCTGTTCCGTCTGGCAAATGAAAAAACCACCTTCACCGAAGCCTTCTCGATGGCGGATGACGTGCTCTATCAGGGCGTCAAGGGTGTGACCGATCTGATGGTCCGTCCGGGCCTGATCAACCTCGACTTTGCCGATGTCCGTGCCGTGATGGACGAGATGGGCAAGGCGATGATGGGCACCGGCGAGGCATCGGGCGAGGATCGCGCGATTCAGGCCGCCGAGAAAGCCATCGCCAACCCGCTGCTGGACGAAATCAGCCTGCGCGGTGCCAAGGGCGTGCTGATCAACATCACCGGCGGTCACGATCTGACGCTGTTCGAACTGGACGAGGCGGCAAACCGTATCCGCGAGGAAGTGGATGCCGACGCGAATATCATCGTTGGCTCGACAATGGATTCCGAGATGGAAGGCATGATGCGTGTGAGCGTTGTGGCCACCGGCATCGACGCGGTCGAGGTGAATACCGAGATCCCGCGGCCCCGCCGTGGTATGGCGCAGCCGCTGACGCAGACCGTTTCCGCGGAGGATCGCGCGCCGGAAGAGCACCGCCCTGCCGCTGCAGCCATGGCCCCTGCGCCGGCCCCCGCACCTGTGCGGGCCGCAGCACCGGCACCTGCCCAGACGCATCAGCCCGCAGCCGCACAGCAGCGCCCCGCGCAGCAACGCGCACCGGAGCCGACCTTCTTCGAGGATCTGGAAGAGCAGCAGCCTGCCGCAGCCCCGCAGCGCAACCGTTACAACGACCAGCACACGCAGCATGACGACGCGCTGCCGCCGCCCGCTTATCAGCCCCGCGTGGCCCAGTTCCAGCCGGTGCATGACGAATTCGAGGACGACGCGCATAACTACGTCGCTCCCCGCGCACCTGCTCCCGGTACGCCGTCGCCCGAAGCCATGGCGCGTCTGCAGCAGGCCGTGAGCAAGGCAGCACCGCAGGCCGCACAGCACCGTCAGATCCCGCAGCAAGCACCGGAGCCCGAGCAACGCCCGCGTTTCGGCATCAACTCGCTGATCAACCGCATGACCGGTCAGGCCGCCGAGGGACAAGAGCGTGCCGCGCCGCAACCGCAGCGCCAGCAGCCGCCCGTGCGCGGTCAGGCACCGCAGCAGGGCTATGCCCAGCAAGCGCGCAGCAACCCGTCGGAAGCGCCCGATCCGGATCAGGAACGGATTGAAATCCCGGCTTTCCTGCGCCGTCAGGCCAATTGATCCGCCGAACCGGCGCATCACGCAAACGTTTGGAAGGGACCGCCTCGGGGCGGTCTTTTTCTTTGAAGGCAAAGGGTTGGTAGCGTTTGCGCTGCAGCGCGGCAATTAATCGCGCACGCGTGGGGGTCATTGTTTCAGACCGTTACAAAGATTGAATTGTTACGAATGCGTCACATCCCTATCTTCTTTGCAGTGCGGGATGACACCGCGGAAAACCAGGGCGAGGCATGACGTGCAGCATACATTGAAATCACCGCTACGCTTTACAGGCGTTGGTCTGCATTCGGGCAAGCCCGTGCAGATGGTGATCCGTCCCGCAGCCGCAGAACATGGCATCTGGTTTCGCCGCACCGATATCCGTTTCGGTGACGCGATGATTCCGGCTCGCTGGGATTCCGTGCATCAATCGCCGCTTTGCACCTTGCTGGAGAATGCCTCGGGCGTCACCGTCTCGACGGTGGAGCATGTGATGGCCGCTTTGGCAGGATGTGGTGTGCATAACGCGCTGATCGAGTTGGATGGCCCCGAAGTGCCGATCCTCGATGGCAGTGCTGCCGTCTTTGTGCGTGGGATCATGTCGCGTGGGCTGCGCCGTCAGGCCGCTCCGATCCGCGCGATCCGCGTGTTGGAACCTGTCGAGGTGCGGCGTGGCGAGGCATGGGCGCGGCTTGCCCCGTCTGATCGGTTGTCCATTGATTTCACAATCAAGTTTCCCGATTCCGCCATCGGCACCCAGTCGAAGACGCTGACCATGTCGAACGGCACATTCGTGCGCGAATTGTGCGACAGCCGCACTTTCTGTCGCCAGTCCGATGTCGATGCGATGCGCGCCAAAGGTTTGGCCCTTGGCGGCACCTTGGAGAACGCTGTTGTGGTGGATGGCGACCGTATCCTGTCGCCCGGCGGCCTGCGTCATCGTGACGAGGCTGTGCGCCACAAGATGCTGGACGCGCTGGGTGATCTCTATCTGGCAGGTGCGCCGCTTTTGGGGGCCTATACCGGCCACCGCGCGGGCCATGCGTTGACAAACGACCTGCTGCACGCACTTTTTGCGCGCCCCTCCGCCTATGAGATGGTCGTGTGCGACCCCGCGATGACGGCGCGTTTGCCCGGTGTCGATGTGCATATGGACGAGATTCCCGCCGTGGCATAAGCACACTGCCGCCGTCGCCCTGCAACATCTGATCCAGTATTTGCGCCAAAGGCGTTTTGCACCGGAATTTTCTGTGCTAGGACCGTTGGAACAGCAGGGGTTAGTCCTGCGGAATTGACCAGACAAGGGTGAGAGCGAGCATGACAGGCGGGTCCCGGGCAAAGGTGATCGGTGGCATTCTACTGGCTGTTTTGCTGGCTGGGTGCGGCGGCGAAGCGGAACGTGCAGGGCGCGGTTCTATTCCCCTCGAAGGATTCACGGCAGAACAGATCTTCGAGCGTGGTGAATTCGAGATGGAGCGTAGCCAACCGGATACGGCGGCGTTCTATTTCTCCGAAATCGAACGGCTCTATCCCTATTCCGAATGGGCCAAGCGCGGTCTGATCATGCAGGCCTTCTCGTATCACCGTGCGCGGGATTTCGAGAACAGCCGCGCGGCGGCGCAGCGTTTCCTCGATTTCTATCCCGCCGATGATGATGCGGCCTATGCACAATATCTGCTGGCTTTGTCCTATTATGACCAGATCGACGACGTCGGCCGCGATCAGGGCCTGACCTTCCAGGCGCTGCAAGCCTTGCGGACCGTGATCGAGGTCTATCCAGACAGTGACTATGCCACATCGGCTGTGTTGAAATTCGATCTGGCCTTCGATCATCTGGCTGGCAAGGAAATGGAAATCGGGCGCTATTATCTGCGGCGCAACCACCATACGGCGGCGGTGAACCGTTTCCGCGTCGTGGTGCAGGACTTCCAGACCACAAGCCACACCGCCGAGGCGTTGCACCGTCTGGTGGAGGCCTATCTCTCGCTGGGTCTGACGCAAGAGGCGCAGACCGCAGGCGCGATCCTTGGCCACAACTTCCGCTCCACCACGTGGTATGCCGACAGCTTCAAGCTGCTGACAGGGCGCGGGCTGGAACTGGAAGCGGCAGGCGACAGCTGGCTGGCGCAAATTTACCGGCAGACCATCCGGGGACAATGGCTGTGAGCCAAACCCGCCGGATGCGGCTTGATGATGTGTCAGGCATGAGACGGAGACTGTCCGGATATGCTGCGCGCGCTTGAAATCCGCGACATGCTGATCATTGACCGGCTGGAGCTTGCCTTCCAGCCGGGCCTTAACGTGCTGACCGGCGAGACCGGCGCCGGTAAGTCGATCCTGCTCGACAGTCTGGGCTTTGTGCTGGGCTGGCGGGGCCGCGCCGAACTGGTGCGGCAAGGGGCCGATCAGGGCGAGGTTGTTGCCGTGTTCGATCTGCCGCAGGGGCATCCCGCCCATGCCGTGCTGGAAGAGGCGGGCCTGCCAGCCGGACCGGAACTGATCCTGCGCCGCATCAACACCCGCGACGGGCGCAAGACCTCTTGGATCAATGACCGGCGCTGCTCTGGCGAGGTGTTGCGCGCCTTGTCCGAAAGGCTGGTGGAATTGCACGGCCAGCATGATGATCGCGGCCTGCTGGATCCCAAGGGTCACCGCGCCCTGCTGGATAGCTTTGCAGGGCTTGCCCCCTTGATGGACAGCGTGCGCGAGACATGGCGCGCCCGCAGCCGTCTGGCGCGCAAACTGGCCGAGGCGGAAGCCGCGCTGCAAGCCGTGCGCGCCGAGGAGGATTTCCTGCGCCATGCCGTCGCCGAGCTTGACGGGCTGGACCCGCAACCCGGCGAGGAAGCCGAACTCGATGCCCGCCGCCGCCTGATGCAGGGGGCCGAGCGCACGCGCGAGGATATGGCGCGCGCCTATGCGGCTCTGGGATTGCAGGGGGCCGAAGGCTCGATGAGCGATGCCCTGCGCTGGCTGGACGGTGTCGCGGATCAAGCGGAGGGGATGCTGGATGCGACGTTGGAGGCACTGGGCCGCGCCCTGAACGAGTTGGCCGATGCCACGCAGGGGCTTGAGCGCGCGCAGGAGGTGATGAGCTTCAACCCGCAGGAACTGGAAGAGGCCGAGGAACGGCTGTTTGCGATCCGCGCATTGGCCCGCAAACACGGCGTTCTGGCCGATGATCTGGGTACCTTCGCCACCGGCCTGCGCGATCGTCTGACGGCGCTGGATCGTGGCGATGCTGATCTGCGCGCCCTCAAGACCGAACTGGCCGAAGCCGAGGCTGCATTCGACACAGCCGCCTCTGCCCTGACCGCAGCGCGGCAGGAGGCGGCAGGACGGCTTGACGCCGCCGTGACGGCGGAACTGGCCCCGCTGAAGATGGAGCGTGCCGTTTTCCGCACCGAGATCGCCACAGCCGAGCCCGGCCCGGAGGGGCGCGATGCGGTGACATTCAGCGTCGCCACCAACCCCGGCGCGCCTGCGGGGCCTTTAGCACGGATCGCCTCGGGCGGGGAACTCAGCCGCTTTTTGCTGGCGCTCAAGGTCTGCCTCAGTGACAGCGCGGCGGGGGTGACGATGATCTTCGACGAGATCGACCGCGGTGTCGGCGGTGCAACAGCGGATGCGGTCGGTCGCAGGCTGGCAGCACTGGCGCAAGGCGGTCAGGTGCTGGTGGTGACACATTCGCCGCAGGTGGCTGCGCTTGGCGCGCATCACTGGCGCGTGGAGAAACGCGTGCAGGACGAGATGACGACCACGACCGTGGTGCCGCTGGACCCTGCCGCGCGCATCGATGAGATCGCACGCATGGTCGCGGGCGATACCATCACGGACGAGGCGCGTGGCGCCGCGCGGGCGCTGCTCGCGGGCGTGGACTGATCCCGCAGGATTACAGGCGCGGTCAGGATTCGGATATTTGAGGCAAGAAGAAACAGGCGTCCTGCTCTAGCCCTGCCGCAGCATCTTGCCGGGGTTCATGATATTGGCAGAGTCCAGCGCTGCTTTGAGGCTCTGCATCACATCCCAGCCCGCGCCATGTTCGGCCTGCATATAGTCCAGTTTGCCCAGCCCGATGCCATGCTCTCCGGTAGCTGTGCCGCCCATCTCCAGCGCGCGTGTCACCATGCGGTGCGACAGAGCCTTGGCCGTGGTGACCTCGGCGGGGTTCTGGTCGTCATAGAGCAGGATGGCGTGGAAATTGCCGTCGCCGACATGGCCCAGAATCGGCCCCTCGATACCGGAGACGGCGATATCGGCCTGTGTCTGGCTGACCGCCTCGGCCAGATGCGAGATCGGTACGCAGATATCGGTGACCAGCGCCACGGAACCCGGGCGCGCGGCCTTGATCGCGTAATAGGCATTGTGCCGCATCGCCCAGAGCTTTGTGCGGTCCTCGGCGCGGGTGGCCCAGTCGAATCCGGTGCCGCCATGATCCGCCACGATCTGCCCGAAGGTTTCCGCCTGCGCGCGCGCGCCGCTGTCGGAGCCGTGGAACTCCACCATTAGATGCGGCACCAGCGGGATCTCGGTGCCGGACCATGCGTTGACAGCGGCGACGCTGGCGGCGTCCATGAACTCGATCCGCGCCATCGGCAGGCCCATCTGGATCGTCTCGGTCACGGCACCGACGGCTTGCGCCATATCGGCGAAACCGCAGATCGCGGCGGTCGTCGCCTCCGGCTGGCCCTGAAGCCGCAGGGTCAGTTCGGTGATCAGGCCCAAGGTGCCCTCGGCCCCGACAAACAGCGCGGTCAGGTCATAACCGGCGGCGGATTTGCGCGCCCGCGTGCCGGTGCGGATGATGCGGCCATCGGCCAGCACCACCTCGAGGCCCAGCACATTGTCGCGCATCGTGCCGTAACGCACGGCAGTGGTGCCGCTGGCGCGGGTCGAGGCCATCCCGCCGAGCGAGGCATTCGCCCCCGGATCGACCGGAAAGAAAAGCCCCGTCGCCCGCAGTTCCGCATTCAGCGCCTCACGCGTCAGGCCGGGCTGCACGACCACATCCATATCCTCGGCATTGATCCGCAACACACGGTTCATCAGCCGGAAATCCACACAGCACCCGCCCTGCGGCGCCTGCGCCTGACCTTCCAGCGATGTGCCCGCCCCGTAGCCGATCAATGGCACATTGTGGGCCGCGCAGATCCGGACAATCGCGGCCACCTCGGCGGTGTTTTCGGGATAAGTGACGATCTCCGGTGGCATTGCGGGAAAATGCGACTCCGACCGGCCATGCTGGTCCAGTTCGGGCTTGGACCGCGTCGCGCGTTGTCCTAACAATGTGGTCAGATCGTCAAAGGCTGTCTGGCGGGTCATAGGGGTCTCTTGAAATATCAGGTCGGGCCGAACCTATGCCAAGCGGTCAGGACGGGGAAGGGGCATGGCCATGATTGATCCGACGCCGCCATCTTGCAGCACCAGAGCGGCGCATGCACGGATTTGGCCCCGCTGATGCCAAAGCGCGTCCCGATCCGGATTCAACGATGGCGGATACTTGCGGCGCGGTGGCTGGCGCGGACGTGGCGCGTGCTGCGCGAGCGTGGCCCCAGCCAGTTCCAGTTCTGGCTGATCGCGCTCGTGATCGGGATCGCGGCGGGCTTTGCGGCGCTGTTCTTCCGCAAGGGAATCGAGACGCTGCAGGCCTTTCTCTACGGCACCGATGACGTGGCCATGCTGCACAGCTTTGCCTCGACCATGCCGTGGTACTGGGTGCTGAGCCTGCCCATCGCGGGCGGGCTGGTGGTGGGGATCATCCTGCACAAATTCACCAAGGACGGGCGGGTGCATTCCGTCGCCGATGTGATCGAGGGGGCAGCGCTGCAGAACGGCAGGGTGGAGCATCGCGCGGGGCTGGCTTCGGCGGCGGCCTCGCTGATCACCCTGTCCACGGGTGGCTCCAGCGGGCGCGAGGGGCCGGTCGTGCATATCGCGGGCGTCATTTCGAGCTGGGTCAGCGAGCGTATCCGCGCCGATGGCATCACCGGGCGTGATCTGCTGGGCTGCGCCGTGGCCGCTGCCGTTTCTGCCAGTTTCAACGCACCGATTGCAGGCGCGCTGTTCGCGCTCGAAGTGGTACTGCGGCATTTCGCGGTCCATGCTTTCGCGCCCATTGCCATCGCCGCCGTGGCGGGCACGGTGATCAACCGGATCGAATATGGCGGAGTGACCGAATTCACTTTGCCGGGGGTCAGCACGCTGGAATTCTACGGCGAGTTGCCCGCCTTCCTGATCCTCGGTCTGGTCTGCGGTCTTGTTGCCACCGTCCTGATGCGCGCGATCTTTTTGGCCGAGGATGTGGGCAACCGCATCCAGTCCGCCACAGGCCTGCCGCGCTGGCTGCGCCCTGCTGTGTCGGGCGCGATGCTGGGCGGGCTGGCGATCTGGTTTCCCCATATCATCGGTGTCGGCTACGAGACGACATCCGCCGCCCTGACCGGCCAGTTGCTGCTGCACGAGGCGGTGGTGTTCTGCATCCTCAAGGTAGTGGCTGTGGCGATCACCATGGGCGGGTGCATGGGCGGCGGTGTGTTCTCACCCTCGCTGATGGTTGGCGCGCTGACGGGGCTGGCTTTCGGCATGATCGCCACCGCCCTGTTCCCTGAGGTTTCCGGCGCCAATACGATCTATGCTTTGGCCGGGATGGGGGCGGTGGCTGCCGCCGTGCTGGGCGCGCCGATCTCGACCACGTTGATCGTGTTCGAGATGACGGGCGACTGGCAGATCGGCATTGCCGTGATGGTCGCGGTATCGCTCTCAACCGCGCTGGCCTCGCGGCTGGTGGACCGCTCGTTCTTTCTGACGCAACTGGAACGGCGCGGGGTGCATCTGGCCGCAGGGCCACAGGCCTACCTGCTGTCGATGTTCCGTGTCGCCGCTGTCATGCGCAAAACCGGCGATCCGGGCATGGCCGAGGAACGCGCTTGTCTGGAGATGATCGAGGATGGTATCTCGGTCGAGACGACCGCCACGCTCGAGGCGGCGCTGCCCATGTTCGACCGCGCGGGCGTGCCCTTTGTGCCGGTTGTGCTGCCCGCCCAAAAGGGGGCAGAGCCGCAACTCGTCGGCGCGCTCTTCCATGTCGATGCGCTCAAGACCTACAGCCGCGCGCTCGCCGCGACAGCCGCCGAGGAACATAGCTGAGCGGCTTGCTTCTTCTTGCCTCAAATATCCAAGAAACCGGCGGCGCAACCGGTGCGCCGCCGCCGATGCGATCAACCGCTCAGACCTGTTCGACTGTCACGGTATCGGAGGCGTAAAAGGCCAGATGGTCCTTGATCCGCGCCATGTCGGGCTTGGGGTCCTCATAGGACCATGCCGCATCCTTCAGCGTCGTGCTTTTCGTCACGATCGAGAAATAGCTGGCATCCCCCTTGTGCGGGCAATGGGTGCTGTGCTCGGTCCGGTCCAGAAAGGCCATCGCGATATCGCCACGGGGGAAATAGATCACGAAGGGCATATCGCCCTCGGTCAGTTCCAGCGCCTCGCTGGATTCGCCCAGAACGGCGCCGCCTGCGCGTACCACCCAAGTGCCCTCCGCTTTGCGGATATTGATATCTCCGGCCATGGTGTCCCCCTTTTTTTTATTGATGCCCGCGCATCGTGACAGATCCGTGTCAGAGCGGGGCTGTTGCGTCGCGTAACCATAGCTGCGCCGCATCCGATAGCCGAGAGCCAATTTTCTCAAGGCACGCAGCGTGATAGCCGTTCAGCCATGCACGGTCTTCGACAGTCAGCATGGCGGGCAGGATCAGGCGGCGGTCGATCGGCACCCATGTCAGCGTGTCAAAGCTCAACATGGCGCGGTCATCGGCGCCTTCAAGGGCAGGGGCCTCGCGCACCACGATCAGGTTCTCGATGCGGATACCGAAGGCGCCTTCGCGGTAATATCCCGGCTCGTTCGACAGGATCATGCCGGGTTGCAATGGCACCTCGGACACGCGGCTGATGCG
>JBLRWK010000093.1:0-8981 GCA_047921295.1 Rhodobacterales bacterium
ACTCTCGACCTCTCCCTTACCAAGGGAGTGCTCTGCCACTGAGCTACCACAGCATCCGGTGGTGCGCGGTTTGGGGCCGCGGACCGTGGGCGGGTGATTAGCGGCAATTCCCAAAGGGTGCAAGCGCAATCTGGACGCATTTTGCGGCGTGCTGTAGGGAGAGAGGATGGATCAGAAAAACCCCGGCAAGAGCCCGCCCCGCAAGGCGCAGACCCGCGAAGAGCGGTTGAAAGCCGCGCTCAAGGCCAATATGGCAAAGCGCAAGGCGCAGGCCCGCGCGCGGACGGATCAGCCGTTATCGACGGATGACGATGACCGCTCCGGGCGGGACACCGACGAGACGTGAATTAATCCTAAGAAACGAAGCAAAGGGCAGGCAATGGATTCCATCATCGTAACGGGCAATGGCCCGCTGAAAGGGCAGATTCCGATTGCCGGGGCCAAGAACGCCTGTCTGACACTGATGCCGGCTACCTTGCTCTCTGAGGAACCGCTGACGCTGACCAATGCGCCGCGCCTGTCCGATATCCGCACGATGACGGAACTGCTCCGCTCGCTGGGCGCCGAGGTGACCTCGATGCAGGACGGCAAGGTGCTGTCGATGTCGAGCCACAATATCCACAACCACACCGCCGACTATGACATCGTCCGCAAGATGCGCGCCTCGATCCTTGTGCTGGGGCCGATGCTGGCACGCGACGGGCATGCGGTTGTGTCCTTGCCGGGTGGCTGTGCGATCGGGGCGCGGCCCGTGGATCTGCACCTCAAGGCGCTGGAGGCGATGGGGGCGGAGCTGGATCTGCGCGAGGGCTATGTCCATGCCAAGGCGCCGGGTGGGCTGAAGGGCGGGATCGTGGATTTCCCCTTCGTCTCGGTCGGGGCAACAGAGAACGCGCTGATGGCGGCAACGCTGGCGAAGGGCACGACCGTTCTGAAAAACGCCGCGCGCGAGCCGGAGATCGTCGATCTGGCGCGTTGCCTGCGCAAGATGGGTGCGCAGATCGAGGGCGAGGGCACATCGACCATCACCATTCAGGGGGTGGACCGCCTGAACGGGGCCACCCATCCTGTGGTCACCGACCGGATCGAACTGGGTACCTATATGCTGGCCCCCGCGATTTGCGGTGGCGAGGTGGAACTGCTGGGCGGGCGGATCGAACTGGTGGGCGCGTTCTGCGAGAAGCTGGATGCCGCCGGGATCAGCGTCGAGGAGACGGCGCTGGGGCTGAAGGTCGCGCGCAAGAATGGCCGCGTGCGGGCCGTGGATGTCACGACCGAGCCGTTCCCCGGCTTTCCTACCGATTTGCAGGCGCAGATGATGGCACTGCTGTGCACCGCCGAGGGTGTGTCGGTGTTGGAAGAGAAGATTTTCGAGAACCGCTTCATGCATGCGCCCGAACTGATGCGGATGGGGGCCAAGATCGACGTGCATGGCGGCACAGCCACTGTCAGCGGCGTCGAGCGGTTGAAAGGCGCACCCGTCATGGCGACCGATTTGCGCGCGAGTGTGTCGCTCATCCTTGCGGGGCTTGCCGCGGAGGGTGAGACGATCGTGAACCGCGTCTATCATCTGGATCGCGGCTATGAGAGGGTCGAGGAGAAGCTGCGCGCCGTTGGCGCAAAGATCGAGAGGATTTCGGGCCAATGACCGATGCCCGCTTTGAGGATGGACGCGAGACGCCGCTGAACCTCGGCGCGTGGGAGGCCGATGATCTCAAGATCATCTCGGCCCTGACGCAGGATGCGGTTTTTCCCAACGACGCGATGACATGGCGGCCCGGAGAGCGCCGTTTCGGCCTGCTGCTCAACCGCTTCCGCTGGGAGGATGTGGAGGCCGCACGCAAGCGAAACCGTCCGGTCGAGCGGGTGCAAAGCCTGCTGGTGGTCGATCAGGTGCTGGGCGTCGCCTCCAACGGGATCGACCGGCGCGACCCCGATCTGGTGCTGTCCTTGCTGTCGCTGGACTGGCATCCCGGTGAGGACGCATCAGGCGCGTTGCATCTGGTGCTGGCCGGCGACGGGGCGATCCGTTTGACGGTCGAGGCGCTGGAAGTCACGCTGAAGGATGTCACGCGGCCCTATATCGCGCCGTCGCGCAAGGTGCCGGATCACGATATCTGAGGCCGGTGGTTTCTGCCGGACCCTGCGCCTCCGGCGGGGATGTTTCGGGCAAGAAGAAGTGGCGCCACGGAATTGCGCTGACAGGGCTTGAGCCACGGGGCGCGCAAAGCTATGTCCCGCTCCAGACCCCGGAGGGACCATGCCCGTATTCCTGAATGCCACAGACCCTGATTTCGAAACCGCCTTTGCCACCCTGATGGGGGCCAAGCGCGAGGACAGCGTGGATGTGGATGATGTGGTGGCAGGCATCATCGCGGATGTACGCGCGCGCGGCGACAGGGCCGTGATCGAACTGACGGCGCGGTTCGACAGGCTCGAGCTGACGCCCGCAACGCTGCGCTTTTCGCAGGACGAGATCGACGCGCTGGTGGCGCAGGTGCCGGATCACGAGCGCGCGGCGCTGGAACTGGCCGCCGCGCGTATCCGTGATTACCACGCGCGCCAGATGCCGCAGGACCATAGCTGGACCGATGAGGACGGCGCGATGCTGGGCTGGCGCTGGACGCCGGTGTCGGCTGCGGGGCTTTATGTGCCGGGGGGGCTGGCCTCCTATCCGTCCTCGGTGCTGATGAACGCTATCCCCGCCAAGGTGGCAGGGGTGGAGCGGCTGGCGATTGTGGTGCCCACGCCGGATGGCGTGGCCAACCCGCTTGTCCTGCTGGCCGCAAGGATTGCGGGGGTGGACGAGATCTACCGGATCGGTGGCGCGCAGGCGGTGGCGGCGCTGGCTTACGGCACCGAGACGATAGCACCCGTGGACAAGATCACGGGGCCGGGCAATGCCTTTGTGGCGGCGGCCAAGCGGCGGGTGTTCGGCAAGGTCGGCATCGACATGATCGCGGGGCCATCGGAGATACTGGTGATCGCGGATGCCGACAATGATCCCGACTGGATCGCGCTGGACCTGCTGTCACAGGCGGAACATGACGAAAGCGCGCAAAGCATCCTCATCACCGACAGTCCTGTCATGGCAAAAGCTGTCGCGGCAGCGGTGGAGCGCCATCTGCAGACGCTGGAGCGGCGCGCGATTGCGGGGCCAAGCTGGCGCGATTACGGCGCGATCATCACGGTGCCCGATCTCGACACGGCTGCGGCCCTGTCAAACCGGATGGCACCGGAGCATCTGGAGTTGTGCGTGGCCGACCCTGAGGCCCTGTCCGCGAAAATCACCCATGCTGGCGCGATTTTCCTTGGCGCATGGACGCCGGAGGCGATTGGCGATTACGTGGGCGGGCCGAACCATGTGCTGCCCACGGCCCGTTCGGCGAGGTTCTCGAGCGGTTTGTCGGTGATGGATTTCGTCAAGCGCACCACGCTGGCCAAGATGACGCCTGCGTCGCTGCGCGCCATTGGCCCTGCGGCAGAAACGCTGGCGATTTCGGAAAGCCTTCAGGCGCACGGGCTAAGCGTGCGGGCACGCCTGAACCGGCTGAACGAATAGGCGCGGAGCAGCCAAAGCGGATTGTCGCTTGATTGATGCGCTCATGCTGCAGTGCAGCATTTTTTGCAAAAGACGGATTGTGTGACGCCAAAGCCTGCGTTAGGCAGTGTCAGCGCCGCGAGGACCCTGCCTATGACACGCATCTGCAACATCGTACTGGATGATTCCAACCTGCCCCCGCCCACGCCGGAGATCGAGCAGGAACGCAAGGTCGCGATGTTCGACCTGCTGGAAGAGAACTCCTTTGAGCTTCCCGCCCGTGACGACCGGATCGCGCCACCCGGACCTTACCGTGTGGGGCTGGCGATCCGTGAAAAGCGGCTGGTGTTCGATATCCAGACCGAAAAGGGCGAAAAGGCGGCGGAATTCCATCTGTCGCTCAGCCCGTTCCGGCAGGTGGTCAAGGATTACTGGGCGATCTGCGAGAGCTATTTCGACGCCGTCAAGAACATGCCGCCCAGCCAAATCGAGACCATCGACATGGCGCGGCGCGGCATCCACAACGAGGGCGCGCGGATCTTGCAGGAACGGCTTGAAGGCAAGGCCGAGATCGACGGCGATACCGCACGACGTTTGTTTACACTGGTGTGTGTCCTGCATTTCGGAGGCTGACCGCCGTGCCAGTCCCTTTGCCCCAGTCGGTGCTGTTCTGCTGCGATCATAACGCGGTCAGATCACCCATGGCCGAGGGGATCATGAAGAAATTCTATGGTGCCGAGACCTATGTCCAGTCGGTCGGTGTCTTCAACGATATGGAGATCGACGGTTTCGCCATCGCCGTCTGTCAGGAAATCGGGGTGGAACTGTCGCGCCATCGCAGCCGCTCTTTCGACGAGCTGGAGGAATGGGGCGAGCATCTGTCTTCCTTCGATCTGGTTGTGGCCCTGTCGCCCGCCAGCCAGCGCCGCGCGCTGGATCTGACGCGGATCTATCATCTGACGGTGGAATACTGGCCGATCATGGACCCGACAGGGCTGGGCGAGAGCCGCGAGGTGAAGCTGAACGCCTACCGCCAGACGCGCGACCAGATACTGGGGCATCTGATCGACCATTGGGGGCCGCCCACCCAGACGGATTGAGGCGTTCGCTTGGCAGGTCGCGCATTGTCGCAAAATCTCCGTCCCGAGGCTTGGAGCCGTGCAGCGCCCCTGCTAGGACATTGCGAAAAAGGAGATCATGCCATGTCGGACACTGCACGCTGCACAATCGAGACTTACTTCAATGCTTTCAACAGCGGCAACACAGCCGCGATGGTGGACTGTCTGGCCGATGATTTCGCCCATCATGTGAACGAGGGCGATATGCGGAGCGGCAAGCAGGCTTTTGCCGCCTTTTGCGACCATATGAGCCGCTGCTATAAAGAGAACCTGACCGATATGGTGATTTTCACCAGCCCCGACGGGACGCGCGCGGCGGCGGAATATATCGTCAACGGCGCCTATCTGGAAACCGATGCAGGCCTGCCCGATGCCAAAGGCCAGACCTACCGCCTGCCCGCAGGGTCATTCTTCAGCCTGCGTGACGGCAAGATCACCCGCGTTGTGACCTATTACAATCTGGCCGACTGGGTGGCGCAGGTCTCCGCATGATCCGTGTCGCCGCATTGACAGGGGCGGCACTGGACGCAGCGCTGGACGATGTGGCGCGGCTGCGGATCGCGGTGTTCCGGGACTGGCCCTATCTCTATGACGGGGATCTCGATTACGAGCGCGGCTATCTTGCCGCCTATCAGAGAAATGACCGCGCGGTGATGGTCGGCGCCTTTGACGGCACGCGGCTGGTGGGGGCGGCGACCGGCATGCCGATGCAGGATCACGCGGATGACTTTGCCGCCGCCTTTGATGGCACCGGCGAGGATTTGGCGCGCATCTTCTATTGTGCCGAATCGGTGCTGCTGCCTCATTGGCGCGGTCACGGCATCGCGCACCGCTTTTTCGATCTGCGCGAGGATCATGCGCGCGGGCTGGAGCTGGACAAATCCGCCTTCTGCGCCGTCATCCGCCCAGAGGATCATCCGCTGCGCCCTGCCGGATATGCGCCGCTGGATCCGTTCTGGCGCAAACGCGGCTATCGCCCGCTGAATGGCGTTGTGGCGCGCTTTGGCTGGAAGGATCTCGACCAGCCGCAGGACACCGACAAGTCCCTGCAATTCTGGATGAAAGCCCTCTGACCGGCGGGAACGGGCCGGAGCAGGCGGGCTATCGGTTTGAACCCACTGGACGGATGCGCCATCATGGAGGCTTATCCAAGAACGAGGTCACGCCATGAAAATCGCAACCGCTGCCTATCCGCTCGACTGGTTCAACGACTGGTCGGACTATGAGGCAAAACTGACCGCATGGGTCGGAGAGGCCGCGCAGGAAGGGGCGGAGCTGCTGGTGTTTCCCGAATACGGCGCGATGGAACTGGCCTCGCTGGACGGGGAGAGGGTGGCAGGCGATCTGGAAGGCTCGATTCGGGCCGTGGCGGGGCGTGTAGGGTCCAGCTACAACCTGCATGCCTCCCTTGCTGCGCGGTTCGGCGTGCATATCCTGTCGGCCTCCGCGCCGGTTCAGGAGGGGGGGAAGGTCCTGAACCGCGCGGCCCTCTTCGGCCCTGCGGGCCTGATCGGTGTGCAGGACAAACAGATCATGACACGGTTCGAGCGCGAGGACTGGGGCATTGCCGGCGCCACAGGCGGGGCAGGGCCGCTGAGAGTGTTCGTTACCGAACTGGGCCGTTTGGGCATCCTGATCTGCTACGATTGTGAATTTCCCCTGCTGGCGCGAGACTTGGCCGAGAAGGGCGTCGAGATCCTGTTGATCCCAAGCTGCACCGAAGCGCTCGAAGGCTACTGGCGCGTCCGGATCGGCGCGATGGCGCGGGCGTTGGAAAATCAATGTGTGACCGTGATGGCCTCACTCGTCGGCAAGGAGCCGCGGCTTTTCGCGGTCGAGGAGAATACCGGCATGGGCGGAATTTTCGGCCCGCCGGACCGTGGATTCCCGCCTACAGGCGTGATTGCCGAGGGTGTGCTGGACCGGCCGGGCTGGACCTATGCCAATGTCGATCTGGCGAATGTGCGGACGGTACGCGACGATGGCCATGTCCTGAACAAGGCCCACTGGCCCGAGCAGGAGGTTTCACTGGGCCGCAAGACGCAAAAGCCCGCAGCGTAGAGATTCCCCTTGAAAATCGCCGCAGATAGGACCATTTAAGCGCCTGTCCCGCAGCATGGCGGGGCGATTGACGAAGGAGAGACCATGGCCAAGGAAGATACGCTCGAATTTCCCGGTGTCGTGAAAGAACTCCTGCCGAATGCGACGTTCCGGGTCGAGCTTGAAAATGGCCATGAGATCATCGCACATACGGCAGGCAAGATGCGCAAGAACCGCATCCGTGTTCTGGCAGGCGACAAGGTACAGGTGGAAATGACACCCTATGATCTGACCAAAGGTCGGATCAATTACCGCTTCAAGTAACTGTTTTAATTGTGAAACTTATACTCGGATCAGGCAGTCCGCGCCGCAGGGAACTGTTGGCGCAGATTGGCATTCTTCCCGACGATATCCGCGCCCCCGATATCGACGAGACACCGCTCAAGACGGAACTGCCGCGCCCCTATTGCGCGCGCATGGCCGTTGAAAAGGCACGCGCCGTGCAGGCAGACAGCGATGATATCGTGCTGTGCGCCGATACGACAGTAGCGCTGGGCCGCCGGATTCTGGGTAAACCTGATGATGCCGGGCAGGCGGCGGAGTTCCTGTTGGCCCTCTCGGGGCGGCGCCACCGCGTGATCACCGCTGTGGCAGTGCGTCGCGGCGACAGGGTGTGGCAGCGCGATGTCGTGACCACGGTACAGATGAAACGCCTCTCGGACGAGGAGTTGAACGCCTACCTGGCCAGTGCCGACTGGCAGGGCAAGGCAGGCGGCTACGGCATCCAAGGGCTGGCAGGGGCCTTCATTCCGTGGATCAACGGCTCCTTCACCGGCGTCGTCGGTCTACCGCTTGCCGAAACTGCGGGCCTGTTGCAGGCTGCGGGTTACCCTTTGTGGAAGGACCGGACATGAAAGGTCGCCAGATCATTCTTGACCATGTGAACGGGCGCGAGGCTGCGGCGCTGGTCGTCGATGGCCGTCTTGAGGATCTGCTGATCGACAATGACGGCCCGCGCCCCGGCGCGATCTACCGCGCGGTGGCCGACAGGCCGGTTAAGGGGCAGGGCGGTCTGTTCCTGCGCACGCCCGACGGCACCGCCTTTCTGCGGCAGGTCAAGGGCATCGCCCCCGGCGACACGATGCTGGTGCAGATCACCGGCCATGCCGAAGAGGGCAAGGCCCTGCCGGTCACCCAGAAAGTGCTGTTCAAAAGCCGCTATGCGATCGTGACGCCCGATGCGCCGGGGCTGAACATCAGCCGCTCCATCCGCGACGATGATCTGCGCGACACGCTGCTTGGTATCGCCCATGAGGTGATGGGCGACAGCCCGATGGGTCTGATCCTGCGCTCGAGCTGCGAGACGGCAACCCCCGAGGAGATTTCCGAGGACATCGCCGCCATGGCTGATCTGGCCACAGCCGTGCTGGCCGATGCCGAAGGCGCGGCGGAATGCCTGACCGAAGGCGACGGGCCGCATGTGCTGGCTTGGCGCGATTGGGTGGAGCCTGCGGAGATCATCACGGCAGAGGGCAGCTTTGCCTCCCACGGCGTGCTCGAGATGATCGAGGCGCTTCGCACTCCGCGCGTCAGCCTGCCGGGCGGCAGCTTCGCCTATATCGAGCCCACCCGCGCGCTGGTGGCCGTGGATGTGAACACAGGCGCCGATACCAGCCCTGCAGCGGCCCTCAAGGCCAATATCGCATTGGCCCGCGACCTGCCACGCCAGCTGCGCTTGCGGGGCTTGGGTGGGCAGATCACGCTGGACCTAGCCCCGATGCCGAAAAAAGACCGCCGCGCTTTCGAGATGGCGGTCAAGGCCGCGTTCCGCGCCGACAGTATCGAGACGGTGATGGCGGGCTGGACGCCGCTGGGCCATTACGAACTGCAACGCCAGCGCGCGCGGATCGCGTTACCTGTGTTGCTGGAGGAAGCGGGAGACGACACCCTATGACCTGCCCGATCTGCAAACGCAAACCCGATCCCGCCTACCGCCCGTTCTGCTCCAAACGCTGTGCCGATGTCGATCTGGCGCGCTGGTTCAGCGGCAGTTATGCGGTCCCCTCGCAAGACCCCGACGATATCGAGGCCGCTATCGACGCGATTGAAGAGGCCCTGCAGGACAGCCCTCCCAAACCGCATTGAATTCCGGCAAAGATTTTTACGCAAACCCTCTGGACAGCCCCCCAAGCCTCGCCTAGAACGCTGCAACCCGAACGTTCGCGTTCACCCGTGCCCGGGTAGCTCAGGGGTAGAGCAGTGGATTGAAAATCCTCGTGTCG
>JBLRWK010000094.1:0-8563 GCA_047921295.1 Rhodobacterales bacterium
GCCCCAGCCCCATCAATTCGCGCCGGATCGCCAGATCATAGATCATCTGCGCATAGTCGCGCACCGCGTAGGCCGAGATCGCTGCCCCCGCGAGACGCGCCAGATAGGATGGCCCGCCCAGTTCCTCAAGCCCCGGATCGCCCTCGAAAAACGCCTTGAGCGTGACCGGCGAGGCGAGGTTGTTCTTGGCGATTCGCGCGGCGGCGATCTCGTAGATTCGCGCATGGACGGGGTCATAGAAATGCTGCGCGCCGATGATGGCGGCAACGCGGTCATAGACATCGTTATTGGTCAGGATCGCGCCCAGAAGCTGCTGTTCCGCCTCGATCGAATGTGGCATCGTCTCGGCTTCCTGCACCACGGTGCCGGTCGCATTGAATATCGAAAGGTTGTTCATACTCGTCCCCATCATCCCTGACCCGTGTCATAGAAAGCGCGGGGGCAGAGCGCAAATTGTATATATCTGGGGATAGTTTGTGCATATCCCGCAGCCTGCCAATTCCCCCACATCATGCGTCACGCAGGGGTTTGGCGTCAACATATTGATGATTTTTTAAAATCATCGGCGCCGATGATCCGGCGGTTTCCTGCCGTGTGGCAAGGCCCGCGCGGACCGCTGCTCCCGTGTCGGTTTACTGTCCAGCGCGCGCGGCGCGCCATGCGTCCGGCGCGGTCAGGAATGCCTCAACCTCGGTCATGGTCGCATCATCGAAGGCACCGGAGGCGCGCGCCTCGGCCAGCACATCCCACCACGTGCACAGATAGTGCAGCGCCACACCGTGATCGCCCAGCACCTTTTCGGTCTGCGGGAAGATGCCGTAATAGAAGATCACCGCCGTATGCGCGCAGGACGCGCCGGTTTCGCGGATCGCATCGACAAAGCTGAGCTTGGAGCCGCCATCGGTGGTCAGATCCTCGACCAGCAGCACGCGCTCGCCCTCGGCCATAGCGCCCTCGATGCGGGCATTGCGCCCGTAGCCTTTGGGTTTCTTGCGAACATAGGTCATCGGCAGAGCCATCCGCTCGGCCACAAGTGCGGCAAAGGGAATCCCCGCTGTCTCGCCGCCCGCGATATTGTCGAAAGCCTCGAAACCGGCATTCCGCATCACCGTCACGGTCAGGAAGTCCATCAAGGTCGACCGGATGCGCGGATAGGAGATCAGCTTGCGGCAATCGATGTAGACCGGCGAGGGCAGGCCGGAGGCGAAGATGAACGGCTCGTCCGCGTTGAAATGCACCGCCTTGATTTCCAGCAGCATCCGCGCGGTCAGCCGCGCCATTTCTTCCGGGACGGGGTAGGAGGAGGGGATCATGCGTCTGTCCTTTAGAAAATGGCCTTAGTGGCGTGTTGGCCTTATTGGAACGGCGGCCTTTGTTGTGCAGCGGGGGGCTTCATCGTTCTGCAAATACTCAAAAGCAACGTCGCCTCCGGTGGTGCGGTCCTGATTGAGTATTTCGGGAACGGTGAACATCAGGGGGCGACTTGCCAATAGAGCGGGAAACCGGGGTCGAACAGGGTGACAGGCCCGTCACCGCCCTCGATCTTGGCGGGATAATCCACCGGACCCGTGCCGCGTGTCAGGGTGATATGCGCCTCGTTCACGGCCAAGCGGTAATAGGCGGGGCCGTGCAGCGAGGTGAACCCCTCAAGCCGGTCCAGCGCGTCCTCTTCCTCGAAGACATGGGCGAGGATCGACATTGTGTTGGTAGCGGTGAAACAGCCTGCGCAGCCGCAGGCATGTTCCTTGAGCGCATCGACATGCGGGGCGCTGTCGGTGCCAAGAAAGAACCGCGCATCGCCCGAGGTGGCGGCAGCGCGCAGCGCCAGACGGTGGCTTTCGCGTTTGGCGACGGGCAGGCAGTAGTAATGCGGTTTGATCCCGCCCACGAGGATATGGTTGCGGTTGATGATCAGGTGATGCGTGGTGATCGTGGCAGCCAGATCCTCGGGCGCAGACTTTACATAGTCCACGGCGTCCGAGGTCGTCACATGCTCCATCACTACGCGCAGACCGGGGGTGTTGCGGCGGACCTTGTCCAACACACGGTCGATGAACACGGCTTCGCGGTCGAAGATATCGACGCTATGATCCGTCACCTCGCCGTGCATGCAGAGCGGCAGGCCGATCTCGGCCATCCGCTCCAGCACCGGGCGCACCTTGTCGAAATCCTGCACGCCGGAGGCCGAGTTCGTGGTCGCTCCGGCGGGGTAGAGCTTGACCGCATTGATCAGACCGCTGGCATGGGCGGCGGCCACATCGTCGGGGTCCGTCTCCTCGGTGAGATAAAGCGTCATCAGCGGCGTGAAATCCATGCCCTCGGGCAGCGCCGCCATGATCCGGTCACGGTAGATTGCCGCCTGCGCGCCGGTGACCACGGGGGGCACCAGATTGGGCATGATGATGGCCCGCGCGAAATGGCGGGCGGTTTCCGGCAGGACCGCGCGCAGCATCGCGCCGTCGCGCAGATGAAGGTGCCAGTCGTCGGGGCGGCGGATCGTGATCGTTTTGCTCATGCGTTTCGCTTACACAAACTGCCGCCACAGGGCCAGAGGGCGCGGTGACGAATCCTGCACTCGGGCGCTGTGTGATGCGCTTGCGCCAGTTGGTCGTGCTGCAAGTCTGGTGGTTGCCGGTTCTAGAGGCTGTTTTCCGGCCCGTTTCCGGTGCGAGCAGTGCGCGACAGGGGCGGCGGGGTGAACTCGCCCTCCGCCGCTGCTTTCTCCAGACCCTGCAAGCGCCGCCGGATACGCGGGGCGCTCATCCTTGCCACCACATTGCGACACAAAAGCGTGGCGAGGTAAGGGCGGTGGCTTGCATCGAGATGGCCCAGCAGGTTGCGCAAGTAGGAGCGGTGATCGCGTCGCGCGCGTGCCAGCGTGGCGAAACGCAGGGCTGTCAGCGTATCGTCGGCCACGCCATCGAGCAGGGTTTCGAGAATATCCATCTCGATCAGCGCGCCCTGCAACGCATCGCCCATATGGCGCAAACGTAATTTGGTGACATTTGGCCGCGTGAAAAGCGCCGCATGCATCGCGTCCAGATCCTCGGCAGGATCATAGACCACATAGGCCCTGTCTGCCGCATCCAGCATGTCCGGCGCATAGCCGTAACGGTCCGTGAACGAGGTCCGGCGCATATGGGTAAAGCGGTGGTCCCATTCGGTGACGCGCGGATCGAGCGTGGCCTGTGGCTGCACCGCCAGCACGGCAGCGCCGGGAGCGGCGACACTGAAGGCCGCCGCCGCATAACCGCAGGGGCCTGCACCATAAAACACGATCCGGTCAAAGCTTTCGAAATAGCCGTCATCGGTCAACGCGTCGAACAGGGCATAGACCTGCGGGTCGCGGAACCATGTATCGCCGTCGCTAATCAGGCACAGATGTGACCAGCCGCGCAGGCGCACCATATCCCATCCCAGCGGCTGGCCGATATCGGACTGCAACTGGATGCCCTGAATCGTCTCGAAGGTGACAAGCAAGCACGTCTCTGCATCGGCCTCTGCCGCGGGCACGTCGATTCGGGTGGCGCAATGGGCGCGCCCGAGCGCCTGAAAGGTGCCGGAATCCTCTGCGATCTCAGCAAGTTGCGCCAGCCATTCCCCTTTTTTCAATCCGGAGAGCGACCGGTCAGGCAAAGGGATTGTGTTGAGCATGTCGGCGCGTCCTTACTGGGTCCGACCAAAGGGCCGGGGCATTCATTGCTGTGAGATAGACCTCGTTTAGGGCAAAAATTGGGTGGAATTGTCCTAGTTCAAGGCGAATGAATGGCAGTTCCGTTCACGCCTTCGCAGATGCGCCTGCTGCGGCATGTGCGGCGATGGCATGGGCAATCAGCGGCGTCGCTTCGGCGCGGCTGAGTGCTTTGGAGGACGGCGTCATCAGAAGCCGTCCCATCAGCGCGCGCGTCTCCTCGTCACGCATCAGGGCGGTGAAGCGTGCGTGCCGCCAGGCCACGGCCTGTTGGTGCAACCGCTCCAGCACCGGATCGGCGCGCAGGGCGTCAAGTTCCGCCCGCATGGCGGGCGAGACGGCTTTGATCGTCACATCCTCGTCGCTGTTAAAATTCCGCTCCACCCAGTAATCCATTCCGAGACGCTGATCGGCATGAACGGCGCGGCCACGGTCGGTTTTGAGAATATAGCTTTCCATCGCGCCCAGCGGATAATGGTTCAACTGCACCAGCGCGTGGTTGGAGCGGCCATAGTGCGAGAACAGGCCGGAGCGGCGGTAGCGCGCGGGCAGGGCGCGGCCCTCGCCGTCATACCATTGCGCGCTGTCCAGACGGGCGGGATCGGGCGCGCGGGGGCGGTGGATGCCGGGTTTGCCGTAGGTGCCGTCATTGCGGTAAAGCGTCTTGAACATCGCCGCACGCCAAGGCCAGTGGATGATCGCGGGGGCGGCGCGGGTGAACTGCGCGGTGACAGGCGCGTCGGTATAGCCGACGACCCCCGCATTGCCGAAAATCCGCCATGTCAGGGTGATTGCCGTGGCCTCAGGCAGGACCGCCAGCAGCGCGGACAGGCTGTGGTCGCCGGTATGGATATTGACGAACTCGTCGATATCCAGCGGCAGGATCCAGTCTGCCGCCTGCACCAGCGGATGCCGCGCCGCCATCTTAAGTGCGGAAAACTGGATGCCCGCCTTGTCATAGGGGGGCAGGTTGGGCAGATGGGTCAGCCAGCCCTTGGTCGCCAGATGATCCAGCATCCGGTCCGAGCCGTCCTGACAATCGTTTGAAAGGACAAGAAAATCGGTGAAGCCGATCGCCCTGTGATGGGCCAGCCATTCCAACAGAAACGCGCCCTCATTGCGCTGCGTCAGAATCGCCAGCGCGCGCATCAGCTTTCCATATCCAGCGCCAGCGCATAGGCCACACGCTCTGCCGCCGTCAGTTTCAGCGTCAGCGCCTGCTCGTAAAGATCGCGGAATTCCGGCATGGCATGCAATTCGGCGGCCTTGGCGCGGTGCCAGTCCAGCCCTTTGTCATGAAGGGCGCGCAATGTGTCATCCTGCATCATACGGTCGTATTCGGCCCGCAGGCGGGGCGTGTTGCGCTTGATGGTGATGTCGCGCGCATCGCCCCAGTCCATCCTGATCCAGTAGTTGATGCCGATGGCGCGGTCGACATGCAGTGCGCGACCGCGCTGGCGCTTGATCAGGAAACTCTCGGCTGAGCGCAGGGCGTAATGGTTGAGTTGCAGCAGATCGTATCCGATGGATTTGACCGAGTTGCGCCAGCCGTTATCGGCGGCCTCTCTCGTCATGTCCTGCCCCGATCCGTTCACCCAGCGCACCTGATCGCGCAAAGAGTCGTTGAGTTTGTTGGGGCGGTGACAGCTCATCTTGGCATAGGCACCGGTGTTGCGGAACATCGTCTTGAACCCCCAGACCGTGTGCGGCTTGGGGCAGAAGCGCGGCGCGCATTGCTCGAACTGGTCGATCACGAAACGGTCCGACAGGTTGGTGACACCACCATGCCCGAACAACCGCCATGTCATCGCAACGTTGGAGGCCTCGGGCACGCGGGCAAAGAAATCATCCAGCGTACCGTTGTCGCAGCGGATGTTGATGAACTCGTCCACATCGATATGGATGATCCATTCGGCGTCGCGGATCAGCGGCTCCTTGAGCGCTTTGTTCAGCGCCGATTGCTGCGGGGAATTACCCTTCCAGCTATCGTTGTTGCGATGCTGGACCAGCCCCAGTTCCTGCATCCTGTCGAGTATCTCGGCGGTGCCGTCGGTGCAGTCATTGGTGTAGATCAAGAAATTTTCCACCCCGATGGCGCGGTGATAGGCGACCCATTCCGCGATATAGGGCGCTTCGTTCTTCATGCAGCCAACGATCACGCGGCCGCTGTTGCCGGCGGGCAATATACGGGCCGGATGGGGCGTGTAGGCGGCGGCCAGTTCCTCTTCATTCACCATGCCAAGGCGGTTATGCGGCCGGAAGGGCGAGGTTTGCAGCTTGTGGAAATTCTCGATGGCGCGGGCGGGCATGACCTGCGCCGCGGTGGCGCTGAGCGTGGCGGTGCCGTGGGAACTGCCCCCGGCGGGCGCGATATGGCCGAGGTCCGATTCCGGCGCGCTTTGGGCCTGTTCTTCCTTGATGGCGCGGGTGATCCGTGCGCGGAAGGCCAGCAGATACTGGCTGGCCCGAAACCCCATACCGGGGTCGGCCTCGGTGGTGGCTGGCGTGCGGCGGGGCTGTCTGGCAATGGTGGAGTCAAGCGCGGGCTGGGACGGTAGAAGCTTTTTCAGGCCCGTGTTCAGCGGCTTCACAATATTAGAAAGATCATCCGGTTCAATGGCTTGTCCGCCGATTCTGATCTCATTTATTAACTTGCGCGACAGCTGGCGCGGCACCGGCTGGCCTGTTACATCACCCAAGCGGAACAGCAGATCGTTCAACTGCCGCGCGCGGGTGATCCATGCGGCAGAGGGTTCCTCCGGCAGCGGAGCAGTCTCGGCGCGGCCCAGCGTTTCGGTAATGTCGAAGCTGGCGCGGATCTCCTCGGTTGCGGCCTCGCTGAAAAAGCGCGGGATGTCATAGGGGCGCAGCGTCACGGTGCCTGCGCCGAAAACCCCGTCCCAATGGGCGACGAGCCTTGCGTAATCCAGCCAGAACGGCGGCGCTTGGATCTCGGCAAAGCGGCCCGTCTCGGGTGTGCATTCTGCCGCCTGCGCCAGTGCGCCGTCCCACCAGTCTTGCCCCCCCAGCCCGCGTTCCAGATCCAGCGAGCCTGTCCGCCCGATCATGACCTGTGCCGCATAATACCGCGCCAGCATATGCGATGGTGCGTCGACATGGGCGACGATGCGGATATCCGTGCACAGCTGGGCCAGCATCGCGCGCAGACGCTCCAGCTCCGAGGCTCGCGCAAGGGCGGTGCCCAACTGGTGAGCCGACAGGATCACGGCGCGCGGCTGATGGGTGGCGATGTCGCGCGCCAGATCGGCGGAGAGTTCGGCCCGCAACGCCGCCTGTTTCAACGGATCGGCATAGCCGCGCGAGACGCGCAGCGCGTCGATATTGTCGGGATCGGTCACCGCCATGAACAGCCGCGTGTGGTTGCGCGATCCTGCCGCGCGGGGAAACAATATGCCCTTGGCCAGCATCTGCTCGCGCTTGTCGGCCATCACCTGTTGCAGCCGTGCAGTGCCCGCAGCATCCAGCCCGATATGCAGATAGATCCGCGTCATGCCACATCCTCCCACAGGCCAAGCTCGCGCAGCAAGGCTTCCTCCTGCGGCGGCAGGGTCGCGGCGGCCTTCAGGTCGGCGCGCATCTGTTGATACTCCGGCATTTGCAGCAAAGCATCGCGCCGCGCGCGGTGCAGCGCGACCGAGTCCAGATGCAGGGCGTCAATCTCGGGATCGGCGCGCAGGCGGGCCATTTCGGCCTCAAGCGCGGGCAGCATCCGCTGGATCGAGCGGTCCTCATGGGCGGGATCGTTGCGTTCGCGCCAATAGGTATCATCAAAGGCGCGGTGCTCGCGGTTCACATCGCCACGATCGTTCTTGACCAGATAGCTGTCCAGACTGCGCAGCGCATAGTGGTTCAGCGTGGCATGGACGCGCGCGCCAGCGGCGGGAAACTTGCGGATACGGCGCTTGTTCGCGGCGATCTTGAACTTGTGCGGCACCTCGCGCCCCGCGCCATCCGTCCAGCGCGGTTGCTTGCCTGCGGGCAACCCGTCGCGAAAGAACGGGCGATGCGCGCCGTAGAACTTCAGCGGGAAATCGCGGCGGATCAGCGTTTTCACCTCGATCGCGGTCTCGCCGCACCAGATGTCGGGATTGTGGCTGCGGTGGAACTGCGCGATGACGGGTCGGTCCTCAAAGGTCTCCACCCCGTCATTGGCGAAAAACTGGAATGTCGGGCTGATCGCCTGCGGATCGCCGCATGCCGCGATCAGGGCGGGGATCGTGTGATCGCCCGTGTGGATGTTCAGAAACTCGTCGACATCGGCGATCCAGACCCAGTCCGCCTGCCTGACCACCTCCTGATGGGCGGCATGTTTCAGCGCCTCCATCTGGTAGTTGCGCCCCTCGGCAGGGTTGGGCAGGTGCTGCACGATGCCGCGCGCCTGCAAGGCATCCAGCATCCGGTCGGTGCCATCGGTGCAATCGTTGGAATAGAACAGGAAATCCGTCACCCCGATCAGCCGGTTGTAGGCGATCCATTCCAGCAGGAACGGCCCCTCGTTCTTGACGCAGGTAATCGCCGTAATCCGCAGCCCCGCCTGCTGCACTTGGGTATGTTCACTCATGTCACTCGTGCCCGCTCTGTGCCCCGGCCCGCAACAAGAGCAGCCCGTTATCCTGCTACTTTGCAGGTTATCATTGGGCAAAACCATCGCAGCTTGCACAGAATCCGTCAATCTTTCGCAAAACTTTCGGCAATCCCCTATGCAATCGGGACACGCCGTCTTGCCTTGACGCAGGCCGGAGCCAGTTGCAGGGTTTCGCGGATCAAGGGAGGATCACATATGGCATTGCCGCAATCCATCGACGAGGTGCAAGACCTGCTGGCCGGACAGGATTATGTCTGCGGGCGGGC
>JBLRWK010000095.1:0-8364 GCA_047921295.1 Rhodobacterales bacterium
ATGTACCCGATTCACATAGGCGGTTTTGCTTCCAAAGAACGAATCTGAGTCTCTTGAATTATTCCCAGCTTCTCGGCCCGCTCCAACAGCATTTTCACCGAAGACGGCTGCCAGCTTGTGCGCCCACGGGGCGTGCGTTCGCGCATCGCCTGCAGCCGATCACAAATTGCCTGAAGCGTGATGTCGGGATCTGCGCCCTTGATGCCAACAACAATGGCGGGCAGGCGGTCGTCGGTTTCGCGGCGCTCGGCGCGCGCCAAAACTGTCTCGGGCAGGAAGCTGTCGCGGACATAGGCCTTCACTGCGCGTAGCAGGCGGCTTTGGGTCCAGCGACGTGCCTCGGGCAAGGGGCCGTTGATGATGCGCACCACGTCTTCCCAAGCCAAGTTGGGCCGCAGGCGGCGGATATGGGGCACCCAGTCTTGTGCTGTTTCGTTCAGGTGCTCCATGTAGCCGTCCTGTCGTGCCAGCCGCACTTTGCGAAGAGCAGCAGGGTCTTTTACACGCAGCCCAGGGTTCCCGCCCACGCGGCCCTTTGTGCGCGCGCTGGCGAGGCCGGCCTTGGTGCGTTCCCGGATCAGTGCGCGCTCGAACTCGGCCGCCGCGCCCAGGACTGGCAGCGTGAACTTGCCTTGCGGGGATCCGGTGTCGATGGGGTCCTGGATCGAGCAAAAGAACGCACCCTTGGCCTCCAGCCGCGGCCGCGCACGATTGCCGCCCGAGGCCTGTTCTTCATGGATCTCGGCGCAGCCTGCGGATTTCAGGGCCTGCGACTGGGGCAGGGGGGTCTGATCCTCGGTAGATACGCGGGCATAACCGATCAGGGGGCATCAAAACAGTCTTTTCACAATTTCATACAACGCAATAGACGACCGTTTATAAACGAATGCAAGGGCGCTCCATGTGGCCCGGCTCAACGGAAAGCCCTTGGTTTTCACAGGCTGAGCGCGATCAGAGTGCCCTCGGCTACCATCGCCCGCGCGTGCTATATAGGGAGCGTGGGCGCACTCTGACAAAACCCTTGGGTAAAGTGCAAAATAGCAGTATTTTGCACATATGAAGCCTCAATCGTCTGCTATCTCTGATGAATCTGATGCCCTCTTCCTCGACGCTGAGGAGGTGGAACAGTCGTCCGAGGACGATCTTTGGTTCCTGCCCGGTCCCATGGATGAGGAGCCAGATTATTTGCCGCCCGGACCACGGGCCGAGCCGCGTGAAGCCGAGGTCCTCGACGATTGGCGGAAAGCAGAGGCGGGTCATGCCGCGCGTCTTGCCCGCGTCGCCGGTCGTGTCGGCGCGTTAGACGACCGCCTGAAGCGCAGCCCGGAAGGATGGCGGCACAGGCTCGCCCTGATCGAGGCTGCCGACCTCAGCTGGTTCGCGGGTGACCGCATCGGCCTGGATCGACTGGCGCTCTGGATCTCCATGCGCATGTCCGGCTTGCAAGACGACACCGCCGCACTGGCGCGGGTCGGTTGGACGGTACGTCGTCTGACAGGGGGGCCAGGCCCAGCGGTGGACCTGTCTGCCTTCCTCGATCGCCGCGACCCCGAGAACATGGCAGATGAAACTGAGCCCTTCGCGGACCGCGCGGGAGGTTGGCTCGACCTGATGGAGCAAGCCGCAGAGCTGCATCCGATCACCCGTGCTTGCATGGGATTTCACCTATGGAGTCTTGCGGGCCTTGGGCAGCAGGGTGACCGAATGGAGGCGGCAGTCACGGCCGCGCGGATCGCGGCCAGCGAGGAGAGAGGCGCAGTCTTCGCGCCTCTGGCCATGGGCGGGGCAGGGGGGCTGCGTGCCGGCGGCCCACCCCCTGACCGCCTGGCGCGCTGGCTCGACGGGATGGAAACGGCATGCCTGACTGCGATGCGGCAGCTTGACGATATCGAGGCATGGTCGGAGCGGGCAGTGGCCGAGATGGCATCGCTTTCGGGCAGGACGCCCCTGGCCTTGCGCGCGGTGCTGACCGAATGGCCGCTCGTCTCTGCGCCGATGGCCGAGGCCCTGACGGGCGCCAGCCGCGCCGCCGTCCAACGCAACCTTGCATGGATGGAAGCGCGGGGTCTGATCCGCGAAGTGACAGGACAGGGCCGTTACCGGATGTGGCGCGTGGCGAATTGAGGGGGCTATCCTCATAACGAATGGCTCTGTCAGGCTGCACAGAAAAACTGCGCACAATGTTGATCGCGGTGATTGCAGGGCTAGGCTACCTGATTATCCGCCCCCGAGACTGATCTGACCACTGCCCGTGGCTGCGGGTCCGTTTGGATCAAAGTGGATGAATACTCCCTCGGGCTGAGGCCCGGTCTGGTGTGGTCCGTGTGCCTGTATTTAACACTATTGACAATAGTGTTAAACCTGCGGACGCCAGCCGGCCGCCCGGACAGGCGGATCGGTAGGGCAGGGGGCATGTTCGGGATTCCATATTTAACAGTATTCGGGTAAACTGTTTACTATGTCCGAAATGCGCCTCCATGACCCCGCTGGAAATCGTCTCTATCTGAACGCTGAAGAGCGCGCGGCCTTCCTGGCGGCCGCCCGGCGCCAGCCCGCCGGGGACCGGACCCTGTGTGAGGCCCTGCACTGGACCGGGTGCCGCCCGTCCGAGCTCCTGGAGATCACCCCGGCCCGGGTTGACCTCTCCGGCGGGACCATCGCCATCCGGTCCCTGAAGAAACGGAAGGATGCCTCAGGTCAGCAGAAGGTCGTGTTCCGGTCCGTCCCGGTCCCGCCCGAGTTTCTCGATACGCTCACCACTGCCCACGGGATCCGGGAGGCGCAGAAGTCGCGCCGGAAGACTGCCGCTCCGATCTGGGATCTGAGCCGGGTCCGGATCTGGCAGATCGTCAAGCGCGTCATGATCGAGGCCGGGATCCCTGACGCGCCGCACCGGAGCCCGAAGGGGCTGCGCCATGGGTTCGGGATCAATGCTACGGTAAACGGGGTGCCGCTCCACATGGTCCAGAAATGGATGGGTCACGCGCAGCTCAGTACCACCGCAATCTACGCGGATGCCGTTGGGAAGGAAGAACAGCATATCGCAGCCCGGATGTGGGGGTAGGGATGGACCTGACCCGGACCGACGCCTCGCAAAACGTCCACCGGTTCTACCGGATGGAGATCATGCCGGGCCTGTTCGGGGAATGGTCCCTCGTGCGGGAATGGGGACGGATCGGCCAGTCCGGCCAGGTCCGGGTCGATTGGTTCGATACCGAGGCCGCGGCGAAAGACGCCCGGTTCGACCTCCTGATGAAGAAGGCGAAGCGCGGCTACGAGTAGCCGAGGGCCGGACCGGATGTTCTGGCAGCGTTGATCTGTGCCCTTACTGAATTTATCCTTTATTCATTCATAGATGGATATCTTAAGAAGTATAATTTTATTTCAGTAGCTTGAGAGATATCATTGTTTCACGGGCCTTGTATGGATGCCGGAACTGCGCTACATGAATAAATAATGAATATATGAGTTAGCCCGATGCATGCCATCTTTGAGATCCGAAATCTGACCCCGCAGGAACGCGCCGTCATGGACGCTCTGCTGCGCAGCCCGGACCCTGTCAGCCAGCGTGAGCTGATGTCCCGCATGCGCGACGCCCCCAGTCAGGCGACGATGTCCCGCGTGATGTCAGGGCTGATCGGCAGGGGACTCCTCATCAAGGAAGGGGAGACCCGGGGTGCCCGGTTCTCACTCACGCAGGACGCGCGACGCGTGGCGACGGATCCAAGGCGGCGCACTCCGATCCCCTACGACCCCGACCGGATCGGCGGCTATGTGCCGAACCAGACACATTGGCTCCCCGAGGAGGCAGCCGCCCGGATGCGGGACGCCGTGGAACAGGCAGGGGGACAGCGACTTGATGCTTCCACATACAGCAGGGCGATCGCGGAGAGATTTCTGATCGACCTATCGTGGGCGTCCTCGAACCTGGAGGGGAACACGTATGACCACCTATCGACGGAGATGTTGATCAAGTACGGCGAAAGCGCCTCTGGCCGGGACCGGTTGGAGACGGCGATGATCCTTAACCACAAGGCGGCCATCTCCTTGATGATGGAGGGACTCGATGGCGCGTTCCCAGACGCCGGGACGCTTCAGCGCCGTCACGTGCTCATGATGCGGGATTTGCTGGACCCTGCTGACCTCGGCACGGTCCGGAGAAATGCGGTGCAGATCTCTGCGACCAGCTACCGCCCCTCCTCCGACTATGTTCTGCTCACAGCCGGCCTCAGCGACCTTCTGGCCAAGGCCGGTCAGGTGGAGGACCCGTTCGAGGCGTCCTTCCTCCTGCTTGCGGGCCTCTCCTACCTGCAAGCGTTCGGGGACGGGAATAAACGGATGGGGCGGCTCCTTTCGAACGAGCCGCTGCTCCGGGCGGGCCTGCCCCCGCTCTCCTTCATAGGGATCGACAAGACGCCCTACATCCTCGGGCTGATCGAGTTCTATGAGGTCGGTTCGACCGGCCTCCTCGGGGATGCGATCGCCGGGTCCTACGAGATGACGACGCCGGAATACATCCAGGCGGTGACCGTCCAGCGGGTTCCGCATGGGTTGGAGTTGCGTGAACGGGGCCGTATCGCGGAGGCGTTGGGGCGGCTGTTTCGCGACAGGACCCCGGACGCGGGGATCCCAAGCCTGGTCGACGAGGTTTTCGGGGACCTGAACGAAGCGGACAGGGGCAAGATGGCCGAAATTCTCACCGAGACGGCGGATCGGGCTTCTCCCGCCTCCGCCTTCCTGTACGGGGTCACGGAGGCGGACATCCAGGAGCGAAACGCTGCCAACCGAGGCGCGTGATTGATGACGCTTGCGTGTCTGCAAACTTAACTGGTTTCGTCATGGGTTTCTGTCCCGGTCAACCTGTTGAAATCAGGTAGGGCGGTCCGGTCAAAAACGATCGATACCGGTGAAAAACTCAGGCCACCAGATGTAGTGGTGACTGCCAGGGATGCGTCTTTCGCGCCGCTTTGAGCGGGGAAACCTGTGACAGCTTACCTGTGGTTCAGTGCCTCATGCGGTGCTCAGCTTTACGAGGCGTTTGAGGTTCTGGGCGGTGGCGGCGAGGAGGAATTCCTCGTTTGCGCCTGACAAGCCTCGAAGCCGCAGGCGCGTCAGCTTCAGCCATCGCTTCAGGTGGGCGAAGAGCATCTCGACCTTCTTTCGGCGAGCACGCGCGACCTGGAATGCATCAGTCTTTGCAAGATCGCGGACAATCTGGCGGGCCTCTTCGTCCATCAGCCGGATCACCGTCCGGAAAGGCGCATCCGTGCATCTGGATCGCAAAGGACATTCCCCGCATTGCGAGGTCTTGGCCTTGTAGCGTTTCACCCGCGTCTCAGTGTTTACACTGCGCAGTGGCAGATCATGCCCCTGCGGGCAGGTGGCCGAAGAGGGTGGGCGCACCAGCGCGCTGGCTTCTCGGAAACGGGGCCGCCCGACTGGTACAACCTTGATATCCGGCAAGGTGGAAGCGGTGATCGAAGAACATCTTCGCCGTTATTTCTTACGGCGGGAACGTCCAAGCCTGTCGCGCATCGTGACAGAAATCCGAAGCGCGTGCTGGCAGCAGGGCTTGCAACCGCCGACACGTCGGACGGTTCAGCGCAGGCTGGATGCAATAGATGCCCGCGAAATTGCCAAGGCACGCGAAGGTGCAAAGGCGGCCCGCCAGAAATTTGCGCCGGTCGTAGGCGACAACAAGGCAAACCGGCCACTGGAGGTCGTGCAAATCGACCATACGCCTGCGGACATCATTCTCGTCGACAGTTTTGAACGCCAACCAATTGGGCGGCCTTGGGTCACGCTGGCGATCGACGTCGCAACGCGGATGGTGGGGTCGGCGCATGATCCTACAAGACGCGTATAACAACGGAGCTTGATCGATACTTGCCGGTGTTTCTAGATGTGGAATCGGGAGTAAAGGACGCCGTCATTCCAGTCCGCATACGGATATGGGGCCGCATGCATCGACCCCACCAACAGATTATCCATATTTCCTTTCTTGGACGGCCGGATAGCTAAGTGGCCACGCGACATAGAAGGAGCTTCCCACGCCTGGCGCGGTTTCGAGGGCGATGGCTCCTCCAGTCTCGCGCACGATCTCCGCGATGACGGGAAGCCCCAGCCCCGTCCCCATGCTCCCCTTCGTGGTGAAATGTGGTTCCCACAGCCGGGCTCTAACCTCCGGCGTGATGCCGGTTCCGGTGTCACTGATCCTGAAGAGAGCGAAGGGTTTGTTTGGTAATTCCCCCACCTCAAACGGGGCTGTCTGTGGGACGGTATCATTGAGCGACAATGAAAGCGTGATCTCTTGTTCTCCATCGCCTAGGGCATCCCGGCCGTTCAGGCCAAGATTCAGCAGAACCTGCATCAGCTTGAGCGGATCAACCGTTGCGATGATCGGCTCATCAGGGCGATCAGTCGTGATCTTGAGATTGTAGGATCCTCCAAGTTTTAGGATACCCGCGGCCTCATTGAGGAGTTCTGCCAGGTCAGTCGCTTCAGTCTCCCGTTTTCCTGCGCCAAGCGACCTAATCGGCTCCAGCAGGGAAACTGCTTGTCGCGCCGTGGAATGAATATTTTTCATTGATTGGGGATGCCTGATACCCGTTTCTTCAAAAGTGGGATCAGATATGTGCAAAATAATTGTAATTAGGTTGCTAAGATCATGTGTCAGCCCTGCCGCCAATAGGTTGACGATTTCCTGGCGCTGCGCCAACTCGATACGGTCACGGATCTGAAGTCGTTCGCGCGCGATCGCGTTACGGGTGCTCACGTCCCTAGTGACGCATACGATCTTTCCATCGGGCATCTCGGTCAGGCTGATCTCTTGCTCAAACGTCGTGCCGTCCGCTCTGAGAGCCTCGGCCTGCCCGGCCCAGTGACCTTGATCTCTAAGCGCGGGAAAGGCATCCGCTACTAACTCGGCCGCTATCTGAGATGAATAGAGACTATGCCAAGGCTCTCCAATCAGAGTTTTGGGATCGTCATGTCCGAACATCGCCGCATGCGCCGGGTTCGTGTAGAGGATGCTTCCCGCCTCATTGATAATCGTGATCCCGTCCTCGGTCGCGCCAATCGCTGCGGACTGCATCGCAAGCTCTGCTTCCAGCCGCTTCTGCCGAGAAATGTCCAGTAGGACGCCAGAGATCTTGTGCGGGCGTCCATCCGCATGCCGATCAGAGACCCCGCCCCGGCCCATCACCCAGACCCATTGACCAAGACGATGTCGCAAGCGGTACTCGACCTCAAACGCGTCGGCCGAACCGTCTGCACATTGCAGGAACCCCGCCTCGGCCGCGGCAGCATCGTCCGGATGCACAAGCGAAAGCCACCCCTCGAACCCGAGGGATGCAACGGCCTGCCGATCGAGGCCCAGCATCTCGACCCAGCGATCATTTACATCGCTTTCACCGGTATTGAGATTGACGGACCAAGCGGCGGCCTGCGCCCCGGATATCACCTGTTGCAGGGCGACCTGCGCCGTTTTGATGTCGGTGATATTGACGAGCATATGCACGAGCCCCCCGCCCGCGGTTGAGCGCTCCGTGACACGAAACCAACGCCCATCTCGAAACCGCATCTCCCGTTCGAACGTTTGGTGTTCTCTCTGAGCAAGGCGGTCGCGAAGCCACTGCTCGTGCTGGTCTGCCGGTATCCCGAGAAGGCCGCTACGAAGATTACGGCGCACGATCTCCTCGAACCGTATACCTGCGATAACTTCTCCTTCGCTGCTGTCCTGCAGCCGGGCATAGGCTTGGTTAAAGTGAACGAGACAGTCATATTTGTCATAATAAGCGAATGGATCCTGGACGGCGTCCAAAGCATCGGCCAAATGCTTGCGAACCTCTGTCAACTCCAATCGTTCAGCGGACACGCTCGGCTCGTAGCTGATGACCAGCTCCTCGGTCTGCTCATCACTTGCTGCTCGGAGCATGATCCGGCGCAGGTAACCGTCACCGCCTGAAGGGTTGATTTCACGCAAAGTAGCGGGCCCACCTCGCAGTACTGCTCTACAATCAAGAGAGAGACCCGGGTCAACCGCCATAAGGCCTTGGGCGGCCTCAATAGACTGGTCTAGATGCGCGGGATGCGGTCGGAAAAATGCGGTAGCATCAGGAGATATGAAACGTAGTTTAAGGTCTTTCGACAGGATGAGGGTGAGCACTGCTCTTGGGTTTCCTTTTTTGGTTCCAAAGACGAGTGACAGTAGCTGATTGCGTTAACCTTGTTCTAGCGCAAGTCTTCGAAAGATGTCTGACTTAAACGGTGGTTATCGCCTGTGACAGAAACGCTTTAGTATCCACGCACTGGAGCAAACCCTCCGACTTCCAGTCGGACCCGCTTCAGCGTGAAAGAATCGTT
>JBLRWK010000096.1:0-7980 GCA_047921295.1 Rhodobacterales bacterium
CGAACTCGGCCACCAACATCGGCTCGCTGGTGCCGTTCTTCGTGATGGTGTTCCTCGCCAAAGGCTTCGTCGCGGCAACGCCCCTGATCGTGCGAGGGATCTCGGGGAACCTGATGGTTGCGGCAGCCCCGGCGATCATCAGCGGGTCCGCAGGAGTGATGCGGGGGCTGATAAACACCTCTGGCGTGCAGGGCAGGGCGAGGATCGGTGCGCTTACGACGGGTGAGGTAATTGGACGCGGTGCGGTGAATACGCCAACGGCTGTTCGGAGCGCCGCGGCAACGGCAAGCGCGCAGTTGGTCCGGATGGCGGAGAGGGCGAGGCGGCTAGGGCGATCAGTTTGAACGCAAGCTATCTATGCCGACTTAGCATCTGAACAAAAAAATGGGCATGAAACGGTACGATGGAAGCAGCGTAAATTCTTCAGAGTTAAATGAATTGGAAAGGTGGTGTCACCCGAATTGATCTTGTGAACTGTGGTCTGTTCTTTTTCCGGTTCGAAAAACTGCGAAATGGAAAAACCTCATCGGGTTATAAGCTGGAGCAGTTCTTCTTTGTATGACGCAGGGGTTCAACCTATTAATCCGACCAATCGTTTCTTAAGTAGATCTTTTCGAACTTTGCCAGTGTCGGTCATCGGAAGGTCGTCCACGAAATGCAGATCAGGCCGCTTGTAGACGGAAATCGCGCTGCGGCACCATTCTGTAAAGGCGGCCTCCCCCTGCGGAGTGCGCTGATCCTCATTCAGGATAACGAAAGCTACAGGAACTTCACCCTTTTCAGGGTCGTCGCGCCCTACAACGCCTGAACAGAGTATATGTGGATACTGTCCAAGGATCGCTTCGATCTCGCCGGGGAAGACACTCATACCGTTGACTTTGAGCATCTCCTTTTGTCGGCCAAGGTAGTGGAGGAAGCCGCCCTTGTCGAAATATGCGTTGTCGCCAGTGTGTAACCAGCCATTGCGGATCGCATTTGCCGTTTCTTCCGAACTGTTCCAGTATGCTTTTAGCATTGAGGGCGACCGTATGCAAAGCTCTCCTTTTTCACCGATTGGCATTAAGGCGCCCGTTTCGAAATCGCAAATCTTGAAATCCGTTCCTGGCACGGGCAGTCCGACGAAGATGGGTTCCGAAGAGAGGTCAAAGTCCCCGGCATGAAAGCCGAAATTCATAGTGTCGCATGTGTGGGTTTCTGTCATGCCCCAACCCACTTCGCGTAGAGTCGTACCAGTAATTTGGTGCCACTGCCGTCGGAATTCGGGCGTTAATTTTTTAGTAAATGATACAGACTGAACATGTTCAAGAGAGCTCAAATCATATTCATTGATTTTCGGGTGCCTCATAATGTCGACTAACCCGTCGACTAAGATTGTGGTGTGTGTGATCTGGCGATGATGGATGACATGCATCGCTGTTTCCACGTCCCATCTGGTCAGCAGTGACACCGTCGCTCCGGCGAATATCGGGAAGACAACTCCAAAGACCTCACCTGCCATCCAGAAAACAGGCAGAACACACAGGTACCTACTATCACGCTTCAGTTGTAAGGCAAAAGGCACTGTCGTGGCGGCTGTGTAGATCATGTCCGCTTGGGTATGGATGCAACCTTTCGGCAGGCCAGTTGATCCACCCGTGTAATTTATTGCCGCCGTGGCATCGAGCGTCGCGCGGCCGGAGATGTCGGGTCCGCCGGTCATCATTTCGAGCGCAGGCAGCATGTCAATCGCTTGGTCTGGAACATGTTTGGGATTGGCCATGATGGCGGGAAGTGAAATCTCCGGTCTATCCGGAGCTAGCTCTCCGATTGAGGTAACGATTATGCGGTCAAGCGGCGTTTCAGCCTTAGCTTTCTGAAGAACGGCCAACAGCGCGTCTGACGCTACGATCACGCGCGAGCCTGTGTCGTTCAGTTCGTAGCGCAATTCGTTTTCGCGGAACATCGGGTTTACAGGTACAACTACGGCCCCCAATTTAAGTATACCGAAGAACGCTACGTGGTACTGTGGGCAGTTGGGCATGAAGATCGCTACTCGATCGCCTTGGCCGACACCTTCCCGGTCCAGCAACCAAGCCATCCGGGTGCTCATCTCGTCGAGCCAGCGATAGCTGTAGTTCTTGCCATAGAATTCGATAGCGGATTTTTCGGGTTGCTCGCTTGCCCAAAGGCTCAGCATTTCACTCAAAGGCACCCGGCCGAACGGGTAGTGCGGTTCTTTTCCCAAGCCTTGCGGCCACTGGCGCTCGTGCAATCTCCTAATCTGGTCGAGGTATTCCAACTCGGTCATTTGGCTTGTCTCCCCTCAAGCGGTTGCAATCATTTTTTTTATTCGGGCTTTGTGTGTCCAGGAGCACCAAGTAAGCCTTTGAATAGTATGTGCAACAGTGTGTTGCTGAACGATTCCAAAGAGGCTTCGTCGTTCAGTCTGCCGCCGTAGATTTCGTCGACCATCGCCTGAAGGCCAAACAGAAGCGATATCGCTGTGATGGTGTTGGTCATGTCTGAGACGGGAAGGCTAGGTATGGCGCCTTCTTCCATGGCTTCGCGAATTGTATCGTCAAACAGCTTGTAACCTTTCCGGACGTAGGTCTTGACTAACCAAGACAGCCGCGGGCTGGCAATCGTACCCTCGTGAACAGCAATCCGCACGAACTGGGGATTGTTGGCGTTGGTACGGATGAGGCTTTGAATCAGAAGTTTCAGCCTATCGACGGGAGCTAGCTTCGCCAGATCTTCGGCCGGCGGTGGGAATGTCGATTTGCGGTTGCGCATGATCTGGTGAATCACAGCCTTCCAGATGAGTTCCTTAGACGAATAATGATAATGGACCATAGACTGTGTCAGCCCGGCTTCGCGAGCAATATCGCCTGTGGAAACAGCATCATAGCCATTTAGCGCGAACAATTTTGTGCCCGCCGCGAGCAGGCGTTCCTTAGTGTCTTCGACGGTTGCTCCGCTGCGATAGCGAGGACGTCCTGGACGTCTGGCTGCATTTGTCGCCGTCTTTTTCTCTAACACTGAGCAAGACCTTTCTACGTTTTTACGTTCAGTTTTGCATTCTAGGTGAAAGCCGATGCAAACACATTAATAAATTATTCTATTGATAATATCTAGCACCTCTTTTAGCGTCCGAGCGAAGGCGTTGGTGGACTCGGCGGAGCCATTGCTGGCCTCTGCTTGAGCATCCGACGGACGAGGGAGGAGTGTCGTGTCCAAAGTCTTAATCGCCAATAGAGGCGAGATCGTTGTCCGCATCGCCCGGACCCTCGCTGAAATGGAAATCATTTCAGTGGCCATCCATTCGATAGATGATGCCGAAAGCCTGCATGTTACAGCCTGCGACCAAGCAGTGAACCTCGGACGGAGCGGGGTAGAGGCCTATCTGGACCAGTCTTCCATAATTGCTTCGGCAAAGGCAGCAGGGTGCGAATTGGTACATCCCGGCTATGGCTTTCTTTCCGAGAGTGCGGCATTCGCCGACGCCTGTGCCGAAGCGGGGCTAGTTTTCATAGGTCCTGCACCGAAGACACTTCGAGTTCTCGGCGACAAGACGGCGGCGCGCAACCTAGCTAGAAAAATCGGAGTTCCGCTGGCGCGCGGGTCGAATGAGGCCACTAGCTTGAACCAAGCTCGTGACTTCATGCATTCGCTTGGCGGATCCGCGGTGATGATAAAGGCGCTCTCCGGCGGCGGCGGACGTGGGATGCGCGCGATTGAGCGGATCGAAGACTTGCCAGAGGCCTATGCGCGTGCCTCGTCCGAGGCGAAAACGGCCTTTGGCTGTGACAAACTCTATATCGAGGAACTGATCCGTCCAGCGCGACATATCGAGGTGCAGATCATCGGGGATGCGGGAGGCAATGTAGCGCATCTTTATGAACGCGAATGTAGCCTCCAGCGCCAGAACCAGAAGGTTGTTGAGTTTGCCCCCGCTCGATCGCTTGACGCTAATCTGCGACAGCGCATCCTCGAAGCTTCGGTGCAGATGGCAAGGGCGGCCGACGTGCAGACACTCTGCACCATGGAATTCTTAGTCGATGAGAGCAAGCCTCAGGGCCGATTTGTTTTCATGGAAGCCAATCCACGCCTTCAGGTCGAGCATACAGTTACTGAAGAAATCATGGGCGTTGATCTGGTTAGGACCCAGATCGAACTAGCACAAGGCAGTAGCCTCGCTGATATCGGCCTGACGCAGGACCGGGTCGGCACCCCGAGAGGGACTGCGGTCCAGTTGCGAATAAACATGGAGACGATTGATGCTCACGGGGCTGCACATCCTTCCTCGGGTCGCTTAGCCGCCTTCGCACCACCGGGCGGATACGGCATTCGGGTCGAAACATTTGGCTACCCAGGCTACGTGACCAGTACAAATTACGACTCCCTCCTGGCAAAGGTCATTGTTTGGCATCCGACGGCCTCGATCGGTCCGGTGCTAAGGCGTGCTGGTCGGGCACTGGCCGAATTTCGGATCGAAGGGGTAGAGACTAGCATCCCCTTCCTGCGCGGCCTCATCGCCCATCCCGAAGTCCGCGAGGATCGGTTTAACACCGGCACCGTCGAACGACTAGCGGGCGAACTAGCCGTGGAGGGGTCGGGCCGTGTCTACTTCCGAGAAGATGCGGAATGCGAAGGGACCTCAGGTCTTGAGCGGGCGCATGAGGTTCCTGAAGGCATGATGTCTCAGGACACCCCGATCGGCGGAACAGTAGTTTCTTTGGCAATTACAATCGGTGACGAGGTTCGCCGCGGTCAGCCTGTCGCGGTGGTCGAGGCCATGAAGATGGAGCACACCGTCACGGCATCTCACTCTGGAATTGTTATTGAGGTTTCCGTAGTGCCTGGTCAGTCAATCCAAAAAGACCAACCTCTCTTCGTGCTGGATCCGCAAGAGTTGGGTGAGATCGAAGCGGCGACAATGAACATCGCCCAAGGCCATGAGGCGCACCTCGCGGACCTAGAAGGGTGGCGGAACTCGCTTTCCGACTTAGGACGGCCCGAGGCTGTTGCTCTCCAGCGCAGTCGCGGCATGATGACCGCACGCGAGCGGATTGAAGCCGTGAGCGATCCGGGCAGTTTTACCGAGATCGGGGGCCATGTGCGCAACCTAGAACTTGATCGTCCAGCTCCAGCAGACGGCGTAGTGACAGGCTCCTGCCGCATCGACGGTCGCACGGTCTATATCTTATCCCAGGATTTTACTGTCATTGGTGGCAGTGCCGGTCACGTTGGAGATGCCAAGATGATACGGCTTGCGCAGCTGGCGCGAGATCACGGATCGCCTCTAGTTATGCTGCTGGATGGCGGTGGGCATCGCATCCAGGACGGGCAGAGCTCCCACGCCTATGCCTCGGGCACGACGCTTTTCCAAGAGTTCGCGCGACTGTCGGGCTGGGTTCCAATCGTAGCAGCCGTTTTAGGTTATGGCTTCGCTGCCAACACCAACTTCGCTGGGATGGCAGATTTCGTTGCTATGGTGCGCGGCCAGTCTACCATGGGCATTGCCGGTCCCGCGCTGGTCAAGGCTGGAACAGGAGAGGTCATCACCACAATGGGCCTTGGTGGCGCCGATATACAGGTTGACCAGAATGGGCTGGCGGATGCGGCATTTGATACCGAAAAGGAGACGCTCGACGCCGTCCGCCGCTTCTTGTCATATTTGCCATCGAATGCCCGCGCTGAACGGGCGCCGGAACCACCCTTCAAAGTTTCCAACCAGGCGGAACTGGAACGGCTAGTGCCCACGAACACCCGCCGCGCCTATGACATGCGGCGGGTAATTGCGACGCTGGTCGACATAGGCAGCGCCTTCGAGCATCGCTCGACCTATGGCACCAACATCATCACAGCCTATGCTCGGCTAGAAGGTCGCGCCGTGGGGATGATCGGCAATCAACCGATGGTACGAGGCGGGATGCTGGATGCCAGCGCGTGCGAGAAGGCCGCACGGTTCATCGCTACCTGCGATGCCTTTGGCCTGCCTCTGGTCTACCTCGTAGATATTCCGGGCATGTCCATAGGTAGCGAGGCAGAGGCAAGCGTGCTGGGAAGGCGAAGTGCTAGGATGCTGTTCGAACTCGGTCACGCGACCGTTCCTGTCGTCTCGGTTGTACTACGAAAGGGCTATGGGCTAGGATTCCTTGCGATGGCAGGCGGGCGCAGCTTTGACGCAGATGCCGCCTTTGCCTGGCCAACGGCTGAGATCTGCGCGATGTCCGTCGAAGGCTCGGTCGATGTGCTCTGGAAAAAATCCATCGACGCCGCGCCCAATTCGACAGCTCGTCGAAATGAATTGATCAACGGAATCCGTGCTAGGATCGGCCCGTTGCAGGCAGCCGAGGGATTTGGGATCGACGATCTGGTAACCCCGCAGGAAACCCGCGCGCGCATCGTTGATGTGTTGCTTCGAAGCCAGCCTCGCAAGAACCGGCAGATGCCGCCGAAGTTCAGAGCAATTTCACCCATCTGACATGTCAAGACACCATCATTCTAGGAGGAGAACCAAATGAAAGCAGAAGAGATTCCTGACCGTACCACTTGCGTACTGCGCTACATTCTTGATCGGCGTGCGGTGGATACTCCCGATAAGATATTTGCCGTCACCCCGGACGGAGAAGAGATGACCTACCGCGAAATGCACACAGAAGTTCGCAGGTTGGGACGCGCCTTTCAAGACATGGGGATAAAGCAAGGGGATTATGTAAGCATCTGGATGCCAACAAGCCTTGAAACCATCACGATCTGGTATGCACTCAACTACATCGGGGCGACGTGCGTTTTGATGAACACTGGCTATCGCGGTGGCGTGCTGGAACATGTCCTACACAATTCATCTTCTAAAGTAATGTTCGCGCATCCGACACTTGCGAAGCGTCTGGCGGATGTGGATACCGCACTGATTGACACGGTTGTGGTGACAGGCGACGACGCGCCGGACCTGCCCAGCTTAAATACTACGCGCATGTGCGACCTGGACAGCAACGGTGAAGTCCTGCCCTTGTCGAAGGAAATCGAGCCTTGGGATACACAGGCGATCATCTATACCTCGGGTACGACCGGCCCGTCCAAGGGAGTAATGTCGACCTATTGCCATCTCCACACAATGGCTATGTCAGTATTTTCAACTCGCGAGAACGAACTGATGATTGGTCAGGACGATCGATTTATGATCAACATGCCGCTGTTCCATGCTGGTGGAGCTGCTCCAAGCTACGGAATGCTGGCACTTGGTGGTTCCATTGCTCTACTTGAGACCTTCAAGACTGATACCTTCTGGCGCGATGTGCGGAACACCCAATCGACCATAGTCATTCTTCTGGGCGTGATGACCAGCTTCCTGATGAAACAGCCGACTAATGCGGATGACAAAGCTCATTGCCTGAAAAATGTCATCGTCATACCCCTCACTGCGGATGGTGTGAATTTTCGCAATCGCTTCGGCGTTAACCTACACACCAAGTTCAATATGTCCGAAACCTCATGTCCAATCATTGCTGAGGTCAACCCGACTACCGTCAATGTCTGCGGCAAGGCGCGGAAAGGGGTGGAACTTCGGCTAGTCGACGCTCATGACTGTCAGGTGCCTAAGGGCCAAGTTGGAGAGCTGGTGATCCGCACGGACCAGCCTTGGGCGATGACACATGCCTATCTGAATAACCCACAGGCTACTGCGGATGCTTTTCGGAACGGCTGGTTTCACACCGGTGATGCCTTCCGCCAAGATGAAGATGGTAACTACTTCTTCGTCGATAGGTTCAAGGACGCGATCCGACGCCGCGGCGAAAATGTCTCTTCCTACGAAGTGGAAGCGGAGGTCGTGGCCCATCCAGCTGTGCGCGAGGCCGCCGTGGTCGCCGTGGACAGTGAACATTCTGAAGACGACATCCTCGTTGCAATCTCCTTTGTAGAGGGGCAGTCGGTAGAACCGGCTGGCGATGAACCATGTCCAGGGCGGCCGTGCGTTCGGCATGGCCGTCGGCTTGG
>JBLRWK010000097.1:0-7928 GCA_047921295.1 Rhodobacterales bacterium
CGTTCGACAGGATCATGCCGGGTTGCAATGGCACCTCGGACACGCGGCTGATGCGCTGCGGGCCCTCATGGACGCAGAGGTAAACACCGACACCGTGTCCGGTCCCGTGGTTGAAATCCAGCCCCGCCGCCCAGAGCGGCGCACGCGCAATGGCGTCTATATCGCGGCCTGCCAGCCCTTTGGGAAAGCGCAGGCGCGATATGCCGATCATCCCCTGCAACACGCGGGTAAAGTAGGTTTTCTCGGTCTCGCCCACCTCGCCCACGGGCAGGGTGCGGGTGATATCGGTGGTGCCGTCCAGATATTGCCCGCCGCTGTCCACGACGATCAGATGGCCCGGCTCCAGCCGCGCATTGCTGCTGGTGGAGACGCGGTAATGCATGATCGCGCCATTGGGGCCGGTGCCTGCGATGGTTTCGAAACTGATGTCGCGCAGGGCATTGGTCGCGTGGCGGAAGCCCTCGAGCGCGGTGGCCACGTCGATCTCGGTCAGGCTGCCAGCGGGCTGCGCGTCAAACCATGTCAGGAACTCGATCATCGCCACCGCATCGCGCAGATGCGCCTCTGTCGTGGCGGCGATCTCGGCGCTGGATTTGGTGGCCTTGGGCAGGATGCAGGGGTCCTGTCCCCATTGGCAGGCCACGCCCGCTTCGTCCAGTTCCAGCGACACCCACAGAGGGGCTGTCGCGCGGTCCACACGCACAGGGCCGGTCAGGCTGCGCAAGCCTGCGCCGAAAGCCTCCACCGGGCGCAGGGTGACCTCCTCGCCCAGATGCGCGCGCAATGCGTCGTCGCATTTTGCGGGATCGGTATAGAGGGTCGTCTGTCCGGTCGCATGCAGGATGGCGAAACCATGCGGCACCGGATTGCGGGGAATATCGGTGCCGCGGATGTTCAGAAGCCATGCGATGGAATCGGCCAGCGTGATCACGGCGGCGCTGTGTCCGGCGTTGCGCAGCACCACGGCCAGACGGGTGCGTTTGGCGCGATGGCTCTCGCCGGCCAGATCGTCGGGATAAGGGGTGATCAGACCTGCGGGCGGGGCGGGCTGGTCGGGCCAGACGCGGTCCACCGCATTGGCGACAGGCCGCAAGGTGATCGCGGTGCCTGTCAGCGCCTCCTCGATCTTGGCGATCTCCTCGGCAGTGTGCAGCCACGGATCGAAGCCCACGATGCCGCCGTTCGGCAATTGCCCGCGCAGCCAGTCCGCAAGCCCGATATCCGGCCAAGGCACCGGCGTGAAGTGGGCCAGATCAACCTGACCCTTCACCTGCGTGCGGTAGCGCCCGTCGATGAACACGCCCGCAATATGCGGCAGCACGCAAGCAAAGCCCGCTGATCCGGTAAAGCCCGTCAGCCATGCCAGCCGCGCATCATGGGGGGCGACATATTCGCCCTGATGGGCATCGGCGCGCGGGATCAGGAATCCGGTCAGCCCGTCGCGGGCCAGCAGATCGCGCAGGCTGGCCAGACGGGGCGGGCCCTGTTCGGGGCGGGCGCTGTCCTCGAAGCTCTGGAACATGCTACATCGCCCTTTTCAGGCCGATCATCCGCGCACGGGCGCGCGGATCGCGGTCAAACAGGCCAGCCAATTGTTCGGTCATCGCGCCTGCCAACTGGTCCACATCGGTGATCGTGACCGCATGCTGGTAGTAGCGCGTCACATCATGGCCGATGCCGATGGCGATCAGTTCAACAGCCTTGCGCCGCTCGACCATGGCGATCACATCGCGCAGGTGTTTCTCCAGATAGTTGGCGGGATTCACCGAGAGGGTGGAATCGTCGACAGGCGCACCGTCCGAGATCACCATCATGATCTTGCGCGCCTCGGGCCGCGCCATCATGCGGCGGTGCGCCCATTCCAGCGCCTCGCCGTCGATGTTTTCCTTGAGCAGGCCCTCTTTCATCATCAGCCCCAGATTGGGCCGTGTCCGCCGCCACGGGGCATCGGCTGATTTATAGACGATATGGCGCAGATCGTTCAGGCGGCCGGGTTGCTGCGGGCGGCCTTCGGCCAGCCATTTCTCGCGGCTTTGTCCGCCTTTCCATGCGCGGGTGGTAAAGCCGAGTATCTCGACCTTGACCGAGCAGCGCTCCAGCGTGCGCGCCAGAACATCGGCGCAGATCGCGGCAATGCTGATCGGGCGGCCCCGCATCGAGCCGGAGTTGTCCAGCAGCAGCGTCACCACCGTATCGCGGAACTCGGTGTCTTTCTCGACCTTGAAGGATAGCGGCGTGGTCGGATTGGCGACAACCCGCGCCAGACGGCCCGCATCCAGAATTCCCTCTTCCATATCGAACAGCCACGAGCGGTTCTGCTGCGCCTGCAAGCGGCGTTGCAGCTTGTTGGCAAGCCGTCCGACAGCACCTTTGAGCGGCTCAAGCTGCTGGTCGAGATAAGCGCGCAGGCGTTCCAGTTCGACGGGATCGGCCAACTCCTCCGCGATGATCTCTTCGTCGAAATCGGTGTTATAAACGGTATAGTTCGGATCGGCGTCCGAGACAGGCTGCGGCGCGGGCGGCTCAAGCGGGGCCTCGCCATCGGGCATCTCGGTGTCTTCGCCCATCTCCTGATCGGCCAGTTCGTCCATGCTGACCTGCGCCTGAGACGCGTCCTGACTGTCATCTTGGCTCTGTTCGGGGCTGGCTTCGGCCTCCTCCTGCTGCTGGTCGTCCTGACCGGAGCTGTCGGGGTCTTCCTGCTGCTCGGCGCTGTCGTCGGCGTCGTCCTGTTCGTCGTCGGACTGGTCGGGGTCGTCGCCCAACTGGTCGCCATAGCCCAGATCCTCGATCACCTTGCGGGCGAATTTGGCGAAAGCGCCCTGATCGGCCAGCTTGTCCTGCAAGCCTTCCAGCGTGCCGCCTGCCTGATCCTCGATAAAGCCGCGCCACAGTTCCATGACGTTCTGCGCACCTGCGGGCAACTGACGACCCGTGGCCAGATGGCGGATCATATAGCCCGCCGCCGTGGCCAGTGGCGCGTCAGAGGCCTGCGTGATTTCGGCATAGCCCGCGCGGGTGGCCTCGTGCGCGATCTTGGCGTCGATATTGCCTGCGGTGCCGGGCATGTCGCGCGCGCCCATCGCCTCGCAGCGGGCTGTTTCCATCGCCTCGTAAAGGTCGCGCGCCATCGCGCCGGGGGGCGCATAGCGGGCGTGCAGCGCGTCATTGTGATAGCGGCGGTGCAGCGCCAGCGCATCGGCGGTGCCGCGGGCCAGCATCACCTCGTCACGGGTCATGCGACGGCTGACCTGCGGCAGGCGCATCGCATCGCCCGATAGGCCGGAGGGATCGACCGAATAGCTGACCGTCAGATCACGGTCATGCGCCATGACCTTGGTCGCCTCGGCCAGAGCTTTCTTGAACGGATCGGCGGGGTTGTCTGTCGGTTTGCTCATCTCACCTCTCCGGTCGCTGGCATGGGCTTATCCGCCCCTTGCAGGCCGTCTGGCGCAAACCCTGCGCGCGGACGTCCCGTCAGGGCGGACAAGCGGCGCATCACTTCACCGCCATGCTGGCCGCTGATTCCGGCAATTCCTCGTCAAACAGGCGCTGGTAGAACTCGGCCACGGTCTGGCGCTCCAACTCGTCGCATTTGTTCAGGAAGGACAGGCGGAACGCATAGCCGACATTGCGGAAGATCTCGGCATTCTGCGCCCATGCGATCACGGTGCGCGGGCTCATCACAGTGGACAGATCGCCGTTCATGAAAGCCGTGCGAGTCAGATCGGCGACGGTGACCATCTGCTTGATGGTCTTGCGGCCTTTTTCCGTGTTGTAATGCGGGTTCTTGGCCAGCACGATGTTCGTTTCCGCCTCGATGCTGAGATAGTTCAGCGTCGCGACAAGGCTCCAACGGTCCATCTGGCCCTGGTTGATCTGCTGGGTGCCGTGATAGAGGCCGGTCGTATCGCCCAGACCCACGGTATTGGCCGTGGCGAACAGGCGGAAATACTTGTGCGGTGTGATCACCTCATTCTGGTCCAGCAGCGTCAGTTTCCCATCCACTTCCAGCACGCGCTGGATCACGAACATCACATCGGCGCGGCCCGCATCATATTCGTCGAACACGATCGCGGTCGGGTTCCGCAGCGCCCAAGGCAGGATGCCCTCGTGGAACTCGGTCACCTGCACGCCGTCTTTCAGCTTGATTGCATCCTTGCCGATCAGGTCGATCCGGCTGATGTGGCTGTCAAGGTTGACGCGCACGCAGGGCCAGTTCAGGCGGCTGGCGACCTGTTCGATATGCGTCGATTTGCCCGTGCCGTGGTAGCCCTGAATCATCACGCGGCGGTTGTGGCTGAAGCCTGCCAGAATCGCCAGCGTGGTATCGGGGTCGAACTTGTAGGTGCTGTCGTGCTCGGGCACCCGCTCTGTCCGCTCCGGAAAGCCCTTGACCACCATGTCGGTGTCGATGCCGAAGACCTCGCGGACCGAGATATCTTCGGTGGGTTTTGCGTTGATGTCGATCATGCCGTCGGCCATGGAGCTGTCCTTCCCCTGTCGGGCCTCCGGCCCTTCTGCATCTGTGTGATATGTTTCTCAGGTTTGGTGCAACATAATCCGGCCAAGGGCAAGGGGGGGCGCTGTTTTCCATTGCGGCACAGGTTGCGGGCAGGGCTGCTCTGGCCCGCGTTTGCGCGGCGAAGGGCTTTCGGAATGTTGCGGCGGCGGTGAAACTATGGCGCAGCATGGCGCGTGCCTTCTACAGGGCCTTGTTACGTCAGGCTCCGTTTGCGTGGGCACCCGGTCACGTGAACGTGCACCGTCTGTCATTGCGGAACGGCAGACGGTGCATGACATTTTGTGAAACGACAGCAGGAGGCACTTGTTATGAACAGACGCCATTTTTCCACGCTCGCAGGGGCGGGACTTGCCTATGGGCTTTTCGGCGCGGGCCGTGGTCACGCGCAAAAGGCAAATTTCGAGGTGACGCGCACCGAGGCCGAGTGGCGCACGATGCTGACGCCCGCCGAGTATAAGGTCATGCGCGAGGAAGGGACGGAGCGGGCAGGCTCCTCGCCGCTCGACAAGGTTTATGATCCCGGCGTGTACCATTGCCGCGGCTGCGATCTGGCGCTCTATCCGTCCGAGACGAAATACGACAGCCGTACCGGCTGGCCCAGCTTTTACGACGCATTGCCGGACGCGATCGGCACCAAAGCGGATCGCAAGCTGTTCATGACGCGCACGGAATGCCATTGCCGGCGTTGCGGCAGCCATCTGGGGCATATTTTCGACGACGGCCCGCAGCCTACCGGCAAGCGGCATTGCCTGAACGGTGTATCGCTCGTGTTCCGGCCTGCCTGACCTGCGGCATGGCCTGAACATGGCCTGAAACAGTGCGCGACGGGAGGCGCAACGGAGAGGTTACGCGTGGGCGGGCAGGCGCTGGCAGGAAAGGTCGCTTGTGGAACTGATCGCGGGCGATATAATCTGTGCGACAGTGACAGACCTGCCAGACTGGACGCGTTCTCATGGCCAAAAGCCCGACCCCCGATGCAATGCTGTGCTTCAACCTCTATGCGGCAAGCCACGCGTTCACGCGCTATTACAAGCGTATGCTGGCGCCGCTCGGGCTGACCTATCCGCAATATCTGGTGATGTTGCGCCTGCATGAGCAGGATGGCCTGCATGTCGGCAGCCTTGCGCGGGATCTGTGTCTGGAGACCAACACGCTGTCGCCGCTGTTGAAACGGATTGAGGCCTTGGGCCTTGTGCGCCGTGCGCGCAGCGCCGAGGACGAGCGCCGCGTCGATCTGTTCCTGACCGACAAGGGGCGTGCCGCCGCCGCGCGCTGCGCCGAAATTCCGTGGCAGATCGTGGCGGAACTGGGTCTGGAACTACCCGTTGTCGCGGAATATTCCCAGATGCTGGTGGACCTGCGGGCACGGCTTGCGGAACAGGACCAGAGCCGGAAAAAGGCGCAGAAAGAGGGCGGAACATCAGGCTAAGGTTCACCACCTGACGAAAGGTTCCCGCACTCTCGGCGATGCGGCGCGACAGGCAGCTTTGCGGGAAATTTTTCGCTGTTCAGGTCTGTTCCCGCGCGGAACAAGGCGCGAAGCGCCGCCGCGCATCGCCGGGCCGCCCCCCGGCACGGCGATTTGGCAGATGCAGGCACAGGTCTATAGATCAGAGGGATTTGGCAGGAATAAATTGCCACACTGAAAGGTGGTATCGCCGCACCGCGGCCCGACGCTGCGCGTCGACGGTCCTCAGGGCTTTAGTACCTCATACGGTATCTTGTTTCAGGTGGCATACATCAGCATGACGCGGGATGGATCGCCGCCGCACCGCTTGCCTGATCATCCGCTCACTTGAAGTTGCGGCTTTCCTTGATCTGGTCCCATGCCCAGACCACCTGCTGCAACTGGTCTTCCTGACTGCGGTCGCCGCCGTTCATATCCGGATGAAGCACCTTGATCAACGCCTTGTAGGATTTGCGCACCTCGGCCTTGGTCCAGTGATCTTTCGCCTCCAGAATCTCGACCGCCCGCCGCTCCGTCGGGGGCAGCTTGCGGGTGCCGCCGGTGATTGATTTGCCGGGATTGCGCGTGGCGTTGTTGCCCAGCACCTGATGCGCGTCCTCGATACCCAACCGCGCCCAAGCACGTGCCTCGGGGTCGCCCAGCGGCTTGGTCGCGCGCTCCCAGACCTTGTCTTTGGTCAGTTGCGCGTTGATCTCTGCCTCTGTGGTGCCGTCGAAGAAATTCCACTTGAGGTTATACTCGCGCACGTGGTCTTTGCAGAACCAGAAAAAGTCATCCAGCACATCGGGGGCCTTGGGGGCGCGGAACTGTCCCGGCAGGGTGCAGCCCTCGTGGTCGCAAATCCGGACAGAGGTTTCGACCGCGCCCGTCATACCCCGCCGACCGCGAGGATTTTTCTTCTTGGCCGACGATACGGACATGTCGAACCCGAAGGGATCTGGTTTGGACATTGGTTCACCTTTTCGACTCGGAGCACAGAGCTTAGACTATTTGCGTCAGGATTGAAGGGGGCGTAGGGTAAAATTATGAGCAGAACACAAGAGATCAGAACCGCGCTGGAACAGGCGTTTGAGCCGCAACATCTTGAAGTCATTGACGAAAGTGAGCAGCATAGAGGGCATTCCGGTTATATGGAAGGCGGGGAAAGCCATTTTCGCGTGGTGATCCGGTCGCCGCAATTCGCGCCGATGAGCCGGATACAGCGGCATCGTGCCATTCACAGCGCCTTGGGGCCGGACCTTATCGGGCGCATCCACGCCCTTGCGCTGGATATTCAGGTCTGACTGGCGCGCATGTTCGCGCGCTGGAGCCGTAGGTGGATGCGCGATCAGGTCTGGTCGCGGTCCTTGTCCGCCGGGTCCTTGACCAGCGTACCGGACAGCGAGCGGGGCGAGAGCACGGGCGGAGCCTTGCCCGATGGTTCCGATACGGCAGAAAGTGATGGCCGGATGAAGGTGGCGGTAGGCTCTGTCTTGGCGGACACCTCCGCTCTGACGGCTGATTCCGCGGGCGGCTCCATTACCTTGGGCTGGAACGCGGCCAGATCGGCCTCGCGCAGGCGGCGAAAGACCAGCATGTTGTGATAGACCGTCTTGGTCCCGGTCAGGCCGGAGCGCTCTTCCGAGGGCAGCGTCTCGGCGCGCACGAATTCCCATCCGTCGGCTGACATGGTGTTCATCGCCTCTTGCAGCGTCACGGCAAAGCGGTCGGGTGCGGTCTTGGCGGTTTTTGTCTTGGTGCCCTTCACGGGGGCCGGAATCACACGGTATTCATAGCTCATGGTCGGGTCCTGATCTCTGGGTCGCGTGGTTCTAGAGCGTATTTCGTTTTATTGGATTCATGCATTCACCTTGCAGAATGAGGCAGCGTTTTCGACGAACAACGCGTTCATTCTGCGGGGTGAATTCAATTGAACGCGCTATGCTTTAGCAGGCA
>JBLRWK010000098.1:0-7468 GCA_047921295.1 Rhodobacterales bacterium
CTCGCCGCCCTAAGGCGTGTTAATCTCTTACAAGTCGCCTAACCACATGGCGAGACCGACCCTGAGCCGCCGTTCGTCATCAGCCGCTTGTTGCGATGCCGCATCACCGAAGCGGCCATTGGTGCATTACCCATGAACCAAGTTGCTTGATCCATCTTTTCAGATGATTTGCCTTAAAATAGTCTAAATATTCATAAATACGAATATGAGAAATACGGCCTCGCTCAACTTAAACGAAAGAACGATCATGAAAAACATCCTACTTGCAGGTTTCGTTTCAGCATCTGTTTTGGTTTCCCCTGCGATGGCAGCACACAATAACCCCTGGGCCACTTCCACCGACGTAGTCATGTCAAAGAAGCACGATGACAATCAGATGAAAAGCGAGTCCAAAGGCGGGCACAGACGAGATGCGCGGTGACATGGTTCAAAGTGGGGTCGGAAGGTCCGGTGGTGGCATGGGCGGTGCCGGAATGGGTAGCGGCGCCGGCGTCGGAAACGGCGTCGGCGTCGGAAACGGCGGCGGTGGCGGCAATGGTGGCGGCGGCGGTGGCGGTGGCGGCAACGGTGGCGGCAACGGTGGCGGCGGCGGCAATGGTGGCGGCGGCGGTGGCAACGGCGGTGGCGGTGGCGGCCGTGGCTAACAAAGCCGTAAGGCTTTTGAGATAGCATTTACTGAAATTGGCGTTTAGCATTTCAGTATTTGGAATTACCGACAAAGCTAAAAAAAAACGACGTTCTCCCCCTTATCAGTTGTGCGAACGGTAAGGGGGAGAGTGACTTTGTGAAAAGCTGGTAAAGATCGCGACAGAAAATCTCGCTATCTTGAAAACCGCAAGCGAACAAAGAAGCAATGATTTACGCACCAAGTATCCAGCTCTTGAGGTGGTGATCGTCCACCTATGCTTGGAACACAATACTCGACAACAACACGACCATTTGGGCTGACTCGTTCGATCTGGTTTGGTCAGACAAACACGCCCGAACTTATCCGCTGCTGGATTCGTTCTGGTTCTGATTTTGATTTTGGTTCTGGTTCTGGTTCTGATTTTGGTTCTGATTTTGGTTCTGGTTCTGGTTGCCATTCTGTGAACCGTCATCCGTCGCATCTGGGTCTTGCGAAGTTTCACCCAAAAGACTCGGCTCGATGTCATTCGACATCCGGACAACCTGCCCCGAAGGGCTGACCATCATCGCGGCATTGCCGTATTTGTCAAAAATGACTTCTTGTTTTAGCGGCATCGGTTCGGGCTTGGGACTGCAAGCAGCCAGGCCCAACATTCCAGCGCAAGCTACAATAATAACATGGTTCGTTTTCATGGGTGGCCACCTCAAGCCCAAGAATAAAATGGTCAGGTCGGGATAAACCGACCTGACCTAACTTTGCTTTTGTTTAGAAGTTGACGTTCAAAGACACACGCACTCCATGACTTTCAAATCCGTCGCCGAAGAAAGCGCCCTTATATTCCGCGCCCAGTGTTGTTTCCGACGTTCTGGATTTCGACAAAACGGTCGAGATACCAAAACCCAGATCGACCCAAGTGTCATCCTGTGAGTCCACTGGCATGCTAAAACTTGGCAAGCCAGCAAAGTTCGTGGTGATGACATCATCGCCACCCGTTTGCGATGTGATCATGGCATAGGCGAATGAGTTCACCATCCCACCGCCAACCTGATAATCGGCTTCGGCGCGCAGACCGGCGCTGGCCTGCAGATAGCTCGTGCTCTGGTCACCCACAGTCAGGTTGCCCAGTCCGGCCCCTGTTTCGCTATAGCCATCCACCGACACATTCACATATTGCAGGGCCGCCATAGGCCCCCAACGCCAATTCTTCATCGGCTTCAACCAATCGGCCTCGACACCTGCCACGAACATGCTGCCATCCGTTTCGCCTCTGGCCGTCGCCCCCAACACCGAGATGTTGCGCTCGGTCTCAAGGGACAGGTTCTGATAGCCCAGCATGGCCTTGTAACGGCCAGTGCTGCCCATGGTGCCGCGGGCATAGACACCCAGACCCAAGGACTCGATATCGACGGAACCTGCGTCCATATCCATGTCGGTGTTGGCCTGTCCGCCGCCCAGCATCACACCCAGCCATGTGGTGGGATTCACATTACGCTCAATCCCGGCCCAAACGGTGGCGCTTTCAGTCTCGAAGCCCATGTTGTTGGAAGTCGCATCCGTTTGCGACACACGGCCGCCCAGTGACACAAATCCCCGGGTTGCACCGTCCAGCGACCAGCTCGCGCCCTTGCTGGAGACCGAAGGCCCTTCGCCTGTTGCGCCGCCACCGCTTGGCAACGCAAAGAACTGATCCGTCCCCAGCGAATACGCAGATCCGAAGGTCCCGGCAGCCGAGCTAAAGCCAAGTTCAGCCAACGCCTGCTGACGCTCGACAACGGTTGGCAGAGCCATCACACTTGCAATGATCGCCAGATACCCGGCATCGACCCCAAGGTAGGGCACGTTGGCTGTATCAAGAGAGGCCGCAACACGAAACTGGCCAGTGCTACCGGCGCTTTCAACGATCGGGGCAAATCGCGGTGACATTCGGATGATGAATTCATTGCCGTCAATGGTGCCAACCGTGATCGTATAGTTGATGTTTGCGTTGCGCAGATCCTCGATCTCGCCGACACTGAACAGACCGTTTGCCTCTGCAACAGCAACGATTTCTGCCGGGACAAGCCCACCAGCCGTATAACCCAGATCGGCTACCGTGACACCAAGCGCTGCCGCAAGCTCCTCCAAACGCCCGGGCAGATCAGCCAAGGCGAGGTTGCCATAGGTCCAGCCGCCGCCCCCGATATTGTTCCACGCAACGAGCGCAGATTCATCTGTGGGATCGCCGTTATCATCCCAGAACAGACCATCGGGGATCATGGAGTCGTCCAAAAATGCAGTGCCGAAGTTGTCAACGTAGAAAGCGTTGCTCAAAAGGTCCGCTGCTCCACCGAAATCCAACGTGTCATTGGTGCGAACAAGGCTGAACCCGGCCCGAGCATCAGAAAAGAATCCGATGTCTCCTTCCTGGCCCCCCGCACCGAACAGACCATCAACCAGACGCGCGCCATTGCCCAAGTTCGCTACTACGGCGGGATCAAGGTTGAAAAGCACGGCATTTGAAGGATCCAGCGTCCCCATGGATGTTCCATCGGCAGTCAACAACTCGATGCTCAACCCGGTTATGCGTGCGCCGGTGAAATTTGAAACCTTGCCAAAATTAAAATAATCAACCGAAGAAACATCGACAGATTCCCCAGCCTGGTTTGTATAGGTGGGGCTGGTTCTGATGCGCATGTCGAACGGAACAGGGCCAGTTAGCCATGTCTTGATCCGCTTGCCCGATCCGGACGCAGAGTCGCAATATACATTGGGGTTGTTGGCCATCAGGCAGTTTGGCACGCCACCGCGCGATTCAAGAGGATCGTCAGTAAGATCGCCATCTGCCAAGACATCCCCATAGTCGAAAATGATGTTCTCATACGGGGGAAGGAAAAGGCCGGAAATGACGGGGTCACGTGTCGAGGTAAAGGTAACGCTTTTGATGCCCGGCGCCAACACGCCCTCTTCGGGATCATTGAATATCAGACCCCCGCCCGATGTGCCGATTAGCATATTCCCGGGTAGGACGTCGGCCATTACCGGTGAGGCGATGAGGCCTGCCGCAAGCAGCAGTGGCGCGGTGGCGGCGCAGCCCAGAAGTTTGGTGCGAAGTAATCTCGTATTTCTTTTATTGTGTTTGCTTATCATGTCGTGGCTCCTCACATGACCCATGATTGAACCGCCCATCGCTTCCAGTGGCGAAAAAACATATTCAATCTATAGAATCTTTATCACTGAGACGCATTCCAACAAACTGATATGAATCAACTTAAAGCAGAACGCAGCCAAACAAGCGTTTTTTCGCAACAGTTTTTGTGAACCCGCCATAAGGGCATGGTCCTGCATGAGGCATTGGATCGCCCTCATCACGTCGCCTACGTATGTAATGCCTCGGTGGTTTGGGGCGCGTCATTCGCTCCATTCATGCATGTGAACGTCTTTGCCGGAATGGCCCTTCATAATCTTCATCGCCAGTTCCTGCCGTTCCGGCGTTGCCGCCCTGACCCAGATCAGAATGCCGCCATTGCTGATTTGATCTGCGTAATAATCCCGGTGATGCTTGCCTACGCGGCGTGCAAGGATGGTGCCCAAAACAGCTGTCGGGGCCCCCCCGATCAAACCAACGGCAATAGAAGCGGCCAGTGTGCTTGCGGGGGTTAGTAGGGCCGCCATGGCAATGTATGATCCCAGAAAGAAAAACCCACCGCCAAGCGCGCCCTGCAACTCGCCAATCGCTTCTTCAGACACAAAATGTGTGCGGGGTGCATCAGGGTCATCTTCCAGATCCTTGGCCTGCCAGTAGGATGTGCCAAGCTTTTCCTTGATTGCCTCACGGTCGCCTAAAAGGCTGATGTCATAGCGGCTGAAGCCAGCGATCATCAAATCATAGATCGCCTTTTGCATCGCCTCAAACGTGTCAAATACCCCGACAACTTCAGGCACATCAATATAAGTGGTTTTAGCGGGCACGACCTATCTCCTGTCATATATCCGTCGACAGGATGCGGTGTCCGTGCTGTTTGCGCATTGATGCAAATCATTATCTCTGAAGGCGGCCGAGCATAAAGCGCAGTCACCAGAGCAGCCCAACAAAAAACTGCCTTTTACATATCGATAACCGAGCAATCCAGCGAGTTTGAAAAGCTCACTTTCTGCGTATCGCTTACCTTGGTGCTTGGTGCAGCATGGGGGGCGTTGGACCTCAGCCGTGAATGGCCGCTTTCATGTCTTGGACAGGATGTCCTTGCAGGTGCAGCGAACTCACACTTTCCGCCCTTTCCGCGGAGCCGGCAGCATCGTTACCGGCCCGAAGTCGACATCCAACAGTAGGCCGAGATGCTGCGGCGCGGCCCGTCGAAGGAGACATTCGCCGCGCCTGCCAAACTCAAACCAAGTCGATTTCACACGGTCAACGAACGAAGCCGACTTTCGGACTCCACTTGCCGATGTTAAACTTTACTGAGAACGGCGGCGCGCAAAAGCCTTTGATGCGGTAGGCAGTCGCAAGAATTTGGGGGCATTGGTGACAGAGATTGTCGATACTTGTCTTATGGATCGACCAACTACAGGTGATCAAAGAAAAACGCTGTTGTGGGCGGATCGATGGGCGGCGTCGCTTTCGGATGATCCGGAAACGGTTCTGAAGCTTGTTGACACAATGTCTGGCGCTGACACAGAGACCACCGATGACTGTCTTACACTCATGGCGCGCATCTTTGACGAAGCGCGAATGAACCAAGAAAATGAGGAACTTGGGGCGAGCGATTTTTTCCACGTCTTTGAACTGGGCCTGTCAGAACGGACCGATGCAGGTGAGCTTAACGCCGAGATTTGTTTCGGACTTTGCCAGGCTTACCTCCGAGCCGGTCTCACCCCCCCCGACAAAATGCGCATGGCACCTAACGCCTTTGAGGCGCTTGTGGGCGACGATATACCCGCGCTTCCGGATGTCGCGGATCTTGCGGAAGGGCTTGTCCCGGACGGGGCCTCGCCTTTTGAAACCTATACGGGGCTTCGCGAAGTTGTCGGCGCCATGCCGGCTAAGGTGACAACTGCATTTCTGACGCAGATGATTGGGCAAGGTGATCCACGCATGATTGCCGTGGGGCGGTACTTTCTGCTCGATCCGGTTGCGGAGATGCGCGATGCCGCCATTGCCGGGTTCGAGCTGCTTGCGGAAGGCACAAATGTGGATGCGACATTGCTGTCCGATCTCATCCTGATCCGCAACTGGCTGCCAAACGGCAAAGTGCTCGACAGATTGATAAGGACTGCGCTGCGGAAGGAGCCGTCAGGTGGGACTGTCCCGCAACCTTGGCAGCTGCACCGGGTGATGACATCGCTGCCCGATGGCACAGGCTCACAAAGCATTATGGGTGTCTGTAGCCGTGGAAGTACGCGCGCGGTGGCCGCTGCAATGATCAAGGAAGGCCACGGGATAAAAGACGCGTATGTCATTCCCTGTTCCAGCAGAGGTGATCAGAAAACCATCGTCGAGCAAATTGAACAGGCGATGACCATGCATGACGTGTCGCCGTCCTACCTTGCCCCCGCTATTGGCTTCGCCCTTGGCGACGGGCTGACGCACGGTGCGGTGACAACACCGGGCTTCTTGGATGTCGCAGCGATGTTTTGCATTGGCGATGTGACGCCACAAACCGGGGGACACGGGGCACTTCTTGCGGCTGTTGATCCGGAAGGCAAGCTTGCGGCTCTTTCAGACACGCGCCGAAGCCGGTTGATCGGCAAGAGCCGGGACTGGTTCTCAGAGCATGATATCTCCAGCAGTTGGTTCGTCTCCGACGACACTTTGATGGCCGCGCTTGAAGAGGCGTCAACTGCCGCCAGCGCGAGGAAAATCGTCGCGTCGTATCTCGGGGAAAGACGTGATCGCTGGGCAAAATGCTTTGCCCGATCAGCGCTGATCCTGCGCAACGATCAAAACGCCCCGCCTGACGCCTGGATGAGCTTTGCCGCCGTCGCCCAGGCGCTGGAGGCTGGACGGGACATCAAGAAAATACCCGTCTTTGAGGATATACTCGGGCTAACGCTGGAGGTGGCAGCAGCGCGCGCGATGGATGATCCCGGAGACGACCCGGAGTGGGGCAACGGCGAGTTTGAGCCACCTGACATCGAACCTGAGCGACAGGGCGAGTTGGCCAGATTGCTCAAAGGCAGTCCGCTCAAACCGGTTCAGATTGATGGCTACCTGACCGCTGTCCTGATCGCGCCAGAATTCGTATCACCCAATGAATGGCTGATGCCGCTGTTGGGCGGCCTCGAGGTCAAGGGCCACGGCTCCATTCAGCGCATCCTCGACATCCTTATGCTGCGCTATGGCGCGCTGAACGAGGCTGTGATCCTCGAAGAGATCGGCGCAGAGGTCCGAGACCTGCCCCCGAAGCGTTTCCAGGCATGGGCCGAGGGCTTCGCGCAAGCGGTAGATGGCATCAAGGGTGCCTGGCCGAAACGAGCACTGAGCCGCGATGACAAGCGGGTCCTCAATCTGATCCGAAGCGCCGCCAATGATGATCTAACACCAACCTTGAAACCGCTCCTGCCCAGCTGGCTCCAGATGATTGCCGTTAAGTGGCGTGAAGATTTGTGAGTCTTAAGCTGATTGGCGGGCGTCGGTCCATAGCAGACCCAGGTCGTCTGATCAGAAGCTACATCGCAGCGTCACTGAACAGGCCATTCGAGCATTGTGCAGCATCTGGAGCAATTGAGGGGCATTACCACATATGCGTCTGGCGCGTAGCAGAACCGGAAGTTCTATTGCCGTCCCGTGATATCGACCTTGCCCTTAACGTAACCGCGCCATTGGCACCGCCTGCCAGACCGAGGGGCAATGATCTAAGACAC
>JBLRWK010000099.1:0-7042 GCA_047921295.1 Rhodobacterales bacterium
GTGATCCGCGCCGATCTGCCGCCCGCCTTCGACGGGCTGAAAGCCGCCGCGCGCGAGGTGGGCTCAATCCAGATCCAGAACGCGGGCACGCTGGCGGGCAACCTGTGCAACGCCTCGCCTGCTGCTGACGGTGTGCCGCCCTTGCTGACGCTCGGGGCGGTGGTGGAACTGTCCTCGACCACGGGCACGCGGCTGATGCCGCTGGGTGATTTCCTGCAAGGCCCGCGCAAAACCGCGCGGCTGCCCGGCGAGATGCTGACCGCACTGCTGATCCCCGATCAGCCGCAGGCGGCGCAGGGCGCGTTCCTCAAGCTTGGTGCACGGCATTACCTGGTGATCTCCATCGCGATGGTTGCCGCTGTGGTCACGGTGGACCGCGGCCGGATCGCGCAGGCGGCTGTGGCTGTCGGCTCCTGCTCGGCCACAGCGCAACGCCTGCCCGCGCTAGAGGCTGATCTGACGGGGTCCCGCGTGGACGAGGTGCGGGCTTCAGGCCCCGCTCTGATCTCGCCCGCGCATCTGGTCCCGCTCTCGCCCATCGCGGATGTGCGTGGCAGCGCGGACTACCGGATGGAGGCGGCGGCGACGCTGATCGCCCGCGTGGTCGATATGGCACTGGGGCAGGGGGAGCGGATCAATGGATAAGCATACGGCACAGGACGTCACCGCCTTTCACCTCAACGGCCAAGTGGTCGAGGTGGCGGGCGATCCCGGCGAGCGGCTCTCCCATGCCCTGCGCGAACGACTTGATGCAAAGGATGTGAAAATCGGCTGTAACGCAGGCGATTGCGGTGCTTGTACGGTGCTGGTCGATGGCGCGCCTGTCTGTGCCTGCCTGATGCCGGTGCAGCAGGCCGCAGGCGCAAGGGTCGAGACGCTGGCCGGACTGGTCAAGGCCGATCCGCATGCGGCACGGTTGATGCAGAGCTTTCAGACACATCAGGCCGCGCAATGCGGGATTTGTACGCCGGGCATGATGGTCTCTGCCGTGGCCTTGCTGCGCGCGGTCGCCCGTCCCGATAGCTTGCAGGTACAGGACGCCTTGGGCGGTGTGCTCTGCCGTTGCACCGGCTACCGCAAGATCATCGACGCGGTGATGGATGCGGGCGCAGGCCGTGCGCAGGCCGCTGAGGCTTCCGGCGATGTGGGCACGAGCCTGCACCGCCTTGACGGTCTGCCCAAGGTCACCGGAACGGAAACCTTCGGCGATGATGTCGCCCCCGCTGGCGCATTGGTGCTGCGCGTGATCCGTGCGCCGCATGCCCATGCCGGTTTTACCCTTGGCGATCTGGAGGGCTACCGCACCGCCCATCCCGGTATCCACGCGATCCTCACCGCCGCCGATATCCCCGGCCTCAACGCTTTCGGGGTGATCCCCGGTTTCATCGACCAGCCGGTCTTTGCCGTGGATCACACCCGTTTCCGGGGCGAGGCGGTGGCCGCCATCGTGGGCGACGCCATCACAATGGCGCAGCTTGACCTTGAGGCCTTCCCCGTCACATGGGAGCAGCGCCCCGCCGTGATGGAGGTGGCGGATGCGCTGGCCGACAGCGCCCCGCAACTCCACGCGGGCCGCGCCAACAACATCATGTGCGGCGGCCATGTGTCCTGCGGCGATGCCGATGCGGCCTTGGCTCGCGCCACCCATAGCGTGAAGGGGCAGTTCACCACCGCCTTTGTCGAACATGGCTATATCGAACCGGAAGCAGGCTTTGCTGAGATGGATGGCGACCGGGTCGTGATCCACGCCTGCACCCAAGCGCCCGTGATGGACCTCGAGGCGCTAATGCCTATCCTCGCTTTGCCGCGCGAGCGCATCCGCATTGTGCCCACCGCTGTGGGAGGCGGTTTCGGCTCGAAAATCGACGTCTCATTGCAACCCTTCATCGCTTTGGCCGCAATGAAAACAGGCCGTGCCGTGCGAATGACCTACGAGCGGGTGGAAACCATGCAATCCACCACCAAGCGCCACCCCGCGCAGATCACGATGCAGATCGGAGCGGATCGTGAAGGGCGCATCTGCGGCATGACCTTTGATGGCGATTTCAACACCGGCGCCTATGCCTCATGGGGGCCGACCGTGGCGAACCGTGTGCCGGTCCATGCCTCCGGCCCCTACCGCGTGGCCGATTACCGCGCGTCATCGCGCGCGGTCCATACGCATTGCGTGCCCGCTGGAGCCTTCCGGGGTTTCGGAGTGCCGCAATCGGCCATCGCTCAGGAAAGCCTGTTCGATGAACTGGCCGACAAACTGGGGATGGATGCGCTGGAATTCCGCATCCTGAACGCGCTGGATGATGGCGTGCCAACCGTCTGCGGGCAGGTCTTCGCGCAGGGCGTCGGGATCAAACCCTGCCTAGAGGCGCTGCGCCCCGCATGGGAGCAAGCAAAGGCTGACTGTGCCGCTTTCAACGCCGCCAATACGATCTATAAACGCGGCGTCGGGCTGGCGGCGGGATGGTACGGCTGCGGTAACACCTCCATGCCAAACCCCTCGACCATCCGCGCAGGTCTGCGCGCGGATGGCTCCGTGGTGCTGCACCAAGGGGCCATGGATATCGGCCAAGGCTCCAACACCGTGATCCCGCAAATCTTCGCGCGTGCTTTGGGCGTTCCGGTGCGCCAGATCGCGCTGATCGGCCCCGATACAGACCTCACACCCGACGCGGGCAAAACCTCCGCCAGCCGCCAGACTTTTGTCACGGGCAATGCCGCCAGACTGGCCGGAGAGGCCTTGCGCGCCGCGATCCTGTCGCAGGTCAACGCGAGCGCAGAGGCCGTGATCACCCTTTCGGAAGGCACCGTCACCGTCACCGATGGCGCGCAGGTCTTCACCCTTGATCTGGCGCGCTTGACCCCCGATGCGGCAGGCTATGTGCTTGAGGCGATGGAAACCTATGATCCGCCCACCAAACCGCTCGACGCCAACGGGCAGGGCGAACCCTATGCGCAATACGGCTATGCCGCGCATCTTGTTGTGATCGAGGTCGACACACAGCTTGGCCGCGTCCGCCCGCTGCATTTCACCGCCGCGCATGATGTGGGCCAAGCCATCAACCCGCTGCTGGTGGAGGGGCAGGTGCATGGCGGTATCGCCCAAGGCATGGGCATGGCGCTGATGGAGGAATATATCCCCCACCGCACCGAGAACCTGCATGACTATCTGATCCCCACCATCGGGGATGTGCCGCCGATTGATACACTGATTATCGAAGTGCCCGATGCCCACGGACCTTATGGTGCCAAAGGACTGGGCGAGCATGTGCTGATCCCGACCGCGCCCGCGATCCTGAACGCGATCAAACACGCTACTGGTGCCCGCATCACCCGTGTTCCCGCTACGCCCGCGCGTGTGCGCGCCGCCCTCAAGGAGGCTGGACATGCCTGACGACAATGCGCCTGTGAACGCAGAGAAAATCCGCTGCGATGCCTGTCCCGTGATGTGCTACATCGCCGATGGCAAGGCGGGTGCCTGCGACCGTTATGCCAATCATGCAGGCGAACTTGTCCGGCTTGATCCGCTCACGGTCATTCAGGGCGGCGCGCAGGCCGTGGCCTTCCTTGACCAAGGCGAGAACGCGCAGGACTGGGACGGCGATGTGATTCAGGGCAACCGTACCTTTGTCACCGCCGTCGGCGCTGGCACTACCTATCCCGATTACAAGCCCGCACCCTTCATCGTCTCCCAACAGGTCGAGGGTGTCGATATGGTGACCGTCGTGACCGAGGGCATCTTCAGCTATTGCGGTGTGAAGGTGAAGATCGACACCGACCGCCACATCGGGCCCGAGCGCGCCATCGTGCGGGTGGATGGCGAGGCGATCGGCCATGTGATGACCGCCGAATACGGCTCTAAAATGCTGTCGCTTGGCGGGGTTGAACATCTCACGGGTGGGTCAAAGAAAGAGGGGCGTATCACTTGCGACACGCTGATGCGCCTGTGCAACCGCGAGGCGGTGGAGATGCAGATCGACGATGGCGTTTCAATCGTGGTGCAGGCAGGCCATGCGCCGATCATCAACAGTACCCCTGAAAAGCTGATGCGCGTGGGCTGCGGCTCGGCCACCATCGGGATGTTCGCCAAACAATGGCACGGCCATGTCGATGAGGTGGTGGTCGTCGATGACCACATCACCGGTGTGCTGAGCGAACACGAGGCGGGTAAGGGGCTGGAAATGCGGCTGTCCGGCATCAAGGTAAAGGGCCGCAAATCCACGCCGGGGCGGTATTTTCAGGTGGCAGAGCCCGGCACCGGCTGGGGCGGCACCGATGTCGAGGACCCGCTGACCATCCTCAAACCCGCCGATCCGAAACTGGCATGGCCCGGCCTGCGCTTGCTGATGATCTCGACCACGGGCGAGCAATGGGCCTATTATGTGCTGGACGATGCGCTTGTCCCGCAACCAGCCGAGATCACGCCCTCCCTTCTTGCAACCGCTGAACGCATCGCGGAAAACTGCGAGCCTTCGCTGTGTTCGGTGCTGTTCATGGGCGGCGCGGGCGGGTCTTTGCGTGCGGGCGTGACCGAGAACCCCGTGCGGCTGACGCGGTCTGTCAAGGACGCGCTCACGTACGTCTCCTGCGGCGGGGCCGAGGCCTATGTCTGGCCGGGTGGCGGCATCACAGTGATGGCCGATGTGATGGATATGCCCACCAATTCCTTCGGCTATGTCCCCACGCCTGCGCTGGTGGCCCCCATCGAGTTCACCCTGCGGCTGGCGGATTACGCCGCCTTGGGCGGCCATGTCGATCATATCCGCCCCGTGGCCGAAGTGCTGACCCCCGCGATCCGCAAGGTGCTGCCCAATATCAGCCAGCCCGACCCGCACGACCCGCAGAACTACCGCTGGCGGCCTGACAGGAAGGGACGCCGCTGATGGCCCCGCAAGCCAGCCTGCTGCCGGATGGCCGCCTGCATCTGCATCACGGCCCTATCGATCTGGTGATCATGGCCGAGGAGCGCGGTGAGGCGGCGCGCCGCATCGCCTACCGCGCCGCGCGCGACCGCTTTGCTAGCGTGCTGGATGAACTGGTCGCTGAATTGCCTTTGCTGCGCCAGCCTCTGGGTGCCACCCCGCAGGGCAGTATCGCCCGCCGGATGCACCGCGCCTGCACCGCCGCCGCGCAGGGGGATTTCATCACTCCCATGGCTGCCGTCGCCGGATCGGTCGCGGATACGGTTCTGGCCGCGATGCTGGCCGCCACGCCGCTGCGGCGCGCCTATGTCAACAACGGCGGCGATATCGCGCTGCATCTGGCCCCCGGTGAAAGCTACCGCGCTGCCATCGCGGGGCTGGACGGACAGACCCACGGGCATATTACGCTCCATGCAGACGACGGTATCGGCGGCATCGCCACCAGCGGGCAGGGCGGGCGCAGCCTAAGCCTCGGTATCGCCACATCGGTCACGGTGCTCGCCGCCTGTGCCGCACAGGCCGATGCCGCCGCCACGCTGATCGCCAACGCGGTCGATCTGCCAGACCATCCCGCCATCACACGCCGACCCGCGCAGGAGGTGTTCCCTGACAGCGACCTCGGCGCGCGTCTGGTGGTCACGCAGGTTGGACCGCTGTCCCCTGCCGATATCGCGCTGGCCCTGTCACGCGGCGCGGCGCGCGACAGGGCGCTGCAAGCCACGGGTGCCATTGCGGCGGCAGCATTGGTCCTGCAAGGTCAGGGCGTCACAATCGGACAATTCCCGAGGGCCACGGCCCCGACAGCAAGGAGCCTTCAACATGCCTGAGGTCGAGATCCGCAAGATCATGAACGTCACCGAGGAGATTTTCCACGAAGGTGGCCCCCGCGCCAACACGCCCCTGCGCCGCGCAGCCGTGATCGCCGTGATCCGCAACCCTTTTGCGGGCGCTTATGTCGAGGATATCCAGCCCTTCATGGAAGACCTCAAACCTTTGGGCCTGATGATGGCCAACCGACTGGTGGACCTTTTGGGCGGCGATCCCAAGCTGGTCGAAGGCTACGGCAAGGGCGCGATTGTGGGCGCGGATGGCGAGTTGGAGCACGGCGCGCTCTGGCATGCGCCGGGCGGCTATGCGATGCGCGAGGTGCTGGGCGATGCGATGGCGATTGTGCCCTCCACCAAAAAGGTCGGCGGCGTCGGCGCACGGCTGGATGTGCCTGTGACGCATATCAACGCCTCCTACGTCCGCAGCCATTTCGATGCGATGGAACTGGGCCTCAACGATGCACCGCGCGCGGGGGAGTTGGCGCTGATGCTGGTCATGACCACGGGCGCGCGCGTGCATAACCGCGCGGGCGGATTGGAGGCCGACAAGATCACCGGAAAGGACGGGCTGAGATGAGCGCCGATATTCGCAAGATCGCCGTCTGGGTCGAGGAAACGCATCTTGAGGCGGGCCAGACCATCGCGCCACCCACCCGCAAGGCCGTGGCTGTCGCGGTCATCGCCAACCCTTTCGCGGGCCGCTATGCCGAAGACCTGTCCGAGTTGATCGAGATCGGCGCGGAACTGGGCGGGCTGCTGGGCGCGCGTTGCGTTGCCGCCTTGGGCATCACCCCCGCCGAGGCGCAAAGCTATGGCAAGGCCGCAATGGTGGGCGAGGGCGGAGAGCTGGAACATGCCGCCGCCATCCTGCATCCCAAACTCGGCGCGCCATTGCGGGTGGCCGTTGAAAAGGGCGCAGCCCTCGTGCCGTCGTCCAAGAAAATGGGCGGGCCGGGGCAGGCGCTCGACGTGCCCTTGGGCCACAAGGATGCCGCTTACGTGCGCAGCCATTTCGACGGCATCGAAGTGCGCCTGAACGATGCGCCGCGCGCTGGCGAGATCATGGTGGCCGTCGCTGTCACGGATTCGGGCCGCCCCTTGCCCCGCGTCGGCGGGCTGACCCATACGGAGGCCGAGGGCAAGGACGGGCTGCGCTAGTGTGCGCCGCCTGACACACGATACTTTTAGAAGCCTTGGAGCATAGAGCGGACTGTTGCGTATAAATGCGACAGAGGGAATCGCAGGGCCGCGGTCGGGCGATCCCACGGATCAATCTGGCAGTTTATCGTGCAGCAACAT
>JBLRWK010000100.1:0-7016 GCA_047921295.1 Rhodobacterales bacterium
TTCGGCGATGCGCTGGCCAGCCTGCTGGCCTATGCGGGCTATGACGTGACGCGCGAATATTACATCAACGATGGCGGCGCGCAGGTCGATGTGCTCGCCCGTTCCGTCTATCTGCGCTATCTCGAGGCGCGCGGGCAGGAGGTGGCCTTTGTCGATGGCACCTATCCCGGCGATTACCTGATCCCCGTGGGGCAGGCCTTGGCCGAGGTGCATGGCGATGCTCTGGTGGGGCAGCCCGAATCCGAATGGCTGGAAGAGATCCGCGATTTCGCCACCGACGCGATGATGCATCTGATCCGCGAGGATCTGGCCTCACTCGGTGTCGAGATGGATGTGTTCTTCAGCGAGAAATCCCTTTACGGCACGGGACTGATCGAGGCGGCGCTGAAAGCGCTGGACGACAAGGGGCTGATCTACGAGGGCGTTCTGGAGCCGCCCAAGGGCAAAACACCCGAGGATTGGGAGCCGCGCGAGCAGACGCTGTTCCGCTCCACCGCGCATGGTGATGATGTGGACCGGCCCGTCAAGAAATCCGATGGCGGCTGGACCTATTTTGCCCCCGATATCGCCTATCACTATGACAAGGTGGAACGCGGTTTCGACATGCTGATCGACGTGTTCGGCGCGGATCATGGCGGCTATGTCAAACGGATGAAAGCGGCTGTCTCGGCCCTGTCGGATGGCCGCGTGCCGCTGGATATCAAGCTGTGCCAGTTGGTCAAGCTGTGGAAAAACGGCGAGCCGTTCAAGATGTCCAAACGCGCGGGCAATTTCGTGACCCTGCGCGATGTGGTCGAACAGGTGGGGCCGGGCGTCACGCGCTTCCACATGCTGACGCGCAAGAACGATGCGCCGCTCGACTTCGATTTCGACAAGGTGCTGGAGCAATCGAAGGACAACCCCGTTTTCTATGTGCAATACGCCCATGCCCGGGTATCGTCGGTGCTGCGCAAAGCGGCGGAAGCGGGGATCGACGTGTCGCCTGCCGCCTTGCAAGGGGCCGATCTGACGGGACTGTCGCACGAGAACGAACTGGCCGTGGCACGCAAGCTGGCCGAATGGCCGCGTCTGGTCGAGATCGCCGCGCGTACTAACGAGCCGCACCGCATCGCCTTTTACCTCTATGAATTGGCCAGCGATTTCCACGCGCTGTGGAACCGTGGCAATGACGAACCCGCTTTGCGCTTCATTCAGGAGGGTGAAGTGGCCACATCACAGGCGAAAATCGCCCTTGCGCAGTCTGTGGCCGTTGTTATTTCCGCTGGTCTTGGTATTCTGGGCGTCGAAGCTGTGGACGAGATGCGCTAAAAAAGGCGCACAACAGGTCCGCAGGTCGAGGCAGAGCAACGAACCGCAGGGGGCAATGTATCCCCTGTGGCGGAAAGGCGGACATGGCAGACTATATGGCAGAGGGGCGCATGGATGCGCCCGTTTCAGGCAAACCCATCATAACCCTGACGAACTGGATCGGTGCGGTCTTGTCGTTGGCGCTGATCATCGGCGTGGCGGTCTGGGGCTACAAACTGCTGATGCGTGACGTGAACGGCATTCCGGTCGTGCGCGCCGTGGAAGGGCCGATGCGGCTGCAACCCGAAACCCATGGCGGCAGCACCGCAGACCACCAGGGCCTTGCCGTGAACCAGATTGCCGCCACCGGAACGGCGGCCCCGCCTGCGGACAGGCTGGTGCTTGCACCGCGCCCCGTCGCGCTGGCCGAGGAGGATGTGACCACCGCCGATCTGATGGCCACCGCGCAGATCCTGCCGATGCCACAGAAGCCGGAACCCGCAACCACGATGGCCGACGGGGAAGGTCCGGCCTCCAACCCCGATGTGGATATCTCGCTGCGCCTTGCCTCGGCGGGGATGATCGACATGGGAGATCTGCGGATCGAGCCTGCTGTTATGACCCGCTCGGAGCCTGACACGATGTCGGCCATGGTCGACCAGATTCTGGCGCAGGTTCTTCAGGCCGAGGCAACTCCGGCTGTCATGACGGTTCCGGCGGTCGAAGGCGGGATCGGGCAGTCCCTGCGCCCACAGGCCCGTCCCGCGTCGATGGTGACCCAGACGCAGACCGCATCGCTGGGTGCGGTGGCCGTGCAGGCCAGCACAGCCCCCGTGCAGGATGTCGATGCCGCCAGTATTGCGGTGGGCACCCGCCTTGTGCAGCTTGGCGCGTTCGACAGCCCCGAAGTGGCCAAGCGCGAATGGGACCGTCTGGCGGCGCGCTTTGGCGACTACCTGCAAGGCAAATCCCGCGTGATCCAGCTTGCCGAAAGCGGCGGGCGCAACTTCTACCGTCTGCGCGCGATGGGCTTTGCCGATATCAACGATTCCCGTCGCTTCTGCTCGGCCCTGCTGGCGGAACGCGCCGAATGTATTCCGGTCAGCGCCAAGTGAATTTCGGTGCTACGATCCTCGATGCCGAAGGAACACGCCTGACGACCGCCGAAAAGGCGTTCTTCCGGCAGGCTGATCCGTTCGGCTTCATCCTGTTTGCCCGCAATATCGACAGCCCCGATCAGGTGCGCGCCCTGTGCGCCGAGATGCGCGAGGCGGTGGGCCGCGAGGCGATCATCACCATCGATCAGGAGGGCGGGCGCGTGCAGCGCCTGCGCGCCCCGCACTGGCGCGAATGGTTGCCCGCGCTGGATCACGTCACCGCCGCAGGCGATCAGGCCGCAAAGGCGATGTATCTGCGCTTCCGCATTATCGCGGCCGAGCTGCATGCGCTGGGGATCGACAGCAACTGCGCCCCGCTGGCCGATATCGCGGGACCCGAGACGCATCCGTTCCTGCACAACCGTTGTTACGGCACCGATGCGCCGCGCGTGGCCGCGATGGCGCGCGCCTGTGCGGATGGCCTGCTGGACGGCGGGGTGCTCCCCGTACTCAAACATATCCCCGGCCATGGCCGCGCGACGGCGGACAGCCACCTTGACCTGCCGCGCGTCACCGCAACGCTCGACGATCTGCGCGCCAGTGATTTCGCGCCCTTTGCAGCACTGGGTGACCTGCCGATGGCGATGACCGCGCATCTGGTCTACGAGGCGTTGGACGATCTGCCCGCCACCCTGTCGCCCCGCGTCATGCAGGAAATTCGCGACGAGATCGGCTATGACGGGCTGATCATGACCGATGACATCTCGATGAAGGCCCTCAAGGGCGATCTGGGCCAGATCAGCCGCGACGCGCTGGCCGCAGGCTGCGATGTTGTGCTGCTGTGCAACGCCACGCTGGACGCGCGTCGCGCCGTGGCGGAGGCCTCCGGCCTGATGTCCGATGCCGCGCAGAGGCGGGCCGAACGCGCCCTTGCCGCACGCCGCACACCCGAAACTGTTGACATCGCGGCCCTTGACGCGCAGCTTGAGGCGCTTCTGGACGGGCGCCCGCATGGTTGACAATATCTTTGAGGATAAGGGCCACCGCGATGGCCCTGCGCGCAACGCCGACAATGTGGCCGAACGGCTGGCCGCCGAGGCGCTGATTGTGGATGTCGACGGGTTCGAAGGCCCGCTCGACCTGCTATTGACCCTCAGCCGCACGCAAAAGGTGGACCTGCGCAAGATCAGCGTGCTGGAACTGGCGCGGCAATATCTGGCCTTTGTGGAACAGGCAAAATCGCTCCGGCTGGAGCTTGCGGCGGATTATCTGGTGATGGCGGCTTGGCTGGCCTTCCTCAAATCCCGCCTGCTGCTGCCGCCCGATCCGCATGAGGACGGCCCCTCGGGCGAGGAACTGGCCGCACATCTGGCCTTCCAGCTTGAACGGCTGGCGGCGATGCGCGATGTCGCCGCCCGATTGATGGCGCGCGACCAAAAGGGGCGCGATTTCTTCGTGCGCGGCCTGCCGGAAGATGTGATGCGCCTGCGGACCGTGCGCTATTCCGCCACTTTGCTGGACCTGATGCAGGGCTATGCCCGTATCCGCACCCGCGACGAGTTCCGACCTTTCGTGATGGACCGCGAATCGATCTTCACGATGGAACAGGCGCTGGCGCGGCTGCGTGGGTTGATCGGCTTTGCGGGTGACTGGACGGAGATTTCCAGCTACCTGCCCGATGGCTGGGAGGTTGATCCGATGCGCCGCCGCTCGGCCACCGCCTCGACCTTCGCGGCCTCGCTCGAGCTGGTCAAGGAAGGCCGCGCCGAATTGCGCCAGTCCGACACATTCGCCCCCATCCAACTGCGCAAGCGGGATGCCCGCGATGTCTGATCCCGTGGAACATGAGGAAGGCCAGACCGCAGACGATCAGCCGGAAACGGTAGAGCGCAGCCTGTTCGAGGCCCCGCCGATGGGCGAGCAGGAGCGGATGGTCGAGGCGATCCTTTTCGCCACAGCCGAACCCGTAACGGTGCGCGAGTTGGAAGCGCGGATGCCGCATGGCTGCGACGCCGCCGAGGCGCTGGTGCATTTACGCAAACGCTATTCCGGGCGTGGGGTGCATCTGGTCAAGGTCGGGGATGCCTGGGCGATGCGGACCGCCCCCGATCTGGGTTTCCTGATGCAAAAGGAAACTGTCGAGACCCGCAAGCTCAGCCGCGCCGCGATCGAGACGCTGGCGATCATCGCCTACCACCAGCCCGCCACCCGCGCCGAGATCGAGGAAATTCGCGGCGTCTCGGTGAGCCGTGGGACGGTCGACCAGCTTCTGGAGATGGAATGGATCAGATTCGGACGTCGCAAGATGACGCCGGGCAGGCCCGTGACCTTCGTGGTGACGAAAGGGTTTTTGGATCATTTCGGGCTGGAAAGCGCGCGCGATCTGCCCGGCCTGAAGGAGTTGCGCGCCGCCGGTCTGCTGGACAACCGCCTGCCACCCTCCGCCATGCCGCAACTGGGCGAGGGCGAAGAGCCGGAAGACGAGGCAAGCGAAGGCCAGAGCGAACTTTTCGAGGATTGATCCGCAAATTTCCGCCGCGCACCCTGAAAATTCCGCAATCGCATGCTAGTGTTACGACAGCGGCGACGGACCGACGAGGAATGTAGGATGAATGTGAATCAACTTGTAAACATGGTCATGCGGCTTTTCCTGAGAAAAGCCATCAACGGCGGCATCAATGCGGGGATGAAGCGCATGGGCGGTGGCGCGGGGCGTCGCGGTGCCAAGGTGCCGCCGGGCGCGGGGCAGGCGCGTGCGGGACAGGCAGGAACTGGGCAAGCTGCCCCGTCTGACAGCCCGATATCCACTCAGGATCAGCAAGCGATCCGCAAGGCCCGCCAAGCGGCGCGCGCAGCAAGGCGTGCTGGCAGGGGGTGAAGCCCTCGCAAATGTTGCACCTGCGGCGCGGTCGTTCTTTGGATATTTAAGGCAAGAAGAAGCAGCGGGCCGTCAGCCCATGCGGAAATGTTTGCTCAGTTTCAGACTTTGCCCCTGATAGTTCGAAGCGATGCCGCGCCCGTAAAGTTGGGTGGGCTCCGCATTCATGCGTTCGTAAACCAGCCTGCCGACGATCTGGCCATGTTCCAGCACGAAGGGCGCCTCGTGGCAGCGGACTTCGAGCACGCCACGTGATCCGGCCCCGCCTGCCGCGTCATGGCCGAAGCCGGGATCGAAAAAGCCCGCATAATGTACGCGGAATTCCCCCACCATCGCCAGATAGGGGGCCATTTCAGCGGCATAGGCCGGGGGTATGGTGACCGCCTCGCGGCTGACGAGAATGTAGAATGCGCCCGGATCAAGGATGATCTGGCCGTTCTCGCTGCGGACATCCTCCCAATAGGCGGCGGGGTCGTAATGGCCGATCCGGTCCAGATCGATCACGCCGGTATGCGGTTTTGCGCGGTACCCGACCAGCGTGCCGGCGGCGGGGCGCAGATCGACCGAAAAACCCAAGCCATCGTCAATCACCGCAGGTCCGTCCACCAGCGGCGAGGCGGCGTGCAGGGCGGCAAGTTCGGTATCGCTGAGCACCGCCTGACCCTGCCGGAAGCGGATCTGGTTCAGCCGCATGCCGGGGCGCACCAGCACCGAAAAGGAACGCGGGCAGATTTCCGCATAGAGCGGGCCGTTGTAGCCCTGCGGGATTCGGTCGAATTCGGTCCCGCCATCGGTGATGGTGCGGGTCAGCAGATCCAGCCGTCCGGTCGAGGATTTCGCATTGGCCACGGCCTGGATATCGGCGGGCAACGCAAGCTGCTCCATCAGCGACACGACATAGACGCAGCCTTTTTCCAGCACGGCCCCGTCGCTCAGATCGACGCGGTGCATCTCGAATTCGGCCAGACGTTCTGCCACGCTGCGACCGTGGCCCGCCAGAAACGAGGCGCGCACGCGGTAGGCGACATGGCCCAGCCGCAGATCAAGGCTGGCGGGCTGGATCTGGTCGGGCACAGGTGCGAGCGCCGCGCTGATCTGACCGGATGCGATCATCGTCTCGATCTGCTGGCTGGGAATCACGCCGGTCATGTCAGGCCTTTCTTGGTGCCGGATATGCAAATCGCCCGGAGCCTTGCGGCACACGAGCGATTGCAGAACCGTCGAAATGTTTTGGTCGGGCTAGCAGGACTCGAACCTGCGACCTTCCGTCCCCCAGACGGACGCGCTACCAGGCTGCGCCATAGCCCGACGGTTCGGCTTTCATACTGGATTTGCGCGCGGGGGCAAGGGGAAATTCCCACTTTTCACCTCAGCCCTTGCGGGCGCCAGCCATCCGGTCGCGCAACGCCGCGAGCCTGTCGAGCAAGGCGGCGATCTCGGCATGGTTCGCCGATGCAACGGGGCGCTTGAGGGCTGCGATCTGTGCCAGAAGGCCCGGCGCGCCGCGCAAGGCAGAGACATCGGGCGGCGGCGGCAGGTCCGCGCCAAGCGGGCGCGGGGTGGGGGTGTCAAACTCGGGCGCTGGCGGCGTACCCGGCGCTGCGGAGGCGTCAGTTTCGGTGGGCGTTGCGGGCAGGGGCAGCGTATCGGCATGCGCGATATCGGCTTGCCCGCTTTCGGGAGCGGTTGGGGGCGGCGGCGTGGCCGGAGACGGGGCGAGGGGGGCCGCGTGCAAAGGGGGATCGGCGGGGGGC
>JBLRWK010000101.1:0-6896 GCA_047921295.1 Rhodobacterales bacterium
ATCGGGCACGCGCTCTGCGCCTGCTCGGCAACGGAGTTCACCCTCTGGCAGCAGCGCATGCGTGGCGCGCTCTCGCAGCTGCCCATGGCCTCGGGCCCGTGGATCTGGCGGCCGACGAAGGACGCCCAGCGCCCGGCGCAGATGAACCTGTTTGACGGATTGCAGCCATGAGTTTTCACAGCAGGATCGGCCGTGCAGGCGGCACGAAGGTCAAGCGCGCGCTGGGCGTGCAGGCGGCGCTGGAATGGGCGTTTCGGGTGGAGCAAGCGCAGCTGGAACTGCCGCCGCCAAAGGACGTGACCGAGGAAGGCTTCGGCTTTGGTCTGGAATACATCCTGCTGCAACGTGCCGCGCTGGGCTGCAAGGTCGATGGTGGCCAGCACAAGATGGGCAGCTACACCCATCCCGACGCTGAGGTGATCGCCGCCACCGTCGCGGGGATGCCCGACAGACTCGGCGGCATCCGGATGGCCATCCGCGTCGCGGAACTAGCTCGCGCCGGGCTGACCCCGGACTGGATGCCGGGTGCGGTGCCGCGCTGCGTACCCCGTGACACGCGTGAGAACCAGCACGGTGTGCGCGCGGTGACCGAGGTTGTTGATGTCGAGCGCGTACTGCACCGCGGCCGCTGGCGCAGCGTCGAGGTGCTGGCCTGCCCAGTCACCTGGCGGCCGCATCCGGAGCAGATTGCCTCCGCCCGGCGCGGGTATGACGATTGGTGGCAGGCGCTCGACTGGGTGCGGGATGGGCTGGCGGTAGGCGGGATGCTGCGAGAGGTCGAGGTGACAGCGGCGATGCCGAAAGTGCGGCCATGGGAGCCGAGTTGAATGAAGTCGGTCTGGGCGGGATTGGGCATTCGCTGCACCTGCGCCCGTGTGATCTCAGATTGGAGGAATCGAAGATGTTCAGATCGGAAGATCGCAATCTTCTTGACCTGCGTCCTGCACCAAAGTCAGTTCTGCACAGGACGCAGCCCAAGGGGCGGTCAGGACAGGCCTGCCTTTCTGGTATCCCGAGCGACACCCCAGTCAAGGCTTGCGGATATCTCGGACGCGGTTTTCGATATCTGCGCGCCGAGTTTTTCACGGAATGCAGGCGTGAACACCCTCGCGGACCCAGCCGCCCCGATGGACATCGTGGCCCCCGGCCCGCTTGGCGCAAGCGGGGCCGCGACCGAGCACATGCCGCGCTCGATTTCTTCCACACATTCTGCAAAACCGCGCGCGCGGATGGTTTCAAACTCCGCTTGCAGATCATCCACGTTCGTCAGGGTGAATTCAGTATAGGCACGTAACCGGCCTTCCATTTCACCCGTCAAGAACAAGTCCGGCGAAAAGGCGGCAACAGCCTTTGAGCAGGAACAGGCATGCAGCGGGCGCTTTCCCAAACCCGGGTGGAGATAGGAAACTCCCGTATCCGGCGTCTCGACATGGATGATTTCCACGGATTTTCCGCGCAGCCGCGCCAGGAAAAACGCAGCTCCAAATCTGGTGGCTGCTTGTTTCAACGCCGGTGCAATCAGTTCCAGAAGCGCGCGATCGGACTGATCGCTGTGCGTCACCTGCTTCAGGCGCGTGCCGATCATGAACCGCCCACGTGCGACAGGTTCCAGCAGCCCGACAGCAACGAGGTCCTGTACCAATCTGTATGCAGACGGTTTTGGCAGGTCCGAATGGGCGCAAATTTCAGCCACCGTCGCCTCGCCCTTCTGTCCTACGATTTCGAGAATGCAAGTGAGGCGTTCCAGATGCATTTTTTTACCTTGCAAGAATCTATTTCTCAATCTACGAGAAATCAAGGGTGATCGCAAGGGAGGAATGTGATGTTGGACGGCGCATGGTCGCGGGCGATCCGCAAATGTATCACCGCTCGCTGGACGGCAAGCGGCTCTATCTCACGACCTCGCTGTTTTCGGCATGGGGCAACCAGTTCTATCCGGAGATCCGCACGCAAGGTGGATATCGCAACCCCGAAGGAAGCCTGAACCATGCCCGCCCAAGCGCTGGACGAACTTTACGACTACGACTCGGAATATCTGGCCGACATTCTGAAATCGGTGCAGACGATTGCGATGGTGGGCGCCAGTGCCGACAAGACCAAGTTCAGCTATGACGTGCTGCGCGTATTGCACGAGACCGGATATGACATGATCCCGGTGAACCCGAATCCGAGCCTGAAGGAGATCCGCGGTATTCCGGTGTATCATTCGCTCGAGGAAATCAACCGACCGGTCGATATGGTCGAGGTCTTCCGGCCCAAAGAGGAACTCTATTCCATCACGGAAAAGGCGATCGCCATCGGTGCGAAAGTGCTTTGGGGACAGATCGGTGTCTATGACGACCGGGCAGCGAAGCTCGCGCAAGATGCTGGATTGAAAGTGGTGATGAACCGCTGCCCCAAGATCGAACTGTTCCGCCCGTTCTGGAAGCCACGCCTCGACCTTGAGATTTGATCTGAGCGATCTGACACCGTCCGAAAAAGGAATATGAATATGCCGCAAACCATCACCAAGTCTTCCAGAGACATCGTGAAAGAGGCCATGACGAGCGTGCCTGCTATCAACGCCGAGGAAGCATTGAACCTGGCCGGCTCGCCTGATCACGTCTTTGTCGACCTGCGCGATGGGACGGAACAGGCAGAGACAGGCGTCATCGCCGGTGCCGTTACGTCGTCCCGCGGCATGATGGAATTCCGTATCGACCCGGAAAGCCCGGCACACAAAGCAGAATTCAATCAGGACAAGACTTACGTCTTCTATTGCGCATCCGGTGGACGGTCGGCGCTCGCGGCGAAGGCCACCATCGAGATGGGCCTCTCGCCGGTCATGAACATGTCCGGCGGCGTCGGCGCATGGAAGAAAGCCGGAGGCACTTTGGATTAAATCATGGACGGTACAATGGAAAATAACAGCCTCATCCTGCGCTCAGATGACAACGGTATCACCGTCCTGACGCTGAACTCACCCAAATCGATCAACGCCCTGTCAGAGGCGATGCTGGCCACAATGTCGGAGATGCTGGATGACATTGCAGCTGACCGCAGTGTCAAGGTGGTCGTTCTGCGCACCGGCGGCAATCACTTTTGCGCAGGCCATAACCTCAAGGAAATGATGGCGCGCCGCGCCGACGACGATGGTGGTTTCCAGTATTTTCAGAACCTCTTCGCCAAGTGTTCGGCGATGATGTTGCGCCTCGTACGACTACCGCAACCCGTGATTGCCGAGGTCAAGGGGATTGCCACGGCGGCGGGCTGCCAGCTTGTGGCCTCCTGTGATTTGGCCGTGGCCGCCGATAATGCGAAATTCGCCACATCAGGTGTCAACATCGGGCTGTTCTGCTCGACCCCGATGGTCGCACTGGCGCGCAATGTGCCGCGCAAACTGGCGATGGAGATGTTGCTCTTGGGAGAATTCCTTCCCGCTGCTCGCGTCGCCGAAATGGGTCTCGTGAATCGAGTCGTGCCATTGGCAGAGCTGGAGAGCGCAAGCATGGAAATGGCGCGCATCATCGCTGACAAATCCCCGGTTGCCGTCAAGATCGGCAAGCGCGCCTTTTATGAGCAGCTCGAAATGCCGCTGGAGCAGGCTTACGCCTTTGCGGGTCACACGATGGCGGAGAACATGATGGCTAAAGATACCGTGGCTGGCATCAGCGCCTTCACGCGTAAGGAGCCCATGCCCGAATGGACAGGCGAATGATGTATCAAGGCCCCGAGCTTGCGCGGACCGCAGCCAATCACACAGCCCTGTCTCCGGTTTCCATCCTCAAGCGCGTGGAGCGTGTGCACCCGGAACTGCCGGCGCAGATTCACGGGCGTATCCGGCGCAACTGGGGCGAGGTCGCGGCGCGTTGCAAGCGGCTTGCCTCAGCTTTGGCCAAGCGCGGCGTCAGAAAAGGCGACACCGTTGCCCTGATCGCCCCGAACATCCCCGAGGCGCTGGAATGTGCCCTAGCGGTGCCCATGTTAAGAGCTGTCCTGAACGCGAACAACACGCGGCTCGATGCCGGTACCATCGCCTATATTCTGGAACACGGCGCAGCCAAGGTCCTGTTGGTCGATACCGAGTTCTCGGCCATGGCAGCAGAGGCCGTCGAGCAATCGGGCCGCGACATTCTGATTGTCGATATCGAAGACAGCGAAGGACCGGGCGGCGACCGCATCGGCACGCTGACCTACGATGATCTGCTGTCCGAGGGCGATCCCGATTTTCCCTACACCCTGCCGGATGACGAATGGGATGCGCTTGCGCTGAACTATACCTCCGGCACCACGGGGCGGCCCAAGGGCGTGGTCTATTCCCACCGCGGCGCGTGGACCAACGCGGTCAACAACGTTGTGACGTGGGAAATGCCACACCATCCCGTGTATCTGTGGACGCTGCCGCTGTTTCATTGCAATGGCTGGTGCTTTCCATGGACGATCACCATGCTGGCCGGGACGCATGTGTTCCTGCGCACGCCAAGAGCGGACTTGATCTATGATGCCTTCGCCGATCATGGCGTCACGCATCTCTGCGGCGCACCGATCATCATGTCGATGATCACCGGCGCAGAGACAAAGCGGGACTTCCCGCAGAAAATCAAGATGATGACCGCCGCCGCTCCGCCTCCGGCCAGTGTGATCAAGGGGATGGAGGCGATGGGCATCTCCATCACGCATGTCTACGGGCTGACCGAAGTCTATGGCCCTGCTGTCGTCTGCGCCGAAAAACCGGGCTGGGCGGCACTGCCCCCCGAGCAACGGGCCGATCTGAAGGCCCGGCAGGGTGTTGCCTATGAACTTGAGGAAGACGTGCTGGTCCTCGACCCCGAGACAGGTACGCCCGTGCCGTGGGATGGCAAGACGCTGGGCGAGGTCGTGTTTCGCGGCAACATCGTCATGAAGGGGTATCTGAAGGCCCCCGAGGAAACCGCCAAGGCATTCAGGGACGGTTGGTTCTGGTCCGGCGACATCGCGGTGCAGCACACCGATGGCTACATCGACATCCGGGACCGCTCAAAGGACATCATCATCTCGGGCGGTGAAAACATCTCATCGATCGAAGTGGAGAAGGCGCTCTATTCCCACCCTGCCGTCAGCCTCGTTGCCGTTGTGGCGATGCCCGATGAAAAATGGGGCGAAGTGCCCTGCGCCTTCGTCGAACTGTCGGGCGAAGTGGCTGAGGAGGAACTGCTTGCCCATGCCACGGCAAGGCTTGCCGGGTACATGCGTCCGAAGAAGGTGATCTTTGGAGAGCTGCCGAAAACCACCACCGGAAAGATTCGGAAAAACGAACTCCGCGATCTGGTTCGCCAGAAAGTCTGACCGCTCACAAACAAAACTGGATACACATTATGGCACATGAACTGGAATTCGCACACTTCAGCTTCGGCACTCAGGTCCGAAAATCTCCCTATTCCGACGCGGCGCTGCGTTGGGGGGCCAAGGGTTTCTCGGTCTATAACCACATGTACATCCCGCGCGATTTCGGCAATCCGGCGCAGAACTTCTGGAACCTCATCAATCAGGCGATCCTGTGTGACGTGTCTGTCGAACGTCAGGTTGAAATCAAGGGGCCGGATGCCGCCAGATTTACCCAGTATCTATGCTCGCGTGACCTGTCGACATGCAAGATCGGGCAATGCAAATACGTCCTGATCACCGATCAGGACGGCGGTGTCATCAATGACCCGATCGTACTCAAGCTGGCCGAGGATCATTTCTGGCTGTCCATTGCCGACAGCGACGTGCTGCTCTGGGCGCGTGGTGTGGCCGTGAATGCCGGCATGGATGTCGAGCTGTCCGAGCCCGATGTTTCTCCCCTTCAGCTTCAGGGCCCCAAGTCCCGTGACATCCTGCGCGCGTGCTTTGGCGACGCCCCGACAGAACTGAAGTACTACCACTTCATGGAGTATGACTGGCACGGCGTGCCACTGATCATTTCACGCACGGGTTGGTCGAGCGAGCTTGGCTACGAGATATTCCTGCGCGACGGTTCGGCTGGTGGCCGGCTTTGGGAACACATCATGGATATCGGCGTGCCAATGGGCCTCAAACCGGGCCATACCTCCAGCATTCGCCGGATCGAAGCGGGCATGCTGTCGTATCATGCCGACATGACCCTGGCGAACAACCCCTTCGAGTTGAACTTGGACCGTCTGGTCAATCTGGACATGGAGGCGGATTTTGTCGGTAAGGACGCATTGACCAGGATCAAGGAAAAGGGTGTGAAACAGCGGCTTGTCGGGCTGGAAATCGAAGGGGTTCCTTTCGTCGGGACCAACGATTTCTTCTGGCCAGTCTTGAAGGATGGCACGCAGGTCGGCACTGTTACCTCGGCGGTCTATTCTCCAAGACTGGAAAAGAATATCGCACTCGGAATGCTGAGCGCCGAACACACGGATATCGGCACGCAGTTGATCGTAGACAAGCTGGGCGAAACACGCGGCGGGACGGTTGTGCCGATCCCGTTCCACGACCCAAAGAAGTCGCTCGCTGTCGCGAGCTGACCTCAAAGCGGCACAGGATCAGTGTTCTGTGCCGCGTATCCTGTCGGCAGTTGCGGGGCATGTATGTGATCGCTGACACTGAAGGGAGGAAGCATCACCGTCGCGGAGATGGGGCAAAAAAAGGGCACTAACGCAATTGCGGCGACAACTCAGCTTGTCCAGCATATTCTAAGTGAAGCCAGCTCTGTATTTTGCAGACGCAGCGGCTGGCCGCAGTACCAGGCCGCACCTCAGAACCTGCGATCAACGTTGACTGTCAGCAACAGCCCGGGTGTACCCCCTCCCATGGTTCCTCCCGGGCCCGATCCGTATACGGGGGGGCTGAGCGCGCAAGTTTTCTAGCGTCTGGCTTTTTCACCGGGGAATCCACTTGGAAGCCACCTTGGCTGGGCTGGAGATAAAAGTGAC
>JBLRWK010000102.1:0-6876 GCA_047921295.1 Rhodobacterales bacterium
CGCTCGATCCGCGATCTTTACAGCCGCGAGATCGACGAGGTTCTGGTGGAAGGCGAGCGCGGCTACCGCATCGCCAAGGACTTCATGAAGATGATCATGCCGTCCCATGCGGTGAATGTGAAAAACTACCGCGACCAGATGCCGCTTTTTGCGCGCCATCAGGTCGAAAGTTATCTGTCGTCGATGTTCAACCCGACGGTGCAGCTCAAATCGGGCGGCTATATCGTGATCGGCGTGACCGAGGCGCTGGTGGCGATCGACGTGAACTCCGGCCGCGCCACCAAGGAAGGCTCGATTGAGGAAACCGCGCTCAAGACCAACCTTGAAGCGGCTGAAGAGGTAGCCCGCCAGTTGCGTCTGCGCGATCTGGCCGGTCTGATCGTGATCGACTTCATCGACATGGACGAACGGCGCAACAACGCCGCCGTCGAGAAGAAGATCAAGGACAAGCTGAAAACCGACCGCGCCCGCATTCAGGTGGGCCGCATCAGCGGTTTCGGCCTGATGGAAATGTCGCGCCAGCGTCTGCGTCCCGGCATGATCGAGGCAACCACCCAGCCTTGCCCGCATTGCCACGGCACCGGCCTGATCCGCTCGGACGACAACCTGTCGCTGTCGATCCTGCGCCAGATCGAGGAGGAGGGCGTGCGCCGCCGCTCGCGCGAGGTGCTGGTCAAGGCGCCCGTAGGCATCGCCAACTATCTGATGAACCAGAAGCGCGAACATGTCGCCCAGATCGAAGGGCGCTATGGCCTGTCGGTGCGGATCGAGGGTGATCCCACGCTGATCAGTCCCGATTTCACGATGGAGAAGTTCAAGACCGCCACGCGGGTGGTCGCCGAGCTGCCCATGGTCGTCTCTGCCGACACTTCCCTGATGGACGAGGTCGACAGCGGCGTCTCCGCTTGGGATCTGGAAGAGGCCGAGGAAGCCGCAGCAGCCGAAGCCGAAGCGGCCGCCAAGCCACAAAGCCAGAGCGCCAGCGCACAGTCGGATGCGGCACAGTCCGGTGCCGCCCCGAACGGGAACGGTCAAAGCGGTCAGACCGAGCGCGGTGCAGAAGGCACGGATGAAGACGGCAAGCCCAAGAAAAAGCGCCGTCGTCGGCGGCGGAGCAAGTCCAAAACTGGCCAGAATGGCGAGACCGGTGTGGATGCGCGCTCTGACGAGGAGGCAGGCAACACCGGCGATGAGGCGGATAGCGCGGCACCTGTGACCGATCAGCCCGCTGATGCTGTTGCTGATACGGCGGCCACTCCGGCAGAGCCACAGTCCGCAGATGCGCCACCTTCTGCGGATGCCAGCGCAACGGCAGATGCCGACGCCACGCCACGCAAGACGGTGACGCGCACAAGGTCTGCCAGCAGTCGCGCCAAGGCCGAGGCAACATCCGAAGCCACGTCCGAAGCCACCGCGCAGGATGGCACAAAGGCCAAAGCACCCGCGAAACCGCGCGCGCCTGCCAAGCCGAAAGCCCCCGCAAAGGCGAGCACAGCCAAAGCTGCGGCCACCAAGACAGCGAGCAAATCGGCAACGGCCAAAAAGGCCAAGGCCGACGTGGCTGTGGATGATGCGGAGGCGCCGGTCAAGGCCGCAAAACCCACCACGCGCAAACCGACCAGCCGTGCAGCCAAACCTGCCGCAGCACCGACGGATGCGGAAATGCCGCTGACCGATGCGCCCGTTTCGCAGGAAACAGCAGCAACGCCGGCCCCGGCTGCCACCAAGGCTGAGCCGGTTGCAGAAGCGCCCCAAGCGGAAGCGACCAAACCGGAGGCCCAAAAGCCCGAGCCGGTTGCATCCGCCGAGGCCGATACGGCAAACGACGACGAGTCCAAACCGCGCCGCAAGGGCTGGTGGTCGTTGGGCCGCTGATCATCTATCCTACCGGATACCAGAACACCAAAACCGCCCTTCGGGGCGGTTTTTCGTTGAATTGCGTCTGTTTTCTGGATCTGCGGGCCAGCATGCAGAGCAAAACTGGCAGGGCGTCCCGCTATGCCTCTGCGCCCTTGCGAAGGCGGTAAACCACATGATCCGCCACCTCGCTTTGGCCCAGGAACTCGTGCCCCGCCTGCGCGCAGAAGTGCGGTACATCCACGATGGCCGCAGGATCGCTTGCCAACAGGCGCAAAACAGCCCCCTGCGGCAAGGCTGCAAGCGCCTTGCGCGCCTTCAGCACAGGTAGCGGGCACAGCAGGCCAATCGCGTCAATCTCGGTTTCAGGGTGGTTCTCATGAGTCATATCGGTCACATAGAAGGGTCATCACAGCCTGTCCACAAGGATGTGACAAAGCGGCACGTGACCTTCGCACCGTGATACCGTAAGCCGCTAGATATGTTCGGAATAGAGATCATCGACGCGGGGCTCATGCCTGCCATGTTCGTCGCCATGCTGGCGGGCGTCATGTCGTTTCTCAGCCCCTGCGTGCTGCCGATCGTGCCCCCCTATCTGGCCTATATGAGCGGCGTGTCCCTGAACGAGTTGCAACACAAGGCCGAGGCCCGCAACCGCGCGCTGTTGCCCGCACTCTTCTTTGTTATGGGGCTGTCGACGGTCTTTTTGTTCCTCGGCTTCACCGCCTCGGCCATCGGTGTGGCGTTCTTGCAGTATCAAGGCTATTTCAACACGGTCGCGGGCCTTCTTGTGATGGGGTTCGGCCTGCATTTCATCGGGATCTACCGAATTCCCTTTCTCGACCGCGAGGCGCGTCTGGATGCGGGCGACCGTGGTGGCTCGGCCTTCGGGGCCTATATCCTCGGCCTTGCTTTCGCTTTCGGCTGGACTCCCTGCATCGGGCCGCAACTCGGCGCGATCCTGTCGATTGCCGCCTCTGAGGCCTCTGTCGCGCGCGGCACCTTCCTGCTTGGGATTTATGCGGCGGGGCTTGGCATTCCCTTCCTGCTGGTCGCGGCGTTCCTGCCACGGTTGACCGGCGTGATGGGCTGGATGAAGCGCCACATGGACCGGATCGAGAAGGTCATGGGGCTGCTGCTGTGGACAATCGGGTTGTTGATGCTCACCGGCGGCTTCTCGTCGTTCTCCTTCTGGTTGCTGGAAACCTTCCCCGCGCTGGCGGTTCTGGGCTAAGTGCGTCAGGCTGGCGTGACTTGTGCCAAACCTCTGCCTGTCAAAAGCCTTACGCCTGCCCGAAACCTGCGCTAGGCTGGTACCGGTAACGAGGTCCGGATCAGCACGATGTCCAACAACACAATCGCGCGGCGTAAGGTGTTCTATATTCCGGGCTATGATCCGATCCATCCACGCCGCTACCGTGAGCTTTATCGCAAGGAAAGTGCGGCGCAGGCGGCGATCTCGGATTACGGGATCAGCTTGCGCCCGAAATCCGGTGGCGGTGCCTATGGCTGGGAGGTCGAGGGGACATTCGGCGCGGCACGGATCGCCGCGCAGATCGACGTACTGATCTGGTCCGATATCGTGCGCGGCAGCATGTCCAACACGATCCCCGCGACCTATCTGCAACTGCTGCGGACCGCATGGATTTACATCGGCACAGGTGCGCTGTGGCGGCTGATGCGGCTGCGCAAGGGGCCGGTGATTGCCGCGCTTTATCCGGTGGTTTTCCTGCTCTGGCAGCTTGGCCTTGCGCTTCTTGCCGCGTGGATCGTGCTGAGGCTCGTGATGCTGGCGATGACTGCCGCTGGCATGGACATGCAGGGGCTTGGCCTTGTCCTGATCCTTGCGGGCGGTGTGGCGGGGCTTGCGCTGAGCCTTGCCATATTGCGGTGGTTCCGCGCGAAGGACGGCTGGTTCTTTGCCTATTATCTGATGCATGATTTCGCCTTCTCCGCCCATCTGCGCGGGGCCTATCCGCCCGCGCTGGAGGCCCGGATGGCGCAGTTCGGCGATGCTGTTGCCGCAGCTCTCGCAGAGCCTGTCGACGAGGTGCTGATCGTCGGGCATTCCTCCGGCGCGCATCTCGCGGTCTCTGTGCTGGCTGATCTGCTGCGCGCCGGGCGGGTACCGCCGGAGGGGCCGAAGCTGGCCTTTCTGTCGTTGGGGCAGGTGGTCCCGATGGTGTCCTTCCTGCCCGATGCCCGCCGGGTGCGCACCGATCTGCAATATCTGAGCGAGAGCGACGCGCTGACATGGGTGGATGTGACTGCCCCGGGGGATGGATGTTCCTTTGCGCTTTGCGATCCTGTAGCCGTATCCGGCGTGGCGCGGGCGGGCAAACGCTGGCCGCTGGTCCTGTCGGCGGCCTTTACCCAGACGTTGAGCCCCGAACGCTGGAAAGCGCTGCGCTGGCGATTCTTCCGGCTGCACTTCCAGTATCTCTGCGCCTTCGACAGGCCGGGGGATTACGACTATTTCGCGATCACCGCAGGCCCGCTGTCCTTGGCGGAACGCTATCATGGCCGCGCCCCGTCAAAGTCGCGCATCGCGCGCGCGATATCGGCCCATGTCTCGGTGACGCCATGACGCGCCTGCCGCCCAAGCCCGCCGTACGGCCCGAAAAAGTCTCCCTCTTTCGCTATATGCGGCTGTTCCGGCAGGATATCCTGTCGGCGCAACCTGCCAAACTCTACCGCGCCTGGATGGCCGAATTCCGCACGCCCTTCTTCCGGTCCTATCTCGCCAACCAGCCCGAATTGGTGCGGCTTGTTCTCAAGGAGAGGCCGGATGATTTCCCCAAATCGACGCGCGTGGCCGAGGGGTTGCGGCCGCTTCTGGGCAACTCGGTATTTCTGACCAACGGTGAAGAGTGGAAACGCCAGCGCCGCATCATCGATCCGGCGTTCGAGGGCGGACGGCTGCGCGATACGTTCAGCGCGATGTGGCTAGCGGCGGAGGCGGCCGTAGCACGGTTGCGTCGGCAATTGGACGGGGCCGACATTGTCGAGATTGAAGAGGTGACCAGCCACGCGGCGGCAGACGTCATTTTCAGAACCCTGTTTTCCATTCCGATCGAGAACGAGATCGCGGCGCGCGTGTTCTCGGAGTTTCGCGCCTATCAGCGCGGCCAGCCGATCCTGAATATCGCGGCTTTTCTGCCGTTGCCGCGCTGGATGCCGCGCTTTCACCGCCGCAGCACCAGACAGACCGCCGCGTCGATCAGGCGGTTGATCACCGATCTGACAGCGGCGCGGATGGAGGAGATCAGGGCAGGCACAGCGCCTGACGATCTTGCCACCAAGATCATGACCACAACCGATCCGGTCACCGGCGAACGCTTCAGCACCGACGAGATGGTGGATCAGGTTGCGATCTTCTTTCTGGCGGGGCATGAAACCAGCGCTTCCGCGCTGGCCTGGGGGCTTTATCTGCTGGCGATGTATCCGGAGTGGCAGGACCGTGTGGCAGCGGAGGCAGACGCCTTGCAGCATGCCGATTTTGCCGTGATGGGGCAATTGCGAATCAGCCGCGACGTATTCCGCGAGACGCTGCGGCTTTATCCGCCGGTGCCGATGATGGTGCGGGAGACGACCTGCCCCGAGCGGTTGCGCGACCGTGATGTTGCGCCGGGCGCGCAGATCGTGATCAGCCCATGGCATCTGCATCGCCATACGCGCCTGTGGGAAAATCCCGATGGCTTTGATCCGGCGCGCTGGCAGACCGAAAATGGCCGGAACTGCCAGCGCGATGCGTTCATTCCTTTCTCGGCGGGCGCGCGTGTTTGCACAGGAGCCGGATTTGCGATGGTGGAGGGGCCGCTGATCCTGTCGATGCTGGTCCGGCATTTCCGCTTCGCGCTGGTGGAGGGGCGCGCGCCGGTGCCTGTGGCGCATCTGACGGTGCGGGCTAAGGCAGGTATCTGGCTGTCGGTGACGCCGCGCGGCGACCAAAACTCTTGAAATGAGTTTTGTCAAAAGTTTAGCGAGAAACTTTTGCGCTCTGATCATGCCGCTCATCACAGCAAAAGCCTGATCGGTTCGTTGTTGCAGAAGATCACGATCTGTCCGGCATTTTCCACCGCGTGGTAGCCGCGCCTGACCAGTTCACGCTCCAGTCGGTCGCGCCCGATCATGCGGTCCACATCGGCCAGACTGCGCCGGACGATACCACCGTCACGCGCCGATTTGGCGTGGAAGATGCGGTGCAGCCACAGATCGGGAGGCAAAGGGGGGATGAATCGCTTTCATACCGCCAGAGTGGCACGGAGAGGTGAACCAATGCCTAACGCCTATCTGTCATATAATGCTGCAACACGAATACACGGATGGCCGAGGCCAGCCCTGTGTCCGCCGGTCGATCTGCATCAATTTTCGCCGCCAAGCCATTGACCGAGATGTCATTTTCGGATGCGATGGCGCGGAAAGCCTGCCAGAATTCCGGCTCCAGCGTCACACTGGTGCGGTGGCCCCGCAAGGTCAGTGAGTGTTTGACGGGGCCGATGGTCATGGCTCTTTGCGGTGCTGGTCGAGCAGGCGGGCGGCGGCCTCGGCCTGTGCTTTTTCCGCCTCTTTCTGCGCCTTGCTGCGTCCGAATTTCACGGCATTCTCATTGGCGCGGGCTTTTTCCTCGACCCGCGCCTTTTGTTTCCGAACCCGGTTCAGGTTGACCGGAGTGCTCACCCCTTGGGGCCGATCATGTCTTCGGGCCGCACCACGCGGTCGAAGGTTTCGGCATCCACAAAGCCCAGCGCAATCGCCTCTTCCTTGAGGGTCGTGCCGTTCTTGTGGGCGGTTTTGGCCACTTTGGTCGCATTGTCATAGCCGATGGTCGGGGCCAGTGCTGTCACCAGCATCAACGATTCCTTCATCAGCTGGTCGATCCGCGCCACATTGGCCTGCGTGCCGACCACCATATTGTCGGTGAAGCTGCCCGCCGCGTCGCCCAGAAGTTGCATGCTTTGCAGCACGTTATAGGACATCATCGGGTTGTAGACATTCAGCTCGAAATGCCCCTGCGAT
>JBLRWK010000103.1:0-6790 GCA_047921295.1 Rhodobacterales bacterium
GCCTTTGGCAGAATTCCAGCGAGTTGACGTTCCGCTTGAACGGCATAAGCGGCCAAAGCAGCAGCATTCGGAATGGTGAAGGCATTCGCCTTGCCATTCACGACCGCCAAAGCGTGGTCGATTTTTGCAGCATGTTTGAGGTTGAGACGCATGAGATATATTTCCTCTTGTTGTGGGTTGGATGTTTCAGGCTGTCGGGAGAACTTGGAGTTCTATTGACCCGCACGGAAACGGCAGCGACGACTTCTTTTGCAGACATGGATGCCCCACGTGCGCGTTTCTAAAGAATCATCTTCTGGCACGTTCGATGCCGCTGGGTGGGGAAGCGGTAATCGACGATGAACTAAGTCAGTCTGTTGTAGGAATGATCTGGTACCGTGCCCTCTGACCGAAAAACAAAAAACAGCCAGTCGCGTGAACTTTTTTGTGGGGGTAAGATCAGCACGCTAACTGACCGGATCACGCCTACTGCCGCGCGTGATCCCACTGAAGGCGGCCAGACAATGCAGCGTTAGTAGGCCGCACAGATGCGTTGGTTGCCCCCAGCAAAGAAGGGAAGCTCGCGCGATCCGGTGACGACCTCGTAGACGATCGACGCACCGGCCATGAACGCCGCCTCTTGCGTCTCGAACGGATAAGCTTCTGGCGTACCTATGACATCCGGCCGACCTGCCGGAATATTGCGGAAGGCGACATTGCCGACCCAGCCACCACACGTCTTCTGTTCGAGATAGAACGCCTCGATATTGTCGCGGTTAAAATACGCTGGCAAAGACGACGCGGGCTGGCGGACTGGAATACGGCCCTTGGCTTCGAGTGCCGACATGACAAGCGCGAGCGCTTCAAGCTCGTCATACTCAGTGTAGTCGCGGGCAATCATCATACGCATAGAAATCTCCTTGTGATTTCTTGGAGGACAGCATCGCCCTCAAAAAGGAGATGGGAGGCTTTTTGAGAACCGGAAAAGTTTTCTAGTTCTTCCCGAAATTAAATCTGAAGGGAGCCTCGGCAGGCTGAGCGAACAGGATTTGGGTTTGGGGGACACAACAACCGAGTGGAAGGAAGGCAGAGAGATCGCGAAGATCAGATGCGCGCAGCGTCATGACGCGCGCATCGGCCTTCGGACTTGAGAAAAGGAAGGATCTGACGGCGCGGGTCTCACGCAACAAGCACAAGGAACACCGCATGCTTTTAACTGTTTCGCCGCAACCTTCGAACCCAACAATTCCTGAGCAGCGCAACGCGCTGCTCGCAGACTGCCGTCAGTTTTTCAACCAGCACGGCGACACACTTCTGGACGCCCTCGCGGCGGTCGGAGGCGCGCCGGCGGTGCGTATCGCGGCTGAGTTGATCGTGGCTCTGGGCGCGGCGCCATCGTGGCTGACGCCGTTCACGCGACAACTGGATCGTCTGTACGGGATCCTGACACTCGAGCATCTCGACGATCCCTTCGGGCCTTTTCCGCTCGACATTTCCGCTCTGGATCCAGCCGGGCCAATCGCCGAACAGTGTTGCTGGCATGCCGATCGCCTGCGTGACTTCGTCGAGCGTGCGGAGCAAATAAAGACAGCAACGCTGGCGGCCCCACGGGATCCACGATCACTGCTGCGCAAGCCAATGCGTAACTGAGACAAAGCTTCCGGCAGCGGCGGTTGTAGCCGCTGCCGCTATGCTGTGAGCCTGAGATGCCACCCTCGTCCCTTGCCCCCGAGGGTCAACAAAGATGCGCGTCCTCGCACGGTGCTCTTTTCTCCGCATACCATGTGCATAGTGTGTGAATTCCTATGCAATCGTGCAGCGCGAAGCATGTCTCTTTGCTGCCGTTTGAAATTTAATTTGGGATCGGCCTCTGCGAAGCGGCTTACACGCAAACAGCTTGAAAATTTGGATTGTTGACGACAGACGGCCAAACTTCCCCCAACTCGACCCAATAGATCAGAAGTCGTGAGCCCTCCGTTGGTTATGCGGACAGCGTTGTGGCGCCCGCAGAACCTCCCGGCGGGAGGGGAAACAGGGTGTCGGTTGAACAGAACCGGAGATTCCACATGCACCTTGACCAACTCAGCTGGCGCGATGCGCTTACGCCCGGCGACATTGTCGCGTTCGCGTTTCCAACGACCGAGGACGGGATACACGCAAAGCACCGCCCCGCACTCGTACTCGACATTGATCGCAGCAGTGGTGTGGCCGAAGCCGTCATCGTTTACGGAACCGCTGCAATGACACGCGCAAATACCGGGCTGGAGCTGCATGTTTTGGAACCTGCAGACATCGCGGCTGCCCGATTGCGCAAGCCGACGCGCTTTGTCGGCACACGCCGTATCCGCGTGCCGCTCGATAGCCCGCGCTTCATTGTTTGCGCCGCAAGTACAGCTGTGATCGGGCGGCTGCCAGCTACTTTTCATCCCCGTCTTGACCAGCTCAGAGACCTCACAGCGGCACTTGCGCCCGCCAGAGCGTCCACCCGCCGCCGAACACGCCGCCGACTCTACAACACACTCGACCGGCGGCGTGATCATCAACTCGAAAAGGAAACACTATGAAGACAAAGACACCGACGACTTTTTCAGATGAACTGTCCGCGTTCGCAGAGCAGTATCAGCCGCAGCTGTCTGGGTTGTTTACGCAAATGGAACCAACCCCCTGGGTCGCACGGCTCGACGCCTGGTTCGATATCGCTCGTGGCGATCCGATGGCGGCGACGTCAGAGTCGGCCCTCATAGATGCCCTTGCACTGCTTGTGAGTCTAATGCACGCGCATATGCAATTTGGGTTGCTCCAAGCCAAGAACCGGCGGCATGCGGACGAGCTTATCAGCGCAGATCAATGCGGCGGCGCCGTCCTTGCTGCCGCAGCGCGGGCCGATTTGATGCGGATTGTAAAGCGGCACGATCGTACCCTTTCAACCCGGCTGGCCGCGGCGACATTGCGCCGCATAGAGGAACAACGTGCACTACTGGCAAAATATATGAGCGCGCATCCATACTGTAACTGATTGCCTGGTCGAGGTGGCCGCGAAGCTGCGGCCACCTCGACAAAATCAGGCGCTTTCATTACCTGATCTTTGGATTCATGCACTCCAACCGCAGATGATCAACCCGAACTCATCTATTCAAGCTCTGAAGTCCTGCATCATGCGCGCTTCCATGCGGTCGATCATGTCATGTGTGATCAGGAAGTCAGTGAATTCCGGCATGTAGAGTTCTGGTTCCGGGTTGCATAGCAAATCGAAGAACTCGTCGTGATTGCGCAGGTAGAAGAGTAAATCGTCGCGTCCTGGAGCGCCAAAGAAAATATCTAAGCCCATATTTTTGACCTCTTTCATGCAATTGAGCGCACCGGTATTGCCACGCAGACATGAAACGGGTTCACCGCTTTTGCGACGGGAAACAGAATTCAGGGGTTTCTATATGGCATCCTGCTGCCATCTCCCAACTTGATCTGGAAATCGCGTCTTGAGCATAGAAGGGCTACCCCTTTCCAGCCTGCTGCCCGGGCAAACATGTCATTGGGTGGGTTTTTCAGGTTGTCGAGGTTGTACAGGTTATCAACTCTAATTTCCGTTCCAAAGCAGGGGGTTGCGGTCTTTCGCCTATCCGCAAAACGGAGGCTCGGGTCGGTTCCACGGCTCGGAGACGTAAAATCCGGTGTGCCGCCTGAGCAAACGGAGGATGCGCGAATAGCCACGGCGCCGCCTGTCCGTAGTGCATTCAACAGCGCAGCCGGTGATGAGTCTTTTTCTTTGTTGTTCTGACACATGACGCCAGATCCTCGAGACAACACTGACCGGAGTGATCATGACCGTCCAGCCTGCCAACCCGCTATTCGTGCCCACCGGGACTTCCAAATCCGTTGCGGCACCCCTGCCAGACAGTTCACCAGCTTTCTATACCCCTGCGGTGCATATCCCGCGCGACAACCGGTATCGCCTGCCGCACGGCTTCGTGAGCCAGATGCAGTTACATCGCCTCGGCGCTGACGCATTGCGTCTCATACACGCGATGTTGCATGCAACATGTCGAGACAATCCGGACTGGACCAACACTACGAGTTACGTAACGCCCGAAGACGGATACAAACTGAGATTAAGTGCTCTGCACACGACCATCGGGCCCGCTCGTAGCAACGACTGCCGTTCCTACCTCCGCGGCATTGCCGTCTTGCGAAAAAGCGGCTTGTTCGACTTCATCGACGTATTGCACAACGGTCAAGTGCTGCACTGGAACTATGGAGAGAACTTTCTCGAATTGCTCTTTGCTGACGACCGATACGGACTGCTCGATATTGCAGCGATCGGCGAACTCAAGCGCGCTGTACCGATCGCGCTGTACACGGAGATCTGTCTGCGACGATGGATGCCGATGCCATCTTTTGAGTTAAATGTTGACGCGCTTTGCGCCCTGCAGGGACCGGGCAACAAGTCGTGGGGACGGGTGCGCGCGCCCTTTATTGCAGCGCTGCAAGCCATTGCTGCGCGTGAAAACATGCAGTTTTTCGTCGGTCTGCAGTGGCGGTACCGGTTGTCCGGGGTCGATATGCTCAAACTGTGTATCTTGCACGAAGAAACCCGCTGGACCCCGAGCAGGCTCTGCAAGCTTGGCCCGAATGCGCGCGGCGCGCTCATCGTTACGGCGCAGGATGTGCAGCGGTTACACGTCGCCGAGGTGACGCCCGCGCGGATGACAAAGCTCCTGCGCTGAGCAACAGCAAGTTTCAAATATGCCCGGCATAAGTAGATGCGCCTCGTCCGCAATATTTTTTGGTCTTCGTTTTGCGGTCACACCACATGGTCCCATCTCCCACCCAGCCGGCCAAGCCAGCGACTTTGACAAACCCAGTTGTGCAAACTGTTTGCACAACCAACCTTTAGGCAGACAGATGACAAAAAAGAAAACCGGGCGCCCGTCGCTCTATACAGAGGCCCAGATTTACATCGGGATAGATGTCATAGAGAGAGACGGTGAAACGCCTGACGGCGAAAACGTCAAAGCCGCGATGGTCGAGCACTGCAACGTTTCTCGGGGCATCAATGTCATGTGTCTGGACGCTGAAGTGACGCGACTGCTCAAAGAGCGCGCGCAAAAACAGACCGAACAGCTGGTGCACGCGCTTCCTGAGTCCGTCAAGGTGGCGCTCGGAAAGGTCGGCGAGCAGCTGACCCAGTCGATTATTGCGCAGGTCGCAAAGAACAACGACGACCTGCGCCGCGGGGCCGACCAGAAGGTCCTTGAACGGGAGCAGGACATCGCAACCCAGAGGGATCAGATCCTCGATCTCAGGGCGCGGCTTGCTGCGCGCGACGTTTGCATCGCCGAGCTTGAGGCCCAGAGCTGTGCATATCAGCAGCGCATCGTCGATGCGCTCGCGGAGATTGCGCAACTGAATTCCAGAATAGACGAGCTCCAGCGCCAGGGCGACTTCCGCACGCAAATGCTCGAAGTGATGCGCGAAACCTTAGGGGACCAAGTGCAAGCTGCCGCGTAGCAATGGCGCCATGAGCGGAGCAGTCTGCAGCACAATCCTGGCCGAAAGCCATCGCGCAACGCCCGCGTCTGGCTTTTGGCGTAGGCGTTCAACGAAGCTGCGCAGACCACGGCCGAGAGACGAACACAGCCCTTCGGCGCGACCACCGCGTCTTCAGCATTTGCCGCCGCGTAGGCGGGCCGGGTCTACCCGCATTACCCTTGATCACATGAGGAGCCTACATAAAGCGCGCCAGCGCCGAGGCATTTCAAAAAAAATGTCGCCGCCACAAAAAACTTTCTTTGGCGCTGCGCAACACGATCCAACTTACCTTGAGAGCGAAATGCTCACCTGCACCCACCGCTTAGCGGCGGAACTCAACAACCGGCAGCTCTTGCCAACAATCGAAAGTGAACACCATGTCCCACAATCCCAAACCTGCACTCGATGCCTTTATCGCAACCCTCATCAGCCACCCGACCACAGTTGAAACCTTCGTCGTCAGCGACGGTGAGAACGAGGCTGTCCGGCTCCTTGTCACCGAAGGCGGCACCGAAATCGCCGTTGATGTCGAGGTGTTCCTTTCTCCGGCTGGGTGCGGCCATTACCACCTCGATCCGCGCCTCACGTCGGACTCACGCTTTGCTCTGATGGAACAGAGCGTTCTGCCTGACGACCATTTCGCAGCTATGGTACAGGGGTCTCAAATCGCCTCTGCCCTCACAGTGGCTCATAGGGATGTGATTGCCAGAACGGCACGGGAGCGGTTCGCACACCACGTGATGTGAAACGCCAAGGCAAGCGGATGAAATCATCCACCTTGCCGCGATCATCTCCTGCGGCGTTCGCGAAGCGCACTTGTCAGACTTCGCAGAAGTCCCAGCCTTTTCAATCAAAACAAGAAAGAATTTTTCTCATGACCGACCGTATCATTCGTCCCGAACTAGTGCCTGAGTGGCCACCACTCATACGGCCCCTGATCAGTAACTTGTCACAAGGCCTATGCAACCTCGCCTCAGCCAACAACGGCGACTTGCTTGGTGTTGCACTCTATCACGAGGTCAGCCGCGGCTCTATCGGCAGCCCGCTTACTGAGTATGCGTGCGCGTTCGTAGGAACTGGCGACGGTCGCAGTTGCGATGGTGCACTGTCATCGCTGGCCCCACAAACAAGACGGCACGTTGATTCACTTAAGCAGGGCATCCTGCACAATGGCCGCCTAGCCCGCCTATTGGACTTGGCGCTCAGCAACGCGGGGACCACGTTCGAGACGATTGAACGAACCCGCTGACGCGGGATGGGCGTCGCTATTGGCGGGAATGGCCTC
>JBLRWK010000104.1:0-6686 GCA_047921295.1 Rhodobacterales bacterium
CGAAGCGGCTTGGGATGCTATGAGTGAGTTTTGACGCTAAGCCTGCTCGTCACTTCAGGCGACATCTCCAATTGAGTGGCAACTTTACCCGCTAAGCAGTTTATCCTTGCAAATCTTCCACCGTGTGGAGTAATTGCAAGGTATGTATAAACGCCAAACTCATCACTTTGTGCAATCTGCGCTCGAGAGCCAAGCGGCTGTTGTCCTCCTCGGCCCCCGGCAGGTTGGGAAAACCACGCTCGCTCTAGACATCGCTTCGGAGCAACCATCTGTATACCTTGATCTAGAACGAGATGCGGACAGGCAGATCCTGACCGAACCGGATCTATATCTGGATGAACAGGCGGGAAAACTCGTCATCCTCGACGAGGTGCAGCAGATGCCTGGCCTCTTCAAGAGCCTGCGTGGTCAGATCGACCAGCGCAGGCGGGCCGGTTTTCGGGCGGGCCAGTTTCTGCTCTTGGGATCAGCCTCCAACGTCCTACTCCAACAGTCGGCAGAATCCCTTGCTGGACGTGTTAGGTATATCGAAATGCCCCCTCTACAGCTTACCGAGGTGGGGGCTGATCAGTTGAATGCGCTCTGGCTGCGTGGTGGCTTTCCTGATAGTTTCACGGCTTCAAGCGAACAGGCCAGCATGGACTGGCGTCTGGATTTCCTGCGCACATATCTGGAACGTGACATCCCTGCCCTCGGACCGCGTATTCCAGCCGCAACTTTGCGGCGCTTCTGGACAATGCTTGCGCATGTGCAAGGTGGTATATTGAACGCTGCAGCCCTCGCCGAGGGGCTGGGCGTCTCCGGCCAAACGATTGGACGCTACCTCGATCTGCTCGTTGATCTCATGCTGGTGCGGCGACTGCAGCCCTGGCATGAGAATGTCGGCAAGCGTTTGGTGAAATCGCCAAAGGTTTATGTCCGCGACAGCGGGGTCGTGCATGCCCTGTTAAGCATTGGGACAATCGAGGGCTTGCTCGGGCACCCCGTCGTTGGCGGCAGTTGGGAGGGGTTCTGTATCGAGGCCCTTCTTGCCGCTGCACCAACCGGCACCGAACCGTTCTTCTATCGCACTTCTGCGGGAGCTGAACTTGACTTGGTCCTTCGTCTGCCTGGCGGCGACATCTGGGCCGTTGAGATCAAGCGCACAACTGCGCCAAGGGTTTCGCGCGGGTTCCATACGGGAGCGGAGGACATCAAGGCCGACCGAAAGCTGATGATCTATGCCGGAGAGCATGACGTCCCGGTGGCCGAAGACATTCGGGCAATGCCCCTCGAGAAAGGGATCGGGCTGTTGAGGACGCCTTAGCGCCGCACTGGTCCTTTCCGCTGCATGAGGTCAAATTACTTTGGTTGTTTTGTTCGATCTCAAGGACGTTGCCAATTTCCATGTGGTATTTTTCTCGACCGCGAGACGTCTCCCGATGCGTTCCGGTTTCATGGATACCACGTCTCAGCGGCTGCCCCATCTACAATAGCTGTCTCCCATCTCTCCGCTGTCCGTCTCTGCAGCGCTTCGCATTCGGCGGCGCCAAGAATTGGTCACCTACGCAACTGCCCTTCGGGCTGCATCAGCTTCACAAGCGTCGATATCAAAACCACCAAAAGCTTTTGCCCAATCTCTATCCTGACCTCCGTCCTCTAAATTGCCGCCGGACCCGTCGAAAGCTCGAACCCGATCATCCCCACGCACTAGGTTGGAGGCCGCATCATGCGATGCGAGCTGGTCGAGCGCGACGGCATCAGGAAGATTCAGTGCAGGGACAACGGCGCTGGCTGCTTCACGCCAAGCGTCCGTGATCGCGGATTCAACGAACCTAGGCAAGGCAACGAACTAGGACGGTTATGCCCTGGGGTCCGAAAGGCGGGGCGTGAATCAGGCAATATCGGGCGGCCTCGCGCCGGTCAGCCGGCGTAAACTCCAATCTTGAACGCGTTCAAGATTGGAGTTTCTGTTGCCACTGAGCCTCAAAAAAAGCGCCTGAAGCCTATAGGCGCGCGGTATCTTTACATTTCGTCCAAAACCATGCTACCAAAGAGGCAGAATCGAGTCGAACTCGGACACAACCGAAGTCAGGGCTTATAAATGAGCGGTAGTTTAGAGCAGTTTTTGACGGATCTGTCACGTGGGCTTGAGCGCACGATGGTGGCAGTTAACAAGGAACTCACCCTGCGTCAGCGCATCAAGCGCACGTGGTCCATGCGCCAGTGCGCAAGGTTTCTTAATGTGAGTATTCAGTATCTCACCAAGTTCGCAAATTCGAGTGATGACTTTCCCGCAGGCGAATATGTTGGAAGAGAGCGCGTTTTTACGCTGTCCGAATTGATGCACATGCGTGCCCTTCTGGCAGCCTCGGCAAAGCGGCCGTACGATTACCTGGCCTGGCGGAAGCCTGGTGCAGCTTTGCCCGTAATCTCGTTTGCAAGCCAGAAAGGCGGCACTGCCAAAAGCTTGAGCGCCGCGCATTTTGCCCAGTATCTCAGTTTGCACTACGGCATGCGTGTTGGTGTCATGGATGCTGACCCGCAAAGTACAATAACGCTTTACTTTGTCGGGGGGGAAGGTCTCCCCCAGATGCCCGACGAAAACACCGCCTCCATGGTGGATTTTGCTGGACTCTTTCAGTCGGAAGACGCGCCATACACCGACCACGATGCGCGAACGCTGGATGGCTTCCTTCTCAAGACCTCTTGGCCGGGCCTGCGCTTGCTGCCAGCTCACGGCGAAACATCTGAGGGTGAGATCCAGATTGCACGGCTTGTCCGCGAAGCCCCCGCAGGAAAGAGCTTTTACCGTTATCTGCGCGATGCCATCGACCGCTGGAAGGCGGGGCACCCACCGAAGGCGCTGCCCAATGAATTGGTAGTCGACGGCAAGGTCGATCAGGATCGGCTCGACGCCGCACTAACCGAGACCCTGGATGTCATCATCATCGACTATCAGCCCGCGCTCACACTGTTCCAGTTGAATAACGTGATTGCATCGACTTCGCTGGTTATACCACAAACTATGAAGGGATTCGACATCGCGACATTGTCGACCTTTGTGACTGGCCTGCTTGGGATGCTGCAGCACATACTGGCGCATGAAAGGATCGAGATCGGAACCGGTGCGAACATGCTGTTGCCGACGATCGTCCAACGGTCCAATGCGCAGGACCTTAACCACATCGGAAACCTACTAGAACATTGCCCCACAGAGATTCTTCCGGTGTTTTATCTGCGTTCTGACGCGATCTCGAACGCGTCAGACGTGTATCAGTCCGTATACGAGTACGAGCCGGACACGCCGGGAAAGCGCAAGGGGATCAACCGGTTTATCACGAATGCCGATGCCGTGAACGACGCCATAGTATCGCGGCTCTGGCCGGGGCTCGAACGTGGCTATGCCGATACATGGATGGACGAATTCTACGACGATGACGGCGAGGGTGAAGCATGAAACGTAGTATTCCAAGGTCGCTGGTCAGCAAGGCTACCAATCTTGATACATCCAAGGAGCGTGCGAGCGATTCCGAAGGCAGGACAGAATCGAGAGATGCGGTTTCAACTCCCTTCAAGGGGGCCGGTAGTGCCTGGAAATCAGGGGCGCTTGCGCAGTCGCAAGCTGCAGTGGAGCGAAGCAGAACCGAGCTTTGTTCGGATATCCTCAACGGTCGCCACGAGATAAGCCTGTCGCCAGATCAAATCTCCGATCCGATGGGAACCGACCGCAGACAAGATTGGATGTCCCAAGAAGCATTCAGATCTCTGGTAAACAGCATTGCCTCGAACGGGCAGGACACGCCCATTCTAGTGTGGCCGGAGGATCCGGATTGGCAGCCGGATCCGTTGGACCCGTCGAATGTCGCTGAGGTTCCATTCGTGATGCTTACAGGGCGCCGCCGACTGGCTGCCGCGTCAGAGCTCGGTGTACCCCTTCGTGCAATCCTTGCCCCGCCTGACGCGCGAAACGCAGAAAACAGCAAGTTTGAGATGTTGTTTCTGCGATTCCGCGAGAATGAGGAACGTGAGAATCTTAGCCCATTTGAGCGATTGGTTTCGATTGGCGAAATGTATGAGACGCTGGCTGCTGGCGAAGGAAAACTGACAGCTGTGGCCTTCGCCAAAAAAATAGGTGTGCATGAGAGCCTAGTCTCGCGAGCGCGGTCCGTATTCGCTGCGCAGGATCAAATCTTGAACGCGTTCAAGAACGTCTACGACATGAGCTTTCGCGATTTACAGGGGGCCTTGGCAAGCTTGGAGAGGACGAACAAAACCAAGCAAAAACCAAAGACAAAGCCCCAAAAACTCACCGTAAAGCGAAAGGTGGGCACCCGAAATCTCTCGGTCACTTCCGTCGATGGAAACCTCTCAATCAAGGTTGCAGGAGTGCCGATTGACCAAGAGCGTCTCGAAAAGCTTGGGGACTTAGTCGCAAGCTATTTGAACGTCGAAGGCTCGGAGAAAGATACCGACTGAAGACAGCGTTGGTGTGATGTTGTCTGGAACTATGAGGCAAGGAGTAAGAAGAAACGACAAGTGAATAATCGGCAAAAGAAAAGCCCCCAAGCGGTGTGGCCTGAGAGCTAATCTTAATGGTTTGGTCGCCTTCAAGATAAGTCGCACAGGGTTCACTGTCAACAAAAACGCTCTTGAGCGAACGGGTTTCTTTTGCCTCCACAAAACTGGAGGTGCGATACAGGCATGAAACATACAGGTTGGCGCAAGCCGACACCGGGTCTTGGGGTTGCTGAGCAACTCGCTCAAGCCGGTGAACGGGTCTCTGTACCCAAAACCAGAGCATTCGTTGCAGTCAAGCGCGTTGGCGCACATATCGGTCTCAAAGCTGGCGATATGATGCTTCTCGACACGCTGGGTGCATTCACTCAACCCCAGGATTGGGAAGCGCGGCAACGCCCGATTGTGTGGGCTTCCAACACTTACTTGATGGAGCAGACAGGCTTTTCTCTTTCGGCGCTTAAGCGTCACGCGCGGCGACTTGCGGAGATCGGCGTGATCTCCTTCAAGGACAGTCCCAACGGCAAGCGCTGGGGGCGCAGGAATTCAGATGGTGTGATCATCGAGGCCTATGGCTTCGATCTTTCGCCGCTTTCAGCACGAGTTGAGGAATTTGAGGAACTGCACGTCGCTTTGCAAGCAGAGCGTGAGATGTGCCAGCGCTTCAAGCGTCAAATCACGGTCGCGCGCAGGATGATCCGAGCCCGTATCGAGTCGGCTGTCAGCGGCGCTCTCAGTGGCCCCTGGGCACAATTTACAAGCCTTCTGGAAGACCTTTTGAGCAAGCTACCTCGCCGCAATGACGGCTCAGAACAGCTCGAACGACTATTGACCTGGTTCAAGCAGCTCCAGGAGCGCGTGGACGCCGCATATCTCAAAGCCACATCGACCATGGACGTTGTGGAAAACTGCCCTGAAAGCACCGAACTACTGTCTATGAAAGATCAAGAAATGAACCCCAGGGTGTCCATTTTCGAACCTCATATACTAACTACAAGTCAACTTAATCCTGTAACTCGTAATTCCTCTGAAAAAGAGGAAGTCGCCGCGGTGGCGCAAAATGCCTTGCCGGAAGACCAAGTTGACATGGAGCTGGAAGAGTGGGTGGCGCAGGTACGCAAAAAGCGCGCGGCTTTGGATATACCCACCGTCATGCAAGCTTGTCCTGAATTTGCATCATGGGCTCACAACATGGGTGGGTTCCTCAAGGACTGGGGCGATCTTCATCGCGTCGCAGGTCAGCTTAGGCCAATGATTGGTGTTTCAGAACATGCCTGGAACGATGCGCAAGAACAGCTTGGAAAACAGGTTGCAACAGCGGCGTTGGCCCTTGTGTTCGAGAAACACTGTTCCGGTGAGGTAACATCACCTGGCGGGTATCTACGCGGCATGGTCGAGAAGGCCGGGGCAGGGGAGTTGCATCTCGAACGCAGCTTCTACGGTCGATTGACAGGGCAGGCCGCATAGGGCTTCCCGATTATCGCAAAAGCTTCGCGCTGGAAGGTATAAAATATTGAAAGATATACCGTTTATGGGTCTTCCGGTCATAGGTGGCGATCATGTGGAGAGTGAAAGGGTTGTTGGTTTGAGGGTGACGGGAAGTGAGATCGGGAGAGTGGCTTCCGGCGCCCGTCGTGGAGATGAACTGATGGCGAAACCTGCCTCTAAAATTACCCTGTCCGCATCCAAGGACATCCCTTTCGACAAGCTGATGCTGAGCCAGTCCAATGTGCGGCGCATCAAGGCTGGCGTGTCTGTTGAAGAACTGGCCGAAGATATCGCGCGGCGCGGCCTGTTGCAGGGCTTGAGCGTGCGAGCGGTGTTGAATGACGATGGCTCTGAGACCGGCCTGTATGAAATCCCCGCTGGCGGTCGGCGGTTTCAGGCGCTGGCTTTGCTGGTCAAGCAGAAGCGCCTGGCCAAGACGGCACCCATTCCCTGCATTCTGCGCGAGGCGGGCTCTGACATCCTGGCGGAAGACGATTCCCTCGCTGAAAATATGCAGCGCGTTGCTTTGCATCCGCTTGATCAGTTCCGTGCCTTCGTGGCTTTGCGCGAGAAGGGGCAGGGCGATGAGGCGATTGCCGCGGCCTTCTTCGTGACGCCGCAAGTGGTGAAACAGCGGCTGAAACTCGCAGCCGTGGCCCCTGCCCTTTTGGATGTCTATGCCGAGGATGGCATGACGCTCG
>JBLRWK010000105.1:0-6669 GCA_047921295.1 Rhodobacterales bacterium
TCGGTGATCTTGCCCTCTTCGTTCTCGATCCGCGCGCGCGGCACGCTGACCGTTTGTGTTCCGAAGGTGCCGACGAGTTGGCGCTCGCGATGCCCGTGCCGGTAGCCCTTATTCGAACCGCCTTCGCGGCCGTAACGGCAGCGCCCGATGAAGTCCGCAAGCTCTTCCTCAAAAAGCGCTTCAATGGTCGCGCGGATGTTCTGCCGGAGCCGATCCTCGATCGGATCATATCCGGTTTCGCTTCCCGGTAGCGCGGGCGTGCTGGTGTCTGTATTGTGCTTCATGGCGTGATCTCCATGGCGGTTGCTGCCGCCGGTTGGGTGGGTTTGGTTCACCCGGAGATTACGCCACCTTCAAATTTCCACCACCTTCGCGACACGACCCCCTCGGCACCGCCGAGATCGTCCGCGTGGCCTGAATCTGAAGGGGAAAGGGGAACTCACGCCTCAAGCCGCCTTTCTACAACAATGCCCCTCCAGACCAAAATCATGCCGCCTGTTCCAAATCATTCGACGACGGGCAGTGTGTTCAGGTTTGCACAGAACGCCTCCTCTGCTTCTGCGGGTGGGATGTATCCGATGGGGCTGAGCAGCCGGCGGCTGTTATACGAATCGACCCATTTGAGGGTTTTTCCACTCGACTTCGCACATCGATTTCAATGGGCCGATCCGGTTGCTGACTTGGCAATGCCCCGAGGCCGCGCATCGCAATGGCAAGTTTCGAGAAGTAGGCATCAGCCCCCTGGTGCACTCGCCTGAAAAGTCTCTGAGAGTATGGTTTGGTCTGCCCCCGCGCACGACGGATCGGCGCGGGGGCCTTGGATTACTTGGCGTCACCGGCCTTGGGCAATTCGGCCCATGCGGCCAGTGCCGCGTCCCGCTGCTCCGCAGCCTCTGCCTCATCAACGGCAAAGACCTTGATGTTGCCGATGTCCGGCAGGCCCACATGGTCCGACACATTGATGTCGGTGCGGCTGGGGCGGCGGAAGGCGACCTTTAACAATTCGATCTGCGTCTCTTTTGACAAGAGCGTGTCGATCGCCTTTTTGGCATTCTCTCCCGCAGGCGCGTCCTTGATCAGTCCTGCATATTCCGGCGAGATGAAGGTGCCTTCGGCCGGATAGACGATGCGCAGTTCGGTCTGCCCGCCATCGACATAGGAATAGCTGTTCGTCTCGAAGGTCAGGCCAACCGCATATTCCCCCATCGCCACCCCGCGCGGCACAGCCGAGGACGAACCCGAGATGACAAGATTGGCAACGACCGCCTTGTAGGTCGCCTCGTCCAGCAGTTTCGACAGGCCCCAGACGATGGTGTAGCCGGTGGAGCTGTTGACCGGGTCTGGCAAGATGATCCTGCCGTTCCATGCGGGGTCCGCAAGGTCGGCCCAGTTAATCGGCACCTCCTGGCCGTCCAGCTGGTCGGTGTTCACCAGCATGGTCGCGACATGAACATTGGCCGGCAGGAACAGATCGCCCGGATAGCGCAGATCATCCGGCATCGCTTCCAGGGTGGGGGAAGCATAGGCTTCGAACAACTGCTCGAACGCGCCGAGTGTATTGGTCGAGGAAGACCAGAACACATCGCCCTGCGGGGCGCTGGTTTCCGCCTCGATCCGGCGCAGCAGAACGCCGGAACCGCCGGTAATCACGTCAAGGTTCAGCCCGGTTTCGGCCTTCACGTTGGCCTGCACGGCCTCATAGGCCTGCACGGGGTTGGAGGTATAAAGCACCGGTTCCTGTGCGAGGGCGGGGGCGGCAAGGCCAAGCGTCAGGGCTGCGACGATATGGATGGGTTTTATGTTCATAGTGGAACCTCTCTGTTGGGTAGGGTGGTTAATTGGCCCGGGCGGCACACCGCCCGGACGGTTGGTCACTTCGCGGCGAAAACGTCGATGCGGAACAGCTTGGCCGCCACGATGATCGGGATCAGGATCACCGCGACCAGCACCAGCCCATAGGCCGAGGCATAGGCCATGAGGCCGGAATCGATCAGCCGGAACACCTGAATGGGCAGGGTCTCGCGTCCGCCGGAATAGACGAGGATGGAGGCCGAAAGCTCTGCCACCGTCGTGGTCCATGTCAGCACCGCCGCCGCCGCGATGGCGGGCAGCATCACCGGCAGCACCACCTTGAAGAAGGTGCGCACAGGCGGTACGCCAAGGCTGATCGAGGCTTCCTCCAGCGAGTTCGGGATATTGTGCAGCGTCGCCTGCCCGTTGCGCATCCCGAAGGGCATCCGGCGGATCACATAGGCCAGAACGATGATCGTAGCTGTGCCTGAGAGGGGCAGCCAGCCGCCGTGGAACGTGGCCAGCAGCGCCACCCCCAGCACCGTGCCCGACAGCGCCAGCGGCACCGCCGAAATGTAATCGACAAAGGGCGTGAAAATGTTGGGCTTTTTCACGACCACATAGCTGACGATGGCCGAAAACGCGATGGAAAGGCCCGTGGCCACCCCCGCATAGGTCAGCGAGTTGATCAGCGGTTGCGGGGCGGTGACAAAGACTCGCTCCAGGTTGGCAAAGGTCCAGTTGCCCCATTGCATGACCGGCCCACGCGCCTGTGTGAAGGCACCGAGGATGATTGAAATTAGCGGGAGCAGCGAAATCAGCACTACCAGCCCCGCCGCAAGCGCCACGGCTGCACCCTTCAGGCCGCGCAGGGGTTGGGGCCGCGCGCCCCGGCCCTGCACGATCTCATACCTTCCACGCGCCACCACCCAGCGGTTGAGAAACAGCACCGCCATGACGATCAGCACCGACACGCTGGCCAGCGTCGATTGCATGGTGATGTCTGACGCGCCCTCGGCCACGGCGGCCTGATAGGTGACGACCGACAACAGCGGTAGGCGGTGGCTCAGGATCATCGAGATCGCGAAATTGCCCACCGTCATGGTGAAGACCAGAAGCGCCGAGGCCAGGATCGCGGGCAGGATGACCGGCACCATGACTTTCAGCCGCGAACGCACGGGTGAGGTCCCAAGGCTTTGGGCCGCCTCCTCCAGTTGCGCATCGAACTTGCCGATGGCCGCGACCACGCCGATATAGACATAGGTGTAATAGATGAAGCTCATCGAGGTGATCAGCCCGAACCAGCCATAGAAACTGGGCAACCGGATGCCGATATCGCGCAAGGCGCGGGTGATCAGCCCGTTATTGCCCAGCATCATTAACCATGTCTGCGCCGCGATGACCTCGGGGATGACCAGTGTGATCAGCGGCAAAAGCGCGATCAAAGATTTGCCCGCAAAGCTGTAGCGCGCGGTGACATAGGCCAGCGGTACGCCGATCAGCGTGGCCACCACCGTGACCGTCGTGGCAAGGATCAGCGTGTTCTGGATGGCCTGAAGGTAGCGCGGGGTTGCGATCAAGCGGGACCATCCGTTCGGCCCCTCGCCGGTGAAACTGGCGGTCAGGACGTTCAGCAGCGGATAAAGGACAAAGAGGCTCAAAAGCGCCAGCGCCAGCGCCGAAATCCAGAACCAGGGGGAGCATAGTGTGCCGGTCATGCCGCGATCACCCGTGCCTGTGACGGGTCGATGCCAAGGCTGACCGTCTCACCCGGTTGGAACCCGTCATGTCCGGGGCCGTGCAGGTCGGCCACCACCTGTATATCGCCCGCGAGATGCAGCCGGTAACTGGTGCGCGCGCCCAGATACTGCCGGGATTTCACCGTGGCGGGCAGTGTCTGACGGGCCGGGTCTGGGTCGCGCGACAGATGCAGCGTTTCGGGCCGCAGGATCAGGATCCCCTCCGTCCCGCCGCCGGTCCGCGCATCGGTCGCCAAGATCCGCGCGCCGCACAACTCGGCAGAAACCATGCCATCCCCCGCCAGGGAGATGCGGGTGCTCAGCCGGTTCGCCGCACCGACGAAATCCGCGACATACGCCGTGCGTGGGGCGCTGTAGATTTCCTGCGGGCTGCCCAGTTGTTCCACAGCACCCTTGTTCATCACGCCGATCAGGTCCGACATCGACAGGGCCTCTTCCTGATCATGGGTCACGAAAACCGTGGTGATGTTGGATTCGCGCTGCAATTCGGTGATTGTCTCTCGGATCTGGACGCGGAGTTTCGCGTCGAGGTTCGACAGGGGTTCATCCATCAGCAGCACGGCCGGCTTGATGACCAGCGCGCGCGCCAGCGCCACGCGCTGCCGCTGCCCGCCCGACAGTTCCGCCGGGTGGCGGTCACCCAGATGGCCAAGGCCCACCCGCTCCAGCGCCTCGGTCAGCTTGCCCGTGACGGTGGGGCCCTTCTCGCCCCGGGCGTGCAGGCCATAGGCGACATTCTGGTTCACCGTCTTGTCGGGAAACAACGCATAATCCTGAAACACCATACCGATGGCGCGCTTGTGCGGCGGCAGGCGCGTCACGTCCTGCCCGCCGAAACGGATGGTGCCGCCCGCAGCCGGAACGAACCCCGCGATCGTGCGCAAGAGCGTGGTCTTGCCACAGCCTGACGGCCCCAGAAGAGTAAAGAAGCAGCCCTCGGGAATGTCGAGGCTCAGCCCCGAGATCACATTTTCCGCGCCATAGGTGACGGTGAGGTTTTCAATGCCAATGCCCATGCGTAGCCCCTGTCCCCTGTTTCCCTTTGTCGTCACGCCGTGGCGCGTTACTCTTGCCCGATCCCCAGTCCTGCGATCAGTGCCAGCGCTTCGTCATGGCAGCGCCTGTCCCCGGCGGCGAGGATGCGCCCGTCGCTTTGCAGCGTCAGGGGCTGTCCTTCCCAATCTGAAATCACCCCGCCCGCGCCTTCGATCACCGGGCGGAAGGGGGCGAAGTCGAACACCTTCTGGCCTGCGTCGATGCCCAGATCGCTGCGCCCTTCGGCGAGGCGGCCATAGTTGAGACAGGCCCCGCCATAGACCCGGTTCGAGGTCACGCGGCGCAGCGCGTTCAGCGCGGGCAGTTCAGCTGCACTCATGTAATCCTGATTGGAATTGGTCATCAGCGCCTGCGACAGCCCCGCGCAATCGCGACAGCGCACCGGCGCGCCGTTCAGCGTGGTGGCCTGCCCCGTGACACCCAGCCAGCGCCCGCCGACCCCCGGCACGTCGATCACGCCCAGATGTGGCACGCCGTCGACCGCCAGCGCGATCAGCGTGCCATAGACCGGGATGCCTAGAATGAAGGGAGCGGTTCCATCGATCGGGTCCAGCACCCAGACATGCGAGGAGCCGGGGTTCTCGTCAGCTTCCTCCTCGCCGATGATGCCATGGGTGGGATAGACGGCGCGGATCATGGCGCGCATCTCGGTTTCGATCAGCCGGTCCATCCGGGTCACGAAACTGCGGTCTGGCTTTACCTCTACGTCCAATTCGGACCTGTCGCGCCGTGCCAGAACGCCCCGTGCGGCCACGGCCAGTCGGATCGCGAAGGCGATGTGATCGTCACCGATACCCGAGGACCTGCGCATATCCGGTTCTCCGTTCCAACTGGGAAATGGCGCGGCAAAGCCGCCGATTCCGTTCCGTCGTTGCTAACCCTAGCGCGGTGGCAATTTTGTGGCAATATATGTTTTTTGTGGCGTAATGTGTTTTTTGCTGTTTAGGAAGGCATAACGTTACAATTATTGGCATTTACGGTGGGCGGGCAAACCCCCTATGCCTGTAGAAACCGGGTATCGGGATGGCCGAGAGGACAGCGAAATGTGGCAGGAAGAACGACAGCAGAAGATACGCGACCGGCTCGCAGCTTTCGGTCAGGTCTCGATCGACCGGATCACCGAGGAGTTCGGCGTGTCCCGCGAAACTATCCGCCGCGACCTGATGGAGATGGAACAGGCGGGCAAACTGCGCCGGGTGCGGGGGGGAGCGGTCCCAGTCACGCGGGAGGATACGACTTATGGCATCCGCACGACGCAGCGCCTGAAGGAAAAACGAGCCATCGCAACCACGGCAATAGGGCTTTTGAACAGCGGGATGACGATCTTCATGGATGCCGGGTCAACCAGTTTCGTGATGGCCGAAACGCTCGCCGCCCCACATGGGCTGACCAACCTCAATATCATTACGAATTCGGTGGATGTCGCTCGCCTTCTGGCCGAAGGTCCCGGCCAGCCCTCGCGCGGGTTTCGCGTGCTTATGCTCGCCGGGGAATTTCGGCATGATCCGATGGAAACCCATGGCGGGGCCACAATCAACGACATCCAGCGCTACCGCGCCGATGTTGCCCTGCTCGCCCCCTGGGGAATCGACGCGCAGATGGGGGCGATGAACCATTTCATCCATGGTGCAGAGATTGCCCGTGCGATGGTACGCAATTCTGACCGGACGATAATTCTGGCGGATCATTCTAAAATCGGAGCGCCGGCGCGGTCGGTCTTCTGTCCGACGGCGGAAATCGACCATCTGATCGTGGATGAAGCGGCCGACCTTCGCCCGGGATTCGGTGACCTTGCACAGGCGGTGCCGGGCCTGATCATGGCGCGGGCATAGGATCTGATGACAATTGTTGCTTCTCACATGAATACCACGCAACATAATGGCCCATTCGCCGATAAAGGTGCAATAAAGGTCATCTATTGACTGCGTGATCGAATCGGGCTGTCCATTTCCAACAGAGGTGGTCGCAGAAATTTGGAGCAGTTGTTAAGGTGGATCGCATGACGAAAGAGACGATCCGAAATGACAAAGAGAAAGACGCATACGCCTGAGTTCAAGGCGAA
>JBLRWK010000106.1:0-6632 GCA_047921295.1 Rhodobacterales bacterium
CTGTGAGAAATGTGGTGTTTGCGGTCATCTTGATGATCCCCTGTCGCAGGCCGAAACGCCGGCAGGTTTCGAATAAACCCAGATTAATTCGGAGAAACGGTTTCCAGGCAAGACCTAAAGATCATGTCTGGCGCAGGCAGGTATCGGGTCCATCGTCAGCAACCTGCTAGGCGTGCCGCCCTGCCCGGCTAGCGGGAAGCAAAAGCATCCAGCCGATCATAGAAGTCGCGGAAGATATCATCGCGGTTGATGTCGTAAGCCTCTTGGATCATGTGGCGGCCGGCCGCGGCTTGCCAGCGAAGATCCGGGGTCAGAGCGGGCGACGGCGTCGTGAATGTCGGCACCCAGTCGCGGTTGATCAGCCACGCAATGTCGATCATGTCCCAGATCACCCAACTGCGGCGCTCGGTATCCGTCACTGCACGCATCCTGTGGATCGGATTGTCGTCGTAAAGCGACCATAGATAATCGCCCAGCGGACCTTTGCCTTTGACATGGCAAAGCATTTCCGGGCGCGATAGCCGCAGTTGCGCGCCGATATGATATCCCGGCAGATAGACCAGCGGAACACCGCAATCGAACAGAACCCGCGTCGCATGGACATCCTGCACAAGGTTCAAGGCGCTGTGCTGCTGGTGCGGTTGCAGCGTCGGAAAGCCCGCAGTCCAGAGAACAGTAATCATATCTGCAATCTCGGGCGCGCGGATCAACGCGGCGGCGATATTCGTGACGCAGCCCATCGCCGCTACATAAAGCGGCCGCGACCCCGATTTTGCCAGATCGACGATCGCCGCAGCACCTTCCGACCAGACCACGTCATCGGGCGCGGTCATATAGCGCGTCGCACCGGCAAACGAGGGGGGATCGCATGGGCACAGGCTGTGAATACGGCGGATTTCTTGCAACGACAGCTCCATCCCTGTCGCCGGATCCACAAGCGCGCGGTCCAGATCATCGACACTGCGCCCCTGCGCCGACAGGCGCGCGGCCCAAGCCTGATAGGCGGGATCGGCCCCTGCGCGCAATGGCGGCAGATGGTGGCGAAAGGAAAACGGTGCCGCAACTGTGGCCTCAACCTGCAATTTATCCGGCGCAAGCAAGGCCCAAGCCAAGGCGAACTGGTCGTCGATCTCGTTCGCGCAATCGGTGTCGATCACCACGCGCAGCGGCTCGGTCGGTCTTTGGTCAAGCAAGGTCACATTTGGCCTTTCCGTTGCAATGCCAGTCGGTGCCAGCGTGGCGGCTCTACGGGGTCAATTCCAGCCCATCGCGCGCGGGTCACGCAGTTGTTTGTAGCGCTGTCAGATCGGCATCAAGTCCGTCCAGTCCGGATTGTCACGATGGCGCGCGAAAGCCGCCATATCGTCGAGATCGTCCAGTCTGTCGATCAATGCAGGTGTGCCCGGACATTGCGCGATCACTTGGGCCAATGCGGTAGGTGATGACCATGTCACATTCGAAAAGATGTCGGACGGTGGCGGGCTATTCGCGCCGACCAAATAGAACCCGCCATCCTCGCTTGGACCAAAGACCAGTTCGTTCTGTTGCAGGGCCGATAGAGCCTGCCGGATATGGCGCGCGGCCAGCACTGGTATATCGCTTCCCACCACCAGCACGGGGGCTGCGGGCCCTGCACGCTCCAGACAGCGCAGCATCCGCGCGCCCAGATCGCCACCGCCCTGCCCCTCCCTGTCGACCCCGGCAGGCCAGTCATCACTGTCATCTGCCGCAGCGTCCGGTGTGACAGCAAGGGACATGCGCCACGGACCCTGCCCCAGCCGTTCGGCGCACCGCCACAACATGCGCCGATAAACCGCCAAAGCAGCCGCATCGCCGATCGTCGCGGCAAGGCGCGTCTTGACCGTCCCCAGCACAGGCGCCTTTGCAAAAATATAAAGCTGTGCGCCCTTTTCGCCTATTTCGGTCATCTCGCGCTTCCTTGGCCGTTCCTGCGCCCATCACAAAACTGTAGCCCGCTTGGCAAGGCTGTGACGGCGCGGCATATCTACGCCATGACAAGATCATTTCCCACCCCCGCTGGCTACCGCGAAGTGTCGCCAACCGACCTTGCCCAGATCGCCAGCGGCCTGCCCGCAATAGCCGCGCGCCTTGGCGGACCCGCTGCCGCCCTGCGCGTGACCGAGGTCAGCGACGGCAATATGAATGCTGTCTGGCTTATCTACGGTCCGGCCGGCGCGGTGATCGCCAAACAGGCGCTCCCCTATATCCGCGTGATCGGCACAAGCTGGCCCTTTCCCGTCGACCGGATCACGTTCGAGCATCAAGCCCTGACATTGCAAACCCGCTTCGCGCCGCGCTACCTGCCCGAGGTCTATGACTATCGTCCCGATCTCGGGCTGATCTTCATGCAGGCCCTCAGCCCGCACATCGTGCTGCGGCACGGCTTGGTCGCCGGCATCCCATATCCCCGCCTCGCCGCCGATCTGGGCGACTATCTGGCCCGCACGCTGTTTTTCACCTCGGATCTGCATCTGGACACAAGCGGGAAAAACACCATCGCCGATGCGTTTTCGGGCAACGCCCATCTGTGCGAAACCACGCAGGACGTCGTCTTTACCGGCCCCTACTGGCCAGCCCCCCTGAACAGGCTCACGCCGGGGCAAGAGGCGCGCGCCGCCGCTTTGCGCGCTGACACGGACCTAAAACTGGCCGCAACCCGGATGAAACATATTTTCGCGACCCGCTCCGAGGCGCTGCTCCATGGTGATCTGCACACCGGCTCGATCATGGTGACGGGCGGTCAGACCAAGGTCATCGACCCGGAATGGGCGTTCGTCGGGCCGATGGGCTTTGATGTCGGCGTCTTGATAGCCCATCTGTTGCTGGGCTTCTTCAGCCAGTCCGGCCATGCCACCCCAGACGATGACCGCGCCGCGCACAGCGCCTTTCTGCTGGATGCGGTCACCGCCCTTTGGTCCGGCTTCGCGCAAGGCCTACACCATTTGTGCCAGACACAGCCCGGACCGCTTTTGAACCCGCAGGTGCTGTCCGATGCGGACCAACGCGCCTTTGTCGACCAGAGGCTTGCGGATATCTATACCGACAGTCTGGGTTTCGCGGGGGCCGAGATGATCCGCAGGATCATCGGCATCTCTCATGTCGAGGATTTCGAGATGATCAGCGATGTGCCGTCCCGTCTGGCCTGTGAGGCACAAGCGCTTGAGCTTTCCCGCCTTCTGTTATGCGAGCGCAAGGCCGCTGGTAGCATTAACGATGTGGCAGCCCATGCGCGCCGGATCGCGACAAGGGCGGCTCTTCAGCCGGATCGCAGCCGCGCGTAAAGACGCGCCAGCCTGTCGGGCGAGACGCCGCAGACATAAAAAAACCGCATCAGCCACATCGTGGTGATTGTGCGCAATGCGCCGTTAGCATCCCAGCGTCTACCGGACGTGCGCACCTTGCTGCGCAGGCACAGCGGCGGGCCAAGATGGCGCAATGTCTTGGATAAGGCCACGTCCTCCATGATCGCGATGTCCGGCACGCCGCCGATCTGGTCCATGGTCTTGCGCAAGACGAAAATGGCCTGATCGCCGGTTGCCACGCCGCTGAAACGGGAGCGGAGGTTCATGAAGGCCGCGACCACCGGTAACAGCGGGCTGCGTCCTTCAATCTCGACATCGAAACGCCCCCAGATAGCCACACCGGGCACCGCGATCTGGCGCAGATCGGCCAAGGCGTTGGGCGGCAGTGTTGTGTCGGCATGGAGGAACAGCACGACCTCGCCCGTGGTTGCGGCAAGGCCTGCATTCATCTGGCGCGCCCGCCCGGGTGCTGCATGGATGACCTTGTCAGTTAGCCCTGCCGCCAGATCTACGGTGCCATCGTGGCTGCCACCGTCAACGACGATCACCTCGACATTCGCGTCGCGCGTCAATTTTTGCAATGTCTGCCGGATCACGGCAGCTTCGTTGTATACGGGAATTATGACAGAAATTGTTGGCAGGCGTAGATTTGGAGCCCCGGAATAATCGGTTACGTTCTGCAAAATTGCGGCCTCATAACTTACTTATTAAATTTAGCGCATGCCCGAACGAGGTAGCTCGACAGCATGCGGTTAGTCTTGACTACAATTTGCGCCAGCTCCTCGACGTTAGATACTTCTTCTAGGGCGAAAACTACGGCAATCGGGTGATTAACTACTCCGGCATTGCCGCGCAATGCGCGCCTGCGGCGGCCTGACCCGATCCCAAGGCGAACACGGCGGGTGCCGCAAAGGGGTCGAGTGTGGCGGTCGCCAGATCGAACATCACCAACCCCGCGAGCATCGCAAGGGCGATCCCGACGGTCAGCTTGCGCGTCATGGCCGCTCCTCCAGCCCCAGAGCGGGGCGGAGCCGGACGCCGACAGCGGCTCCCATAAAGGCCATAACAAACCATACCCAGCCGTGTAAGCTCCCCGTTGAAATACCCGAAAAGAACGCTCCCACATTACACCCAAAAGCAAGCCTTGATGAATAGCCCATGAGAAAGCCGGCTATGATCACAGCAACCCAAGCTTTCGGTGGAAGGCGCGGCAGGGCTGCAGACAGGCCGCCGACACGCCATACTGCAACAATGCAAGCACCTGCTATGATACCTATATTTGTCAGTGACGTCACATCAGTAAAGATACTTTCGCCAAGCCGTGCAGCATTTGCTTCGGCAGCCCAGAAAGCGGAACCTGAAAGGTCCGCGCCCACGGCGACGGCCCCTTTTGCCGCCCAGAGGCCAAGGCCATAGACCACGCCCCAAGGTTGACCCGCTATGACGAGGTTGCCAAGCGCCAACAGGGCGATCAAGACAGCAGCGATCCAAAGTCGCCGAGGCAACCGCCGGGAACCTGGTGCGGCGACGACAAGCAACAAAGTCGCAACCGCCACAAGCAGAACCAAAGTCAACGCAAGACCGGTGGTGCCAGCGAACACAACAGGTTTAAGAGTGCCAAGCCCCGTCCACCACACCAGATGATAGGCGCCTGCGAAGCTGCCGATGGCGAAAAACGGCAGTGCCAGCAACCCCACCGGATTGCCAGATCCTGCATTCACGAGTGTCCCCGAGCCACAACCAAGAACAATCTGCATCGCAATACCGAAGATAAACGCCCCGCCCATCATGGCCCAGCCAACAGGTGCATGCGCCCCTATCAACACACCCTCTTGGGCAGACAACAGCGGAATCGCGACAACCGCGACAATCCCGATTGCCAGCAACTGTGCCAGAACACCGGCAACCTCGCGGCGTAGAAGCAGAGCCCTCCAAGGGCCTGCAAAACCGAACCGGAACCCTTCCAGCACAATCCCGAACCCCAGCCCAACCAACAATAACAGGCCATATCGCAGTCCGGCAGCAGCCGAAACGGCCAGCACCAAAGCAATCGCTACTCCAATCAGAGTGGCGCGCCTTAGGAAGGGCTTTCCAGCGGCTACAGCGTTTGTATCTGCTACTGACATTATAAGGTCCTTAGAAAATTCCGCGGATCTGGTTCATCAGATTGCGGAACACACCTGGCACATTAGCCATAGCATGACCACCTTGCGAGTAACCGACCATTGACTCCGGATAAAGCTTTACGTTCTCGACACCTGCAAGCTCCGAGAGTGCAAACCAATTCGTGGCCGCCCAGTGCCCCGTATTGCAGAAGGAGACAAGATCTTCGGCACCGGTAAAGCCTTGATCAGCGGCCAGTTGGCGTGCGGCATCTGCATTCACGATGCTGGGGCCATTGGAAAACCAGTTGGAATGCTCGAAATAGCGCGACTGCGGTAACGTTCCGGGACGTGCGGCTGACGGATGGGCGGCATCACCTTCCCAAAAACTTTGTGGCCGCGCATCGAGCAACAAAGCGCTGCCCGATTCAACCATCGCGACCACCTCGTCGGTTGTTGCAAGCCATTCGTCAGAGAACACCAGATTAAATGATGAAGGCGTCGGTTCAGTCGCAACTGCGCTTGTCGGCAGATCTGCCTGATTCCATGCTCGCTGCCCGCCGTTGAGGATCGCCAGTTGGCTAACGCCGGACGATTTCAGCGTCCAATAGACACGCGCTGCCGCACCAAAATCGCTTTCATCTGATCCCTCATGGACGACGACGACAGCACGGTCAGTCGTTATCCCGAGACTGCGCAAAGCGGCTTCGAGTTTGTCTTCCGGTGGCAACTGTCCAGGGTTCTCCTGCGGACCACGGAAGAGAGCATAGGGTCCGTCTATCGCGCCGGGGATGTGGCCTTCGGCATAGGCCGCGCCGCGGATGTCGAGAATAATCAATTCGGCGCCTTCACTGTTATCGATGCGCGTGTGCAGCTCAGTTGGCGTGATCAGTGGGCCGAAATCCGTTTGCGCCAGCAGCGGCGACGCGCAGACCATAGTAGCGGCGAAAGCGAAAGCAGAACGTATCATAGACAGTCCTTTCTGAAATAGTTGATTTGACGCACACATCGTTACTTCTCCTCAGCTCTACAAGGCGACTTAGTTCCGTGGCGGCAACACGGCATAAACACAGTCGTCCGTGCCTCAGCCTTTGTGGCACCCTGTCTCGCGGCCTCTCCCGCTCGGAGAACATGATCTTCACCCACATCCGCAAAATGCAACGTCGTCCTTATTTCTATCGTTGCAAATTCAGCACCGAGCGCGGCT
>JBLRWK010000107.1:0-6589 GCA_047921295.1 Rhodobacterales bacterium
GGGTTCACCTCGATCAGGTAGACCTCGTCATCCTTGACCGCGAATTGCACGTTCATCAGGCCCACAACACCCAAGGCCAACGCCAGCGCCTCGGTCTGCTTGTGAACCTCGTCGATGATGTGCTGCGGCAGCGAATAGGGGGGCAGCGAACAGGCGCTGTCACCGGAATGGACGCCCGCTTCCTCGATATGCTGCATCAGGCCCGCGACATGCACGGTCTTGCCGTCGCACAAAGCGTCCACATCCATTTCCACGGCACCGGACAGATAGCTGTCCAGCAGCACGGGGCTGTCACCCGAGACAACCACGGCCTCGCGGATATACCGTTCCAGATGCGCCATATCGCGCACGATCTCCATCGCGCGGCCACCCAGAACATAGGACGGGCGGATCACCAGCGGGAAGCCGATATCCTCGGCAATCGCCAGAGCCTGTGCATCGGTGGAGGCAATGCCGTTGCGCGGCTGCTTCAGCCCCAGACGCTGCACAAGCTGCTGGAACCGCTCGCGGTCTTCGGCCAGATCAATGGCGTCGGGCGTGGTGCCAAGGATCGGGATGCCCTCTTCATACAGCGCATTGGCCAGTTTCAGCGGGGTTTGCCCGCCGAACTGCACGATCACACCATGCAGCGTGCCGTTGGTCTGCTCGACCCGCAGGATTTCCATCACATGCTCGAAGGTCAGCGGCTCGAAATAAAGCCGGTCCGAGGTGTCATAGTCGGTCGACACGGTCTCGGGGTTGCAGTTGATCATGATCGTCTCGTAACCCACGTCCGACAGGGCGAAACAGGCGTGACAGCAGCAATAATCGAACTCGATCCCCTGACCGATCCGGTTGGGACCGCCGCCCAGAATCACGACCTTTTTACGATCCGACGGGCGCGCCTCGCATTCCACATCGCCCATCGCGGGGGCCTCGTAGGTGGAATACATGTAAGGCGTCTGCGCCTCGAATTCCGCGCCGCAGGTGTCGATCCGCTTGAACACCGCAGTCACGCCAAGGTTCTGGCGGGCGCGGCGGACATTCGCTTCCGTGCGCCCGGTCAGATTGGCCAGACGCGCATCGGTGAACCCCATCATCTTGAGCTTGCGCAGACCGTATTCCGTCACCGGCAGACCTTCGCGGCGCACAACATCCTCGGCCTCCACGATCTCGCGGATACGGGCCAGAAACCACGGGTCGAACATCGTTGTGCCGTGGATTTCGTCATCGGTCAGACCGTGCCGCATCGCCTGTGCAATGGTCCGCATCCGGTCTGGCGTGGCCTTGGAGATCGCTTTGATCACGGCTGATTTCTCGGGCGCGCCCTCGATATCGACCTCGTCAAATCCGGTCAGGCCGGTTTCCATCGAGGCCAAAGCCTTTTGCAGCGATTCGTGGATCGTTCGGCCGATCGCCATCGCCTCGCCTACGGATTTCATCGCCGTGGTCAGGTTGGGCTGCGATCCGGGGAACTTCTCGAAAGCAAAACGCGGGATCTTGGTGACGACATAATCAATCGTCGGCTCGAAACTGGCGGGCGTGACCTTGGTGATGTCATTGTCCAGCTCGTCCAGGGTATAGCCCACGGCCAGTTTCGCGGCGATCTTGGCAATCGGGAAGCCCGTCGCCTTTGACGCAAGCGCCGAGGACCGCGACACACGCGGGTTCATCTCGATTACAACCATGCGGCCATCCTCGGGATTGATCGCCCATTGCACGTTGGACCCGCCCGTCTCCACACCGATCTCGCGCAGCACGGCGATGGAGCCGTTGCGCATGATCTGGTATTCCTTGTCGGTCAGCGTCAGGGCAGGGGCCACGGTGATCGAATCGCCCGTATGCACACCCATCGGATCGACGTTTTCGATCGAACAGACGATGATTGCGTTGTCGGCACGGTCGCGCACGACCTCCATCTCGAATTCTTTCCAGCCCAGCAGTGATTCATCCACCAGAATCTGTGCCATGGGCGAGGCTTCCAGCCCCGAGCGGCAGTAATACTCATAGTCGTCGCGGTTATAGGCCACGCCGCCGCCGGTGCCACCCAGCGTAAAGGCGGGGCGGATGATGGCGGGCAAGCCGATATCTTCCAGCGCCTCCAGCGCCTCTTTCACACCGGCGGCGATATCGTATTTGCCGTTCTCTTTCTTGGGGGCAGCCACAATCGTCGCCTTGGGGTTTTCCAGCCCGATCCGGTCCATAGCCTCGCGGAACAGCTTGCGATCCTCGGCCATTTCAATGGCTTGACGGTTGGCACCGATCAGTTCGACCCCAAATTTCTCCAGCACGCCCATATCGGCCAAGGCCAGCGAGGTGTTCAGCCCGGTCTGTCCGCCCATCGTCGGCAGCAGCGCATCGGGGCGCTCTTTCTCGATGATCTTGGCGACCACTTCGGGGGTGATCGGCTCGATATAAGTGGCATCGGCCAGCCCCGGATCGGTCATGATCGTTGCGGGGTTGGAATTGACAAGGATCACGCGGTAACCTTCCTCGCGCAGGGCCTTGCAGGCCTGTGCGCCGGAATAGTCGAATTCGCAGGCCTGCCCGATGACAATGGGACCGGCTCCGATGATCATGATGGATGAGATATCGGTTCTTTTTGGCATGTCGGTCCCCTTGTGGCGCGGCTTGTGGCGATGGCAATGGCCGCGCGGCAGTATGGCGCTGCAGGGCAGTCCTGCGCGCAAATTCTCGTGGGTTATAGACATCCCAAGATGCGGTGCAAGCCCTGTTTGGCAGCGACTGCCTTGTTCCTGCCAGAGCCGGTTCGCCCCCCTTGTTTCCGGCAGACCGCATCCTTATGTCCAGTTTGGTTGACAAGTTAGGGTCAAAGTAGACGTTGCGGCGTCAATTTTTCCTTTTTACGGCTATCACGCTTTGAATCGCAGGCTTTCCGTCTCACTCCGGCGGAAAAGCAGAAGGATATTGTATGACTCGGCAGGTTTGCCAGAACCGGACGGTGCGGACATGACGGCCCCCACAGCAGGGCTGCTGCGTCAGCCACGGCGCAAGGGCATGATGGGCTCGCAGACGGTCCTGCCGTTGATCGCAGCGGTCGAGCGCTCGCTGGGCCATGCAGCCGCTGCCCGTCTGTTGGACGAAGCGCGCTTTACCTATCTGCCCGAGCCGGGAGAGCCTGTGCGCGAGAGACAGGTGGCGATCGTGCACCAGTCCCTGCGGCGCGAATATCCCGAAATGGCCGAGGCGATCCAGCGTGAGGCCGCACGCGATGCGGTGGAATGGTTGATGCTGCACCGTATCCCCGCACGCGCCAGATTGCTGTTGTCGGGTATGCCGTGGGGCATGGCCGTGTGGATGCTGGGGCGTAATGCCATGCAGAATGCGTGGACATTCGGCGGCTCAGGCAAATTCACAGTGCTTGGCACCAACGAGTTTCAACTGGTCGATAACCCGTTGATCCGTGGCGAAACGAGCGATCTGCCCATCTGCGTGTGGCATGAGGAGCTGTTCCAGCACACGTTCCGGCGCATGGCCCACAACCGGCTGCGCTGCGTCGAGACAAGCTGCATGGCAACGGGCGCGGATGCCTGCCGTTTCCACTTGAGCATGGACGATCAAGCCCTCGCCGCTTGATCTGTGTCAATTTAAGTTGACACTTTCTATGCCAGATTTCCTGAAAACCTCAGGGAGCCTGCCATGCGTATTCTGTTCGTTCACCCCAATTACCGCTCGGGCGGGGCCGAGATCGCCGGAACATGGCCGCCTGCGTGGGTCGCCTATCTGACGGGGAGCCTGCGCAAGGCGGGGTTTGACGATATCCATTTCATCGATGCGATGACCGACGACATCAAAGATGATGATTTGGGTAAACGGATGGCCGCGATCCAGCCGGATGTTGTGGGCGTGACCGCGATCACCCCCTCGATCTATCGCGCCGAGGACGTGCTGAAACTGGCGCAAGAGCATTGCCCCGACGCATTGCGGATGCTGGGCGGGGTGCATGCGACCTTCATGTATAAACAGGTGATTGCCGAGGCACCCTGGGTCGACGTGATCGTGCGCGGCGAGGGGGAGGAGATCCTGACCGAACTGATGCTCGCTGTGCAGGATGGCCGTTGGCCTGCCGACCGTCACAAGATCAAGGGCATCGCCTTTGCGGAAGGTGACCGGATCGTGGCAACTCCTGCGGCCAGCACGGTCAAGGATCTGGACGGGATCAGCCCCGAGTGGTCGATCCTGGAATGGGAGAAGTACAAATACATCCCGCTCAACACCCGCGTCGCCATCCCGAATATGGCGCGCGGCTGTCCGTTCACCTGCTCGTTCTGCTCGCAATGGAAATTCTGGCGCGACTACCGCGTGCGCGACCCCAAAAAGGTGGTGGACGAGATCGAGGATCTGGTGCTGAACCATCAGGTCGGCTTTTTCATCCTTGCGGATGAGGAACCCACGATCAACCGCAAGAAATTCATCGAATTCTGTCAGGAACTGATCGACCGTGGCCTGCCGGACAAGGTCAAATGGGGCATCAACACCCGCGTCACCGATATCTACCGCGACCGCGAATTGCTCGGCTTCTACCGCAAGGCGGGGCTGGTCCATGTCTCGCTTGGCACCGAGGCAGCCGCGCAGATGAAGCTCGACATCTTCAACAAGGAAACCAAGGTTGAGGAGAACAAAACCGCGATCCGCCTGCTCCGCGAGGCCGATATTCTGGTCGAGGCGCAATTCATCGTGGGGCTGGACAACGAGACGCCGGAAACATTGAACGAGACCTATAAAATGGCGTGGGACTGGCAGCCTGACCTTGCCAACTGGGCGATGTATACGCCGTGGCCCTTCACGCCGCTCTTTCAGGAGTTGAAAGATCAGGTCGAGGTGTTCGACTTCAGCCGCTACAACTTCGTCACCCCCATCATGAAGCCCGCCGCCATGACGCGCGGCGAGTTGCTAGACGGGGTGATGAACAACTATCGCCGGTTCTATATGAAAAAGGCACTGTTCCACTATCCGTGGCGCGGCACCGGATTCCGGCGGCGCTATCTGCTAGGGTGTCTCAAGGCATTCATGAAGGCCGGCTTTGCGCGCACCTTCTACGATCTGGGCAAGGTCGGCTATACCGGCCCGCAATCCAAGAACAACCTCGATTTCCATTTCGACGAGACCCGCACCATCGCCGAGGCACAGATGGAGGATTGGGAAGCCTCCGCCGACAAAGCCGCCCGCGCGGCGGAACGGCGCGAGGCCTTGCGTGCACAAGGCAAGGAACGCGCCGCTGCACGCGCCAAAGGGTTCAAAATGCCCAACGGGGCAGAGGTGAAAGCCTGCGGTGGTGGCACGCAGCAAATGGAAGATGTCTGACCGGACACGCGCAGGGCAGGGCGCGGGGATGATCGGGCCGAATGCGGTGCTGCAACTGGTCCCGCTGCTGGACCGTGCAGGCGGGACCGAGTGGCGGCAAACCTTGCTGGCGCGGGCCGGGCTTCAGACGCTCCCCGACGGATCGGCCATGATCCCCGAGGTGCCGGTGATCCGCCTGCATCAGGCGCTGCGCCGCGACCGTCCCGATCTAGCCGCCAGCGTTTCTTGGCAGGCGGGGCTGGCGACGGGTGACTATATCCTCGCGCATCGCATCCCGAAGACCGCGCAAATGCTGCTGAAGATACTGCCGTGGCGGTTATCCGCGCGGCTGCTGTCATTGGCCATCGCCCGCAACGCATGGACCTTTGCCGGATCGGGGCAGTTTCTGGTGCTCTCGCCTTTGATCTTCGAATTGCGCGCCAATCCTCTGGTGCGCGGCGAGGTGGCGGAGCATCCTTTATGCGACTGGCATCGCGGCGTCTTCACACGGCTCTTCCAGACCCTCGTTCATCCGCACCTCACCTGCCTCGAGCCGCGTTGCTGTGCCACCGGCCATGCCGCCTGTCGCTTCGAGATGCGCCGCGATCCTGCATGAAAAGCCCGAATCGGGCTGATCCCTTGACTTCCACGCGCAGGCGCGGTGTATCGGGCCAACTCATTTGCCCCGAAGGGACCGCCCCATGCATGCCTATCGCAGCCATACCTGCGCCGATCTGAATATCTCTCATGTAGGGGCCGCTGTGCGCCTGTCGGGCTGGGTCCACCGCGTGCGCGATCATGGCGGCTTGCTGTTCATCGACCTGCGTGATCATTACGGTATCACTCAAGTTCTGTGCGACCCCGACAGCCCTGTGTTCGCGCAGGTGGAAAAAGTCCGCTCCGAATGGTGCATACGCATCGACGGCGAGGTCAAGGCGCGCGACGCCTCCCTTGTGAATGCCAAGATCCCGACAGGCGAGATCGAAGTTTTTATCCGCGATATCGAAGTGCTGGGTGCCGCCAAGGAACTGCCGCTGATGGTGTTCGGCGATCAGGAATACCCTGAGGAAACGCGCCTGCGCTACCGCTTCCTCGATCTGCGCCGCGACGCGATGCAGCGCAATATGGTGCTGCGCTCCGACGTGGTCTCCTCGATGCGTAAACGCATGTGGGACAAGGGATTTCGCGAATTTCAGACCCCGATCATCACGGCATCCAGCCCCGAAGGCGCGCGCGACTTTCTGGTGCCCTCGCGCCTGCATCCGGGCAAGTTCTACGCCCTGCCGCAGGCCCCGCAGCAGTTCAA
>JBLRWK010000108.1:0-6579 GCA_047921295.1 Rhodobacterales bacterium
CCATAATGGGCAATTCTCCGAGAGTTTTGCCCTCCGGTAAAGCCGGGGCGGTTCAAGCTCCCACGGCCCCGCTGAACGTCGCTCCGTCACGGTCCCGCTGTCGGATGCGGCGGTCAAACTGCTGCTCTCCCTTCCAAGCTTCCTCGACGGACAGCCGGAAGATCTCGTATTCCCCTCGTCGGGAGGCGGCCCGCTGTGCAACTGGGACCGCACTCAAGAGGCCATCAATCGTGTCAGCGGAACCTCCGGGTGGCACCGCCATGATCTCCGACGGACTGCGGCAACGATCCTGGAACAGCTGGGGGTCAAGCCGGCCGTCGTCGACACTCTCCTGTGCCACCTGAACCCCTACAACAGGGAGCAGGTGTCTTCGGCCGCACCGAACTACATGATCGACAAGAAGGTCCTGACCGATGTCGTCGATCTCGATTTGGTCGCGGTGAACTTGCTTGCAGATGCCTTGGCATCGATCTGCAAGCCGTGCCTGAGCGCTGACGTGGCGCGAGCTGGGGAAACTCCGCTGTCACCGCGCCCCGAGCGGCGCAAGTCGCCTTGGGCTGCCTCGGCGTGAATTAGCCACTGATCCTCCCGGTCTTTTCGCCGGAACAGAGTGGAGTGGTCCCGACAGGCTTCTTGTCGGCCCAGGTAGGGAGCGGCGTGCCCACGCGCCTCGCTCCCGGTTACGTGTTCTTGTTATGCTCTAAAGGATGCGACCGCCGCAGAGAGTCGCGAACGGCACCTGGGACGAAGCCGCTTCGCGGCATTGGCGCATTTGGCTGATGGTGTGACACGTCCATAACGGTGCGCATTTTGCGATCTGACTGACCTGACGGACGATTGGGGCCTTCTCAATCATCAGACAGGAGGTTTCCATGACAGAGGAGAGAGTAACCCCGCTGCGCCAGCGGATGATCGAAGACATGCGCATCCGCGGAATGGGTGACAAGGCGCAGAAGTCCCACATCCGGGCGATCAAGGATTTCGCGGCGTTCCTCGGGCGATCACCCGATACGGCGACGCCTGAGGATTTGCGCGCCTATCAGCTCCATATGACGGACACAGGGATCACCCCATCGACCTTCAACACGCGGATCGTCGCGCTCAGGTTCTTCTTTGGCATGACCTGCGGGCGGGAAGAGATGAAGCGCTACATGCAATTCCGCACCGCACCGCGGAAGCTGCCGGTAGTCTTCAGCGTCGAGGAGGTGTCGGACATCCTGATGGCGGCACCGGGGCCGGGGCTGAAGTATCGCGCAGCACTCAGCATTTCCTATGGTGCGGGGCTTCGGGCGGCCGAGGTCTGCAACCTCAAGATCGGCGATATCGACAGTGACCGGATGCTGATCCATGTCGAGCAGGGCAAGGGTCAGAAGGACCGCAAGGTGATGCTATCACCCGGAGGATTTCGTCGTCTTCGACGAGACCGTGTCGAAGGCGGGCTTGTCGCCAACACGGTCGGCAGGCACAGCCAACCGACGCGACTGATGATCGTCCTCTCGACTGGATGATCGGCGCTTCTGCAAGCGTCGTAACAGAGCGTGATCGTAAGCCAACGTTGCCTGCTATTTTTGAGAATTTAGGCCCGCATTCGCAAGATTAGCAACCGGTCCGCGCCGCGTCCGGCTCTATTCCTCAAAAATCTTCGGATTCTTTCCGGCTTCGCTTTTGCCGTCCGTCGTGGGGCGTATCTCCATTGGAGAGGAGAATGAAATGATGACGGAAGAACGGTACCTGACCGTAGACGATGTGGCCAGGGTGCTGCGGAAGCACCCCAGAACGATCCGTGATTGGATCGTAAAGGGCTGCGTCACCGAGCGTGGCCTTATCCACTTGGATGCAACCAAGGTCGGAAAGTCCTGGCTGGTCCATCCGGAATGGCTGGAGCTCTTCGAACATCGAATCCGCCCATCTCGGAGGGCGGATCTCGATCTCGAGTGAGCGCCTACCAACTGAAAGGACACGAAAATATGTTGTTACAAGAGCAGATACGCCAACACCTCGATGCGTCCGGCCAATCAATGCGGGCCCTATCCATGCGGGCCGGTCTGAATCCGAAGGCCGTGTCGGATATCCTGAACCGAGCCGGCCATCGCCCGAACCGAAGCACCATCGAAGCCCTCGGCGACGCGATGGGTATTCCCCTGTCCGGACGCGAGCCGCGCATTACCTACTCCCAGTTGATTGCACGGCTTTCCGAGAAAACCGGCGACAAGACTCTTGATCGCCGGAATGCAACGCTCGTATCGCGCTTAAAGAAAGTCATCGGTGCCGCACGCTGGGTCCCCGAGACCGAACACGTGGACCGCGGCAAAGTTATCAAGTGCTTCGCTCAATGGTCTCCTGCGACACTCGGACTTTCAAAGGGTAGTTTTCATAACTACAAGGCTGACGTCCTGACCGCGATCAATGCGGGCTGTGGTGGCAACCGCAAGCTTTGCATGCGCGACGTCGGCGGGTTCTACCGAAAAATCTACGAAGAAATCGAGAAATCAGATTTGCCCACGGACATGAAGCTGAATGCGGGCTCTTTCCTCCATTTTCTGGACCAAGAGGCAATGCTTCCAAATGAGATCACCCAGTCTGTTCTCGAGGCCTACTATCGTCAGCGCTGCTCAGATACCGCCAAGACAGAGGCCGTCTGCCGCAAGCACGTCAAGCGTGTCGCCGCACTGTGCACCCGGCTTTCGTCGGAAACAGCATTTGCTGAATATCGGTTTCCGGCGGTCAATCATCCCTTCGGGGACCACCGGGACAGGTATGGCGTGCCAGTTGCTATGCTGGAAAGACTTCTCGCGCAATTCGACGGGCCGATCACGCGGTGGGCGATGGGCGAGGAATCCCGGGACGGGCTATCCTACGAAGGATTTCTGGCACAGCTCGACCTGGTTCAGCCGAAACGCCCCATGTCCGGCAAGCTGGCCCTGCTGAAACCCAAGCGAACCGGACGAAAAAAGACCGAAGAGGACCGTCGTTCAGCCGGCTTCCTCGTCGAAGATGAGACGTGGTCCAAGAATACGCTTGCAAACCGGCGGGGCATCCTGATTGCGGGAGCGAAGGCGCTTTATGCCGCGACCGGATACCTGATCGAGACCGTGGAGGAATACACCGATCCTCCCGTGGTCGAGAGTGTTCTCGAGGCCGTGCATGCAGCCAACAGCGGCGGCGATTTTCCCAGCAGCTACGCATCTACCCTCGGCAAGGCCATCAAGAAGCTCGCGCGCGATTACGTGGGCCGGGATCAGGATGAGGTCCAGGAAATCGCCGCCATGGTCAAGGACTATGCGGCCGGCGGCAAGGGGATATCGAGGCGGAACAAGGCCAAGCTCCGTCAGATTGTCGGGGGCAGACAGCAACGCCTAATCGATCTTGGGGACATCCTCATCAGTGAGGTCAACGGCGAGTTGGACCGGCGTGTCCGCAAAAAGCGCGGTGGGAGACGTCTCGACCACATAGATGCCGAGCTGGCTCGCGACGTCATGTGCGTGCTGGCCAGCGACATCCTGCTCGCCAGAGCTCCGCGCAAGGACAATGTGATTCGGACAAGGCTGTCGTGGATTTCGTGGCGCGGCGATCTTGCAACGCTGACGGTGCCGAATGTCGAGGTCAAGATGCGCACCAGCGACGACCCGGACCTGCCCATACCGCTGGGAGCGAACGAGTCGCGTCGACTTCGGCTGTATCTCGACAAGATCCGCCCGCGGGCCCTCCGCGAGGGAGACGAACTCAATCCCTTCCTGTTTCCGGCGCAGGGATCGAGCGGCGATCCGGGCCAGCCCTTCGTCAGCCTGCTGGAGCGGCTCATGCGGCACACGAACCGGATCACCGGCGTCAGGATGAACCCGCATCTCTACCGCCATTTCCTCGGTTGGGTTTGGCTCAAGGAAGATCCGGACCGGCTGCCGGATGTACAGCGCTTACTGGGACACAAGAGCTTGGAAACAACGCTCGCATTCTATGCCGAAATCGATGAGACGCTCGCGCTCGACCGCTGGCAGGCATACCTCGCGGACAAGAAGTCCCGGCAGCCCAATGGCTTCAACAGGAAAGAAATCCGATGAAACACGCTCTCGATATCGGGCCGTCGCTGTCCTGCACCTTCAGTTGGGAGCGCCTTCGCGCTTCCCTGGAGGCGGATCGTCCGGGCCTTGATCCGAACCCGATCCTGACTGAACTCCGAGCTTTCGCGAATTGGAGGGGCGCGGAACGCCCCCTCTCGGTTCCGCCCTCGCGCCACGAAGTGGAGTGCTACCTTGCGGAATGCTCGGCGCTGCACGGAGGCCACCCGGGTGCTTCCAGTATGCGCCGCGTGCAGACGGCAGCTCCAAGCCTCTGGGGTATGTCATATGCGTCAATGATCGCTATCGCCATCCGCCAGAGCCATTGCTCCGCCAAGGCTGAAGGAAAATCGAAAACTGAGACTCTCCGCACCATGATCGCCCTATTCCCGGATGAGTGGCAGCCCGGTCTGTTCGCAAGAATGAGTTCCGAGCCGGGGAACCGGAAGCTCAAGTGGAGCGATGATCACCTCGAGAGCGTCATGCGGGCGCTGCTGCGATGGCTTGTGTGGTGCGAAAGCTTGGGTCATGACAGCAGGCCCGTCGGGATCACGTTCCATGCCTATGCTTGCGACCTTGCCGAAGAGGGCGTCTCGACGCGCAGTGCGAGTGACTATCTCGGGCGCATCATTTCCGGTTATGCCACTGCCTGCGATCCTGGCTTCACGAGTGTGGCATGCGACCATGTCATCTCCCGGCTGAACGCCCGTGGAAAGGTCGAGGGGCGTCCGACCAAGACCGGCGAACAACTGGTCGGAGCATCTGTGATCTTCGACCTTGGAATGGAGATTATCGAGAATGCTCGCGAACAGGGTCCAAGAGGGCTGTTCGCAGCGCGCGATTATCGCAACGGTCTGCTCTTGGCCACGGCTGCGGCGGTGCCTCAGCGAGCGCGAGCTCTGTCACATTTTAGTATCGGCCGGACCATCATGCTCCTGGAGCGGCCAAATCTTCATGTGAGGCTTCCGGGCAGTGCGCTGAAGCTCCGGGAATCCGAAAAGCAGCAGGGTGGATATGATCGGGTTCTGGCGAACTCGGTTCTCTGGGATGCCATCGACGAATACAGCAGGGTCTTTCGACCACTGTTCGACGACGGCTCCGCGATGTTTCCCAGTCTCTTGGAGGTTGGTGCGAAGATCTCGGCCCGGCAACTGGGCTGTCTCGTGGGCAATCTCACCCAGAAACATCTCGGGGTCCGGGTCAGCGTGCACCGCGTCCGGGACAATGTCGCCACGGAGGCATCTGAGGAACTTCGCGGCGGCGGCTACATCGCGCCGGTGCTGCTCGACAACCGGAGTGCGGCAACCACGATGGCGAGCTATGATCATGCGCAGGGCGTTCGGGCGGCGCGGGATCATGCGGAATTTCTCGCCTCTCAACGCTCATGTACGGCCAATCTGCGCCTCTGAACAGGGCCTGCGCATGGATTCCGCTCGCCGCCGCAACACGCTGAAAAATATGGTATTTTCCGGATGTGTTGAAGAAGGGTTCCTTCCACCCTCATGGGGTGGAACCCGCCCTTCTTCAACAATTTCCCGGTAATACTTCAACCGCCGAGGGCCGCCGGGGCGAAAGAGCGCCTGTGATCAACAAGCCGCCCATCCCGCCTGGGAACGTGTGCCCGCATGCACCCTCAGGCGCTCGGGTTGAGCATGTAGGCCCTGCGGCGCGGCTTGTTGTCGACGACCGTCCCGTCCGGGAGTTTCGCGATCCAGTCGTGCTGTACGAGGATAGCCAAGGCCTTGTCCATTGTCTGCCTTCTGCGAGTCGGGACGGGGCCGGCTTGCAAAATCCTCTCGGTCGCAAAACCCTCTCCAGCGGTGAGATTGCTTTTAAGCCAGTCGAGAAGCTTCTGAGCATGGCTGACCGCATCCTCATTCGTCCCGGCGATGCAGAGATACTTGAACTGTTGCAGGTGGTATTTCACAAGACCGCATGCGTTTGCCATTGTGGCCTCAGAAATCTCGGTAGCCTCAGGGTCCTCAAAGAGAGTCATGAGTGCGGCAAGACGACAGGCATGTTCGGGCGCCTTGGCCGCAAAACTGCTGATATCGGCCGCCCACCCACCGCGACCAAGCTCGGGTTCGACAGCATCATGGAACGCCACGCATTGCTTGAACGCGCCGTCAGAGAGCCTGAGCATCTTTTCGGTCGGGTCTTCCAGAGTATTGCGCAGGGCCTTCGCGGTCACCTCCTGGAACTTGTCAACAATAGCGTCGTCCCAAGGATCGCTGCGCCGGTAGCGCCGTTTTCCCATGTTGCTCTCCGGCCAGGCCGGTAACATTCGGGCGAGGATGCCTTGCCCAAGCATGAACTCGTTCCCGAACGACTGTGGGATTAGGTTAGGCTGGAACATCAGGTTCAGCGTCGTCGGGGTGGGCGGAACATAGCCGTCGCCCTTCTGTGTTACGCGTGGCCGGATGAAAAAGGCGCCGTCCCAGAACTTGGAAATGAGCCCGCAGGTCAAAGGTAACCGCGCCATTGGCACCGCCTGCCAGACCGAGGGGCAATGATCTAAGACACG
>JBLRWK010000109.1:0-6571 GCA_047921295.1 Rhodobacterales bacterium
CGTGGAACTTCAAGCCGTCAAGCTAAGCCGACAGTGGGGGCCAGCGACCGCTTACCATGCTGTCGCCTGCGCCGGATCCTTGTTGTCCTCATTCTTTGTCAGCATCGCCCAAATCTGGCGGGCCATCTTGTTGGCCAGCGCGATCACAACCAACATCTTGGGTTTGCGCGTCAACATGCGTGATAGCCAGCTGCCCTCCAAGATGGTGCGCTGCCCAAGCCAGTTCATGCGAGACATTGCTCCAATGATCAGGAGGCGTCGGATGTCGGTCTGACCGGCCTTGGTCATGCGGCCGAGGCGCTCCTTGCCTCCTGAAGAATTCTGCTTGGGCACCAGACCCAGCCAGGCCGTGAAATCCCGGCCGGACTTGAGCTGCGCCATGTCGGGTCCAAAGGATTCAACCGCCAGCGCAGTCAGCGGCCCAACACCCGGCATCGTCTGCAGTCGACGTGCGGTATCGGTCTCGGCTGCGAGCGCTTTCAGGGGCTTGGTCTTTGCCTCGATCCTTTCTATTTTCTCAGCAATCTGCGCCAGCAGATCTTGGCACTCCGAGATAACAAGGGCGGGCAGGTCGCAGTCGGGATCTTTCACCAAAGCCGCGATACGCTTCATGTGGCAGAACGCGACGGGAAACACATGCCCGTATCTTCGCCATCTCTCCGCAGCCACAGGGGCAGAGCGTGCTGGCAGGCTCGATTACGAGCTCGACCCGGGGCAGATGGGACGGCAGATGGCCACGATTGCACTTGGGCTTGCGCGGTTCCTCGCCGCGTGCCCGCTGCATCGCCGCCTCGGCTGTCTCCTGCGCGGCCTCAAGCACGCCCTGTGCAAATTCGGCATCTTCCAGGGGCAGGTTGAACTGATCCGGCGAGAGCTTCTCGGAGCGCTTACCGAATTTCTCGCGCTGCGCTGCACGCAGGATATCCTGTAGCCGCCAATTGGCCTCTTGCGTCTCGGCCAGCGCCGCCTCCATCTCGGCAAGGCGGGCTTTCAGCGGGGCATTTTCGCGCGCAAGATCAGGGGTTTCCATGAAGGAAAGTGAATCACAGGATACCCTGTCAGGCCAGTAGAAACGGGCCTTTCAGGGCATTTCGTCCGTCATCCAGCCACCAGCGGACGCCGCGCCCACTCGGGCCGCACCAGCCGCCAATCCACGCCTTCAAAAAGGGCCGGGAACTGCGCGCTCGACATGCGCATGACGCCATCACGCACCTGTGGCCAGACGAACTTGCCACCCTCCAGGCGCTTGTGGACCAGCACCATGCCGGTCTGATCCCAGATCAAGAGCTTGATCCTGTCCGCCCGTTTCGCCCGGAACACAAAAGCCGCCCCGCAGAACGGGTCCATCCCGAACATTTCCTGCACGGCCAGTGCCAGGCCATCGATGCCCTTGCGGAAGTCTACCGGCCGGGTCGCCACAAAGACCTTCACCGGCCCGCCATGACCGAACATCACGATGCTGCAGCCCGTGCCGCGCGGATCGCCCGCGTCAGCTGCTCTTCATCGGCACCAGCGCCAGCACGGATCACCACATCGCCCACAACAATCTCGAGATCGGACCCGGCGACCGCCGACGGTGCCTCGGCCGCGCTGTCATCGACCACCAGTTCTGCGAAGACCGGCAAGGATGCCACGCTCTCGGGCACCACGAGATTGCCTTTGCGAAGCTGCTTGCGCCAATCGTAAATCTGCCAAAGTGTCGCGACATACCGGCGCGCAATATCCGCAACCGTCACGGCGGGCATCATGCTTTCCGCCGCGATCCGTGCCCGTTCTGCCTTCGTGCGTCGCCTCCGACCACTCGGCCCCTCGATCACTTCCAGCCGGGAAACTCCAACGCCCATCGAGCCGTCCAAATGGACGCCCATTTTGCCGTCTCTCTCCAAATCCAACACCTCCGCTGCACATGTGCGCGGAGAATGCTGGCTTCAGGTCAAAAATGGCAGGAGGGGATCGGCGTCACGCTTACGGATTTCAGGCGCTGGCTTCACTATTTATGTCATATTTGAATCTATTTAACATAATTATGATTATGCGATAGATATCTGTAGGCGCAAAGTTAAAATGTCCCACATCTGCAAAGTAGAAGTGTCACACTTCCCTGTCGATCAAACAGCATTGGAGTGTGGCCGTGGGGTTGATCATCATGAGCCGGCGCGAACTAAACCGCATTGAAGTACTGAGCCAAGTGACACGCGGTGTCATGACGGCTGCAACAGCTGCCAACATGCTGGGCCTGTGCGCCGCGTTTCCTTACCCGTGCTGTGCGCATCGCGTCCCCTGCACCCCGTTGCGCCCGGAAAACCCAGCGAAACGGACTCCAAGCCCCTGACCCGCCTCCGCTGATGCTGGGAGGCGGGGGGCTTGGAGGAAGTTGGCAAGAAATAGGAACGTAAACTTCACATGCGTCACCATCGCAAACTGACCGACGACGAACGCCGCCAGATCATCCAGGCCCGCGGCAGGGGCACCCCTGCGGCCCTGCTGGCCCGCCGCTTCGGCGTCTCGACCCGGACGATCTACAACACCCTGAGCCGGGCCAAAGGCGTGCTACCTGGCCTAACTACGACGATCAGCACCCGCTTGAGCGCGCGCCAGCTGGCGGGGTTTCAGGCCGCGCTTGCGCGTCGCGGCATCACCGACCAACCCGCCGCCCTGCGCCGCCTGATGGGGGCCGCCGACATCCTGCTGCGCCCGGTCGATCCGGTCGTGCGCGACCATCTGCAAGCCTGGGGCGCGCAGGTCGCGACCGAGGGCGCTGCGGTCAACCACATCGCCCGCAAGCTGAACGAAGCCAAACTGCGCGGTCGCCCGATCCCGTTTACCGATGAGGACATGACCACGATCCGCACCTTCGCCGGGGGCCTGGTCGAATTCGCCGAAGGTTTCCGCATCCTGTGGGAGGCACAGCTGGCCGCGAAGACGCGCGAGGTCGACAAGGCGCTGGAGGGGTTGGGGGCACAGTCAGAAGCTTTCGCCGACGCCAGCCAACCCGATTTGTCTCGCAGATAAAACAGAAAATTGATTTTTGTGTTACTTACAAAACAAAAACCGACTGAATACATAAGGTGGCGGTTGCAACGAAGGGTTGGCCCATCATATTTTTGGTATCACAAGTGAGACAAAAACAACTCTTCTGACCGAGATGCAGGACAATGACTACCAGCACGGACAAAGCAGCACGCACCAAGGGGAGCGCGGTTCACCCCTCGATCGCCCGCGGTATCGCGCGACTCGGGCAGGACATCTCCCGCGCACGCCGGGCACGCCGGATCTCCACAACCGACATGGCGGCGCGCATGGGCGTTGGACGCAGCACCCTGCACCGCCTGGAACAGGGCGATCCGGGCGTCTCGCTGAACACTCTGGCGATGGCCCTGTCGGTTCTGGGGCTTTTCGACCGGCTGGCCGGCCTCGTCGATCCGGCATCGGATGAGCTCGGCTTGATGCTGGTGGAAAAGACGCTGCCCAGGAACATCTCCCGTCGGCGGAGGTCACCGTCGGAGAGAAGCCAAGGTCCGGCTGCGCAAGCCGCTGACGATGCGCCGGAGGGGTGGTGATGCCGACGCGACGTATCGATGTGCGGATCGGTGCCCGGGCGGTTCCGGTGGGCGAATTCATCTTCGAGGCGAACGGCACCCGCGAAACCGCGGCCTTCACCTACCATGAAAGCTGGCTCGCGCTTGAACGGGCCTTTCCGATTTCGCCGGACATGCCGCTCGGGGCCGCACCCTTCTACGGCCGCCGGGACGGTGAACGCTCTGCCCTTCCATTGCCGATGACGGACACCGCGCCCGACAGCTGGGGGCGCAAGATCATCGAATTGCTGCGCGGCACGCAGTATCTGACCGAACTCGACTACCTGCTCGAGTCCGACGATCGCCTGAGGATCGGGGCCTTGCGCTATTTCGACGGTCCCGGGGCGGAGGCCACTGCGCTTGCCCCACCGCGCGCGGATGGCGTGAACGTGCCACGCCTGCACGATCTCGACGAGGTCATCCGACAGGCGCGAGCCTTCGAGGAAGATCCCGCCGGTTATGCCCGACGTCGCGCCGAGCTTGTTGGCGGTGATCTTTTGGCCGAAGCGGTCGGTTCTCTGGGCGGTGCCCGGCCCAAGGTGAATGCGCGCGACCGCGAAGGTGCTCTCTGGATCGTCAAGCTGCCCAAGATCGACGATGACTACGCAGTCGCCCGCGCCGAGGTCATGACGCTTAGACTTGCGCGTGAGGTGGGCATAGACGCCTGCGTCGCAGATATCCTGAACACCTCGCAACGGTTCCCGGCCGCTCTCATCCGCCGCTTCGACAGGGTCGGGGCCGATCATTCGGACCGGGTCCCGTTCATCTCGGCCCAGACCTTTCTGGGATTGGGCGGAACCGCCGCAAGCAGCTACGAGGACCTTGCGATGGCGATGCGCCGCCATTGCGTGGACCCTGCCGGGCAGATCGCTGAACTGTATCGCCGGATGGTCTTCGGCATCCTGATCCGGAATACCGACGATCATCTGCGAAATCATGGCTTCTTGCGCGCGCCCGGCGGCTGGCGGCTGTCACCGGCATTCGACATCAACCCCGAGCACCGTCCGGGCGGCCGGATGCAGACCGCGATCTCCGAAATCCATGGCAACCTGCCCTCGATCGACGCGGCGCTCGATGCCTCCGCCTTCTTCGACATCGACAGGCGGACTGCGGAGCAGATGACCGGTGACATGGCACGCCACATCGCAGGGGCCTGGCGCCGCATCGGTGGCCAGCTTGGCATGGATGCCCGCGATTTCAGCGCTGTCGGCGCGGCAATCGAGACCGAGGATCTGGCGAAGGCCTGCCGCCTCTAGATCGGTCGCCATCAGTTGCCTTAAGTGTTCATTTAAAAGAACGTAAAATACGCTTATGTCCAGCAAACTGAACAAACCCGCTGGAACACGCCATGAAACGCAAAAGAACCTACGCTCGACAAACGCGTTAGGCCCTGTCGGTTCTGGGCACGTTGATCCGGATCGGACGGATGGAGCGCGGGATCTGGCCGACCTTGTCGGTATCAGTCGGACGACGCTTTACAACATCGAGAAGGGCGCGCCGGGGCGCGAGCTCGGCATCGTGTTGGAGGATGCCGCGTTGCCAGGCGTTCGCCTGTTCGATCAGGACGCCGACGCACTGCGCATGGAAAACGCCTGGCTTGCGGAAAAGCTGACCCTTCTGCCCAAGAACGTCCGCGCCGTCCACACGAAGGTCGATGATGGCTTCTGACCGCAAGCCGATCGAGGGCAAGTTGGAAGGCCGCCGTACCATGCACGGTCGCCAATCCACCACCACTTGCCCGGCAGAAGGCGAAGACGAAGACGAAGACGAAGACGAACGCAGATGGAAAATATCTTCAGGATCATAAATCATTATTTTCACCCAAAGAACATATTGACCCCATATGATCCCCGATCATCTTTTCCGGAGAAGGATCAGCCTGATGGATCAGATCGCCCGCACCACCAAGGACCTCGGCCAGAGCCTGCGCGCCGCCCGCAAGGCCAAGGGCCTGACGCAAGCCGAGCTTGCCGCCCGCGCGGGCGTCTGGCAGCGCACAGTGTCCAACACCGAAACCGGCGCCAGCGGCGCGAAGGTGGACACGATCTTCGACCTGCTCGCAGCACTCGACCTCGAACTGCGGATAGTGCCGCGCAGCAAGATGATCCCCGCATGATCTCGAGGACATCTTCTGATGGGGCGCAAGCGCGCCTATGCGCCGCTCGACGTCTACATGAACGGCCGCCGCGTGGGGCAGTATTTCCGCGCGCCGGACGGGGCCTTCGCCTTCACCTATGCGCCGGAATGGCTGACCTGGGAGAACACGCTGCCCATCTCGCGCACCCAGCCCCTGCAACCCGAGCGCTACACCGGCCCGCCCGTGATCGCGGTTCTCGAGAACCTGTTGCCCGACAGCGACCTGATCCGCCGAGGTGTAGCTGAACGCGTGGGCGCGGATGGCGTGGACGCTTACAGCCTGCTCGCGCGGATCGGGCGCGATTGTGTGGGCGCGCTGCAATTCCTACCCGAGGGTGAGGTGCCCTGCGATGCCCGCGCGCTGATCGGCGAGCCTTTTAGCGACGCCCAAATCGGAGCCATGTTGCAGGATCTGGCGGAGACCCCGCTCGGCATCCGGGCAGAGCAAGATTTCCGCATCTCTGTCGCCGTTGCGCAGGAAAAGACGGCGCTTCTGTTCAAGGAAGGCCAATGCGTTCTGCCGACCGGCACCACGCCCACGACCCATATCCTGACCCTGGGGCGCAGCGCTTGCGTGACCCGTCCGCCGGATCGCGAGCCCCCAACGCGCCCCGGTGACCGGCGAAAGTTTCAGGCGCAATGCTGCCGCGCGCCCGCTCAATTCTTCTTCGATCAACTTCTGAACCCGCGTCCGCAACGCGTCTGGCAAAGATGCTGACATAATCAATCCTACAAGACAGGATGAATCACAGATCAACGATCAGGGGAATACCAACGCTTCAGGTTTCAGGCCGGACGCACTGATAGTGCCCCATTGCGTGGTGTAGCTGGCTCTGATCGTCACCGTGATATTCGGT
>JBLRWK010000110.1:0-6397 GCA_047921295.1 Rhodobacterales bacterium
CTTCGATCACCGTCGAAAGCTCCAGCCCCTGCGCCTCGATCTCGCTGTCGATCAGCGCGCGCAAGCCGTGGCTCTTTCCCGGCAGAACAAGCGGCAGATCGACAATCTCGGTCAGTTCGACCTTGCTATGCGGCAAGGATGGCAGCCCCGCCGCCAACGGGTGTCCTGCGAACAGACGCAACTCCTCGTTCAGGATCGGCGTCGATTTCAGGCCGCGCTCGGAGACGGGGGTATAGAGCAGGCCCAGATCGACCCGCCCCTCGTGCAGCCAGCTCAGAACAAAACCGCTCATCGCTTCTGCAACTTTGAGGTGAACATGCGGGAATTCCTTTCGCATGCGCAGGATCAGCGGAACCGACAGCATCTCGGCGATTGTTCCGGGCAAGCCGATATGCACCTCCCCCGCAGCCTCGCTCTCGAAATCTCGCACGGCTTGCAGCGTTTTCTCGAACTCCTGCAAAAGATGCCGCGCGCGCGTCAGCAGCAATTTACCCGCATCGGTGGGCAAAACGCCTTGTGGGGTTCGCAACAAAAGGGCCGTGCCCAGATCAGCCTCCATATTGCGGACATGCAGGCTGAGGGCGGGCTGCGCCACATTCAGGACCATCGCAGCGCGCGAAAACGATTGCGCCTCCACGATCGCCACAAAATAGCGAAGCTGCCTGAAATCCACCACGCCTCCTGTTCAATCGCAAACGCACATCCGCGTTTTAACAATGCCCAGACTATTGCCTATCTCAGTGCTTGTGTTGACGAAAGGTCAATTCCAAGCGGAAAGATTGACGCTCAACACAAGCAACCCTGACAGCCGCGGTACGCCGTCTGGTCGATGATGTAGGTGTTAATTTCCTCAGGCGTTGTCACCCAAAATCGCGCCCTTGGCCGAAGATTTCGAGTACCCGACACGGCGCGGCTTATCTGGTGGCCATCGGCGGGGCGGCCTATCTCGTGTCCAAGGCTATCGTCAGATCGCGACTGGTCGCCTTCGAGGATCTGGGGATGGAGGCGGTTTACGAGTTCGAGCTGAAGAACATGCCCGTCACCGTTGCAGTCGACAGCACCGGGCAATCGGTGCACATCACCGGCCCGGCCTGCGTCTGCGCCGCCATGAAGGGCAGGTTGCCGGTCTGACCTTGTCCGCAAAGCCCGCCCTCAGGCAACAGCAGAGGCGGCTCTTTCGTTTGCCGTGTCGGGCGCGGTGGAGAATACAACAATGGCGAAAACAAGCACAGATCCGAATGCCACGACTGACGCCACGGCCAATGGCCCTTCAGCGGCAGCGTATCCAAGATACAGCAGATAGAGCGACGGGGACATGATCAGGACGGAACAGAGATACGTCCAGAAATGGAGTTTCGCCAGACGCGTCCGGGCTTTGGCAGGGTTCAACGCGTAATAACCACCGAACACCGCCATCGTTACCCATCCCAGCAAGTTGGTGTGTGCATGTGCCCCGATCACGTTATGCTCGCCGGAAATCGACATCTGGAGCCCCATGACGATACCGAGGATCAGAAACGCTATTGCGGCTTTGAAAAAAAGGTCTGCTATCCGTGGCATGATCGTTCCTCCAATCCCACGTTGCGACCCGCAAGATGTTGTTGAAGAAAAGCGATTCTGTCAATCTGTCCGGCGCGTGAAGCCAATGGTTGCAAGACTTGGCCTGTCTGACGCATCAGCCGCTTGCGCGCGCGCGCCGTCGCCATGCCTGCCATAGCGGCAAGAGGAGCAGCGCCACGGTTGCGATGACAAAACCGGCAGCAATAGGCCGCTCCAGAAACACCATCGGATCGCCCCGCGAGATCAGAAAGGCGCGGCGCAGGTTGGTCTCGATCAGGGGCCCGAGCACGAAACCCAGCAACAGCAGCGCAGGGCTGAACTTGGCGAGGGCCAGCAGATATCCGGCAAGCCCGATCCCCGCGACGGCGACGATATCGAAGGTAAGCCCCCTGACCGAGTAGACGCCAAGACAGAGGAAAACCAGAATGGCCGGATAGAGGTAGTTGAACGGGATACGCAGCATCGCGACCCAGATGCCGATCAGCGGCAGGTTCAGCACCAGCAGCAGCAGGTTCCCGATCCCGAAGCTGGCGACGAGACCCCAGAACATCTCGGGGCGGGCCTCGAGCATCATGGGGCCGGGTTGAATGCCGTGGATGACCAGTGCCCCCAGCATCAGCGCCATGATCGGATCGCCCGGAATGCCCAAGGTGAGCGTCGGTGCAAAGGCGGTGATCGCGGCGGAGTTGTTGGCAGCCTCCGGCCCTGCAACACCCTCGACGGCGCCCTTGCCGAACCGGTCCGGTTGCCGCGCGAGCCGCCGCTCCATGGAGTAGCTCAGAAACGAGGACAGCGTCGATCCCGTGCCGGGCAAAGCGCCGAAGAAGCTTCCCAACGCGCCGCCGCGCAGCGTCGGCAGCGCCATCCGTCGCAGATCGTCGCGGCGCGGCATCAGGCGCTTGAGGCCGATCTTTTCCATCACGCTCTGACGCTCGGGATTGCGGACATTGGCGATCACCTCGGCCACCCCGAACATGCCCATCGCCAGCGCCACCAGATTGATCCCGTCCAGCAGTTCGGTCCGCCCGAAGGTGAACCTTTGCGCGCCGGAATTAACGTCTGTGCCGATACAGCCCAGCAACAGCCCCAGCGTGACCATCGCAAAGCCTTTGGCGGGCCGCGCCGTCCCGATCGTCGATGCGGCAACGAGGCCGAGGATCATCATCGCGGCATAATCCGCCGCGCCAAAGGCCGTGGCCGCACGCGAGAGCCAGCCTGCCAGCATGACCAGCACGACAATGCCGATGACCGATCCGGTAAAGGACGAGACCATCGCGGTGAACAGGGCGACACCGGCCCGCCCGCTCTGCGCCATCGGATAGCCGTCCAGCGTGGTGACTGCCGATTGCGGGGTGCCCGGCAGCCGCAACAGGATCGATGCCACCGCTCCGCCGTATTGGGCACCGTAATAGACCCCCGCCAGCATGATCAGCGCGGCTTCGGGCGTGACGTAATAGGTGATGGGCAACAGCAAGGAGATCGCCGCCATCGCGCCGATCCCCGGCAGGACACCGACAAAGGTGCCAAGCACGACGCCCAGAAAGCAGTACACCAGCACTTCGGGTTGCGTGACAAATCCGATGCCGAATAGCAGGCCTTCCCAAGTCGTCATGGCAGGCGCGGCCAGAGCGGAAGGGTCATCCGCAGACCGATATTGAACACCAGCAGCGTCAGCGCCGTGACTGCGAGAGCCAATACGATCCGCCAGACCCAGCCCTTGCGGGGGGCCGGAAGCGTGGCGACCAGCACAGCGGTTGCCGTCGCGCCCGCAAGGCCCAGCCATGGCAGGCCGAGCGCGAAAACAAGGATCGCGCCAAGAACGCCCAAAGCTGCCGCTGCCTCAAACTTGGGGGCGGTGGCTGTGCGCGCATAAGCGGGCAGGGCGACGAAGAGCCCCAACAGGAACAAGGTGCCGCCAAGCACGACGGGAAACGCCCCCGGCCCCATGCGGCGCAACGAGCCCATGTCATAATGCACCGCCGCCCAGCCCGCCGCACCGGCACCGATGGCGGCCAGAGCCAAACCGCCAAAGATGTCGGCCCAATCGCGCTGCATGGTGGCCCTACTGCTGCGCTTGCACGCGGTCGATCACATCGCCCCACATGGCCGTATCGGTCTCGATACGATCCCGCAGGTCTTCGGACGATCCCGGTGCGGCCTGCCAGCCGATGGCCAGAAGCTGCTCCTGCACCGCCGCATCGGCAAGGATCTCGCCGATCTCGGTATTCAGGCGCGCGATGACGTCGGGGTCGGTGTCCGCGGGCGCGATGAAGGCGTTCCACAACTCGGCGCGGAAATCATCGGGCAGGCCGGCATTGCCAGCCAGAACCGGCACTTCGGGGGCCTGCGCGAAAGGCTCGGCGGAGGTGATCCCCAGCATCCGCATGGTGCCTGCCTGCACGAAAGGAAGCGCCGCCGACGGGGCCATGAAACCGGCATCAATCTCGCCGCCCAGAATGGAGGTGGTGACCTCGGCATAGCTGGTGAACGGCACGTGCAGCATGCTGACGCCCGCTTCGGTCGCGAAAAGCTCTGCCGTCAGATGCGCGCCCGAACCCTGACCGACCGAGCCATAGGCGATGGCTTCTGCGTCCGCTCCTGCGGCGGCGATGAAGCCGTCCAGATCGTCGATATCGCTATTGGCGGAGACCGCAAGCACCAGCGGCGAGGTGGCGATGAGGGTGACCGGCGCGATATCCGTCGCGACATCGTAACCCGTGCTGTCCATCATCCGCTGCGATGTCGTCAAAGGCCCGTTGATCGTTGTGCCGAAGGTGTGCCCGTCGCCCGCCGAAACCAGCATTTGCTGCACGCCGATCACACCGCCTGCACCGGGCCGGTTCTCGATCACGACAGGTTGCCCCAACCGCTCTGCCAGCTTGTCCGTCACGATCCGCGCCAGCGTGTCGGGCGATGAGCCGGCCGGAAATCCGACAAAAACCCGCACGGGTGCGGTGGGCCATGCCTCCTGCCCGAAGGCCGGCAGGGCGGTGAAAGCAGCGGCGCAAGCAAGCGCAACGCGGCGGGTCATTTGAATCTTCACGGGGTTCTCCTCCACTTTTCCTGCCTCAAATGACACGATGTTTCCGGCGAATGCAACTTGCCAGATCGGTAAAAGCCCGCGCGCCGGTTCTGTGTAGGCGGGAGAGCAGGTGGGCGCGCGGGCAATGGTCGCAAGCGAAAGCCGGTTGCGTTCCCGACGGGGCTTGGCTAATCCAACCGTCACCGGTCGCAGCCTACCCGGTTAACAAAACAAGGATTGAACTATGAAAACGAATGTCATCTGCTCCGGCGGATTGGATTCCGTGTCGCTTGCCCATGTGATTGCGGACCAAGGCGCGCTTTCCCGACTGGTGTCCTTCGACTACGGACAGCGCCACCGCAAGGAACTCGGCTACGCGGCGGCTTGCGCCCTGCGTCTGGGCGTGCCCCATCACCTGATCGATATGCGCAGCATCGGCGCCAGCCTGACAGGGTCCGCCCTGACGGAAGACATAGATGTGCCGGACGGCCATTATGCCGAGGAAACCATGCGGATCACGGTTGTTCCCAACCGCAACGCGATCATGCTCAGCATTGCCTATGGCATTGCCGCGGCAAACGGGGATGACGCGGTGGCGACGGCTGTGCATGGCGGTGACCACTTCATCTATCCCGATTGCCGCCCCAGCTTTACGGAAGCTTTCGACAGGATGCAGCGCGCGGCCTTGGACGGATATGCCGAGGTGGCGCTTTACACGCCCTTCGTGCACCGGACCAAAGCCGATATCGTGACCGAAGGCGCGAAGGTGCACACACCTTTTGCCGAAACATGGTCCTGCTACAAAGGCGGCGCGCTGCATTGCGGGCGCTGTGGCACCTGTGTGGAACGGCGCGAAGCCTTCGATCTGGCCGGTGTCCCTGATCCGACCGCTTATGCCGATCCGGATTTCTGGCGGCAGGCGGTTGCTGGCCGGGAGGCGGTGTGATGTTCCGGATCAGCAAAGAATTCCATTTCTCCGCCTCGCACCGCCTGTCGCATCTGCCGCCGGATCACCAGTGCTTCCGGCTCCACGGCCACAACTATATCGTGGTGGTGGAACTGGCCGCGTCCGAGCTGAACGCCGACGCTTTCGTGCGCGATTATCACGAGTTGAAACCGCTCAAGGACTATGTGGACGGCACGTTCGACCATCGCCATCTCGATGATATCCTCGACGTGCCCTCGACCGCAGAGAACCTTGCCAAGCATTTCTACGACTGGTGCAAGGCGCGCTGGCCCGAAACGGCCTCGGTGAAAGTGTCGGAGACGCCAAAGACCTGGGCCGAGTATCGGCCATGAGCCTGCGGATCGCCGAGATTTTCGGCCCCACCATTCAGGGCGAAGGCGCGCTGATCGGCGAGCCAACCGTCTTTATCCGCGCAGGCGGCTGCGATTATCGCTGCGTCTGGTGCGATTCACTGCATGCGGTCGATAACAGCTATCGCCACGACTGGGCGAAGATGTCGACCGACGCGGTCTGGAACAGGGTGCGCGCCCTGTCGGGCGGGCAACCGCTGACGGTGTCGCTGTCGGGGGGCAACCCCGCGATACAGGATTTCACCACCGTGATCGCGCGCGGCAAGTCCGAGGGCTACCGCTTTGCCTGCGAGACACAAGGCTCCATCGCGCGCCCGTGGTTTGCCGAACTGGACACGCTTGTGCTTAGCCCCAAGCCGCCATCCAGCGGCGAGACGGTGGACTGGGCGGCCTTTGCCGCCTGCCTTGATGCGGCTGGCCAAGGGCCGAAAGTCGTGATGAAAATCGTTGTCTTCGACGATGCGGATTACGCTTGGGCCAAAGCCGCCGCCGCCCGCT
>JBLRWK010000111.1:0-5999 GCA_047921295.1 Rhodobacterales bacterium
GGTTACCTCCCGGATTGAACGCTTGTCTGTTGCGACACAAAGGTGCCCTCGGGCGCAAAGACCACCGCGAGGATCCCGACATAGGCCGCGAGGAATACCGTGAGCGCGACGGGGCAGTTCCTGCGGGACGTAGCGATCATCCTTGGCATGACGCGTTCGGGTTGCCCGGACATCACAAGGCCCTCCGCTGCATCTGCGTCCGCCGCTGTCGGCCGGGGACAACATACAGTTCGGACCGTCGGATCAGCGCATCGCGCAGCTCCATGCCTCGCGCCCAGGGGCCAAAGCCGCTGTCCACGTTGATGTGCCCTGCAGCCCCGAGGTCGATGAAGGATGCGCCCCAGTCATCGGCCAGATCGAAGGCATCGCCAAATGACATCCAGGGATCGTTGCGGCTGGCGACCACCGTTATGGGGCCAGGGAGTTCCACGCGCGGCGTATCTGCGAAGAACTTGAGGCGGCGGCTGCGGCTGGCATCGGCAGGAACCACCAACAACGCACCAGCGATGCGCAACTGCGGCCAGTTTGCCAGCAAGCGCGCCACCACAAGGCACCCCAGCGAATGGGCGACCAGGATAGAGCCGGGATGCTGAAGCACCGCGCCTGCGACTTCAGCTTCCCAGGCTTCTGGGGTCGGGTTGGCCCAATCATCTTGATGCACCGTAAAGGCGGTCGGGTCCGTTGTCTGCCACCACGCCTGCCAGTGCGGCGCGGGCGAGCCGTCGATGCCGGGAATCAGCAAGGTACGTGTCATGGCGATCTCCATATTCCATCACGAATAAATCTAGCATCTTTGTCGTGTAAATGGCGTTCGTTTTTCCCTGAGTTCAGAGAATGCTGTTCTACCTTGGTCACGCCGTCGTCGTGTCGATCGGCAGAAGCGTCGTGGACTTGATCGGCTCTATCGAGAACTTGGAGGTAACGTTCCGGCAAGCCAGACGACGGGTCAGATCAAGGTAGAAGGCATCATAGGCCTGCATGTCAGCCACGATGACCTTGAGCAGGTAGTCAACATCGCCGGCCATACGATGGATTTCGAGAATTTGCGGATATCCCGCCACGACGTCTACAAAGGTAGCGCGCCATGCCGGGGTGTGGTCTGCAGCTTCGATCTCGACAAAAACGGTGAGGCCGAGGCCAATCTTCTGGGGGGACACCAGGGCCACCCGCCCCGTTATGACGCCGGCGGCTTCCAGTTTCTGAACCCGCTTCCAGCAAGGCGTCTGCGAAAGACCTACCCGTTCAGCCAGTTTGGAAACCGGCAGGGTTACATCGCGCATGACTTCATTCAGGATTTTCCTGTCAATCCGATCAAGGATTACCTGGTTGTTCGCATCGTCACTCAACCGTGCACCCCCTTCTCATGCCGTGATGAACTCGCGCACGAAGGGAGTCCGGGGCCGGGCGCGGATGTCCTCGGGCTTTCCGACCTGCTCTATGCGACCCATCGACATGACGACGACCAAGTCGGCCAGTTCCATCGCTTCTTCCTGATCGTGAGTGACGAATACGGTGGTGAGGCCCGTGGTGTCGTGGATATCACGCAGCCCCTGTCGCAGTTCTTTACGCACCTTGGCATCCAGCGCGCCGAAGGGTTCGTCCAGCAGCAGCATCCGCGGCTCGATCGCCAGCGCGCGGGCCAAGGCCACGCGCTGCCGCTGACCGCCTGACAACTGGCTGGGATAGCGCGCACCGATGTCGGGCAGCTTGATCAACTCCAGCAATTTGGTCACGCGGCGTGCGATTTCCGGCCCGCCCGGCCGCGATTTGCGGGGACGGGCGCGCAGGCCGTAGGCGATATTGTCAAACACCGTCATATGCCGAAAGAGCGCGTAGGACTGGAACACGAAACCCGCACGCCGTTCCTGCACGCTCAGGCCCGTGGCGTCTGATCCGTCGAACAGTACGCGGCCCGCGGTGGGAAATTCCAGCCCGCCGAGAATCCGCAGCAATGTGGTTTTGCCCGAGCCGGAAGGCCCCAGCAGGGCCACAAGCGTGCCAGAGGGGATCGCCAGCGAGACCGGATGAAGCGCTACGGTTTTGGCGAAGTCTTTTGAGATTTCTTCAATATCGATGTTCATCACATCCTCCTTCAATGGCGGTGGGTGGCGGCAAGCTGGTCGGCGTAGCGCCATTCCAGAGCCGATTTCAGGGCAAGCGTAACAAAGGCCAGCAGCGCCAGAACGCCCGCCATCGTGAAGGCGGCGACCGAGAGGTATTCGTTGTAAAACATCTCAATCATCAGCGGCATGGTGGTCGTTTGACCCCGGATCTTGCCCGAGACAACGGCAACCGCGCCGAACTCGCCCATGGCGCGGGCATTGCACAAGAGCACGCCGTAAAGCAGCGCCCAGCGGATATTGGGCAGCGTCACAGTGAAGAACATCCGCCAGCCGGACGCGCCCAGCGTCAGGGCGGCCTCTTCCTCGGCGCGGCCCTGTTCCAGCATGACGGGGATCAGTTCGCGCGCCACGAAGGGGAAGGTGATGAACAAGGTCGCCAGCACGATTCCGGGCACCGCAAAGACGATGGGATAACCATTCGCCACGAGCCAGACGCCAAGCGCCGAATTGGAGCCGAACATCAGCACGAACAAAAGCCCCGCCACGACGGGAGAGATCGAGAACGGCAGGTCGATCAGGGTGATGACCCATGCCTTGCCGCGCCAGTCGAACTTGGTGATGGCCCATGCGGCGGCAATGCCGAAGGCGGCGTTCAACGGCACGGTGATCGCGGCCACCAGCAGCGTGAGCCGGATTGCTGATTGCGCATCACGCTCGGACAGCGAGGCCAGCGCAAAGGCCCAGCCGCGCCGTAGTGCTTCGTCGAATACGGCGATCAGCGGTGCAAAGAGCAGCACCGTCAGCACTGTCAGGACAAGCGCGATAAGGCCCCATCTCACGAAACCGGGTTCGGTCGTCGCCGGACGGAAAGTGCGCGCTTTGGGGGCAATATGTGTTGCAGCAAGTGAAGGTTGCATCGTCAGTTCCTTGACCGGACCGGAGTGTTCTCGGGTTTGCAGGTTATGTATCGGGGACAGGTGCGCGCGCCTGTGGTTATCAGCAAGGCCAGTCCCAGAACGATTGTGGGCAGCAAGGCAAAGACACCCCAGGACGCGAGTGCGACAAGAAGGGATTGGTCAAGGATCAGTTGGGCGACAAAGATGACAGGCCCTGTCACTGCCCCTGCCATAATGCTGAGCCAGACGCCTTTTCCTATTCTGATCTCGATGTCGTCGAGGGGCCGTTCTTTCATCTCATAGTCTCCCTTTACTACACCGCGCCCATGCGGCGGCGGCTCCAGATCTGGATCAGGTTGATGGCCAAGAGCAGCGTGAACGAAATCGCCAGCATTGCGATGGCGATGGCGACGGCGCCGTCATAGTCGAACTCTTCCAGCCGGATGACGATGAGGAGCGGCGCGATTTCCGTCACATTGGGCAGGTTGCCCGCGATGAAAATGACCGACCCGTACTCCCCCACCGACCGGGCGAGCGCGAGGGCGAACCCTGTCAGCGCCGCGGGGGCCAGCATCGGCAGAACCACGTGTGTCAGTGTGCGCAGGCGGCTGGCGCCCAGCGTGGCCGATGCCTCTTCGGTCTCGCGGTCAATCTCCTCGATCACCGGCTGGACGGTGCGCACCACGAAGGGCAGCCCCACGAAGATCAGCGCGATCCAGATGCCAAGCTCGGTATAGGCGACGCGGATGCCGAAGGCCTCGCCGATGGGCGCGCCAAGCGCGCCATTTGGGGCATAGATCGCCGTCAGCGCGATGCCGGCGACGGCGGTCGGCAGGGCAAAGGGCAGGTCCACGGCGGCGTCGATCAGGCGTTTGCCCGGAAAGCGATAGCGCACCAGCACCCACGCCAGAAGCACGCCGAACACCAGATTGAACAGCGAGGCAATCAACGCAGCGCGAAAACTCAGTTCCAGCGCAGACCAGACGCGGGGGCGGTTCACAACCGCCCACATCTCGGCCGCGCCGAAACCGACAAAGCCACGCCAGAGCAGAACGCTCACGGGGATGAGAACCACCACCGACAGCATCGTCAGCATGATCCCGAACGACAGCCCCCACCCCGGCATCGGGGTGGGCGTCTTGAGGGTGAAGGACCGCGTTCCCATGGCTCAGGGCGCCGTGTAGATCTGGTCAAAGATGCCGCCGTCGCCGAAATGCTCTGGCTGCACGACGGCCCAGCCTCCGAAATCGGCGATCGACAGTCGGTTCACCTCTGGAAAGCGGGCGATATCCTCGGGTGCTGCGGCAGAGGTATCCCAGGCGCGATAGAAGTGCTTCAGCGCAAGGGCCTGTGCTTCGGGGCTGTAGAGTTGCTCCAGATAGGCCGTCGCCAGCGCACGGATTCCATCATCCGTGATATTGCCCTCGACCAGTGCCACTGGCGGTTCGGCCAGCACAGAAACCGACGGCACCACGATGTCAAACTGGTCCTCGCCCAGTTCCTTGAGGGCAAGATAGGCCTCGTTCTCCCAGGCCAGCAGCACGTCGCCGATGCCACGCTGTGCGAAGGTCGTGGTCGAGCCCCGCGCGGCGGTATCGAGCACTGGGACATTGCGGTAGAGCGCGCCGACGAACGCCTGCGGGTCGAGGCCGTTCGCCTCGGCATAGCCCCAAGCAGCAAGGTAATTCCAGCGCGCCCCGCCTGATGTCTTAGGGTTGGGTGTGATGACCTGCACGCCTTCGGTAATTAGGTCGTCCCAGTCCCTGAGGTTCTTTGGATTGCCCTCGCGGACCAAAAACACGATGGTCGAGGTGTAGGGTGAGGACTGATTTGGCAGGCGGCTCTGCCAGTCGTCGGGCACGAGATCGGTGCGCTCGGCGATGGCGTTGATGTCGCTGGCCAGCGCCAACGTCACCACATGAGCGCCAAGCCCGTCGATCACCGCACGCGCCTGCGCGCCAGATCCGCCATGCGAGGTCTGGATCGTCGGGCGCGGGTTGCCCTGTGCCAGCCACCAGTCGGCGAACCAGGCGTTGTACTCGCGGTAAAGCTCGCGCGTGGGGTCGTAGCTGACGTTCAGAAGGGTTTGCGCCTCCGCCTGCGGTGCCGAAATGCCCAAACCGGCGAGACCAAGAGCGGCACCAACGAGGAGCGCCTTCACGCTGGACAACCTGCCTGCGGGACGGGAAAGCGTATGCCCCACCACCTGTCGCCCGCCGGCGTCAACCACTAATCGCCCGTCCGGCAGCTTCTGGACCAGCGGCCCCTGCGCCAGCACATGGGGAGAAACGGAAACGGTATGGATCATGAAGAAACCTCCTGTTCATGTCAGAGGCGCCTTGCCTCTATGACGACAATCACGACAGAAGAAGTCGAGAAAAGCAACAAAATAATCACGTCAAAATCAGTCGTCTAAATAGAATATCATTCTACCGGCAGGCTTGAACGAAGTGGCTTGATCGATTGACTTTCAGATATCTAGCTGTGTTGCTACTTCGATGGCCGCTGCTGAGCCAGGGCGACCGACGAGATCGGCGAGCGTCAGCGAATCGATCAGCAGGAGGTAAGACCAGAAGACCTGGCCAAACACCTGTCGGAGGCGGCACGTTTCCTCATCCGAGCAATCTTCGCAGCGTTGGTACGCGCGACGCGACAGGCAGGGCAAAGGGGCGATTGGACCATCGATCAGTCGCATGAGTTCACTGAGAGGGACCTCGCGCGGACTCTTGATCAAGACGTAACCGCCGTGCCGCCCCCGTACCGAGGCGATAAATCCCGCGTTCCGGATCTCCAGGAGGATGTGCTCCAAAAACCGCTTCGGTGCGCCCGACCGCTTGGCAATCTCTTCAATCCGCAACGGTTGCCCCTCGCCCGCGCGTTCAGCGGCGAGTTCCATGAGGGCTTTAAGGGCATATTTCATCTTTTGCGTGATCATACCCCTGAATACCCTTGCCTGTGCGAAGGCTCAACAGAAAATCACGCGTTGGAGAGTCGTCTTTTCTTGCGGCACGCTGTAACAGCGCACGCTGCCCATGATCCG
>JBLRWK010000112.1:0-5773 GCA_047921295.1 Rhodobacterales bacterium
GATAAAGTAGCCTGACATTGAACAAACCACCCTCCGGTAAAGCCGGGGCGGTTCATAGCGTTGACCGTCAGGGCTCCGGACAAAGACCGTGGAGAGATCACGAGGATCGTAGGACACGCGCAATTGCCGGCCCTGCCGACCTGCCCAGAGGCTCAGGATATCATCCCAATACCGCAGGCCGAAGAGATGGATGCCATCCCGGCGCACCATGCGTTCAGTGCTCGGCAGGAAGTCGATCCGGAACCCCTCCGGATCATAAGGTCGGCGCAAAGGAGCCTCGCATCGCCCATAGGCCTCGTTCCAGGCCGCAACTGGCGGAATACCGAGCGAACGATGCCGTTCGGCATGATAGCGGGTGATTTCCAGCGCCAACCAGTGCTCCAGCTCATCGAGCGTCATCGCCGATTTGGCCTCCGAATCGTAGTCGCCACGGTTCTTGATGCTGCTGAAGGTTGATCCCGGCAGCAGGTGAACCGCCCCCATCATCGTGCCGATCAGACGCTCGATGTGACCGCCGTGGTGCGGCGCCCCAATCGGCCGGTACTGCAGCGAAATCCCGTGCTCCTCGGCGCCCCGCTTCATCGCCTTCGAACGGAATTCCCTGGCATTGTCGACGTGAATGGTCTCCGGCAATCCCTCCGCGGGCCAGTCCGCGTCGATCCCCAGGCTCTCCAGCCAGTCGAGTTTGGACTGCACCAGGTGCTGAATGGCCAGTGCCACCGACAAGGCCGACGGCGGCTCCAACGTCAGATAGAATCCCGCAACCATGCGGCTGGCAACGTCGATGGCGAGCGTCAGCCAGGGCCGCTGCAAAGGTTCTCGATGAACCCGGTCCACGACAATGACATCCACCAACGTGTGGTCGATCTGAACCACCTCATAGGCCCGTTCGACCTGATAGCTGCCTGGCACCGGGTGATGGCGCTGGCGAGAGGCCTTAGCGCCCTCACGCGCAGCGGTGAGCTCCGCCGGATCTATCGCCGCCACACGGTCCCGCAGCGTGGTCCAGCACGGGGGACGTAGACCCCTCTGACTGCACCGCCTGCGCACCTCCTTTTGCAGGGCGTTGATGCTTGGCTTCTGGAGGGACTTGTAGAAATCCTCGATCGCCCCCGAAATCACCGCTTCGATCTCGTCAGGCAGCCGACGGCTGCCCGTTGGTGTCCCGACCTGTGCCGCCAGCAAGGAACTGGCGACCGGGCGCGCCTTGTACGCTGAGATCAACTCGTACAAGCGGGAGCGCTTGAGACCAAGATCGCGGCAGGCCTTGAGAAATTCGGCGCGGTCCGGTGAAGCCTTGCTTGCAAGGCGGCGGATCACAGCTTCTCGCGCGATCGCCTGTTCCCATGCTGCATCGTCGACGGCGTTGATGTCTGATCGATCCACCATGGCCAAACCCGGAAAATAAGTGTCTTATGTCCGATAATGAAACTATAATCTGGGAATGAAACAAGAACATGAACACAATGATATCAATACTTTAGTGTCCACCAATGGAGCAAGAACGACATCAAAAAACACCGAGAAATCGCCCTCAGGGGCACCTAACAGGTCATCGATCAACCCGGACGACGAGAGGGATACGCGCCCCAGCGAGGCCCTGAACCTTCCCTCCTTTGTAGCAGGCTCCGGCAGCCTTGACCGGCTGGTCGGGACGGCGCGCGATTACGCCCGTGCCGCCGCCTCCGAGAACACGCTCAAAGCCTATGCGAAAGACTGGGCGCATTTTACGCGCTGGTGCCGGATGAAGGGTGCGGAGACGCTGCCGCCATCGCCCGAAATGATCGGGCTCTATCTTGCAGATATGGCATCGCCCACGAGTGCCTCCCCTGCCCTCTCCGTGTCATCCATCGAGCGGCGTCTCTCCGGCATGGCGTGGCACTATGCGCAGCGCGGCTTCACGCTTGATCGCAAGAACCGTCACATCAGTACGGTGCTGGCAGGCATCAAGCGCAAACACGCCCGCCCGCCGGTCCAGAAAGAAGCGATCCTGGCAGAGGACATTCTCGCCATGGTCGCTACGCTGCCCTTCGATCTGCGCGGGTTGCGGGATCGGGCGATCCTGCTGATAGGTTTTGCCGGAGGCTTGCGCCGCTCTGAAATCGTCTGTCTGGATCGCGGCAAGGATGATACGCCCGATAGTGGCGGCTGGGTCGAGATCCTTGAGGCTGGCGCGGTCCTGACCCTGCGCGGCAAGTCCGGTTGGCGCGAGGTCGAGATCGCCCGCGGCTCCAGCGACCAGACCTGCCCTGTTCATGCGTTGTCGCAATGGTTGCACTTTGCCAAGATCAACTTTGGACCGGTCTTCGTCGGCACCTCCCGGGATGGCAAACGCGCATCCGAGACGAGGTTGAACGACAAGCATGTCGCGCGGCTGATCAAAAGATGTGCGCGTGATGCAGGGCTGCGACCTGAACTACCGGAGACCGAACGGTTGCGCCTCTTCTCCGGCCATTCCCTGCGTGCTGGCCTTGCCAGCAGCGCCGAGGTTGATGAGCGCTATGTCCAAAAGCAACTGGGTCATGCCAGCGCCGAGATGACACGCCGTTACCAGCGCAGGCGCGACAGGTTCCGCGTAAACTTGACCAAGGCTGCGGGGTTATAGCACAAGGAGTTTTAATGGGAGTGACGTTTTGCGACTGATCGGCATACGATACTGTTTCATAGCGGCTCTAACACTCACGGTTCTGGCGTCATATCCGGCTCAGAGCGCGACAGCCGATGCGCAGGATCAACCCGCCGGACTGATGTGGAACCGCACTGGTCTTCCGACCGTGTTTCCCCTGCAGGTGAAAACGTCTGAGGGGCGCGACTATGTTGTGTCGCTTTACGACGCCGAGACAGGTGAGGCGGCATTGGCGGCATTTATCAAGGGTGGGGAGTTCTTCAAGATCCTTGTGCCTCCGGGTGATTTTACTGTGAGCTTTGCCACTGGTGAGACATGGCGGGGCGAAGAGGAGCTGTTCGGCTTGGGGGTTGAGACGCAGGTCTTCACGCTTGCGGAGCCTTTGACGTTCGAGATTCGCGGCGTCGGCATGAAGGCGGGCCATGTGGTGGACATCTCGGAGACCCCCTCAGGGGAGGACGCTGACATCGACGTTAAGGACCAATTGATCTGCCAGTCCTTACGGGTCGAATTTAGTCGGACAAGGGATGTCGATCCGCGCAGCGATTACTTTGATCCTAAGCCCGATGAATCCGGAACGTATCGTTTGGAGCTACGCCGATCTGTTTATTCCCGGTTTTGCGGGTAATAATCTCGACTGTATGCGCGTGGCGCATATCGCAAAGGCCAGGCCCTGTTGATGGAATCGGCGTTATACATACCATCCCCGAAATGACCCGCCGCTATCAGCGCCGCCGGGGCCGGTTCCGGGTGAACATGACCAAGGCTGCGGGATTGTGACGGTCAACCGTCGAGCAGATAGGCCGTGAGGTTCCGATGGGCATGCAATATGCGGATGATCTCAACCCCCCTGCCCTTCCACACGGTAGATCACCAGATGCGCTCCGCTGGGATGGATATGCACCGGGGGTGTGAACTCGCTGCGCTCACGCGCCATCTCTGGAAAGTCAGCGAGCAGGTCGAAGAGTGCAAACAGACCATCCGTATAGTGGTCTGCTTGCTCAATGCCCCAGTTGTCTGCGCCGTAGTGCCAGATGTCGGATAGGTCCGTTTCAGCGTTGGGTCGAATGACCCAACGGCTATTTTCCGGCATATTTGACGCGCATCCGGGACTTGAACATGCTGCGATCAAGCGGAACCGCCAGCCCGCTTGCGAGGCCCGCGTCGACAGCGGACTGAATTTCATCAATGGCCTCACGACGGGCCCGATCACGCCGGATTAGGTCGCGAACGTAGTCGCTTGAATTGGCATACCGACCGGATTTTGCCTGTTCTTCGACCCAGCTCTTCATCGGGTCCGGCAAAGAAATATTCATCGTGCCCATAGTGATCTCCTTCGAAACCAAACTTATGGCAAAGTTTGCCAATATGCAAGAACGCCTCATATACTTGGCACCAATCGGTCGTTTATTAGCGATGTGTAAAACTGCAAAAAGGCTGTTTTGATGCCCCTGATCGGTTATGCCCGCGTATCTACCGAAGATCAGACCCCCCTGCCCCAGTCGCAGGCCCTGAAATCCGCGGGTTGCGCCGAGATCCATGAAGAACAGGCCTCGGGCGGCAATCGTGCGCGACCGGTGCTTGCGCGGGTGTTGGAACGCATCGGCAAAGGCGACACGCTGGTCGTCGTGCGGATCGACCGCCTCGCGCGATCCCTCTCGCATCTGCTGGAGGTGATCGAGCGGCTGGAGGCGAAAGGAGCCTTCTTCCGCTCGCTGACCGATCCGATCGATACATCCTCGCCCCAGGGCAAGTTCACCCTGCAGGTCCTCGGCGCCGCGGCCGAGTTCGAGCGCGCCCTGATCCGCGAACGCACCAAGGCCGGCCTGGCCAGCGCACGGACCAAAGGCCGGGTTGGCGGCAATCCTGGCCTGCGCGCGCGGGATCCGGCGGCGCTGCGCAAGGTGAGGCTTGCCCGGCAGGACGGCTACATGGAACGGCTGAACGAGACTGCCCAGGACTGGGTGCCCCATGTGCGCCGGTTGCGACCCGACTTGGCCTGGGAGGACGTGTTGCGCATCATCAACGGCCCCTTGCCCGAGGCGCGTCGCTGGACCCAAAGCCGTCTCTTGCGCGCTGTGAAGGCCTATGTCCGCGACGGCTTCCTGCCTGCCGAGGTGCTGGCCCGCGCCGGGCGCCGCGAAACGGACGATCGCCTGCCCGCCATCGTCGCCGGCATCAAGGGCGCGGACCCCGACATCACGCTTCAGGCGATCTGCACCCGGCTGGAAGCGATGCGCGAACGCACACCACGCGGGCGGACAAGCTGGCAGCCTTCTTCGGTCAAGATGCTGTTGGAACGGGCTGAGAGGCTGGGGCTGCTTGAGTAGCTCAGCAACCCCGCAAATCATGCACGACATGGAAGGAATACAAGGCTGTGGCCAGCGCCAGGCTCAGAAGTTGTCCGCTCGTGCAAAGGGGTTGACGATGCGAAGCTGGCCTTCCACCAGCAGGCCATCTTGCATGTCCTCGCTCCAAAGCGTGGTACACCCCGCAACCAAAGCGCTGGCCACGATCATCGCGTCGTAGATCGAGAAGCCGTAGCGTTCCGCCAAAGCGCGGCCGACGTCATGGGTCTGCACGGTGAGATCTTCGACGGGACACAAGGCGCGCACGCCTTCGAGAAAGGCCGCTGCTTCCTCCCAACTGAGGCCAGCTTTGCGGCGGCAGTTCACCAGTGACTCGTTTAGAACCTGAACGCTGATCCGGGGCCCCTGCCCCAGGATGACCTCGGCGCGATCGGCCTTCGGGCCGTCGTCGAGCAGGTAAAGAACGACATTCGTGTCCGCGAACTCAGCGCTCATGCGCGTCGTCGCGGCTCAGACGTTCTGCTGCGGACAACTTGCCCCGGAAGCGGCGCAGGCCGGTCAGCACCTCATCCGCACGAGCAAGGCGACGGACTCTGACCCGACCGTCGTCCTTGACCAGGTCGATCTGATCACCCTCCTTGAGACCAAGCTCTCGGACGAGCTCCGCGGGCAAACGGACGGCCAGCGAGTTGCCCCATTTTGCGACCTGTATCGTGACCTCCCATGTGGATATACATCTTGTAATGTATATCCGACGGGTTCCGAAGACAAGCCTGCCCCAAGCCCTAGCTACTCTTGTGCATGACGCAGCGACTGACACCAAATCTAGAAAGAGCTT
>JBLRWK010000113.1:0-5652 GCA_047921295.1 Rhodobacterales bacterium
GCCGCGCGGGCGGCCATCTGGTTCCGGTCCCAAGGCATTATGCTGTCTCCCGCTTACGCACTGTGCGTTGTTCGATACGTTTCTCGTGCTGGCCCTGAATGATCCGGTGCACATAGATGCCGGGCAGGTGGATTGTGTCGGGATCGAGACTGCCGGTTGGCACGATCTCTTCCACCTCGACCACGCAAACCTTGCCGCACATGGCGGCGGGCGGGTTGAAGTTGCGCGCGGTCTTGCGGAACACGAGGTTCCCCGTGGCGTCCGCTTTCCAAGCCTTGACGATCGCCAGATCGGCGAAGATGCCGCGCTCCAGCACATAGGTCTCGCCGTTGAACTCCTTGAGTTCCTTGCCCTCGGCGATCACCGTGCCCACACCGGTTTTGGTGTAGAAACCGGGAATGCCCGCCCCGCCTGCGCGCATGCGTTCGGCCAGTGTGCCTTGCGGGTTGAACTCCAGCTCCAGCTCGCCGCTAAGATACTGGCGCATGAATTCCGCGTTCTCGCCCACATAGGAGGAGATCATTTTCTTCACCTGTTTGGTCTGCAACAGGATGCCGATGCCGAAATCGTCCACACCCGCATTGTTGGAGGCGAAGGTCAGATCCTTGGTCCCGGCCTCCTTGATCGCATCCAGCAGCAATTCGGGAATGCCACAGAGGCCAAAGCCGCCTGCCGCGATGAACATACCGTCGAACAGCAGCCCATCCAGCGCCTCGCTGGCCGAATTATAGACTTTCTTCATTGATTTCTCCTCGCATCCGCGTCGCACTTGTTTGCCGCCGGTGATGCGAAGAGTCAATCATATGCCGCAGTGCAGAAGACGGGCGGGGCCGGTTCAGCCTTCCGATGCTTTGGGAGCGGTCTTTTTCGCGGCTGGCTTTGATGCCGTTTTGGCAGCCGTTTTGGCCGCCGTTTTTGCTGGGGCTTTCTTGGCGGCAGGCTTTTTTGCAGCCGTCTTGGCGGCGGGTTTCGCTTTCGCGGCGGGTTTCTTGGCGCCCTTTTTGCCACCCGCTTTGCCAGCCTTCTCGGCGATCAGCACCACGGCCTCATCCATTGTCAGCGCGGCGGGGTCGGTATCCTTGGGCAGGGTCGCGTTGACCTTGCCCCATTTGACGTATGGACCGTAGCGCCCGTCCAGCACCTGCACGGGGCCGCCCTCGGACGGGTGTTCACCAAGCTCGGCCAGCGGTTTTGCCGCCGCGCGGCCCGCGCCCGGAATGCGGGCGGCTTTAGCGGCGAGTTCTTCCATCGCGCGGTTCATGCCGATGGTAAAGACCTCGTCCACCTCCTTGATATTGGCATAGACCTTGCCGTGCTTGATGAAGGGGCCGTAGCGCCCGATCCCGGCCTCGATGATGACGCCATCCTCGGGATGCGGCCCGATCTCGCGCGGCAGGTTCAGCAGCATCAGCGCCTTGTCCAGATCCATGTCATCGGGTGACCAGCCTTTGGGCAGGCTGGCGCGCGGGGGTTTCTTGACCTCTTCCGTCGGCTCACCGCGCTGCACGTAAGGCCCGAACCGGCCGGAACGCAGGCTGATATCGTCGCCCTGATCGGTGCCGAGCACGCGGTCACCCTGTGCATCGGGGTCGGCGTTCAAGGGCCGTGTGTAGCGGCATTCGGGATAGTTGCCGCAGCCGACGAAACCGCCGGTCTTGGAGGTTTTCAGATGCAGCTTGCCGGTGCCACACAGCGGGCAGGAGCGCGGATCGGACCCGTCCTCGCGCGGAGGATAAAGCTGTGGTGCCAACGCGTCGTCCAGCACATCGAGCACTTCGGTGATCCGCAGTTCCGAGGTCTCCGCGATGGCGGCGGAGAAATCGTGCCAGAAGCGCGAGAGCACATCCTTGTAGTCCATCTCGCCCGCGCTGACCTCGTCGAGCTGGTTCTCCAGATCGGCGGTGAAGTCATATTCCACATAGCGGCGGAAAAAATTCATCAGGAAGACGGTGACGATCCGGCCCTTGTCCTCGGGGAACAGGCGGTTCTTGTCCTTGCGGACATATTCACGGTCCTGAATCGTGGTGATCACGCTGGCATAGGTCGAGGGGCGACCGATGCCCAGCTCTTCCATCCGCTTGACGAGTGTCGCCTCGGTGAAGCGGGGCGGCGGCTGGGTGAAGTGCTGATCGGGCGTGATGTCGCGTTTCTCGGCCTTCTCGCCCTGCATGATCTGGGGCAGGCGGCGCTCGTCCTCGTCGGCGACATCGTCGCGGCCTTCCTCGTAGACCTTGAGGAAGCCGTCGAACAGCATGACCTGACCCGTGGCGCGCAGCCCGACCTGTGCATCCTTGCTGCCGATCTCGACCGTGGTGCGTTCCATCCGTGCGGCTTCCATCTGGCAAGCAATGGTGCGTTTCCAGATCAGATCATAGAGCTTGCGCTGGTCCGCATCCGAAATCCGCAGGCTTTCGGCATCGCGGTCCATCTCGGTGGGGCGGATACATTCATGCGCTTCCTGCGCGTTCTTGGCCTTGTTCTTGTAGATGCGCGGATTGGCGGGCACGTATTCGGCGCCGTAGCGCGCCTTGATCGCATCGCGGGCGGCACTGACCGCCTCAACGGCCATGTCGATCCCGTCGGTCCGCATATATGTGATGTGTCCGGCCTCATAGAGACGTTGCGCCGCGTTCATACATTGCCGCGCGCCCATGCCGAATTTGCGGCTGGCCTCTTGCTGCAGGGTGGAGGTCATGAAAGGCGCGGAGGGGTTGCGGCTGGCGGGTTTCGCCTCTACCGACACAACGCTCAGATCGCGGGAGGTGACGGCCTGCACGGCCATTTCGGCCTGTGTCGCGTTCTCCAGATCGTAGCGGTCAAGCTTTTTACCTGCCAGCTGCGTCAGGCGCGCGTCGAACTCCTGACCGCGCGGGGTGACCAGACGGGCGGTGACGGACCAGTATTCGCGGGCGCGGAAAGCCTCGATCTCCATCTCGCGCTCGACGATCAGACGCAGGCAGACCGATTGCACGCGGCCCGCGCTGCGCGATCCGGGCAGTTTGCGCCACAAGACCGGCGACAGGTTGAACCCGACAAGGTAATCCAGCGCGCGGCGGGCCAGATATGCCTCGACCAGTGGCGCGTCGACCTGACGGGGGTGTTGCATCGCCTCGGTCACCGCCGCTTTGGTGATCGCGTTGAACACGACGCGGCTGACGGGGGTGTCTTTCTTGATGGCCTTGCGTTTGCGCAGCGTCTCCTCAAGGTGCCAACTGATCGCCTCGCCCTCGCGGTCGGGGTCGGTCGCGAGGATCAGCGCATTGTCGAGCGCCAGCGCATCGGCGATGGCCTTCACATGCTTGCGGCTGTCGGCACCGACTTCCCATGTCATGTCGAAACCGTTGTCGGTATCGACCGAACCATCCTTGGCCGGCAGGTCGCGGACATGGCCGTAGGAGGCCAGAACGACATAGTCCGATCCCAGATATTTGTTGATTGTCTTGGCTTTAGCCGGAGATTCCACAACGACGACGGGCATCGGACTTCCTTTCGACTCGGACAGGGTCGCCGCCTGCGGAACTGCGGGGGCACCATGGCGGCGGACCATGTGGGGTGAAAGGGGGCTTTGTCAATGCAGGCCGGAAGAGGGGTGATCTGTCGATGTCCCGCGCTGCCGCTGCGTCAGCAAATCCGGCGCGGGCTTTCGCCGTGGCGGTCCGGATCGCGCCGGATTACAGCGGCGCGGGGCTGCAACCGTCGCGGGCAGGGGCGTCAGACGCGCGACAAAAGCCCGCCGGGTTGACGCTGGATGCGCCCTTCGAGTTCAAGCGTGACCAGCGCCGGAGCGATCTGGTGCGCGGGGCTGTTCATATCGCGGATCAGCTGATCCTCAGCCAAAGGGGACGGGCCGAGCCGTTGCAGGATCTGCCCGTGCAGGGCGGCGGTTTCTTGCAGGGATCGCTTGTCCGAGGGTGGTTGCGCGGGGGGCTGAGGGGGCTTCTCTATTGACTTCGGCCTTTGCGGGGCCTCCCTCGGCGGCAGTGCCTCGATCACATCGGCGGCGTTGCGCACCAGCCGCGCGCCGTCACGGATCAGCATGTTGCAGCCTGACGAGCGGGCATCGAACGGATGGCCCGGCACCGCCATGACCTCGCGCCCCTGATCAAGGGCATATCGGGCAGTAATCAGACTGCCGGATTTCGTTGCCGCCTCGATCACGATGACGGCATGGGCCAGTCCCGAGATGATCCGGTTGCGGCGCGGAAAATGTCGCGCCTGCGGGACAAGGCCGATGGGTTGTTCGGACAGCCGCAGGCCGTTTTGCACGATATTCTGTGCCAGCGCGGTGTTTTCGGCCGGATAGATCACATCGACGCCGCCCGCATGCACCGCCACCGTGCCGCTGTCCAGCGTGGCAGTATGGGCGGCGGTGTCGATGCCACGGGCCAGACCGGAGGCCACGACGAACCCCGCCTCTGCCAGTTCGCGCGCCAGGGCCCGCGCCATGCGGGTGCCGAGCGAAGAGGCATTGCGCGCGCCCACCAGCGCCACAATCGGGCGGGCCAGAATTGCCGAATCACCAAGGCACCACAGGATCGGCGGGGCATCCGCAATGTCGTGCAGGGTGACAGGGTAGAGCGGATCGCCTGCGCAGAGCATACTGGCCCCTGCGGCGCGGGCGGCCTTGATCTCGGCCAAAGCCACGCCATGCGAGCAAAGCGTGTAATTCTGAACCCCGGCCAGGCGCGCCACTTCGGGCAGAGCGTCAAGAGCGGCTGCCACACTGCCATGTTCGCCCAGAAGCCTGAAAAATGTGGACGGCCCGACACGGGGAGAGCGCAAGAGACGAAGCCATGACACCCGGTCATCTTCCGTGGTGGGTGGGAGTGGGGGGTGAGTGGAAGAGGTGGGTTTCCAGGTCATCACAACTCCGTCTGCTTGCAGAATCAGGTGTAGCCTACGGGTGGTTAATTCGGGGTAAACCAGAATGCGAAACGGCCCGCCGTGACGCGGGCCGTGAAAGATGAGTATTTATGGCAAGATGAAAGGGCGGGATCAGGCCGCAGAGCCGCCCACGGTCAGCCCGCCGATCATCAGTGTGGGCTGGCCCACGCCGACGGGCACCCATTGGCCCGCCTTGCCGCAATTTCCCATGCCGGGATCGAGCGCCATATCGTTGCCGATGGCGCGGATCTTTTGCAGGGCGGTGGCGCCGTCGCCGATCAGGGTCGCGCCGTTTACGGGCGCGCCGATCTTGCCGTTCTGCACGCGGTAGGCCTCGGTGCAGGAAAACACGAACTTGCCGTTGGTGATATCGACCTGCCCGCCACCGAAGCCCACGGCATAGATCCCGTCCTTGAGATCGGCCACGATATCGGCAGGATCGGCATCACCGCCCAGCATATAAGTGTTGGTCATGCGCGGCATCGGCGCATGGGCATAGCTTTCGCGCCGTCCGTTGCCGGTGGGTTCCACGCCCATCAGCCGCGCATTCTGGCGGTCCTGCATATAGCCTACGAGGATACCGTCCTCGATCAGCACGTTTTTGGCCGAAGGCGTTCCCTCGTCGTCGATACTGATCGATCCGCGCCTGTCGGGGATGGTGCCATCGTCCAGCACGGTCACGCCTGCTGCCGCGATGCGCTGTCCCATCAGGCCCGCGAAAGCCGAGGTGCCCTTGCGGTTGAAATCGCCCTCCAGCCCGTGGCCGAT
>JBLRWK010000114.1:0-5549 GCA_047921295.1 Rhodobacterales bacterium
ATATGGCTGCCTGAATTCTACGGATGCACCCCGTTAAAAAGGGGGAGATTACCACGGCACCTCACAAGGTACCGTTCGCGAACCCCTACGTTCAAAGAACGAGGACGACCGATGATGGCCAGCACACATTGCTCGTCGATCCTTTGGTTGAAGGTTTTCAGACTGCGGTTCAGAGCTCGGTGACATTGGCATTACCGTAGCTAAACCCGCAGCGGCAGACCTCAGATTTATTCGGGCCACATTTGCGATCTAAGCGACCAACAGAGGTCGCGGGTTTTGCCTTGGGCCACATCATTGGCGGACCCAGACGTGTCCCCAAACTCAAGCATTTGGCAAGTTTGGCAGCGTGCCTCTCAAAATAGGTGAAAAATTTACACATCGCGTTACCGCAGCGACGAGAAAGAGCCAATCTAACAGGTGACAGCAACTGCGGGCCACCAAAGCTCTCACAGAAATGCAGTACGTTTATGAAAAAAAATCGCTCTGACCGTTTCTGCTCTAAAAAAACGATCCGATCTCATTCTTGTCAGACCAGAACTGACGCCCAGACCCTCATAGATAAGGAGTTTCACTTTGAAAGATGATCGCTGCTCTGATGTGCAAATCCGCACCGGCCAGAGAAACATGGTAAGGTTCATCCAATCGCCAAGAAACCGTGGCATCGTGCCGACAAGCGGCACACCGACCAAGCCCCGCTCGGCTTTATGAATGCCGAACTGTCTGCCGCTCAGGCCCTGGTCTACGAACTGTCGCAATGCATCAAGTCTGTCGAAGACGTCGCGAGCATGGCATTCCCAGCTCTGCGAGAAACGCCTCTCTTGATCTTTGGCAATTAGACCGCCCCGCAATGGCGACTACCATATCCCAATTGTTTTCAGTCTTTAAGCCGGGTCATGGCTCGACAAATCAAGGGCTACGACAAACGACACAACACTAATCACGATCAACAGTCGTATCCAACCACCCCCTATTGCAGGGTAACCCTAAAATACGACCCGCAGCCTGGCATCGACATGTTTTTCTTGCAAAAAATACCGATTTTTAGCGAAACGCGTTTTGCAAGAACTCAAACGATTCAATGTTCAACAAGAAGAACCAGTAGATCAAATCTGAAGCAACGCAAAAAATCGTCACCACAAATCAGCAACTATTGAAACCTTTCCTGAAAGAAAACCAAATGCCAGTAAAAGTAGAAGTCACTGATAAACAAATTAAGGACGGGAAGGACACCCTGAGACAGCTACGCATTGAAGGCCGTGAAGTCGCTGTCGGCTTTGGTGCGTACGTTGATATGGTGACCCCGATCATCGCTCCTCAACATCCGGCCGCAACCATCCAAAACCTGCGCTCGGTGGTGTTCCACCGCAACGAGGACGGCTGGTTTGTGCTGTTTCTACTCAAGAAAGTTCGCAAAGGTTTGCCTGAAGTGTTCGGCACACCCTCGGACCGCCCCTGCGAGACCTATGAGGCAGCCTATACTCAGGCATGTATTACTGTCGGTCTTTTGCTGAACGCAAAGCGACTGGGCATTCGTCCTCGCTCCAAAGTCACGGGTAAAATACCCGACGCTATTCGTGAAATGATCCTCACCACCTACTGAGTGGTGAGATTCAAACTCTCAGGAAAAGAACAATATCAGAAAGATCGCCTTGGCATCCACCTTGGCTCATAGCCCATTGATTGCCAGAGCCGCACGTGAAGGTTTCACACACAGTCTGAGCTGAAACCCCACATGAGGGGCGGGCTCACTTGCCCCCCTTTCCCACGACCTTCACCTGCAGCATCCGCAGCACAAGTTTCTTCCTGCGGCAACGCCGCATCCTTGTTCAATCCCACCAAAAAGGAACTCTTTTCGTGTCCAAACCCATCATTCGTCTTGCACTGGAATTTAATTGGCCGACACACTTGAGGCCGCTTATCAACGGCTTGTCCCAAGGGCTATGCAGCCTTGCGCATGCTCATCAAGATGACCTGCTTGGCTTTTCGGTCATGCATGGTGTCGGCCACAGCTATATCGGCGGCGCAATGTCAGAGTATGGCTGTGCGTTTACTGCAACCGGAGACGGCCGCACCTGCGATGGCACCGTCTTCAGGCTGGCCCCTCAAGCGTATTACATTATTGAGGTCATGCAGGAGAAATTTCTCGATGACGCCTATCCTGCACGCCTTTTCAACAGCGCTCTCGGTAATCCTGGTTGCGAGTTTGAAACGATCCACTTCGCTGATTTCTCTGTCGTCGTGACGTACGAGAACGACAGCGCTGAGCGTGAGATCAAACAGATCAAGGTGGTTGCCACACCTGCGCGGGACGCGCAACACGCTGCCCGACGCGTCGCTGAGATCGCGGCACTCTTCGCATTCCTTGGGGAATGGCATGATGTCCTGAACAAATACAGCTTCGAACTCCCGACGCCGGACATGTTCCTGCTCGCGGCTTGACCGATAGGCGTCAGGAGTGATCCCGGGTCGTCAGCCGACATGGTCTGGGATTGAGCGCATTTAGCGCCGACTCGCACCCCCTGATCCTCAATGTGAGGCCAATTTTTTGGTTCTGGGGCCAGGGTAACGACACCATCTCTTTTTCAGCGAGCGAGAAACCCGAACGCTTCCATTCAGCCGCCGTGTCGAGACCACACCTGATGGCCAGACAAACTGTTCTATCGCATAAAGCTGGCCCGCTCGGGCCCGCTGCATTCCTTAACCCTGCCCTTTCGGTGACTTCACCGAAAGGGCCATGACTCTCAAAGGATCTCCCCCATGACACCACCTACCAATTTTTTCGCCAGCTATGCCGAGGCGTCGGAAGCCTCCGAACGGCAGCTTGCGGCAGCACGTTCTGAACTTCGCGTAGACCTGCTTGCCTTGGGCGCCAAGCAAGTCGAAGTAGAATTCGAGGGCTATGATGATGACGGCAATGTTGAAGCCATTTTGGTCAGCCCGGCCACCGTTGAAGTCACAAAAGAGATGCTTCGTCGCCTTGAAGATTTCGGTTGGGAGTTTGCACTCTCCTTCTTCTCAGGCCTTGAAATTGGCTGTGGCTCATTTGGTTCTTTCGAATGGGCTCTCGAGACCGATAGGATCGACATCAACTGTTGCCTGCGCGACGAGAGAGCGGAACCCGAGACATTGGAGAACGTGTGACATGGCTCATCCGCTCCATCACGCTGAAAGTTCTGCGCGCCGTTTCGGCGGCATCGCGGACGATTATCAGGCGATTCACAGCTGGTTTGATGCTTCAAAAGAACACATGGCGTATTTTACGCACCGGGCGCTTCGCCACCATACTCAGGGTATCTTTGAGGCAGAACGTTCTTTTGGCCCATCGCTGACAAACAGCGCGGGCCGAGTCATCCCGGTCCGATGGATTGGCGAGCAACATGTCAAGGAGGATTGTCGCGGCCGTATCCCGTCCCTGTATGACTGGCTCGGACGCATTCAACCGGAAAGCTGGATGGCCAATGGTCATATCGACGCTGAAACGACGCAAATCGGGAGTGACCCTCTCGCCGATTGGATCTACGCAGTTTCAAACCGGCAGACCATTCTCGGCTTCGAGGAGTGGCAACAAAAGGTGCAGGTTGAGAATTCTTTGCTCCATCAGCCGTAGGGTCAGGACCCGTTGATTTCAGCTTCTGAGCGTGATTCATCACTCGAAAACAGAGTGGTGATATGTCTGATCTTTTCTGGCTGACCGAAGCGCAGATAGCGCGTCTGACGCCCTATTTTCCTAAGTCTCACGGCAAGCCAGGGGTGGATGATCGGCTCCTACGACCTGACAGATTCATTCTAAATCCGATCCACCAGATGCCGGGACTGAACAGCTAGGTGGCGCTGGTCGGCCCAACGCCAGCATCGTTTAGTTGCTCGGGGTCGGGCAACCCACGCAGGCTTTCCATCCCGAACGCCACCAGGAATTGCGCGGTCGTCACAAAGGTATAGGGCGCGCCGCGCCGGGGCTCGCGCGGGCCTGTCGCGATAAGACCTCGCTCGAATAGGCGCCCGATCAGATCCCGGCTGATCTCTTTACCGAAGATCTCTTTCAGCCCGTCGCGGGTGACCGGCTGGTGATAGGCGATGGCGGCCAGCACAGCGACATCGAACTCATTCAGATCAAGGAACTGATCTCCGACATCGGCTGCGGTGCGGATTGCCAAAGCATAGGCAGGACGCGTGCGCAACATCCAGCCGCCCGCCACTTTGGCAACCTCAAAAGACCGCCCCTCCAGCTCAGCAGCCAGATCCTCGACCATCAAATCGACCGAGACCCCCTGCCCCACCACGCGGGACAGATCTTCCCTCGGCACCGGCGTTGCACTGGCGAACAGCACGGCCTCAATCCGCCGCATCCATTCCCGCCAGCGCAGCTCGGGAGGGAGATCAACCAGTTCACAATCCAGCACCTGTTCTGGTCGATCCTTCGCCATCTCAGACCCCGTAAAGCCGGAAGCTGTCGCGCCCGGTCAATTCGCGGATGGCACCAAGGTCCACCAACCGGTCGCACAGCCGCCTGGCGGCCCGGTCCGGCAAAGGCAAGGCGGAAGGCGCGACAGCATCATTGCTCAGAAACATCTCGACCGCCGCCCCTGCCCCTTTGGCCCGCAATTTCGGGGTGACCGCTTTCAACCGCGCCACCCGCCAGGCCAAGTCAGCGGCCATGCGCACCACTTCGACAGCAGACGCAATCACCGCGTGATGGCAGGCCATACGCAGGTCCTTGTCGCGCTTGCGCAAGTCTGCGCGTTTCAGACCAGCCGCCAACAATGGCACTACACGATCCCACCCCAGCACTTGCGCAAGGGTGGCGTCGGCAAGGATCAAAGCCGGCACCTCTGCGCGCGGTGCATCCACCAGCACGGCCTGCAGGACTGCGGCAGCCCGAGACACCGGCCCGCCCTTCACTGTCTCAAGCCAGCCCGCGATCTGCGGCGCCTCGAACGCAGGCAGCATGCGGTGCAACGCTTTGACTGAAACCGGCCGCTCCACCGCACGGCGCCAGTGCATATAGATCTCTCCCGCCGGACCCGGCAGGTCGCCGGGGCGAAGCAGTAAAACAACATCACGCAACTCTTTGGAGCGTTCCTGGCGGCCTGAGAACGCCACGCAGGCCTCCGCTGCACGCAAGGCAAGCCGGTCTCGCAGCAAGCATTTGGGGACCTCTGCAGCACCAAGCACCAGATGCAGGTGGCTTAGCGCCGCCCCTGACAAAAACGCCACATCTTCATGGGTTTCTGCACGCGCGGAGGTGATCCAGGAGGGCATCCGGGGTAGCATCTCAAAGCCATTGATACTTGTGTCGCGGGTAAATGTCATGCCGAGACACTATCCAATAACGGCGCTTTCGGCCAGATATTTATCGCCAAACCGCCCCACCCTGCCTAAGCCAGCTATGTCCAATAAGTTTGCATTATCGGTCATTGGTAGATATGCTCAACGGCATGTCAAATGTCGTTTTAGTTTCATGAATGGACTGGGCCAAAATCACCCCTCTCGCCCACGAAATTTCCATTTAATCGGTGGACTGGGCTCTTGCTCAATCTGTGGACTCGTTC
>JBLRWK010000115.1:0-5392 GCA_047921295.1 Rhodobacterales bacterium
TTGCAAGCCCAGCCGTCAAGTCACCAAATTCGGCTTATGCGGGACTCGGAGTATAGATTATAATATAATGAACAAATCTTCTGGAATGCGCGTTTACCGGGTAATGATGAAATCGACATTGGCCTCGTAATAGCCCGCCTCTGGTCCGGACGATTTTGGATCACCGAGTTCACCGGCGCGGCAGCTTTGGACGGCCTCATCATCGCCATGGGAACGGTTGGCTAATGCGTTGCTGCAGCCCGAGGAAAAGACAGGCCTGCCTGTCGATTGCGGTATCCTGCTTGGGCGGATCGCCAGATCCCTCCTATTTGTCAGCAGAACCAGATCTGTGGGCGTATGGCACTCAGATACGGGCTTGCGCTTTAATTTGATGAAAACTTAATCCAGAAAATTAAAGATTTCAAAAAAAGTCGAGCCGATCTCGCTGAACAGACTAAGGGCGCATAGAAGTTCAATGTTATGCATACTAACAAGTGTTAATCGCTTTCTGCGTCAAATATTCCGAAATAATGATCGTTAACTCTGTCATTAATTGCAATTGACTGAAGAAATTCATGCCCGCGTATCGTAGCATTGAGCTTACTGTCTTTCGAAATCGACTTTGTAGCATCTTTAGTTATTTTTAAGTCTCTTTATAAATTTATTGAGAATTTTAGAATTCAATATCAACAAGGCTAGTTTAACAAAACGATAGATAGCACTCCTTTCTGAATTTTGGACTACGCAGAGCGCCGCCTCGTGGTAGTTCAATTCAAGTCGCGCGCGGGCCAAGAGATGCTGCTGTCTGCAGTTCAAGGATATTGGCATCTAAATTATTGAAACAACAAAGCCATACCGATTTGTCCATCTAGAGGACAATAGCTTTTAGTTTCGAATAACGCCTGCAGCAGTATCGGCTATTAATTCGAATTAAAAGAAAGAAAGCGAAACATGAGGATACTAGCAACAGGTTGGCGGGCAGCTCTTCAAATGCTAACCGTAATTATTACACTGACAACGCTGTCTTATGCGAACCCAGTCAGCGCGCAAACTACGCTTGTCTTCGCACAGGACTCCAATCGCAACGTGGCGCTGAATAACGGCAATCCTCGTGTTAATGTCGGCACACTTACGGCAAATGTCGCAACGCTGATAGATCAAGTTACGTTCACCATCGGCACTTCAAACAGCGTTGCCGGGGGCAATCTCATCATCGAACTGCAGCCGACCGGTGCAACACCCGGCTCGACAATCAGGGTTGTACAAACGCCGATATTGGACTCCACGTCATGGCCCACCGGCTCGACCCAGACGGTCAATGCCGTTACAACTTTGAGTATTCCAATTGGCACCTACAACATCTTTTTCGAGAAAACAGCCAGTGGAAACTTTTCTACGAGAACTGCGGCAACGCAGTCACTCAGCGCAGCACCTGACTTGACGGAAGAAGGATCAAGCATTTCCGCCTCACCCACCAGCCTGACGGCGGATGGATCTTCCACCTCGTCGGTTACCGTCACAGTGGTGGACGCCAACGACAACCCGATCTCGGGCGAGGCGGTCTCGATCCTTGCCGACGGGACCTCGATCGGATCCGGGACCAGCGGGATCGACGGAGCCTTCAACGCAACATATACGGCGGGGACAACTACCGGTTCCGTCGTACTGAGCTTCACTGTGGCCGGTGCACCCGCAACAAACACAGCCACAATCGCGCTTACCGCCGGGGTGGTTGACTTGACCGCAAGAGGATCAAGTATTTCCGCCTCGCCCACCAGCCTGGCGGCGGATGGAGCGTCGACCTCGACGGTTACCGTCACAGTGGTGGACGCCAACAACAACCCGATCTCGGGCGAGACGATCGTGATCCTTGCCGACGGAACCTCGATCGGATCCGGTACCAGCGGGATCGACGGAACCTTCAACGCAACATACACGGCGGGGACAACTACCGGTTCCGTCGCACTGAGCTTCACTGTGGCCGGTGCACCCGCAACAAACACAGCCACAATCGCGCTTACCGCCGGGGTGGTTGACTTGACCGCAACAGGATCAAGCATTTCCGCCTCGCCCACCAGCCTGGCGGCGGATGGCAACTCGACATCGCTCGTCACAGTGTCCGTTGTGGACGTACACGGAAACCCGATTACAGGTAGCCTGGTTGAGATCTTTGCCGATAGCGGCTCCATCGGACCGGTGACCGATAACGGGGATGGAACCCATCATGCCACTTTCACCGCTGGAACCGTCGCAGGTCCAGTGGTGCTCAGTTTCACGGTCGATGATCTATTAGCAGACCGTACCGCGACGCTCACCATAGCCCCAGGAAACCCCGATCTTAACGTTGGCGGTTCAACGATAGTCGCCTCACCCGCGAACCTGCCCGCTGATGGGGAGGCAACATCCGCGGTCACGGTCACCGTCGTGGATGTCGGCGGCAACCCAATCTCGGGCGTGCAAATCGACATCTTCGCCAATGGTATTTCAATTGGATCAGGGAACAGCGCAAACGACGGAACATTCACGGCCACATTTACTGCCGGGACGATTTCGGGTGAAGTGGCCCTCGGTTTCACCGTTGACGGTGCGACTGCGACGAGTTTAGCCATAATCGCGCTTTTCGATGTCGAAACCGTGCAGACGGTCTTTGATCGTTATCGCGAGGAAGTAAGAAGCATCGTCTTCTCCGATGCAGAGCGTTCTCTTCGCTCCAGAATTGGTGCGAACTGGAACATGCTACGTTCGGCGCGGGAGCGTTTCATAGCCGCGCAGCAAATAGCCGCTTGTGCTAATGGTGAGATCAGCGTTGGATGCGATAAAATCGTAAATACAAATGATGTACCTTTTGGCGTGGATGCAATGGCGTCAGGCACAGATGGCGCTCTTAGCACAAGAGGTACCTTCTTTGGTCAGCGCGGGGTTCTTAGTGGAGATTCGCGACGGCTGGTGTTCGGAAGTTTCGATGTGCAGCATGATCAGTCGACTGGCTCAACCACCTATACATTGGACACGCGACTGGCGTGGGAGCGATCCATATCGGAGCGCACAATGCTAGGCTACTTCATCGGCGCTGAAGCTGCCAAATCTGATATCCAAAGCACTACTTTCTTGGGACAAAATCTACGCAACGAGGTCTCGACAGGCGCCTACGGCGTCACAAAGCTCAATGAAACATTATTTGCTGATGGTTTCGTGACTTTTGGCCTTGGCAAAAACAATCTCGACATCGCGAATGACGAGATATCCCTTGAAAGTGATTACAAGACTAGGTCAGCCATGATCGGCGGATCGGTGTCTGGCATAATGGCCTTTGAAAGGTTCGAGCTTCGTCCAGAGTTGTCGTTTAGCTACGGCAAAACTTGGATCGACGATGTTACTTTCGCGGGTGCAGCGTTAGGCGAAACGGACGAAAATTTGGGCTTAGAAGGTGGGACGTTGACAATGGCGCAGATAGCCTTTCGTCCTGAGTTCCGTTTTTCTATCGATGAGAATCCAAACAACTTGGTAAGCGTTGCTCCAATGTTTGCATGCGAGGCTGTGCGTTCTTTGGTGGACCGTGAAGGCTGCGGCGTTGGCGCAGAAATCGGCATACAATCGATATCTGAGGATGGTTTGGATCGTTTCAACACAGGTGTGTCGTTCGATAAGATCAGTGGAATAAAGCGAACCAGCTTCATGTTGAGCATTGAACGTCGGTTCTAAAAATTCAACAATTTGGGGCGGCAATCTGATCGCCCCAAATTCAACATCAACAAGCCGTGGCTTTGCGGTTGAAAGACTGGACGGCGTCTGACTCAAATTGACGGTAACCGCGCCATTGGCACCGCCTGCCTGATGGAGGGGCGATGATGCAAGACACGTCGCTAAAGACGTCTTTAACGACGTGCCTTATGCGGGGACTGCGATGCGCGGTGAAATTCTTGGGTTGGAGCGGCGGCGCTTCTGGCGTAACGAGGACAAGCTCGAGATAATCCTGTCGGTCGAGGTTGGCGGCGCAACGGTGACGCAGGTGGCGCAACGCCATGAAGTGACGCGGCAGCAGATTTACGCTTGGCGGCACGACGTGAAGAAGTAAGGTCTGTGGTCGCCGGATGCCGGGGCGCTTTTCTACCCTTTAGATATGCTAGTGGCATCCAAATGTCTCTGCGGCTTTGGCAGGACATAGGCCCAGCCAACTTCATTGAACAGCGGACCAAGTGGACGGCCGACATCCATCGGGAATGGATCGACGCGCTTCTGCGTAATGAACCTCATGGGGAGCGGGCGGCGCTGGAGCGAACCCGTGACTTGATGGACAATGCCACGCACGATTGTCTGGTCACCGGCTATGAGGCCTTGGTGCCGGCCCTTACATTGCCGGATCCCGACGATCGGCACGTTCTGGCGGCCGCAATCGTCGGGCGCTTTGACGCTATCGTGACGCAGAACTTGAAAGACTTCCTGCCCGAGAGACTCGCGCCCTTAGGCATCGAGACCCAGCACCCCCACGACTTCTTCCGGAACCAGCTTTCACTCGCGCCTGCTCTGGTTTGCTCGGCGCTGCATAAAGTTCGGGCGTGCCTCATGAACCCGCCCAAGAGCGTTGACGAATATCTGTCGATCCTGACCCAACAAGATTTGGTCGCCACGGTTGCCGATCTTCTCTGATTGGAGCCATCGAAGGCCTTGGCGGGTTCAACTCGTTTTGGTATTGCAGGCGCTGACCTCTCCATCGTCACCGCGTAATCTCCCCAGCCAACACAGCTCGACCATGCACAGCCAGAATGGCCGTGAACCGCTGGCATCCAAATTGGCGGATGACCTCGAGAACCCGCGCTTCATAAGCGGCCATACCGATCTTGCTGCGCAGGTCGGACGCGTGGAATTGGCGGTTTGTGCTCGGCGCGGCCTTGATCTGATCGTGTAGCTTGTCGTCCGACACCCATCCATGACCCCTGGCACTCTTTCCCCGTGGGCCTTGGATTGCGCCGATTCGGCAATTCCCAAGACGGTATCTGATGCGGTCTTACGGTTGGCGACCGGGATCAGCAGGAAAGGTAGGGTTCGCCGCACTCCTCTAACCCGGGGGGAGGACTAGCGGGCGGGCTCTCGAGGTCGATGGCGTCAAGAGCCATAAGATGTTCGTGGTAAGCCAGACGCCGATCGGCGACACGCACCAGTCGCTCGGCTTCCGCCCGCCCATCTTCGGCGTCCTTGATCAGACCCATTAGCCGCAAAACGACCGGTCGGAGCTTCTTCCAGACGAGCGGGGCTTCTTGGAAAGGATGCGGATCCTGAACGTGCCAAACCCCGTTCTCGTAAACGATCGTCCGCTGATCGATTTCGGTGACGATGGCGTCGAGAAGGGGTCCCGCAGCGGAGAGTGTCCGATCTTCTGTGTAACTGGGAACTGGTCCATGCTTCCTGAGAGGAG
>JBLRWK010000116.1:0-5233 GCA_047921295.1 Rhodobacterales bacterium
ACACTTATTGATTGGAAAGATATTGGTCATTTCTTGATTTTTCCGATAGTAATTGGCTGTTCTCCGCAAGCCTGAGGCCACTGAAGCGGAGGGAGAAAACGTGTTTTTCATCCTATAACGGCCCCTGGCGGACAGCCCGGGTATCGAATTTCGTGAGGATCAGAAAAAATAAGCTAATATCAGATGCTTAATTGGTTTTTGGCGGGCTGAGGGAAATTTTCGGTTTTGGGGGCCTGAAGATGACCGCCCCGCCATGCGCGTGGCTTAGCCGTCACATGCTCGAAAGCAGACTACCCGCGACTCCCGTAGTCTTTTATGTAAGGAAAGACGGATGGACTTTGCCCGTCTGACGCAAATACAGACTGGGTATCTTCAATCTATGGTTCGTATTTTGCTTACCATCAGAACAAGCCCACTTGTGCCACCGCTTGGGGCACTCATCACCCGGCCAATACAGCCAACCACCATGCCGCCAAAGAAAATCTTGTCTCTCTAGTGTGTTGGCTGGGGCGGTAGGATTCGAACCTACGGTACACGGTACCAAAAACCGATGCCTTACCACTTGGCCACGCCCCAACATGAGGGGCTGATTACTCTGACAGCGGGACGGGTTCAAGACCCGTTATGGAAAAAATCGACATCATTCTTCTTTCACCGGATTACTGGCGCAGTTCATCTGCCTCGACACCCCAGAGGGCCGTCTTGGGCGCCCAGCCGCGATGGCCGCCGGCGGACAGGCGGCACCAGTCTTCCGAGCAGTTGTCGAGCCGTGCGACCACGCCCAGTTCCAGTTTGGCGGTGGCGGGCGCATCTGGTACGGGGCGGCTGAGCAAGGGCAGCATGTCCTCGTCCACGATCACTGTGCGGGTGCCGGACAGCAAAGAATAATGCACCCAGCCGCCCGCGCCGTCACGGTCCACAACACGGCGCCAGTGGCCATGCTCGGCGGTGATCTGCACGGGCATGTCCCTGCGGTTGAAGACCCAGTCGATCCGGTGCGTCAGAGACGGCCCGCGCCGGACATTCACCTCGTTCGATTTGATCGAGACATAGCGCGGCAACGGCAGGTTGGTGACGCTGCCGCGCTCTGCCGCCTGTGCCGCAGGTACGGAGGCTGCTGCGATCAGCAGCACGATCAGCAACGATGCGCCTATTCTGGTCAGCCACGGGGCGACCACCGCCTGAAATATCAGCTTTGTCATTGCATATGCCTGCCTTCTATCTGCTCTGATCCGGTGAAATCTGGAATGGGGTTCTTGTGCCCCGCCGGTTCATCCGCCACTCTGACACCAGCTTGATGATTTGGAAAGATGGGGAGGGCCTGAATGCCAACTGCACGTCTGAGTGTTGTCGTGACGCGACGCTTGCCTGAAGCGGTCGAAACGCGAATGAAGGAATTGTTCGATGTGCAGCTGAGGGATGACGACACACCCATGAGCCGCGGCGAACTTGTCGACGCCATTGCGCGCGCCGATGTGCTGGTGCCGACATTGACCGACGAGATCGATGCCGGTCTGATCGCGCAGGCCGGGCCGAAGATGCGGCTGATCGCCAATTATGGCGCAGGGGTGGACCACATTGATGTCGCCACGGCGCGGCAGCGCGGGATCCTTGTGTCCAACACGCCCGGCGTGCTGACCGATGATACAGCCGATATGACCATGGCGCTCCTGCTGGCGGTGACGCGCCGGATGCCCGAAGGTCTCGCAATTATGAACGAGGGGCGCTGGACAGGATGGTCACCCACCGCGCTCCTGGGCGGGCGCGTCGGCGGGCGGCGTCTGGGTATCCTTGGCATGGGACGGATCGGGCAGGCGGTGGCACGGCGGGCCAGCGCCTTCGGAATGCAGATCCATTACCACAACCGCCGCCGCCTGCGCCCCGAGATCGAGGACAGGCTGGAGGCGACCTATTGGGAGAGCCTTGACCAGATGGTGGCGCGGATGGATGTGCTGAGCATCAACTGTCCGCATACGCCCTCGACCTTTCATCTGATGAATGCACGCCGCCTCAAGCTGATGAAGCCCGATGCGGTGATCATCAACACCTCGCGCGGCGAGGTGATCGACGAGAATGCCCTGACACGGATGCTGACCGCAGGCGATCTGGCGGGCGCGGGGCTGGACGTTTACGAACACGGCACCGAGGTCAATCCGCAGTTGCGCGACCTGCCCAATGTGGTGCTGTTGCCGCATATGGGGTCCGCCACCCGCGAGGGCCGTGCCGAGATGGGCGAAAAGGTCATCATCAACATCAAGACGTTTGCGGACGGGCATCGTCCGCCGGATCAGGTGGTGCCAGCCATGCTCTGACGCGGGGGGCGTCATCATCGGACACTGACGCGGCTGCGTCTATGACGAACGGAGCCGCCACAAAGGAAGAAAGGAACGCCTATGCACCGCGTGGGATTGATCGTCGCCCTTTGGATAACAGCCGGAACGGTTGCAGCGCAGCAAGCCGCCGATTCCGTTGCCCCCGAGGGGGCTGGCGCGGGGCGGGTGGAGACATCGGCCCGCGTTGCAGCCTCACAGCAAGCCAAGGCGGAGGGGCGCGCGGTTGCCGCACAGGACTGGATGGTCGTCGCTGCCCATCCGCTGGCAGTCGAGGCCGGGGCCGATGTGCTGGCCGCTGGTGGCACCGCGGTCGATGCGATGGTCGCCGTGCAGGCGGTACTGGGGCTGGTGGAGCCGCAATCCTCCGGTCTTGGCGGTGGCGCATTTCTGGTCTGGCACGATGGGGCCACGGGCGAGATCACCACGCTGGACGGGCGCGAGACCGCCCCGCTCGAAGCTACGCCACGCCTGTTTCAGGACGATGTGGGTGAACCTTTGGGCTTTTTCGAGGCCGTGGTCGGCGGGCGCAGTGTCGGCACACCGGGCACACCCGCGCTGATGGCCGGGGCGCATGCCCGCTGGGGCAGGGCCGACTGGCCTGACCTGCTGGAGCCTGCGATCACGCTGGCCGACCAAGGCTTTGCCGTCTCGCCGCGTCTGTCGATGCTGGTGGCAAACGATGCCGAACGCCTGTCGGTCGATCCGGCCACGGCGGAATATTTCCTCCCCGGTGGTGTGCCGCTGGCCGAGGGCGATATTTTGCGGAATCCCGCCTATGCCGAGACCCTGCGCCAGCTTTCCGAACATGGTGAGGCCGGATTCTATACCGGCCCCGTGGCTGCGGCGATCATCGAAGCAGTGCAGGGGGCGGATCATAATCCGGGACTGTTGGGGCCGCTCGATCTGGCGATCTACCGCGTCAAGGAACGCCCCGCCGTCTGCGCGCCCTATCGCGGGCACGAGGTCTGCGGCATGGGGCCGCCCTCCTCCGGTGCGGTGGCTGTCGGGCAGATCCTCGGCATGCTGGAAGGCTCCGATCTGGCGGCATTGGGCGCTGACAATCCCGAAAGCTGGCGGCTGATCGGCGAGGCCAGCCGTCTCGCCTTTGCGGATCGTGGCCGTTACCTTGCCGATAGCGATTTCGTGCCGGTGCCCGTGCAGGGCTTGTTGGACCCGACCTATCTGGCTGATCGTGCAGCGCTTTTCGCAGGAGGCGGCGTGCTGGACGAGGCCCCCGCCGGCGAACCGGAATTCGACCACACGCTCCTCTGGTCCGATGGCCAGACGCTGGAACAGCCCGCCACCACCCATTTCTCCATCGTGGACAGCTACGGCAACGCACTTTCCATGACCTCGACCATCGAGAACGCCTTTGGCGCGCGACTGATGGCGGCGGGGTTTCTGCTGAACAACGAACTCACCGATTTCTCCTTTCGCAGCCACGAAGGCGGTGTGCCGGTGGCCAACCGTGTCGAGCCGGGCAAGCGCCCGCGCTCCTCGATGTCGCCCACGATCGTGCGGCAGGACGGGCAACCCGTGCTTGTGCTCGGCAGCCCCGGCGGCAGCGGAATCATCGGCTATGTCGTCAACGCTCTGGTCGCGCATCTGGATTGGGGGATGGATGTGCAGGAGGCGGTCCAGATGGGGCACCTTCTGAACAGGTTCGGCATTTATGATCTGGAAGAAGGGAGCGAGGCCGCAGACTTGGCAGCACCTCTGGAGGCGCTGGGCTATGAGGTGCGTCTTGGCGCGCAGACATCGGGGCTGCACGCGATCTCGCTGGGGCCGGACGGGCTGCTGGGCGGGGCCGATCCACGCCGCGAGGGCGTCGCGCTGGGCGAGTAGGGCGGGCAGGGGGCTGTCTGACCCCTCCGTCGAACTGCGTTCGACGCCCCCGAGGATATTTCTTGCAAGAAGAAGCGCGCGGCGCGTCCGCTTTTGTGCCGCACGTCGCTTTCAGGCAGGATTGCGTCGGCTGGTTCACTCGCGTTTTGCGCCACCTGCTATTGATCGGCGAAAGCTTGATCCAAGGGAGTCGCAGGCACCATGAAAACACATGTCAAAGCGCTGGTTGTCGGCGGCGGCGCGGTCGGTACCTCGATCGCCTATCATCTGGCTAAGGCGGGCTGGCAGGATGTCATGCTGCTGGAGCGCGACGAACTGACATCCGGCTCGACATGGCATGCGGCGGGGCTGCTGCCACTGTTCAACATGTCTTTCGCGACCACGCATATCCACAAATACTCGGTCGATTTCTACAAGGCGCTGGAGGCCGAGACGGGCCTCAATGCAGGGTTTTCCGTCGTGGGCAACCTGCGGATGGCCCAGACACGGGCGCGGATGGATGAATATATGGTTTATGCCACCACGGCAGAGACCTGCGGCGTGCCCTACGAATGGATGACGCCCGCGCAGATCAAGGAGCGCTGGCCGCTGGTGCGGACGGACGATCTGGAAGGCGCGATCTATCATCCCACCGATGGCTATATCAATCCCGCCGATGTGACGATGGCGATGGCCAAGGGCGCACGTCAGCGCGGGGTAATTATCGAGCGGAAATGGCAGGCGGATGCTTATCACTGGACCGGCAGCGAATGGCAGGTGACCTGTACGAAAATGATCGAGAAGGGCGGCAACCTTGTGCCGTCTGACGAGCAGATCGTGATTACCGCCGAGCATGTCGTCACCGCCACGGGCAACCATGCGCAGCGCACCGCGCGTCTTTTGGGGATCAAATCGCCTGCAATTCCGGTGGAGCATCAGTTCATCGTGACCGAACCCGATCCCGCGCTGATGGCCTATCGCAAGAATGGCGGGCTGGAGCATCCGGTGCTGCGCGATGCCGATGCCAAATGGTATGTGCGCGAGGAGCGCGGCGGCTGGATTCTCGGCCCCTATGA
>JBLRWK010000117.1:0-5175 GCA_047921295.1 Rhodobacterales bacterium
TTCCTTACACGAGCTCTCGGACAACGTGATCCGCGTGGAAATCTTCATGCCGCCAGATGATCCGGTAGAGCCGTTGCAGGATGCGCAACATGCTGAATCCCCAGCCTGCGGGCACGGCGAGGCTGCCAACCGCGACCGGGATGCTGGTGCCGAAAATCTTCTGGTTGAACATCAACTGACGCTCGATCAGGCCCCAGGTCGTGTAGATCACGATGATCCCCGCCCCGATCCATAGAAGGCAGTCGAATATCTCGAAGGCACGGCGCAGCTTCAGAGGCATGCGTTCCCGAAACTCGGTGAATGACAGATGCGTGTCATTGTGGATATTGTGCGCCATAGCGAACCAGGCCAGCCAGACAAAGGCATAGAGCGCCACATCCGGGCCGGCGAGCCAGTTCGATTGAAAGAAAACACGCCGCAACGTCTCAAAGCCGATAATCGCCATAAGAACGCTATAGGCGGCAATCATCACAAAGCTTTCAACCCGCGTGACGATGAGATCGGAACGCTCGTAGAATGATGGCTTGGTATCAGGCATAAGCGCTTCTTTCGTCATGTCATATGCGGACGAATCTTCAGGCATGTCCGTCCCTCCCTGCATAATGTTTGGATCGGTGCCGGCCTGTGAGACCGGCACCTTTCTTGCGATCGGAAGGGATCAGCTCCACCAGCGCTGCGGCGTATGTGGCTTGCCGTTGTGCTTGGCGGCCGCTTGCTTCATCGCGCCGAAGGTGTCGGTGCCCGACACCCCGTCGAGCATCTTGCGCGCGCCAGACCAAATGTCCGCATTCGCCTCGACATCGGCGACTTCGTGATACTCGGCAAGCTGGGCCTCGGATAGTTGTGCGAGTTTCACGCCAGCCTGTTGATAGGCTGCATCGGGCGCAGGGGTTGCACCATTGCCGATGACCTTGTTTTTAGCTTCCTCAACGCCGTCATAACCCAACTGCATCGCCTCATAGGACGCCTCAAGAATGACCTCCTGCAAGTTCGTGGGCAGCTTGCCGAAGGTTTTGCGAGACATGAAGAACAGTTCGCAGCCGACACAGAACTCAAGCGGCACATCATGCGACAGCACGTTGTGCATCCCGAACCCGGTCGCAGCGCCGGGCCAGGTTTCCGCACCGTCCACAACGCCAGATTTCAGCCCTTCGAGCGTTTCTGTCCAAGCCAGCGGAATCGGTTGGGCACCGATGCTCTTGACAAAGTTCGCGATCATGACCGAGTTCGTGATCCGGATCTTGGCATTCGCGAAATCCGCCCGGCTGGTGATCGCGTCCTCGCCGGAATAGCGCATTCCAAGGAACAGATTGCGCATCTCCCCCGACACCCAGAGAGGCTCGATCCCGTAGGCCTTTCGAAGGACATCGCGATAGATTTCGTTCGAGTCCTTGGAATAGAGGAAATTGATATAACCCTCGCGTCCTTGCCACAGGAACGGAAAATCCATCGCGATGGTATAGGGCAGAACACCGCCAAGGTTTTGGGGCGAGGCGTTGCCCATGTCGATCACGCCAGACAGAACCCGATCACCGCAGGTCGGTTCGGCGCAGGATTGGCTCGCGTCAATCACCTGGAATTCCAGCTCGCCATCAGACATCTTTTCCGCCTTGTCGACAAAATCATAGAGCGCCGTAGCCAAATGCGGCTCGTTGCTCTTGCTGATGATGCCCGCACCGAAGCGGATCTTGTATTTGCCTTCGCTGGCGCGGGCCTGGCTGGCCAGAAACTCCGTGCCGGGCAAGATGCCCGTCGTGCCGGCGAGAACGGTCGCACCAAGCGCCGCCTTCAACCCGTAGGTTCCGGAAATCTCCAGAAACTGACGCCGTGAGTATTTGGATTTCATCGCGTTTCCTCCCTAAGTGGACTTTTTAGTCACTTGACCAAGTTGCTTGGTCTTCTTGCACTGTCGGCCATTCTCCGCGCGCCGCTCCTCTTCGGAACGCGGGTCACGACCGACAGAACCTCATAGACCGGTGACAAACACCTTTCCGTCATCGACCTTCACGTCAAAGAACTTCAGGTCCTCCTCCGCTTCTTGTTCGATCTCGCCTGTCTGTACGTTCCACTGCCACAGATGCGAGTGGCAGGTGAGCAAACAGCCATCGAAAATTCCCTCTTCCAGCAGCACCTCCTGATGCGGGCAGATGCCGTCACAGGCCTTGATCTCGCCTTCGGCGTTGAGGATCAGAACACGCCGACCTTCGACTTCAAAACCCTTCATTTCGCCCGGTTCGACCTCGGACACTTCACAAACGTATTTCACTGGGTTCACCTGTTAGCTGAATTTGTCGTAACGAATGTTCGAGGGGGGCATCTTGCCCTCCACAAGAAGCATCCTCTGTGCGCCATCTACCGCCGGCGGCGGACCTGCGAGATACGCGCGCAGGTTATTGAATCGGCCCTTTAATCCTTTGGCTGCCACCTCGTGCACGAAGCCTTCGGCGAAACCGAGGTTCGGGAAACGTTCCTGCTGCGCCGGATCGACCGCTTCGTTAGAATAGGCCACGGTGATCGAAAGCTTGTTTCCACCGCGTTCAGACAGTGTATCAAGCTCTTCAAGCCAGAACGCATCCTTCGGAGTTCGCACGCCAAAGAACAGTGCGCCGCGGTATTGCTTGAAATAGCCCTCCTCGACACCACGCTCTATTATGGCCCGCATCCCGGCCACACCACTGCCCCCGGCGATACAGGCGATATTCATTCCCAGATCCGGTGAGAATGTTGCCCGCCCAAAGGGGCCAACGATCTGTAGCTCGTCGCCGATCAGGGCATTGCCCTTTGCAAAAATCCACTCTGACCATCCGCCTCCGGGGAAGCGTTTGATGACGAACGAAAGCGATGATCCATCCGGGGCGTAACGGGTCATCGAATACCCGCGCGGCCCCTTGATACCGGCATGTTCGAGCGTCACGAACTGACCGGCGAGATAACGCAGCGGCGCATCTGGCACGACCGTAAATTCGATGACATCCGGTGTGAGCTGGCGTAGTTCGGTGATCCGACCAGACACCCTGTCTGCGGTCGCCGACACCTGATCGGCGGAATAGACATACCCCTTTGCCACGATCTCACAATCGCCAATCGCCTTGCATTGGCACATCAGGCGCGCATTGGTATCATCGCCCCGGCCGGGGGCCTCGGGCCAGACATCCGCGACCTCGCCGGCAACCAGCTGAACCCGGCAGGAGCCACAGGTTCCCGTCGCGCATTCATAGGGCGCATGAAGCCCGGCGCGTAGCGCGGCCTGTAGCAAACTTTCGCCGCTATCTGCGGCGAAAGTCCAGTCGTGGTTCTTTGCTTTGAGTGTGACTTGCATCTGGTGCAACTCAGAACGGAATGTGGTAACCGGCACCGAGGCTGCGAGAGTCGAGACGAACCTCACGCTCCAGCAGCTTCGGCTCGTCACCGCTCATGTCGATGCGATCGGTATACTTGCCCACACCGAAAATCTGCGCCTCGCCACCGTCAAGCAGCACGCGGTAAACTTGCAGATCCGAGCGCACCGTCACTTCGTCCTTGCCATTGACCGACGTCACTTCGCGAACACTGATATGCCGCTTGATCGGGTTGCGGTCGCGATTCTGTTTCGGCAGAAGATCGAGCAAGGTCTTCATGTGCTCGTAGTCTTTTTCCAGCCAGGTCATGTCCCGGCGGATTTCGGGGCTGTAGACACGGATCGCATATTGATACTCGGGGGCGCAGAGCGCCAGATAAGCGCCAAAATCTTCCTGGTCCATCGTATCGCAACTGGCGGAGATCAATTCGCGCGCCGCTTTTTCGACCTCATAGGTAACTTTCATCTTTTTCTCCTGGATATTCTGGGTTCGGTTCGATCGGTCCGCGATGCATCAATACTTGTCGCGGACCGACCAAGGCCTGGATTATTCCGCCGCGCGCGGCTGATTGTGGTAAGGGTCAGACGGGTCGCGCCCCACAAGCTCCTGCCAGCGTTCAAGGAAATGGCGCATCCCCACCTCGTCATGAATCTTGTTACCTTCAAGCCGCGCCTGCAGAATGTAAGGCGCGTCCGTGCGATCAGAGAGTGCGAGGCCCTGGCCGTAGGTGCCGAGCAGGTCTTCGGGCAGGTTGCGACCGAACGGGCCCCAGATGCTGTTGTGATCCCGGATGCGAATAGCGCGTTCCTCGGGGGTGTCCGATTTGAGGCCAAGCCCCCGAAACTCCACCAGAACCTTGTTGTGCCCAAGCGGAATTGCGGTGTCGAGACGCATCGAGGGGGCGCGGATGTTGAACGTGATGCCGGGGAAGAGATCGACCAGCGCCCAGCGTCCCGGTGCCAGACCCGGCCAACCCAGTTCACGCTTCTCGTGACCCTTGAAGGATTCGTATTTGAGCTGCATGTCGGTCACCTGCGCATGTCCGCCCTCGAAGGTGCGATACTCGCGGTCCCAGTAGCCCGGGTGCATCATGCCGGTGATCCGGTTATGATAATGCATGTAGTCGTGGTAGAACTCGCTGTTAGTGTCGTGCCACATCTTGAAGTTGCCGTCGATAACGGCGCGATGATAATGGAACACCTCCAGCGGCTCGGTCAGCGTGTCGCCGATGGCCTCGAGCGATCCGCCCAGCCATTCCTTGAGGCTCGGCGCATTTTCGTCCATGTTGACCCAAACGAAACCGCCATAGCCAACCTCGACCTTGACGCCACGAAGTCCGTAATCGCCTTTCTTGACGCGCTCCTGATAGCCTTCTGCACAGCGCGGAATGTCGACACAGTCCCCCTTGGCGTCAAACGCCCAGGCATGGAAGAGACAGGTGATGCGCTTCGGGCCGCCGGAAGGCGACGCGCCCTTGATGCTGCCAGAGGGCTCATAGATCAGCAGGTTGCCACGATGCGGGCAGATATTGAGCATGGCGTTGATGGTATTGTCCTCATCACGCACGAGGATGATGTTGTGCCCGCCCGGATGCTGATAGGTGCGGAAGTCATAGGGCTCCGGCATTTCGCTCTCATGGCAAGCGACAAGCCAGGATTTGTCAAAAATACGCTCCTGCTCCTCCCGAAAGATCTCGGGATCAGTATAGATGCGCGGGTCGACAATCAGGTTCGAGTCGAGATTGGGACGCTGGCGCCACTCTTCAGCCGTTCGTGCCATCAATAGTTCCTTTCGTGACAGAGGGGTGCTTCTCGCAACAAGTGATAACAAGCAGATC
>JBLRWK010000118.1:0-5023 GCA_047921295.1 Rhodobacterales bacterium
CCTATATTGATGTGCAGACGGAGAATGCCAAAGCCATTCGCTTCTACCGGCGTTTTGGCATGGTCGAGACCGGAGCCGATTCACAGAATCTCTATTTCGAACTCACACGAGAGCGGTTTCTGGATATGCGCGCCTTACTGTGTAACAACTTGACGGCTTAGGAACTTTCACATGGGCGTAACAAGCAGGATGCCAAGCGGCAGCGTTAGATTGATCGATCTTCCGGTGGTATCCGATCCACGGGGCGACCTGACCTTTGTTGAGGGATGCAATCATGTGCCTTTTGCTATCGCGCGTGTCTATTATCTTTACAATGTTCCGGTGGATGCCGAGCGCGGCGGGCATGCTCACAAGGTCTTGCAGCAGGTCGTGTTTGCACTTTCGGGAAGTTTCCGGCTCAAGATCGATAACGGCCTTGAACAATCCGAGTTTTGGCTAAGAAACCCCCGTCAGGGGGTGTTGATCGACCGCCTTATCTGGCGCGAAATGGACGCCTTCAGCCAAGGCGCCGTGTGCATGGTTCTGGCATCGCACCCGTATGACGAGGCGGATTACATTCGGGATTACGATACGTTCCTGCGGGCTGTGCGGGACAGCTCCTGCTTATGATACCCTTTCTGGATCTGCGCGCCGCCTATCTCGAACTCAAGCCGGGCATCGACGCCGCCATTGCCCGTGTGCTCGATAGCGGCTGGTATGTCCTTGGCTCCGAGGTCGAGGCATTCGAGGCGGAATGGGCCGCCTATTGCGAGGCCGCTCATGCGGTCGGCGTGGCCAACGGGCTCGACGCGTTGACCCTGGCCCTTCGCGCGCTCGATATTGGAGCGGGGGATGAGGTGATCGTGCCCTCGAATACCTATATCGCCACCTGGCTCGCTGTCTCGGGCGTCGGCGCGACGCCGGTGCCGGTAGAGCCCGACCCTGCCACCCACAATATAGACCCTGCCCGCATCGACGCGGCAATCACGCCCCGCACCCGGGCCATTCTGCCTGTACATCTCTATGGTCAGCCCGCCGATCTGGACCCGATCCTCGGCATTGCTAGACGCCATAATCTGCGCGTGGTCGAAGATGCGGCGCAGGCGCATGGCGCGCGCTACAAAGGCAAGCGGATCGGGGCGCATGGCGATATCGTTTGCTGGAGCTTTTACCCGGGCAAGAACCTGGGTGCGCTCGGTGATGCCGGGGCTCTCACAACCGATGATCCGGTTCTGGCGGGACGTGTGGCCCTGCTGCGCAATTATGGTTCTCGGCAAAAGTACGTGAATGAGGAACCAGGTGTGAATTCCCGACTCGATCCGATACAGGCTGCGGTGCTGCGGGTGAAGCTCGCGGTTCTGGACAAATGGACCGCGCGCCGCCGCGCAGTGGCCGCTGCCTATGAGGAAGGTCTTGCAGATAGCGGCCTCATCCTGCCACATGTGCCCGACTGGGCCGAGCCCGTCTGGCACCTCTATGTGGTTCGCAGTACCGCGCGTGATGCGCTGCAGGCACGGTTGACAGAGGCGAGAGTCGGCACACTGATCCACTATCCGATTCCGCCGCATATGCAGACGGCCTATGCCGGCCTTGGTATCGCGCCGGAGGCTCTGCCTCTGGCGCAACGACTGGCCGGTGAGGTGCTGAGTTTGCCAATGGGGCCGCATATGACCCTAGACAGGGTTCAGGACGTTTGTGGTAAGTGCTTAGTGTAACTCCTCTGCGCCGAGTGTGGGATGACTGAAATCAACTCTCGCGGTCTTCTCAGATCCATGGCGATCATTGGCAGCGCGCAGGCCGTGCGCATTGTCATCACCATCCTGAGGGCAAAGGTGGTAGCGGTGCTGCTGGGTCCTTCCGGCATTGGCCTTCTGAGCATGTTCAACAATCTGAGAGAGATGGCGTCGCTGGGTGCGGGCCTTGGCCTGAGTTCCAGCGGCGTGCGCGAGTTGTCGGCGGCAAAAGGTGAACCGGAAACGCTCTCACGTGTGCGCCGTGTGCTGCTGGGCGCACTGTTGATACAGGGTGTCATCGCGATGGCACTGATCTGGATCGCGCGTGTGCCTGTGGCGGAGTGGCTTCTGGGCAGCGCCGACCATGCGACCGAGGTGGGCCTTGTCGGCGTCGCCGTCTTTCTCTTCTTGCTTGGCAGTTCACAAACCACGCTGCTTCAAGGCATGCGCCACATTGGTGATCTGGGGCGTGTCACGGTCTGGGGTACATTTGTGGGAACACTCGTCGGGCTAGGGGGCGTGGTAATTCTGGGGGAAAGCGGGCTGATCTGGCTGATACTGGCCCCCCCCGCTACAGGTATCCTGATCGCCCTGCGCTATACCCTCCGGTTGCCACCTCCCGACACGGTGCGCATGACGCCGGGCGATATCTGGCGTGCTTGGCTGCCGATGGTGAAACTTGGCGTGGTGTTCATGATCGGATCGCTGGTGACGATTGCTACCCTGCTGTTGGTTCGGGCTTGGATCACGCAGGAATTGGGACTAGAGGCCGCCGGATATTTCGCGGCGGCCTGGAGCATCACGATGATCTACGTAGGCTTTCTGCTGCAGGCTATGGGGGCGGATTATTTTCCCCGCCTGACTGCAGTCATTCGCGATCGTGACGCGGCAATGCAATTGATGAATGATCAGATACAACTAGCCCTCGCACTTGGCGGGCCGCTCCTCCTGATCCTGATTGGCTGCGCACCCTGGCTGATCCGACTACTCTATTCCCCCGCCTTCGATCCGGCTGTGACGATCTTACAGTGGCAAACCGTGGGCAATGTTTTCAAACTCGCGTCCTGGGCCCTTAGTTTTGCATTCGTGGCTGCCGCGCGTTCTGGAATCTTCCTTCTCTTGGAAATCGCCTTCAACGTCTTTTTTATCGGTTTTTTGTTTTTTGGTCTTCCGCTGCTTGGTCTGAGTATAGTAGGGACTGGCTTTCTTTTTTCCTATATCTTTTATTTCATGATTGTAGCGTTTCTCGCACACCGCCTCCAAGGCTTCCGTTGGCAGCCACTCTCGCTTCGCCTGCTCGGATTGCATGTGCTGCTGGCCTCGGTGCTTCTGGTGTTGTCTTTGGCTTTTCCGATAGCTGGGGCGCTGGCCTCCCTCGGCCTCGGTATCATCGTGGCGCTCTGGGGCGGACATGTGGTGATTGCCAAGATCGGGTCGCACGGACGCCTTGTTTCAAAGGTAGCACGGGTCTATGAATTGCTTGGCTGGCCGATCAGGAACGTCAGATGACCGAGATGACAGAACGCCCGCTAGTGACCTTTGCAGTCATTGCCTACAATCAGGAACGTTTCATCCGCGAAGCGATCGAGGGGGCATTTTCGCAGACCTATGAGCCGCTGGAGATCATCCTGTCGGACGATTGCTCGTCAGACCGCACCTATCAGATCATGCAGGAGATGGCGGCAGCCTATAATGGACCGCACAAGGTGGTGCTCAATCGGAACATGTCCAACCTGGGGCTGGTACCGCATATCGACCGAGTGATGGAAATGGTTTCAGGTGATTTTATTGTGGTGAATGCGGGAGATGATGTGTCGCTGCCGGAGAGAACATCCATACTTGCTGAGATATGGCGAAAATCAAACAGAACAATAAAGCTATTGCACTCTTCGGCCCGAAGAATTGACTTGGAGGGAGATGATTTTGGCGTTAGAACGCCTCCGCAGAAAATAATTCACAACCAATCACCAGAAGACATAATATTAAACTTTAGCTGGGTTATCGGGGCAACAGCAGCTTGGGATCGAGAAATTTTCGATACATTTGGACCTATTGGGGGCGATCTGTCAATCGAAGACCACATAATCCCTTTTATGGCCTCAATAGTAGGAAAAATTTATTACGTTCAAAGTAGTCTCGTAAAACACAGAAGTGGCGGGTCAACTAAAAAAACAGAGGAGAGTATCGGCAGAAATTATCTTTATGGAGGAGGTCTAAAAAGTAGAAAATGGGATCTTGAAACGGATAGATATGTCCTAGGCAGGATTGAGGATTGGGGAGGCAAAAAAAAAATTATCTATTCTATTTGCTCAAATAGACAAAAAATTTTAGAGTACTCCATAATGATTGCAGAGTTGAATAAAGTGCGTATGATACTGAGTCTTCCTGATGCACTTCGCATCTCACATAGACACAAAACCATCCGCCCCCTAAAAGACTGGACCAGATATGTTTTTGATTTTTTATACATTCCATACGCAAATTGGAACATAAAAAGACAACTTAAGAATCAAGGGCTGTACGAATCGGAATTGCCACACAAATGACAGAGGGCATTCAAGACCACAAATCTATTTCCGTCATCCTGCCTACCTACAATCGCGCGCGTACGCTCTTGCGGGCAATCAACAGCGTGCTCAGCCAAGATTACCGCGAGATCGAGCTGATCGTGGTCGACGATGCCTCGACCGATGGTACCACCGAACTGCTGAAGGGCGTAGCCGATCCGCGGCTGCGCGTTATCCGCCATGATCGCAATAAAGGCGTGGCGGGGGCGACCAATACCGGCATTCAGGCTGCGCGCGGCGCGTTCATCGCCTTTCAGGACAGTGACGACGAATGGCTCGACGGCAAGCTCTCGCAACAGATGGCGCGTCTCGCCGCCGCTCCGCCCGATTGCGTCTGCATCTATTGCATCAAGATCGTCTACGGTCGCGATCCGGCGTTTCACCGGGGCAAACGGCGCGTAGCCTGCGTGCCCGGCCCGGATGAAACCGTACTCGAGGGGGATCTGCACGAGGTGTTGTGGCAGCGCAACCTCGTCAGCCCACAAACTGCGATCTGCACCCGCGCGGCGGCGCAGCGCCTCGGCGGGTTCGACGAAAAGCTGCGCTCGGACCAGGATTGGGATTTCTTCTCGCGATTGGCGGAAACAGGATCCTTTGCCTTTGTCGATACGCCGCTGGTCAGCACCTACCTACAAACCGACAGTATCTCGGCGAATGTCCGGAAGAGCCATTACAGCCAGTTCATCGTGACCAACAAGATGAAAAGACGGGGCGTCCCACGGGAGATTCTGGCCGAGCACTGGG
>JBLRWK010000119.1:0-4951 GCA_047921295.1 Rhodobacterales bacterium
GCAACGTGTTGGGCCGTTCGAAGCGCCTGCCGGGGGGCAGGCAGGCGCTGCCCGGCGGTGCCGCCGGGCGGGGGATATCGGCGATGGCGCGTGTTATGCAGAGGTCTTAAAATAGGCGAGCTGAGAACGGCAGCGCAAAAGTGAGCCACGAAATTGCCGTGATAACCTTGCTACGGGCAGCGTCAAATATTGCCATTTTGGCGCGCTCTGCTGCACAAATCCGCGGGTCGTCCAGAACGCGGTCGCGTCGGGCGGAAGCGGTATTGGATGTGCCGGCTACGCAGACACAATGGCTTGAGAAATGGCGATCACAAGCAGTTGATTTGGATCAAGTCTCTTTACGAGCGGATCGGATATTCATTTCAAATGTCTTGGGGTCAGCGCTGTTTTCTGAATGACTTTTCACCGCTGAGGCCCGAGTCGCAAGCAAGCAGGAGTTCCAGCATGCAGAACATGAAGCTGATCGGCGCATTTGCGCTGTTCTCGGGCGCGCTTATCGTATCGTGGGTAACCCACGGCACGGGTGTCGTGCGCGATGATCCCGAACGCAACATTAGTATTCCCGAAACGCTTACTGTGCCGCTTCAGGTGCAGGCGGCTTATAATGACCGGGATATCTTTTTCCGCTATCGCTGGCCCTCGTCCAGCATGGGCATACTCCATGACGTCGTCCGCTATGAAAACGGCAGTTGGATCAGAGAGGGCGGTGACATGCCCGGCCCCAACCCTCACGGCACGCATGAAGACCGCGTGGCGATGATGCTTGATGACGGCAGCGTGCCGGAATTCAGCCGCTATGGTGGCTACATCACCATCGGGGACGGTCTGGCCGGTCTGACCGACGAAGCGCCGGAGGAGGTGACGAAATACCTGCCGATGACCCGCAACAGGCTGGGCAAATGGGATGACATGGCCCCGGATAGCGACTTGGCGCAACTGCGCGAGGCGGGGTATTTCCTTGATCTCTGGCACTGGCGCGGTGCGCGCTCCAATCCGGTTAAGGCAGCTGACGACCAGAACATCAGCACCGGGCGCGACGGTGACGAAGGATCGTCAAGCTACTCCACCAACTGGGATTCCGAGACCAAGCAACCGCGCGTCATGTACGATGTCGCATCGGCCGGGTATCGTGCGCTGAACTGGGACGATGTGCGGAATGGGCGCATCTCGCAAGACCAGACCTATGCCCTGCTGAGGGATGCGGCAGTGCCCTTCGATCCCGATGCGGGATGGCAGAACGGCGATGTTTTGCCACGCCGGATCATTCGGGCGGGCAGCGGCTCGCGCGGGGATATCCGTGCCGATGGTCGCTGGGCCGATGGTTATTGGAACGTAACGCTTGCGCGCGCGCTCGACACCGGCGCGCCGCTGGACGACAAGATCCTGCAGGATCACGGCACCTATGACGTGGCCTTTGCCATCCACCGCAACGCGACTGGCGGGCGCTGGCACTATGTGTCGCTGCCCTTCAGCCTGGGGCTGGCGCGCGAGGCCGATATCATGGCCACCCGCTTTGCCGGTAGCACGCCCCAATGGAGCGACACCTGGAGCGATGTCACGCTGTTTTACCCGGGGCAGGTTACTTGGCCGTCGCTCAACAGCGCGGTTCATGGCGGCGCCAGCAGCATCGCCGGGCGTGTTCCGGTGCGTGCGCGCCACACCCCCGAACAACTGGCGCATTACGGCATCGAACATGAGTTCCGAACCGAAATCCGCCAACAGTGGTTGATGACGCTGCTGGCTGGCGTGCTGCTGATCGCGGCCTTCGGCGTAGCCCTGAACGCAACTATCGCTTCCCGGAAAGGAGCCTGAATCATGGCCGCCTATCACGTTGTTCTGATCCACTTCCCGATCGCCCTGTGGATGGTTTCATCGCTTTGCATCGTCATCCGCGCATTCAATGACGGCGCGCTGGGGAAGGCGATGGATCGCGCCTTGCCGGTGTTTCTGGTGCTCGGGATGCTCCTCGGCGCGCTCGCTTATGGTGTCGGTCTGTTGGTCTGGCCATGGGAGACGCTCTCCTCCACGCCGATGGGACGCAACCACATGCTGATGGCTAGCTGGTCGCTGGCGTATTTCACTCTGCTGGCCTTCATCCGCTATCGCCATGGAGAGGCGATCTGGCAAGGTCTCTCGCGCTGGATCATGGTTCTGCTGGCCGGTATCGGTGTGGTGCTGGTCGGAATCACCGGAACCCTTGGGGGGCATCTGGTTGGAAACTATACCGAAGTCAGCGAATTGCTGCGCCGTTTGGGATGGGAGGTCTACACCACCTATTATCTGCCAAATCTGACCTTGGCGATCATTGGGGTCGTGGTGCTTTTGCTTATTGGCATCGGTCTGCTGGGGCGCAATCGGTCAGCTACGAGTTAAGTCTGACGCGCGTGTCCGCGTGTCGGGCGTGGCAAGGCAAGAGTGAGACATCATGGCGCTGCACGTATCTGTGCAGCGCCTTTTCCTTGCCCTTCGCACCCATGCTTTTTTGTCCGATACTGTCAGCCGATGGATGGCGATCCGGCCTCTACTGGGGAGCATGCGCTACTTGTCTGCCGTGGCTGGACGCGGCCGAGGTAAGGCCGGTCTTGGAAACACGGCCTGCCCGTGATCGCGCATCCCGCCTGCACAATCGTCGTGGCCTGCGGTTGTGCCGCCGCCGACGCCTGGGCGACGGCGCTGATTATGCGCGGTGCACAGAGGGGCGCGGCGCTCTCAAGACAACGTGGACTCGACGCGCTGTTTCTCATGCGCGATGATGAAAGAAACGCAAGGGGCGTGGAAGTCGGACGATTTTTTCCGAAGAACCAGAGGCGATCGCCTCAGCCGTGGGAAGTTGAGCTGCTTGGAACAGACCCGTACCGATCGATTCAAGACCGCGCTCCTGCTGCTGGCCGCAGCCGGTCTGATTGCCGGACTTGCATTCTACTTCGCAGGCCTGCCCGATATCGCGAACCTTGTTTGGATCGCCGGGGTCGTTCCCGCGCTCGCAGGCCTCTTGGTTGAGATCGTCCGCAGCATCGGGCGCGGCGAAGTGGGCCTTGATATCGTCGCCGCGCTGTCCATGTCGGCGGCTCTCGTTTTCGGCGAGACGCTGGCCGCTGCTGTTGTCGCGGTGATGTATTCCGGCGGGACCTTCCTTGAGGCCTTTGCCGAGGGCCGTGCCCGTCGCTCAATGCAGGACCTCCTTTCCCGCGTGCCCCGAACGGCGACCCGGCACCGCAACGGCGGTTTGGAGGAGGTGCCGCTCGACGAACTCGCCCCCGGTGATCGCCTGCTGATCCGGCAGGGTGACGTTGTTCCGGTGGACGGCACGGTGGCCTCCGGCACGGCCTTCCTTGACACCTCGGCGCTCACCGGCGAGTCGCTGCCGGTCCGACTGGCGCGCGGGGCCGACGCGATGAGCGGCTCGACCAATGCGGGCGAGCCCTTCGATCTGACGGCTGTGCGCGAGGCCAAGGACAGCACCTATGCCGGGATCGTTCGTCTGGTCGAGGAAGCGCAGGCGTCGAAGGCGCCGATGTCGCGGCTGGCGGACCGCTGGTCGCTGGGCTTTCTCGCGGTTACCGTCAGTATCGCCTTCGCAGCATGGTGGTTCACCGGTGATCCGATCCGCGCGGTCGCCGTGCTGGTCGTGGCAACGCCTTGCCCGCTTATCCTGGCCGTGCCGGTGGCGCTGGTCGCGGGTCTGTCACGTGCGGCGCAATTCGGCGTGCTGATCAAGGGCGCGGGACCGCTCGAGACAATGGCGCGCATTTGCACGCTGATACTCGACAAGACCGGCACGCTGACGGACGGTCGCCCGCGCATCGTGTCGATCGACAGCGCGGGTGGCATGGCCGAGGACGACATTCTATCCCTTGCCGCATCCCTCGACCAGGCCTCCAAGCACCCGGTCGCACAGGCCATCGTCGCCGCCGCCAGGGCGCGGGGCTTCACGCTGCCAGTTCCGTCCGAGGTGGCCGAGTTTCCGGGTGAAGGGGTCGTGGGCCGTGTCGCGGGCCGCCGCGTCATCGTGGGCGGAGACGATTTCGTGGCCTCCCGGGTCGGGCGGGCGGCGGGCGACCATCCTGCCAAGGGCGCGGGATCTGTCCTTGTCGCCGTGGCGGTCGACGGGCAGATGGCCGGGCATCTGGTGATGTCTGACCCGCTGCGCGAGGGCGCGGCCGCGATGCTGCACGGGCTGCGCCGCCAGGGCATCTCGCGCATCCTGCTCGCCACGGGCGACCGCGCAGATGTGGCCGAGCGCGTGACCGAGGGGCTGGGTCTCGACGGGCTGCGCACCGGGCTGACACCGGATCAGAAGGTCTTGCTCGTGCTCTCCGAGCGCAAGCACGGCCCGGTCATGATGGTGGGTGACGGGGTGAACGACGCCCCGGCGCTTGCTGCAGCCGATGTCGGTGTCGCGATGGGGGCGCGTGGCGCTGCGGCCTCCGCCGAGGCGGCTGACGTCGTGCTGCTTGTCGACCGGATTGACCGGCTGGGCCCGGGGATCGAGATCGCGCGCGCCTCGCGGCGGATCGCCGTTGAGAGCGTCGTCGCCGGTATCGGTCTCTCTGTCCTCGGCATGATCGCTGCTGCCTATGGCTATCTCACGCCGGTGCAGGGGGCGCTCCTGCAGGAGGTGATCGACGTTGCCGTAATCCTCAATGCCCTGCGCGCACTGCGCATTGCCCCGCACGAGCCTGCTACGGGCATACCACAGGCTGCCACGTCAGGGCAGCCGACATCGCACGCGAAACCCGCTGACTGAGGGAATTACCCGAGGCCGTGCGCGATGAGCACGCATCTACGTGGCGCGCGGGCTTGACGATGGTTTCGTGCGCCAGGTCGCGATAGAATTGACCGAATGAGACGCAATTGGCGCGCACTCGCGGGACGAGTTCAATGCGCGCACCGCGATCTTGCGGACCGGCGCTTTGCGCCAATTTTTGGCCTTTCTGCCCATGCGCTGCCC
>JBLRWK010000120.1:0-4751 GCA_047921295.1 Rhodobacterales bacterium
TTCCAGTGACCGAATGGGGCATGATCGATCAGGCGCGCGCCTTTGGGGGACCAGCGCACAAGAAATGGCGCAAACTCGATGGCCAAAGCCGCCTGCCTGAGATCATCCAAGGGATTGAGTTCCGCGACGGGATCCGCCACGTTCAAGCCGCCGCCTGATCAGGCGTCACCATGTTGGATGCCGCCTGTGCAAGTGGTTTTTTTGAACGTATGAGCGTGTGATTGGATGCGGTCATGTATCAGGCCTCTGTATGCGGCGCTTTTCATGGCCGCGGGCCGGTATGGTGATGCGCGAACCTGGTCCAAATCAACTTTCAAAGCTATTTCGCTTGTTGGTGACGAATGGTTTTCCCGGTCCGGATCTGTCCGATCAATCTCCCATAGTTCGTTGACCTCCTCACACGTCTCTTACCTTAACAGCTAATTCGCGTTTCGCATTAAGCCGCCTCGGGGTTCCGATATCCTTCATTGCGCGTCAACATCGGTAATCTCCCCCTTTTTGACGGGGTGTATTCGTAGAATTTACGCGGCCATTTTCAGTTTCATGGCAGGTGTGATGCCGCCGATGCCCATGTTCGGGCGGTCGTTGTTATATGTCCAGAGCCATTGCGTGGCTTGATCCTGAGCCTCCTCGATACTTTCGATGATATATTGGTCCAGCCATTCGTGCCGAACGGTGCGGTTGTAGCGTTCGACATAGGCGTTTTGCTGGGGCTGTCCGGGTTGGATGTGCTCGATAGTGATGCCTTGTTTCTCCGCCCATTCTCTCAGCTTTTCACTGATGTATTCGGGGCCATAGCATGTTGGGAATGACGCGCAGTTGAAGGTTATGGTCGCCTGCGCAGCCTCTAAATTGCGCAGCGGGCGGCCATAACCGGGCCTCGGATCTTCTATAGTGGTTTTGCGAGCCACACTATGGAGGAGACTGGCTATGACCAAGGTTGAGCATACTGTAGATGTCCGTGTTCTGGCAGGCATCGACATTTCCAAGCACCGCCATGAGGTGCTGATCGCGGTGCCGGGCAAGACGCGTCGCCGGCGTCTGACGATCACGAACACCACCGAAGACTTCACGCGCTTGGTCACCATCTTGCGGGACTATGGCTTGCCTGTCCGGATTGGTTTTGAGGCTACCGGCAACTATCACCGTGTTCTGATGTATCATCTCGGCATGGCGGGGTTCGATCTGAAGCTGGTATCTTCGGTCGCCCTGGCCCGCACCCGAGAGGCCCTGCACAACAGCTGGGACAAGAACGACCCCAAAGATGCACAGGTCATCTTGCACATGCTGCAGATCGGCGCGGTGCAGATCTTTCAGGACCCGATGGTGGCTGGCACGAACGACATTCAAGAGTTGTCCAAGACCCATGATGCTGTGTCACGGGCGAAGACAGAACTGTGGCATCGCATCCTAACCCATTACCTGCCACTCTACTTTCCCGAAGCCGACCGTTTTCACCGTAGCTCACGCACTGATTGGTTTCTGGCGTTCCTGGAGATGTTTCCGTCTCCGCACATGATCTCTGCCATGACCAAGGAGGAGTTCACCAAGGCCGCGTGGGAGGTGGTCGGGCGAAAGGTCGAGAAGTCGCGCATGTTGTCAGATATTTACGAGACAGCGAAGGTGTCTGCTGGGCTGCCCGTCGCACCGGACTCGGACGCCATCCACATGTTCCGCATGATGCTGGCCGAGGGGAGAAGCCTGATCCGCCAGCGCAATGCCATTGAAGATCGTGCCGTTGAACTGCTGGGTGATCGGCCTGATTACCAGCTGCTGCGCACTATTCCGGGCATCGGGCCAATCAATGCCCTCACCATTCTTGCGGAGGCAAGCGACCTGCGTCGGTTCCGCCATCACCGGCAGTTTCTGAAGTTTTGCGGCATGGATTTGGCTACCGTCCAGTCCGGCATGTTCCGTGGCCGCAGCAAGATTTCCAAGTATGGCAATGCTCGCCTACGCCGCACTTTATGGCTGGCTGGGCAGACGGCGGTCCTGAAGAAGACCAACAGTTTCCGTGACAAATTCGAACGCTACATCGCCCAGGATCGCCATAACCCAGATTTGCGCCGCAAGGCCTATACTGCCATCGCCGCAAAGATGGCCCGCACCATTCACGCCGTGATCAAATCCGGCGAACCCTATCGCCCCTTCTTTGAAGGGACGAGCCCAGGCGGAAGGACCCCTCTCTGGAGAGCCGTGGAGGCGCGTCATGCGACCTCGTAGATAATGTTCGGGCCTTCCGCTTGGGATTTAGGATCTCGTCTTAAGGACGGTGAGGGCGGCAACCAGGCTGACCCTGTATTTGCTATGGAAGAGACCACTTCTTGACGGCGGAGCCCGCCTGGGCAACTATCACCGCAGGCATCCGGTCGCGCGGATGTCCTGTGATCTGACGCCCAAAACTGCGTTTCGTTCCGAGCTAGGACGTTATCAACTCTGATTTTCCCAGGCCTGCCGCGCCACTCGATGATGCGGTTCAGGCTGCGAATGACCCGTTCGGCGGGTAGCGAGAAATCAACTTCGATCCCCAGCCCCTCGCGGTTGAAGTCATCCAGCACGTTCAGCAGGCGGAATGCACGGCCGTCACCCAATCTGTCGGCCATGAAGTCCATCGACCACGTCACATTCGGCGCGTCTGGCACCGCCAGCACGTCAGGCTTCTCACGTTTCAGCCGCTTGCGGGGTTTGATGCGCAGGTTCAGCTCAAGCGCGCAGTAGAGCCGACATGCCGGATACGTTTGTGCAGACTGCTTATGGACCCGTCGCCAATCTTTCAAGCGCCCGAACATGATCTCGATCCTGTTGCATCGTTTTTAGCGGCGCTTGTCGTAATTGATGGGCTTGGCGCGCGACTTCCGGCCCGGGATGCAAGGCTTTATCCCCTTGTCTTTCACCGCATCTCTAAACCAGTCCGCGTTATATCCCCGGTCGGCCAGCAGCCACTCCGCCTTTGGCAAACCGCCCGGCAGGGCAGCTGCCTCGATGTAGTCGCTGACCTGGCCTGCGGGCATGAAGAACCGGATCGGACGACCTTGCGCATCGGTGACAGCGTGCAGTTTGGTGTTCATGCCGCCCTTGCTTCGGCCGTTCAGGCGGCCCCTTTGGTCATCAGGCCCCCCTTTTCGACCGTAGGCTGGTCGCCGTGCGGTGTGCCTTCAAGTACGTCGCGTCGAACATCACCGTCTTCGGAACAGCCGCCTCAGAGGCCAGACCTTCCATCATCCGGGCGAAGATGCCCTTGTCGCCCCATCGCTTCCAACGGTTGTATAACGTCTTCGCATGGCCATACTCCTTCGGTGCATCGCAACCGCTCAACACACGCCGGTCATCGAGCCGCGGCATGCCATGGCTCTTCGAAGAAAGGCCGAAGCCGGGCCATCTGTGCGTCCGTCAGTCAGAAAAGATTGCTCACCGTCACCCCCGTCAGCTCGGGAGCTTGAATCACGCAGCTGAGGCGACCTCAAGCAGATCAATGGGTCCTGAGCTAAGTTTGGCATCGATAGGCCAAAACTTGCAAATCGAAAATTTACTCAATATAGCAATTATTGCTTCTGGGTCATCAACGAATAGGCTTGTGTAATGTCAAACTTTTGGAAAATTCGTCGTGAAATTCGCCGAATAAACCGCAAACTTCTTGGTGTGCACGCGCGGCTCTTTGACTATCTTCTTGGAACTCTACTATATGATTTACAAACGCGGCACACGTTAAAGATTTTTAAGGGGGAGAAAGCTAGGTGCAATAAGGTGGCTATCTATCTTATTTATCCGAGCAGAGGCCTGCTCGAATCACATCTGCAATCAATTGATTACATTGCAGCCAGTGGATACTCTCCACTTGTTGTCTCCAACTTACCATTGCAAGATTGTGAGCGGAAAGTTTTGCTTATGCGTTCTTGGAAGTTTATCGAGAGGAGTAACTTTGGTTATGATTTTGGTGGATACAGGGATGCTATACTTATTCTCTCAGAAGAGCTAAGTACACTAGATCGGCTCGTTATTTTAAATGACTCTGTTTGGTTCCCTGTTTCGGAGAAGTCAGATTGGATCAAGGATGCAGAGAAAATAGATTGCGATTTTGTGGGGGCGGCGTCTAATTATGCTGTAAGTAAAGAAGCCAAAAGGAATTTGACCAATTTTAGATGGGAATATTCAGAGAAAAATTCAGGCTTCCACTACTGTTCTTTCGCTTTATCTGTTGGTCATGAAGTTCTGTCCAGCCAAGGATTTTTGAAATATTGGAAAAATCTAAGATTGACGAACGATAAAGAAGTCACGATTCAGAGGGGGGAGATAGGACTTTCTCAGTGGGTTGTCAAAAAAGGATTTACTCACGGATCAACGCTAGATATCAGTCGCCTTGATTTAGAACTGGAAGAACTTGAATATGGTCAGGTTTACGACATAGCTAATCACCTTATAATCCCGGAAGATGACACTGTTTTGCGACTTAAGAAAAGGATTTTTTCTTCTCAGAGTATATCTAAAGATGATCTTATAACTCTAATACTTGTTGCTGTGGCGCGACAGGGGGCGAGCTATGCGATTCCTTTTTACTCTATTTTGCACCATAACTTTTCTTTCTTGAAAAAATCTCCTGCTTGGCTTTCCTACGAAAGTGCCGCTACTACTAAACAAGTAGTCGCTCTCCTTTCAGATCCTTATCGAGCCGTGATTGAAGCGGAAATCGATCGAATTGAAACTAGCAACTGTATCCTTCAAGCATCTTGAGGCGTCCATTTCTGACGCGTTTT
>JBLRWK010000121.1:0-4619 GCA_047921295.1 Rhodobacterales bacterium
ACTTCGCCGGTGACCACCTCAGCCACAACCTACACCACCCCGTGGGGCACTATCACCCTCACCGCCTTGCAGAAGCACCGCAGTCATAGAGAGCTGTTCCCGACGCGCTGTCTGGGAAACCGACCTGTCGTTGCCCGGCATCGATTTTTTGCACGTGGTTGGTGCCAATATGCCTCTCTCGCACGCCGGGTTGAGGCTGGCCTGACCGACCGTTTTTGCAGCGCCCTGGATCGCGGTTTCCCTGTCGTAATGTTCTCGAGCCATTGGCCCAACCGGTCGGTTGATCGGAAAATCTCGTTCTCTCGTTTCCGGATTTCTGAACTCAGATCCATTTACATTCCACGTGCCACTTCCGGCACGCAACCTCCCACAGAAGGGGATACCCATGGGACTTGATGTGTTTTTTGGCGTGCCAGGAGAAGAAGACTCTGTCTTCTATCTGCGCAATCACAGTGACTTCTTTGAGCTGATGTGCACGCCGGAGCCTGAGCCAATCGACTCAAACTATACTGACTTCGCGGTCTCGCCAGAGATGATTGAACGAATGGAAGACCAGCTTCTGGATGACCTTGAGGAAGCAGGTCTGACCCTGGATGTGGTGCCGGAAACGCTGCCTGATGAGTTCCACGGCTGGGACGCGCGGGAGATGGATTGGGAAGACCTTCTCCCATGCTATCTGCGTATCCTTGAGGATTTAGGGGACTTGGTGGATCAGCACGGCTACTTGATATGCGGTTGGAGCGCCTGATTCCGACATTTACTCGGTCTATCGCCGTTCAAGAAGACGTTCTGCGGCTCGAATGCGATCATGCTTTCGGGCCGCGAGACCACAGGCATAGTGTTGTGATCCGGACGTCTCCGCTGGGCTGGCTTGTCTGGGCGGATACACCGCGGTTCTGGACGCCGGTCGGTGCCTCCGTGATCGTGGTGAGCGGTGTCTTCATTGTCTGGCGGGAGAGCCGCCACGCGACGTGATTTGCAAGTCACCGCTGCTATGCGCACGTGTTCTCGGGTTTTGCATCGTGGGCTATAGCCGATAAGGTGCCGGGGTGGCGAGCAGTGATAGAACGACGTAGCATCGGCATTGTGACAAGGGCAGATGTGGGAGCGACAATGGAGCAAGGCCCTAAAACAGCGCTTGTGCTTCAAGGCGGCGGTGCGCGCGGCGCGTATCATGTGGGTGTCCTCAGGGCTTTGGCTGAGATCACCGGGGCACGTCGCTCCCCCTTCCAGATCATTTGTGGATCTTCTGTTGGGGCAATCAATGCCGCGTCCATCGGTGTTGCGGCAAACGATTTTCAGCGGGGCACAAAGCATCTTGAGTCCCTCTGGCGCGGTCTGAGATGCGACGCAATCTATAACACGGACGCCTTGTCGCTGCTGCTGTCAACTGGGCGCTTGGCCAGCACAATGATGTTCGGATATCTTGGCTTTAGCGCCGCCGGCGGTCTATTGGACTATGGTCCGCTCAAGAGACTGCTTGAGCGCGAGTTTCACCGGTCTCATCTCGAACACGCTGTCCGTAGTAAGGCGCTACATGCGCTATGCATCACCGCCTCAAGCTATGAGGGCGGTCAAGCTGTCACCTTCTTCGAGGGCGACAAGACTATATCTGATTGGCAACGTGCCCGACGGATTGGCCGGCGTGTTCACATCACGCCGAGGCATATACTGGCATCAGCCGCTTTGCCATTTGCCTTTTCTCCCGTTCGTATTGATACGGCCTTCTTCGGCGATGGCGCGCTGCGCTCGACGTCGCCATTGTCGCCCGCGATCCGAACGGGGGCAGAACGCATTCTCGTGATCGGAACGCGCGACACACACATCGATTCTGCTACGCGGGCAGCGAGCAAGAAAGGGCCGACATTTGGAGAGGTGGCGGGCCACTCTCTCGACATTTTGTTTAACGACAATCTTGAGGCCGACCAGGAGCGCATGCTGCGCATCAACCATACTGTCTCTCTCATTCGGGAGGATCAGAGGGACAAGACGCCACTGCGCGTCATCGACAGTATTCTTCTCAGCCCGTCGAAAGACCTAAGAACAATTGCGCAGACCTATGCGTCCGACCTTCCTCGCACGGTGCGCATGCTGTTGCGCAGCGCCGGGGCGTGGGGCGGTGATGGACGGCTTGAGAGTTACCTTTTGTTCGAACCTGGCTATGTCGGGGATCTGATCGACATTGGATATGTGGATACCATAGCGCGAGTTGAAACCATTGAAGGCTTTCTCGAATCCGGATGACAAAGGGAAAGCGGTCTTGGCCTGAAGATGTCTTCCATCGATTTTACCGGAAACCGCTCAGTTTTTCGGGCAGTTGATTGCGGCGAGCAATTCAGTCACCTCTTGAAGAACAGCTCGTCTGAGATCGTGATGCAGTCATAGAAGGGGACTGATCATGGCGGACATCGAGATACCAGATCGGAGATCGACCAATTGAGCTTGGTCTCGAATTGGAGCAACCGCCAACCATAACTGGATTTACCAGATCTTAACCTGAACGACAGACAGTTGGGATCTGCAAACGGCTGAGCTCCCGGATCTCGGCCTCGCCGAGATAGCTCTTGGCCGTCCCGACGTCGGACTTGCGCTGGGGTAGACCCTTGTCGGCGTTCTTCTAAGTCATCAGCCCCATGTTCGGCTTATCGGGGTTGCCCAAATCGCTGGCAACACGCTTCGCCCACCTATCCCAAAAAAATTGAGAAAAGTGACCTGCGGCGTTTCTGCCTCGATTGGGACGATCTCATTTTCCCTCTGTCAGCATGATGCTGACGCCCAACCCGTCACAGATAAGGAGCCATACTGTGAAAGACGACCGCTACTCCGATGCGCAGATCCGCGCCGGCCAAGAGACCTTGGCAGAGTTCATCCAGTCCTTGAAAGATCGTGGCGACTTGCCGCCCGCCTATACGCCGTCCTCGCACCCGTTCGGCTACATGAACGCTTCAAATATCCTTGCCCTCGTCGTCCTGCCGCGCAATGGCGGCTGGGTAGGAGACGTTGTGTTCAAGGATGTGCCCGAAGGTTTTCCCGAGGTAACTGGCACCCCAGAGTCGCGTCCCTTTGCCAGCAGGCCGGAAGCCCTGGACGCCGCACAGGAGCGCGTCTATCAACTTTTGCTTCGTCCTGATCCCCTTGAGGACGTGGCATGCGCGGTTCTCCCCGAACTTGGAGGTCGGCCTCCCCTGATCATAGGTAATCACGTCATCAGCATTGACTATCAGCGATGGCGCTGATGGGGCAGCCAGATCTGAGCCGTGGTATACCGTTGTTGGATCTCGCGCTGTCCCACCCAATACGAAGCTCATGCTGAGATCTCTGCCGTTTCAAGGTCACAACGGGGTCACTCGTTTTGCAACACGGTAACCCATGCCGTGATGCAGCACCCGCCTCATAGCCCGGCTCGATACACGCCTCAAACAAAATGAATTTTTTAGTGAAGCGCGTTTCCGAGAACCGTCGGTCGATCCAACATTCATTCAAGAATGAAAGGAACGTGAACCCACGCAAAGACCAGCAGACCCTCCACTCAAATCGCCACATCCAGACCCTTGATTGAAAGGGTTCACATTTCAAAAGACTTTCCCTGAAAGGAAACCGAATGCCCGTAAAGGTAGACCTCACAGAAAAACAGATCGAGGACGGCAAAGCCATGCTCAAGAAATTGCTCGTTGCCGGCCGTGAAACCGCAACAGGTTTCGGAGAGTATACTGACATGCTCACCCCGGTTCTTGCCTCTCAACATCCCAATGCAAGCGTCAAGAACTTGCGCTCGGTCGTTTTTCATCGCAACGAGGCAGGCTGGTTTTTCCTTTTTGTTCTCAAAAAGGTCTCAAAGGGCTTCCCCTCTGTATTCGGCACACCCGCAGACCGCCCATGCAAAAGCTTTGGGGAAGCCTATCTCAAGGCGTGCCTTACTGTCGCATACCTGTATAACGCGAAGAGACTTGGGGTTCGACCTGGCACCAAGTTGACCTTCAAAGTACCCGAAGCCCTTCAAGCAATGATCTTCACGACCCACTAAGGGGTCGGAAGACCGCCTCCCAAATGGCGACCACTTGAGTGCCTGTGAGTGCGGAGAAGTCTATCCAACCAGCCATTTGGTAACGCAGCGCTTTCCAGCAGCGCGATTTCGTCTTCGATCAGTTCGAACAGATCATAGACGATGCTGTCGATCTGGGCTTCGACCTGAGCGATTTCGGCGGTCAGGCTGGTGATCTCGGCGCGGTCGCGGTTGATCCAGTCTTCCCAGTCGAAGCGATCGGCCAGCGGGATCTCGGCCTTGAACACCTTCTTCACTTCGGCGCGTAAGGCGGCGAAGTCGGGCAGGCTCCACCATTCCTGAAGACTGGTTGTCAGCTTGGGCTCACGGTCAGGTGTGGGCAGAGGTCAGGGATGCGGCGAACATCCGCGCCCTTCAGCTCGAATGGTGCCACGATGTCAGGCGTCTTGCCGCCAAAGCGGCCAAGCGCCAGATCGACGCTGCCACGCAGAATATTTTGTTCGGTTGAGACGTTGTAATCTGCCCCGCCAGCCGGGCCGTGGTAGCCGAGAACACTTTCAACGATCTTGGAGGCGAACTGCCCATGCAGGGCGGTTTCCTTCAGGCGTTCAATCCG
>JBLRWK010000122.1:0-4319 GCA_047921295.1 Rhodobacterales bacterium
ATATCCGCAATAGACAGTCAAGCCGCGTAAGCTGCGGTATCAACGGGGCGGTTACCCCTTAACCTTGGCGCCGCTATCCGTTTCCATCTCCTTGGCCACGACATCAGCCTCGACCTGTGAAGTCGAAGCGAGCTTTAGATAGTCGCAACTCAAGCTACCATTGTGGTTACCTTCAACCGTGATCTTATTCGCCGACAATGCCCCGTCCACCGACCCGCTCACGTGAACCTTGATCGTCTCGGCCCTGACATCCCCAACCACACGGCCTTTGACATCGACACTTCCCTCGCTTGAACTAAGGTTGCCTTCGATTATCAGATCTTCTTCAATTATTGAGCTCGGCACATTGAAACCCTTTGGCTGAGATATTCGCGATCTTATAAGGAAATGTGGGATTAGACCACCATTGTCGAAGGTCGTTTGGAGCAAGAGTAAGCGCAGGATGGCACTTGGCGCGTATGTGGTGCGGCGTCGTCCCGCCGAGGGATATTATCGTCGGCGAGGACGGCCCGAAGCCGACCTCCGTTCATCAGTTCAATGCCGCGCCGCAGCTTCACCGAACCGGCCGTTCAAGCGGGGCAAGCTTTCTGCACTTTCCAACTCCTACTATGCGGACGGAATAAGGTAAAAGAAGTCCTCAAGCAGGGGTGCGAACCAAAACAGATGCGCGTGGACTGAATATAGTTGGCTTGGCTCTTGCGGCGGCCTCACAGGATAGCCAGTTGACTTACATTGGCACTCTGGTGCGGCGAGTGCCAATGCGTCTCTACGCATGCCGCCCATCCCCGGAAATCTTCAGAAGGAGCATTTCCACTATGTTTACTCCCCTCCACGACCGTGTCCTTGTTCGTCGCATCGAAGGTGACGAAAAAACCGCAGGCGGGCTGTTCATTCCCGATACCGCAAAGGAAAAACCGCAGATCGGCGAAATTGTCTCCGTCGGTGAGGGCGCAAAAAACGACACTGGCGCGCGGATTGCGATGGATGTCAAAGCGGGCGACAGGGTCCTGTTCGGCAAATGGTCAGGCACCGAAATAAAAATCGACGGCGAAGAGCTGATGATCATGAAAGAAAGCGATGTTTTCGGCATTCTCGCCTGAACCCCGCCGGTTTTTCTCATTTTTTTGATTTAGGAATACTGACATGTCTGCAAAAGACGTAAAATTCGGCACGGATTCTCGTGACCGTATGCTCAAGGGCATCAATACGCTTGCCAATGCGGTCAAGGTCACACTCGGCCCCAAGGGCCGAAATGTGGTCATCGACAAAGCCTACGGCGCACCGCGCATCACCAAGGATGGTGTGACGGTCGCCAAAGAGATCGAGCTTGCTGACCCTTTCGAGAACATGGGCGCCCAGTTGATCAAGGATGTCGCGTCGCGCACCAATGACGAGGCTGGTGATGGCACGACCACTGCGACCGTTCTGGCGCAGGCCATCGTCATGGAAGGCATGAAGGCCGTCGCGGCAGGCATGAACCCGATGGACCTCAAGCGGGGGATCGACAAGGCCGTTGCGGCCGTCGTCGCCGAGGTCAAGGCGATGTCACGGCCCGTTGGTGATACGGCCGAGATCGCGAAAGTCGGCACCATCTCTGCCAATGGCGAGGCGGCCATCGGTCAACAGATTGCGGATGCTATGGCCAAGGTTGGCAACGAGGGCGTGATCACCGTCGAAGAGAACAAGGGTCTTGAGACGGAAACCGAGGTGGTCGAAGGGATGCAGTTCGACCGTGGCTATCTCAGCCCCTATTTTGTGACAGACGCGACCAAGATGATGGTGACGCTGGAAGATTGCGTCATCCTGATTCACGAGAAAAAGCTGACATCTCTGGCACCATTGGTTCCGCTGCTGGAAGCCGTCATGGAGGCGGACAAGCCGCTGCTGGTCATTGCCGAAGACATCAGCGGCGAAGCACTCGCCACGCTGGTGGTCAACAAGCTGCGCGGCGGTCTGAAAGTCGCGGGCGTTAAGGCACCAGGATTCGGGGATCGTCGCAAGGCGATGCTGGAGGATCTCGCCATCCTGACAGGCGGTCAGGTGATCTCGGAAGAGATTGGCATCAAGCTGGAAAGCGTCACGATGGACATGCTGGGCAGTGCCAAGAAGGTCACCATCACCAAAGACACGACAACCGTGATCGAAGGCGCGGGAGATACGGCGGCCATAGCTGCACGTGTGACACAGATCCGCGCCCAGATCGAAGAGACTACCTCGGATTACGACCGCGAAAAGCTACAGGAACGTCTTGCCAAGCTTGCGGGCGGCATCGCTGTGATCAAGGTGGGCGGCGCGACCGAGGTCGAAGTGAAGGAACGCAAGGACAGGGTCGATGATGCGTTGAACGCGACCCGTGCCGCTGTGCAGGAAGGCGTTGTGCCAGGCGGCGGTGTCGCCCTGGTGCATGCGGGCAAGGTTCTGTTTGGACTTGAGGGGGAAAACCCCGACCAGACAGCAGGTATCGCAATCATCCGCAAAGCCCTTCAGGCGCCATTGCGGCAAATTGCCGAAAACGCCGGCGTCGACGGTTCTGTAGTGGCCGGCAAGGTTCTTGAGAGCAACAGCAAGGCGTTCGGCTATGATGCACAGTCGGAAAGCTACGGCGATTTGCTGAAGGCCGGCGTTATCGACCCGACCAAGGTGGTGCGCATCGCGCTTGAATATGCAGCCTCGATCGCGGGCCTACTCGTCACGACCGAGGCGATGGTGGCGAACAAGCCGGCAAAATCCGGCAGCAACAGCATGTCTGACATGAGTGGAATGGGCGGCATGATGTAACCGATCAATACATTTTGGCCTGCTGGCGTAGGCTGGCAGGCCATATTCGTGTATTAAACAAAGCCATGCAGCGCTCCGATCGAGCGGTGCACCCAATTCGTCCATAGGAATTGGCCAGGCTGCATGACAGCCAGGCCTGGGATGACCTGCTGCATGGCGAGGAGACGTCGGTCTGGGCCGACAAGGGCTATGTCAGCGCCGAGCGCGAGGCCGCATTCAAGGCGCCAGGCAAGGTCTGGGGCGTCATGCGCAAAGCGCCGAAAGGCAGCAAGTTGCATCCTGTCGACGAGCGGATCAATCGCATCATCGCTAAGGTGCGAGCCAAGGTCGAGCATCCGTTTCGCCCAGCACCGCCCCTTGGACTGATAGCTCCAATAAATCATGGCTCCGAATCGCGGTCCGGGTAGGAGCAAGGCTTGGACAGGACTACGTTGTAATACCACAGTGGGACCCTTTGACCCGTTCAATCGCCCAAGTTCGCGTGAAAGTCGTGACAGAGAAAACCCGTTGGTCTCGGGGGTATCTCTTTCCCCGACCTCCCTGCCCGCCCATTGCAGTGGTCCACGGCGGAGAATTTCTATGCCTGAAGAAAAGCGAATTGAAAGAGCGGAGAGACTGGACCAGGGCGATGAGAGAGTGAGTGGAAATCCGGTGGACAGGTGAGAAACCATACGACGAGACTTAGATTCTGTTTCTGGTCACGCTGATCGGTTTATCGGCATCCACAATGTCATCTTCAATAACACACACAGCCACGCGTTTTTCGAATACGGCGAGCCGAAGTCAAAAGCGCCAATTAAAGTTGCGGCAGTTCCCCAGATCATATTGCCAGATGAGCAAAGTGACCATCTGAAACTACGAGTCTTGGATGCTTCGAAGCCATTCGATCAGATCAATCACGGGCTGGCTCGTGAACATCATGCGTCCGCTTTCGACCTTGATCACGACGTTGCGGCCCTCAAAGTAAGAGCCGTAGATTGGCATCGGGCTTCCATGGCTGACCAGGGGGTCACGTCCGTCGATGCGTCTCACGGTTCTTTCGGTCGGAAATACCCCGCCTTCGAGTGCGGCGAGTGCTGTAAGATCGGTCGGCTGAATCAGCAGGATCGGGGCCATGGGACCATTACCTGTCGCTTCTGCCCCGTGGCAGACGGCGCAGTGGCGCGCGAACAGCGCCGATCCTTCATCCGCGTTTTGTGGCAGAGCCGGTGTAGCGAGGCAGAGCAGGATGGCGGTCGCAAGGCGCATTGGGTCGCTCCCTTCCTATTGGCACAAAGGCAGCCTACCGGAACAGAACAGTCCGCACCTTGATCCGCATCAAGTCACGTAAAGTGGTTCAATTCGAAGAAGGGCTATGGCTTTCTGGTCCCGGACACACGTGGTCAAGACATCTTGCTACATGCTAACGTTCTCCGGAATGCGGGACACGGATTGATCGCCGACGGTGCGAGACTGGAGGCAATAGTGGATCAGGTCGATAGCCGCTGGGGTAATCCCCCCCGAAAGTAAGGGGCTGGATAAGTAGAATTTTCTCGGCAAGA
>JBLRWK010000123.1:0-4309 GCA_047921295.1 Rhodobacterales bacterium
AAAAAGCAGCCTAACTATTGAACCAGAAACTCTCCGGTAAACCCGGGGCGGTTCATAACATTGCCATACGGGAGTTGTCGCAGGAGGAAGGGATTTCCGAGGCGACGCTGCACAAGTGGCGGGCTGAGGCGCGCGGCAAGGGGCAGCTTTTGCCTGACGCTGACGCGGGCCCCGAGGGCTGGTCGTCGCGTGACAAGTTTGCGGCCGTGCTTGAAACGGCAGCGCTGAACGAGGCCGATCTGGCCGAATACTGCCGCAAGCGGGGACTCTATCCGGCGCAGATTGCGGCATGGCGATCAGCGTGTGAACAGGCGAACGACTGGGACCGTGCCAGCACAGCGCGTCTTGGGCGGGCGACCAAGGATGAAAAAAAGCGGGTCAAGGACCTCGAGCGCGAGCTTGCCCGCAAGGACCGCGCATTGGCCGAAACTGCAGCGCTACTTGTTCTGCGAAAAAAGGCCCAGGCGATCTGGGGGGACGGAGAGGACGCATGATCAGCACCCCACATCGCCAAACCGCCGTTGCTCTGATCGTTGATGCCATCACTGCAGGCGCGCGGCGCGCCAAAGCCTGTGCCGAGCTGGAAATCAGCGATCGCACCCTGCGGCGCTGGACGAAAGACGGCCAGATCCACGCCGATCAGCGCCCCCTCGTGCCACGTCCGGAACCGACCAACAAACTGAGCGCAGCAGACCGCACAGCCGTGCTTGAAGTCTGTAATTCAACGGAATTTGCCAGTCTCCCACCAAGCCAGATCGTGCCAAGACTGGCCGATCAGGGGCGCTACCTGGCCTCGGAATCCAGCTTCTACCGCATCCTTCGCGCAGATGGGCAGCAGCATCACCGGGGCCGGGCCAAGCCTCCAATCCGGCGCAAACCGCCCGCCAGCTACAAGGCCAACGCGCCCTGCGAGGTCTGGACCTGGGACATAACCTGGATGCCGGGTCCGGCCCTTGGCATGTTCTTCTACCTCTATCTGATCGTGGACATCTTCAGCCGGAAAATCGTGGGCTGGGAAGTTCATGAGCGCGAAAGCGCGGAACTGGCGGCCGTCCTGATCAGGCAGGCAGTGCTTGCCGAGGGCTGCACCCTGCGCCCGCTGGTGCTGCACGCCGACAATGGCAGCCCCATGAAGGGTGCCACGATGAAAACCACCATGGAGAAACTGGGCATCACCGCGTCCTACAGCCGCCCGCGCGTCAGCAATGACAATCCGTTCTCCGAGGCGTTGTTCCGCACCTGCAAATACCGCCCGGACTGGCCGAGCAAGGGCTTTGCCACCAAGGCTGACGCCCAAGCCTGGGTGAAATCCTTCGCCCGCTGGTATAACAGCGAGCACCTGCACAGCGCCATCCGCTTCGTCACGCCAGATGCGCGCCACGATGGCCGTGACCGCAAAACGCTCGCTAACCGCGCCATGCTCTATGCAAATGCACGGGCGCAACACCCGGAACGCTGGTCAGGCAAAACCCGCAACTGGCAACCCGCCGGACCCGTCTGGCTCAATCCCGAAAACGAAACCAGCGCCCCTGAAATCAGAGACGCCGCATAAAATCGGCGGACAACTCCTTTGACAAACACCGGTATACACGGTCAAGTAAAGAGCTATGCCCGAAAGTTGGTGACGGCGTGATCAGGCGGCGTTTTGAAGTTGCTTGATCCCGTCCTTGAATTCAATCCCTTCGATGATTTCAGGCATGCGGTTGGCACCATCGAGTTTACGCCATTTTGTCTGGGCTGACACCATCAGCTTGAAGGCCATGGCGAGCCCGGTTTTGCGGCTGAGGCAGCCCTTGGTTTTGCCGGTGCGATGCCGCACCGTGGCGAAGATGCTTTCGATGGGATTGGTTGTGCGGATGTGCTTCCAATGTTCAGCGGGGAAGTCATAGAATGCCAAGAGCACGCTGCGGTCTTTGGTCAATTTGGCGGCGGCCTTGTCGTATTTCATACCGTAGGATGCCACGAAGAAATCAAAGGCGGCCTCGGCATCCACACGCGTCTCGGCTTGCCAGATATCATGCAGATGGCCCTTTGCTTTGGCCTGAACTGATTTGGGCATCGCGTTCAGAATATTGCCCGTTTTGTGGAACCAGCAGCGCTGTTCTTTCGTGGCACCAAAGACCTCGCGCAGCGCATGCCAGAACCCCAGGGCACCGTCTCCAATGGCAAGGTCTGGCGCATGGGTGAGGCCACGGCGCTGCAGATCCAACAGCAGTTCGCGCCAACTCTGGGTGCTTTCCCGGTAGCCGTCGGCGAGGCCGATGATCTCCTTCCGGCCCCACTCATCTGCCCCGATCAGCACCAGAACGCATTGTTTTTCCTCTGCCATACGCGGTCGGAAATAGACGCCATCCGCCCAGATGTAGACGAACCGCCGGGTGCTGAGATCGCGGCGTTGCCAGCGGTCATACTCATCCCACCAGTCCGCCTTGAGCCGCGATATCGTGGTCGAGGACAGCCCTGCGGCATTCGGGCCAAGCAACGCCGCGAGCGCTTCGTGAAAGTCGCCGGTGGAAATGCCTTTGAGGTAAAGCCAGGGCAGAAGTTCCTCGATGGATTTGGCTTTCCGCAGATAGGGCGGCAGAATCTTTGACGTGAACCGGACCTTCTCTGCGTCGTCCCCCCGGTCCCGCACACGGGGCACCTTGACCGGCACCGCGCCGACCCCGGTCATCACCGCGCGCTCAGGCAGGTGACCATGGCGCACCAGCCGCGCGCGACCATCGTCCGTTTTGTCGGATGCATAGGCCTCCAGCAGAACAGCGAGTTCGGCCTCGACGGCTTGCTCAATCAACCGCTGCGCGCCGGATCGTAAAAGTTCTGTCAGAGGATCAAGCGAAAATCCCTGTGGATCGGGCAGTTGGGTAATGGTATTTGTCGTCATGTGGCATATCCCTTTCTCAGATGAGAATTGCGGCGCGTGAACAACGCCATGATATGCCGCCCCTCAGGGGCCATCACCAACTTTTAGCTATATCTCCAAGTAAAAGGTTTTGTTCCAGTTGCTCAGCGGTCTCATAATACCTTTGATCCAGTATCTAATAAATTTTTGACGTACGTTGGGCGCATACAATTTCAAGCAAAAAATTGCATGGCTTTAGTTGATATTGCTAAAGAGATTTCAGATTCTAATTTTGGGCCCATCAGGATATTTACAACTAACGGCAGCAATTCACCTGACTATGGAGCATTCAGAAGGGCGATCAGCGATCAAAATCTAGATCACATGTTCGAGTTTATCCTTAACGAAAGAGATAAGAATAAAATTTTCTCTGAGGCAAAAATTCTACTTCTTCCGTCGGAGAAGGAGGGGTTTGGAAACGTCGTAGTCGAAGCGATGTCATACGGGGTTCCGGTGTTTGCTACATCTTATGCTCCGGGACCAGCCGACATTATAAATGAGGGCGGAGGCGGATTTTTGCTCGATGAGTACACGGGTAAAAACATTAAGCACCTCTTGACCAGCCTTGATCAAAAAGCGATTGACGATCTATCAAGTCGGGCCTTTCTTTCGCATAGAAAATATTCTGTTGAATCCCATCTAGACTTTCTTGAAAAGACGGCTCGAGAGGCGATTGAGGAATTTGACGGCTGCAATAAAAGGCGAGTATTTCCGCATCTCTTCGTCCTACAAACCCTACATAAAAAGATGGCAAAATGACAAAACCTTGGTTCGATAAAGTCGAGGCACTGGCCGATAGTGACTTAAAGCATCAAAATAGGGTCTTTTTATACAAGGGTATGGAAATTCATACTCAATTTATGCGGGCATTGGATAACGGATATCCAAAGTGTCTTATTATTCGCTTTCACGGCGCAATTCAGAGGGATAAGCGAAAACTGCCTGCTTTTCAGGCTAATATAAAGCAAAATCAGGCTTTTGCTCATCAGCTTACAATATGCGATCCTACAATGATGACTCGAGATGGTTTCTCGTTGGGTTGGTATTCGGGGCACGATAGTCTTCCAGTACAGAAACTGTTGACTGAGTTTTTCATTGATGTGGAGAGGTGGTCCTGCTTTTTCGACCAGAATGCAGCCCAGTTAAGGTGGATCAGGGTTTCACATCAGGCTGCCATTTTCATGGGTTCCGTTTTGCTGGCATGGACCTCTTCGGGGGTCAATATGCCATGGGTCGAGTGGGGCCGCTCGGCGTTGTAATAGGCCAGCCATTTCCCAATACCGTCTCGGGCCTGTGACCCGGTCTCGAAGGCGCGCAGGTAGACGCATTCGTATTTCAACGACCGCCACAACCGCTCGATCATGCGATTGTCGATCCAGCGGCCCTTGCCATCCATCGATATCTTCA
>JBLRWK010000124.1:0-4187 GCA_047921295.1 Rhodobacterales bacterium
ACCCTCGTATTCAGCTTGGGAAGCTGCTGCTCTACCATTGAGCTACACCCGCGTTAGCGCGACAGGTAAGTCAGGGCGCGGACACCGTCAAGCCCTTCTGCGCCGCCGTCTGCCGCCGTCGTCGTTGCCGCCTTCGCCGCGGGTGTTGAAGCTGTTGTCGGGCAGGGTGACGATCTTGGCAAGCTCGGGGAACGGGTCCGTCTTGTGCGGGATCGCGTTGGCGGCGACGAAATGCTCCTGAAACTTCGGCTCGATGGCGGTTTCGACCTTGGTGATCTGGCCTACGACCATTTCGATCTCGGCGCGTGACGCAGTGTTGCACAAAGCGATCCGCGCACCGGTACCGGCTGCATTGCCCGCGCTGAACACCTTGTTGAGCGGCACATCGGGGATCATGCCCAGCACCATCGCGTGTTTGGGGCTGATATGGGCACCGAAGGCACCGGCCAGCACGACACGGTCCACCTTGTCCACACCCATCTCGTCCATCAACAGGCGCGCGCCGGCATAAAGGGCGGATTTGGCAAGCTGGATGGCGCGGATATCGCCCTGCGTGACGCTGATCAAAGGGCCGCCCTCGGCGGTGCTGTCGTGGATCACATACGCATGCGTACGCCCCTCCATGATGCACCGCAGGGTGCCTGTCTGCTCTGCCGATCCGATCAGACCGGAGCCGTCCAGAATGCCCGCCATCCGCATCTCGGCCACCGCCTCGATAATGCCCGAGCCGCAAATGCCGGTGATGCCGGAGGCGGCAGCCGCGGCGTCAAACCCGTCCTCGTCCGACCACAGTTCGGTGCCGATGATGCGGAAGCGCGGCTCTTTGGTGACGGGGTCGATCTCGACCCGCTCGATGGCACCGGGGGCGGCGCGCTGGCCCGCGCTGATCTGCGCACCCTCGAAGGCGGGGCCGGTGGGCGAGGAACAGGCCAGCACGCGGGTTTTGTTGCCCAGAAGGATCTCGGCATTGGTGCCCACATCGACGACGAGCACCAGATCCTCCGACTTGCCCGGCTCCTCGGACAGGGCCACTGCGGCGGCATCGGCACCCACATGGCCCGCGATGCAGGGCAGCAGATAGACCTGCGCGCGGGGGCTGAAGGTATCAAGGCCCAGATCGGTGGCCCGCAGCGACAGCGAGGCCGATGTCGCCAGCGCGAAGGGGGCCTGTCCCAGTTCGACCGGATCGATCCCCAGCAGCAGGTGGTGCATCACCGGATTGCACACGATCACCGCCTCGAAAATGCTGGCAGACTCAATGCCCGCTTCGGCGGTGAGCGTCGCTGTCAGCCCGTTGATCGCCTCGCGCACCACGCGGGTCATATCCTTGTCACCGCCCGGATTCATCATCGCATAGGAAACGCGGCTCATCAGATCCTCGCCAAAGCGGATCTGGGGATTCATCACGCCGGAGGAGCCGAGAACTTCGCCCGTCACCAGATCGCACAGATGCGCCGCGATGGTGGTCGATCCCAGATCGATGGCCAGACCGTAAAGCCCGCCCTCGTAAAGACCCGGCCAGATATCGAGCAGGCGGGCAGGGGCACCGGTATGGTCACGGTAAAGCGCCACGGTCACCTGCCAGTTGCCTTTGCGCAGAACCGGTTGCAGCTTGGTCAGCACCGACAGATCCGCCTTGATATCCTCGATCTGCCATTGCGCGCGCAAGGCCCGTGCCAACCGCTCAAGATCACCTGTCGGCTCGTGCATGTCAGGCTGCTCCACCTCCACGAAATAGAGCCGCGTGGCGGGGTCCATGATGATGGTGCGGGCGGTGGCGGCCTTGCGGACCACCTGTTTGTGAACCTGACTTTCAGGGGGCACGTCGATGACGATATCGCCCTGCACGGTGGCCTGGCAGCCAAGCCGCCGCCCGTCCAGTAGCCCGCGCTTGTCCTTGTAGCGCTGCTCGACGCTGTTCCAGTCCGACAGGGCCGTAGCTTCGGAGACCACCCCGAATTTGGAGAACTCGCCGTAAGACGGCGCGATCTGGCATTTTGAGCAGATTCCGCGCCCGCCGCAGACGCTGTCGAGATCGACACCCAACTGGCGCGCTGCCGTCAGGATCGGCGTGCCCACGGCGAAACGCCCGCGCTTGCCCGAGGGCGTGAAGACAACGAGCGGGGCCTGTTGTGCTGTCGGGGCGGTCTGGTCGGAGCTGCTCATGGCGATTTGGTTCCCTCGGGGTCTTTGGTGGGGTCTTTGCTGCACTAGCATATGGTGTGCATTCGAAAGGGAAAGGCGTGATGCGGCAAAATGCCGGTGTCGCGCGTCATTTTCCGGCCCCGGGAGTGGGCAGCGCCGTCGGAGCCTCCGGCGGGGATACTTTGTGCAACAAGAAGCGCCAGCCCACCCGATTTGGTCCGGATTCCGCGGAGTTTGGGGTTTCGCATCCCCAGCATCCATGCCATAGGGAACCGCCAAACGATCCCAGCATGGAGATGCCCGATGGAGATTCGTGAGGCCCTGACCTTCGATGATGTTCTGCTCGTTCCCGCCGCGTCCTCGGTTCTGCCGTCGACCGCAGATACACGCACACGCGTGACCAGATCCATCGCGCTGAACATCCCCCTGCTAAGCTCCGCCATGGACACGGTGACCGAGGCGCGCATGGCCATCGCCATGGCGCAATCGGGGGGCATGGGCGTGATCCACCGCAACCTGAGCATCGAGGAACAGGCGACTGAAGTGCGCCGCGTCAAACGGTTCGAGAGCGGCATCGTCTACAACCCGATCACGCTGACACCAAACCAGACACTGGCCGATGCCAAGGCCCTGCAGGCGCGCTACAACGTGACCGGCTTTCCGGTGGTGAACGAAAAAGGTCTGGTGCTGGGCATCGTAACCAACCGCGACATGCGCTTTGCCACCTCCGATGACACGCCCGTCAAGGTGATGATGACAAGCGACAATCTCGCGATGCTGACCGAACCTGCCGAGTTGGAAGAGGCCAAGAGCCTGATGAAGGCGCGCCGGATCGAGAAGCTGCTGGTCACCGATGGCAAGGGGCATCTGACGGGACTTCTGACGCTGAAAGATACCGAAACCGCCGTGCTGAACCCCACCGCCTGCAAGGACCATCTGGGTCGGCTGCGCGTTGCCGCCGCCTCCACCGTCGGTGACGCCGGGTTCGAGCGCAGCATGGCGCTGATCGAGGCCGGTGTGGATATGGTGGTGATCGACACCGCGCATGGCCATTCCGAGGGCGTGGCGATCGCGGTCGAGCGGATCAAGAAGCAGTCCAACGAGGTGCAGGTGGTCGCGGGCAATATCGCCACGGCAGACGCCACGCGCGCGCTGATCGATGCGGGGGCGGATGCGGTCAAGGTGGGGATCGGTCCCGGTTCGATCTGCACGACGCGGATGGTCGCAGGTGTCGGCGTGCCGCAGATGACGGCGATCATGGATTGCGCGCAGGCGGCGGGCGACGTGCCGGTGATCGCGGATGGCGGTATCAAGTTTTCGGGCGATTTCGCCAAGGCAATCGCGGCGGGCGCGTCCTGCGCGATGGTCGGCAGCCTGATCGCGGGCACGGATGAAAGCCCCGGCGAGGTGATCCTCTATCAGGGCCGTTCGTTCAAATCCTATCGCGGCATGGGTAGTCTGGGCGCGATGGCACGCGGTTCGGCGGATCGCTATTTCCAGAAGGATGCGGCCAGCGACAAGCTGGTGCCCGAAGGCGTCGAGGGGCAGGTGCCCTACAAAGGCTCCGCTGCGGCTGTCGTGCATCAACTGGTCGGCGGCCTGCGCGCCGCGATGGGCTATACCGGCTGCGCCACGGTCGAGGAGATGCGGCACAACTGCACCTTCGTGAAAATCACCGGCGCGGGACTAAAGGAAAGCCACGTGCATGACGTTCAGATAACGCGGGAGTCGCCGAACTATCGGATTGGTTAAGGCTTTATTTAAAATAGTTTTTTGTTAACGATCTGACGTTAGAACGCTCTTAGAACATTTCTGGAACAGGACTGAACATACCCAGAACTGGACTCTGCATCAGTAAATTTGCTGATGCAAAAAAGGATAGTGTTATTAAAAACTGATGCAAATTGATCGGCCGGGGCGATTACCAGATCGGAACTCCGTAGTGAACCAAGCGAACCCGACCATCACGGCGTTTCTCACGCGCCATGGCTTTGTTGCGTAAAGCCGTTGCTGAACGGACTTCCCCTTTCCCCGGACACATT
>JBLRWK010000125.1:0-4183 GCA_047921295.1 Rhodobacterales bacterium
AAGACATGCTGTGCCCCGTCAAACTCAAGGCTCATGCCGGTCTCTGCGATGCCAGTGCTTGAGGTAGCCATCACAACTGCCGACGTTGATACCAGTGCAAGGACGCAGCGCAACATGATCGGTTCTCCCCGTTGTCGTATCCGCCTTGGCGTTTGCGCCTTGTCGTATGCGCGGCAAACGCATCGCGTGTGACGATCATAATGGGGCAGTTCGTCGCGAGAGGGTTAAACGTTACAAAAAATAGTTCAGGCGCGGAAGATGATGGCCACGACCTGCGCGGGCTGAAGCGCTGTGATGGATGAAGGCGAGGAGGTGTCGCGCGGGCATTCAGGCCCGGCCTGCGCCACCCCGCCCCACCTTTGACGCAGGCATGATCAAGAGCCAGTGACGAGGGGAGAGGGAAAGCGGGCCAGATGCGCGCTGAACGCGTCGCGCAACTCCTCAACCTCATGCAGACCTTGCACTACTGTCTGCATCTCGCCCTGACCGTCAAACAGCAGAAGGGTGACGTGCGTCACACCGTAACGATCCGCAAAGACGCGGCCCTCCGCGCTGCGGATATTGGCAACACGGACCTGTAGCGCGGTCTCGTCAAAGGCTTTCGCGGCCTGCAAGGTTCTTTTCTGCAATGTACGGCACATGGGGCATTGTGGATCGTGGATCTGCACCACCGTAGGGATGCCGGTTCCAATCCCGGACAGGTCATGAAGTATGGTGTGCTTTGCATAGGCCCGTGACGCGCCCCAGCCTCCCAGTCCCAGAACAACGGCGGCGGCTGCGCCGTTGCGAGACAGACGCAACATATCACGCCGCGAGAGGTTTCCGCCCGCATCTGTGCCGGATTGTTCAGCTTTGGGCGGTTTCCCTGCTTTGGCCGCGTGGCGGGGCGATTTGCGTTGTCTCTTCATGCTTCCTCCAGCTCAATCTCGTGCGGTGCAAGACGTGTCGTCTTGATCAGATCACGACGACCTGCGTGCCCACTCGGACCAATTCAAAAAGCTCCTCGACGTGATGGTTGTAGAGACCGAAACACCCGTTGGAAGCGCGTCTGCCAATCTTCTCGGGGTTATCGATCCCGTGAATCCGGTAATACTGCCAGCTCAGGTTCAAGGCCCGGGTGCCCATCGGATTGTCGGGGCCGGGGCCGATTTTCGCGGGCAGTTCAGGATCGCGCTTGCGCATGTTCGGTGTGGGAATCCACGTGGGGTTGCGCCGTTTCAGCGTGATCGATGTGCGGCCAAGACGCGCAAAGTTTTCGGACATCGGAACCGAGCAGGGATAGGTAAGCTGCGTGGCTTCGTCTTCGGACCAGAAATGCAGGGTCATGGTTTTGGTGTCGCAAACAATGGCGCCGCCGCGCAAATGGTCGAAATGCTGCTGCCAACGGATGGCACGGAACGTGGCTGTGTTATGTCTCACCACGGCCCTTTGCGGGGCCTCGATCGCGGCGAATGCTGGCGCGGCGCTCAAGGCGACCACATTGGCCAAAGTGAGTTTCATCAGGTTTCGGCGTGAAAACTGCGTCATTCTTGGGTTCTCCTTCGTGTTTGCCAAGATCGTGCAGGTCTTGGCGGGTAGGGTCGAAAATCAGGTCCAGTGGGGTGATGGCGGGGCGGTGCCCGAGGAAAATAGCGGCAGCGCGCCGCGCTGGCCGCGGTTGGTGGTCATAGGCAGGTCTCCGTCAAATACCCAGAAAGTGATGGTTCAGCGTCTGTCCGAACGCTTGTGCAAAGCGACGTTTTTCGACGTTTGGAAGGCTGGACACGATGGCAATCGCAAGGCCGTGTTCGGACCAGACGATGCTCCGCACCGGGCCTGTCGCGTGCTGTGCGGTTTTGCTCTTGGCCAGCAGGGTTTGATCCAGTTCCTGGCCGGACGGGGCGGGCATCAGGTAGACGGTGATCCGGTCGGGTCCGCGCGAATAGGTCAGGACCCCCAACCTCTGGCCCATGAGCCAGCAAAGCCGCCCGCCGGCCAGCCTGTAATCCAGCACATTCTCCGCCATGTCAGGCAGATCGACATCCAGCCGCGCCTCCAGCCATGCCAAAGTCTCGACCGGATCATCGCTGACCACATCCAGCACACGCTGGCTTATCTGGAAGGTCATGTAGTCCTGCGTCGTCTCGGCTGCGAGCGTTGACAGTGTCGCGTCGGGCGTATTGCGGAACTCGGGCCACACCAGAACCCCGAACCCCAGCGACGCCGCCAGCATGGCTCCCACCAGCGGCTTTGACGCGCGCTGCCGCCATCGGGTCCATTTGCGCGGTTTTGGCGCAGGCACATCGGCCAGTTGCGCGGCGATGCGCCCCCACAGATGGGCAGGGGCGCGGTCACGCCCCAATGCCTGACGCACCGCATCCGTCTCGGCCCGCAAGTCGGCGGCTGCATCATAGCAGCTTGGGCAGTTGGCGACGTGGTAGGCAACATCGCGCGCGGTTTGCGCGTCCAGTCCGTCGTCGACCCATGCTGCAAGCAATTCCGGGTTCAGGGATTTACACGTCATCCGCGTTTCCCCCTCGTGGCCGGAAACCGCAAAATCCGATTGGTCGCAGAGACCGGTGCGGTGTCCGGTGCGTGGTCTGCAAGACGCGCGCGCAGCAATTGTCGGGCTTTGTTCAGGCGTGAGCGCACCGTGCCGTCAGGGCAGTCGATACTTTCGCTGGCCTCGCGGTAGCTCATGCCCTCGACCAGCACCAGTTGGACGACGAGTTTCAGATCGTCGGGCAACAGATCGACCGCCGCCGACAGATCGCGCCCCAGCCGCGCATTGGCAAAGCTTTGTGCGGGGCCGTGGCTGACCTCCGGCAGATCGCCCACCTCGTGCCCGACCGTGACAAGCGTGAGGCGTCTCGATTGATCGATGTGCAGGTTGATCATTATACGGAAAATCCATGCGCGGAAATTGTCAGGCTCCACGCCGGTGGCGAAGCTCCGGTACGCGCGCAAGCTCGCGTCCTGCACAAGATCCTCGGCAACCGTCCGGTCACCCGACAGGCGCAGCGCCGTACGATAAAGCGCATCGACATTGCCCCGCAAAAGCGAGTCAAACTTTTCCCTTTGTGCATTCTCCGACATCGTCACGCGCCCGTCCACCCGCAGTTGCGGATAGCCTTTGATTTCATGGTCTTGCTCAATAAGACGGATGTATCCACGATTGGTTCACGGATTGGACCTCCGGTTCTGTCACCAATGCGTGATGACGATGCCGGGCGTTGCCGGCGCGGTGGCGCGTGGTGCTTTGGCCTCACAGATCGGAAAGATCAGCGGTTCACTGATTGCACGAACAGATGAACCGCAGCTTGACCGACTTGCCGCAACGTTTCGCGGTCGGCTCCGGCACGCGCCTGCAGCGTCAAACCACGCGCGACCGAGGCCAGCAGGATTGCCGCAACGCGCGGATTCAGGGCGTCATCGAACGCGGTATGTTCTGCCTCAAGCCGGGCTTGCAAAAGCGTCTCAAGCTCCGCGAACCTTGCGGCAAGTTCCTCTCGGAGGCGCAAATTGTTGCTCGCCGCATCCGCCAGAGCGCAGGCAATCAGACATCCCGGCGTTGTCGGGTCCGACGTGGCCAAGGTCGCGACCGCGTCGAAGAACTGCTCAAGATCAGCTTCCAGGGTCCCGGACTGTTCCAGCGCCTGGACAATTGCGGACAGGCGTGTTTCTACATAGCGGCCGATTGCGGCCACAAACAGGTCCTCCTTGTCACCGAACTCCTGATAAAGGCTTGCCTTGGGCACGCGCATGTCACGGCTTAGCCGGTTGATGGCTGCCCCGTCATAGCCTTCGGACCAGAAGACGCGCACCGCCGCATCCAGCGCCGTGTGACGCTCGAAGCCGCGTGGGCGGCCTCGTGGTCTCGGGCTGGGACCGGTCGGTGTGTCGGGCTTGTTCAAGAGATCACCTGTAATTTACGCCAAGTTTCTATCAGTATGCGTTCCCCGATGCGAATTCAATTTATGAAACCGCTGGCCGCAACGGAAGTTGACGCCGCTTTAGCCCCTACAAGGGCGCCTGACCGGCGGATGGACCACTCCTGAAAGTCGGCGCAAGCGGGGTTTCGGGGCTTGTGCCCTGGCGCAATTCTCCGCATGATTTACAGAATGTTCAGTCTACAAATCTGCCGATAAATTCGGCCTGCGACAGGGGATCATCAAGATGACCGCAAACACCACATTTCTCACAG
>JBLRWK010000126.1:0-4068 GCA_047921295.1 Rhodobacterales bacterium
TGCGGTTGGCACCCAGATGACGGGAGAGCTTGTCATTGAGCCTGTCAAGCAGCGGGCGGATGGCTGCGTTCACCTCGGCAAGACTGAAGAACTGGTGGTTGCGCAATCGTGCCAGTATCCAGCGTTCAGCCAGTAATACCCCACCCTCTGCCTTCGCCTTCGACAAAGCTGTCAACTGCTGTTTGTGTGGGGACTACATCTCCCCAGGTGCGGATTTCCCATCCGTTTCATCCGCGTAATGGCGTGTCATTTGAGCTGATCAGCCATGCACATCACTGGGGCGAGGACCGGGTTGTGTATCGTGCTGCGGATGGCTCCCTACCCACTATATCAGCAGCCTTTACAGATTTGGCGCCGGTCGATGCGTTTAGATCTGTAGCGGAGGGGCGAGCTGCTTTCCGCATCCAAGATTTGATTGAACTTGTGGCGCTTTTGGATTGTTTGTCCGCTTCCCTTGGAGAGCGCGATGCGTAAAGGAAATTACACCGCATATGTAAAGGAAAATATGCCGATTGAGGGAGCATTCATGGCCATTATGTTGCGCGGTTATGATCAATATTTAAATTTGCGTCGAAATCAATATATTGACCCTGTGAAAAAAATGGCGTATTTTTATTTACATTCTCGCACTGGAGAACTGCAACGTGACCCAGCAAAAAAACGCCTCCAAACGCGCAGCCCTGGCCCGCCACGGCACCCTCAATCATCAACCACAAGCCGTACAAGACAACCTGTTTCGCACCACCCCCTTCTTCGACCCGGAGGATTTGGTCCAAGTACGCTACGAAATGATCCGACGCCATCAGGTCGACAAACTGCCTATCACCGACGTGGTCAGCTTGTTTGGGGTCACTCGCCCAACCTTTTACAAAGCCCAAAAAGCTCTAGCCGAGCATGGCCTTGGCGGGCTCGTACCGCAACAAAGAGGGCCCAAGACGCGTCACAAGCTGTCCGCCGAAGTCTTGGCCTATGTAGGTCATCTCCAGCAAGAACGTCCCGACATCACACTCGCCCAATGCGTGGATGCCATTGGCACACGATTTGGCATCTTGGTGCACCGGCGCAGCCTGGAACGCGCTTTAGCGGGCAAAAAAAAACAGCGCGACCGAACACACCCCTAGACCCCAGCGCGCTGTTAAATGTCTACGAACAGGTACGCGCTGTAGCCCTTGGCGCCAAGCCTGCCTGCGGAGCAGGCCTCGCCATCATATACAGACAGGGCATCGCGGCCTGGATCAGGTCAGCAGTCCCATTGCCAATCACTCCCCTTCCCGCTGCGCAATCCATGCCAGCTCTAGGCCGAAGCGATGTCACCAATGAATTGACACTGATCCTCGCCAACCTTGTCACCACACTCGTTACGGAGAACGCCTATGCATGAGAGCAAAGTGACAGCCGATCACCTGCGGCGCGATGCATATCTTTACATCCGTCAATCAACGCTGCGACAGGTGGCGGAGAATGCCGAGAGCACTCAGCGTCAATATGCATTACGTAACCGCGCAATCGCATCTGGCTGGCCCAGCGAGCGCATCAGAGTTATTGATTGTGATCTGGGAAAATCGGGATCTACCGCAATAACCCGCAACGGCTTTCAGGAACTGGTGAGTGAAGTGGCGCTGGCCAAAGCGGGGATCGTCATGGGGCTGGAGGTGTCGCGCCTGGCGCGCAATTCCGCCGACTGGCACCGCTTGATTGAGCTCTGTTCGATGACAAATACCCTGATCTTGGATGAAGATGGCATCTATGATCCGGCCAGTTTCAATGACAGGCTTTTGTTGGGCCTAAAGGGCACAATGTCGGAGGCTGAACTGCACTTTCTCAAGGCGCGGATGCGGGGCGGGCAACTCAATAAGGCAAGGCGGGGCGAGCTGAAGATAGGCCCGCCTGTAGGCTTGGTCTATTTGCCTGATGACACTCTTGCTCTCGATCCCGACGCCCAGGTACAAGCCGCTTTGCGTCTGGTTTTTACCACATTTGAACGATTGGGAAGTGCGACCAGAACTGTCAAGTTCTTTCGCGAAGAAGGTATTTTATTTCCAAGGCGCCTACGTAAAGGACCACAAAAAGGGGCTCTGTTATGGGCCTTGCCACAACATTCCCGCATTCTTCAGGTGCTGCATAACCCCAGATATGCGGGTGCTTTCACCTATGGCCGATCGCGCACGCGTCCACGGCCCAATGGCGCAACGTCACAGACAACAGTGCCGATGGAGGAATGGCAGGTCACCATTCCCAATATGCACCCCGGCTACATTGACTGGGAAACCTTCAAGGCAAATCAGAAGCGCCTGACTGACAACGCCAGTGCCTATAACATCCAGCGACATGCCGGGCCAGTTCGGGAGGGGCCCGCACTGCTGCAAGGAAGAGTGCTCTGTGGCCTGTGTGGAGAGCGAATGAGTGTACGATACACCCTCGAGCACGGCAAAACTGTCCCGCATTATAATTGCCTCCAAGAAGCTGTTCGACGCGGCGGCAAGATATGCCAATCTGTGCCCGGCAAAGTCGTCGACCCTGCTATCGGGGAACTGCTTGTCGAGCTCATGACCCCGATGACGATCGATGTCACTCTGGCGGTGCAGCAGGAACTTGAAGCACGCCACCTTGAAACAGAAAGATTGCGACAGCAGCATATAGCCCGGACGCGTCAGGATTGTGAGCTGGCGCGACGTAGATACATGGCCGTCGACCCCGACAATCGCCTCGTCGCAGATACTCTCGAGGCTGAATGGAACGAAAAACTGCGTATCCATAACGGGGTTGTCGAAGACTATGAGAGCCGCGCTGCAACAGAAACGGCCTCGATCACCCAAAAAACACAGCAACGGATACAAGCGCTTGCAGATCAGTTCCCGCGGATCTGGGACGACCCCCGCGTCGACATGCGCGAGCGCAAACGCATCTTCAGGTTGCTTATCACTGACGTTACTCTGATCAAGGCAGATAAAATCAGCATTCATGTGCGACTTTCGGGAGGCAGTACAAGAAGCTTGATCCGGGATCGACCGCTTCCGATTGCACAAATGCGCAAGGTCAAACCGGAGGTGGTTGCAGAAGTCGACAGGCTCCTGGATCATCACTGCGATCGCGAAATCGCAGATATTTTAAACGCCAAAGGCGCGCGAACATGGCAAGGGGAGAAGTACAATCTCAAAAAAATAGCCTTCATCCGTTCCGCGTACAGCCTGCCAAACCGCTACCAGAGGCTGCGTGCCCGCGGAATGCTCAAGACACAGGAGGTGGCAGAACGCTTCGACATCACCGATACCACCGTACACCAATGGGGACGGCAAGGGCTCATCAAAAAGGTAGGCTACGACAATCTCAACCGTGGCCTGTGGGATGTTCCTGCCAATCTTGAAATTAGACGCGGTCAGCCGGGTAAAAAGGCCTACCCCGCGACGGCAACATTACTTATCGCTCCACCAACAGAACAGGATGCATTATGAACCCTTCTCCTTATCTTTGGGCTTATATGGCCTGGCCGGTACAACGGCCGTGTCGTAATGCGCAGCCATATCTGCGTAGGTCCGGTTGATCGCGGGGTCGTAAAAGCACGCCTTGGTAACCCCGGCCTTCAGGTTGTCAGAGACGATCTGGGCGGTCACACCGCCAAAGAAGTTCAATGCGCGGACATGACTTGCGATCCAGTCAGGCAGAGATTGCGTCCAGGTCGCCTCGACAAATGTATAGTTTGACGCCCCAAGCACCGCCACGAACACCTGCGCCGTGCGCACTTCACCTGTCTGCGGGTCAATCACATCGATCGTGCGTCCGGCGTAATCGACAAACAGCCGCTCACCCGCAGGATGACGCTGCCGCATCACAGGCGACAGCTTGCCTTCCCAGCGTGTGTACAACTCGCAAAACCGCGAATAGCCATATCCATCAGGATGGTCAGCCCGGTATTCTTCCCACAGCAGCGACAACGTCACGCCCTTGCGGCGCAACTCGCGGTGAATGTAAGGCCAATCAGGTTGCGCCTCGATCCGCTGGGTATTCTGATAAGGACGGTGGAACAGGCAGCGCTCAAGGTCAGTGTCGGACATGTCCGCCGGTAGTGGC
>JBLRWK010000127.1:0-3792 GCA_047921295.1 Rhodobacterales bacterium
CCTCGAAGTTCAGGTCTACAGCAAATGCGCTGCCCTCTTGTAGCTTCTCATGCAATCCCATCAACATCAGGTGTATCCCGCCGGGTTCAAGCGTGACCACTTCGCCTGCCGGCAGTTCGAGCACATCGAGATGGATCATGCGGGTTATCCCGTTGGAGTCAGTTTCGGAAGCGTGCAGTACCGCTTTTTCCGCTGCGGGTGTGTTCACGCTCAACAACCTGTCTCCGCTGTCACTTTGCAGTGAGAGATAGGCGGCTCCTGGCCGGTCCGCGAGTATGCTGGCCCGCGCCCATGCGTCGCGCACCAAGACGTCGGCTTGAACAAATGCCGGCGTAATACACAGCAAAGGGATCAGCAGGCAGCGTTTCATTGAGATCCCTTTTTGATTAGCATCGACAGCCTCTCGGCAAAATTCTCGGGCGTTTGTCCGCCCTCATAGACTACATCCTCAAAGCGGCCATCGGGGCGCATGATGTGGATATATCCTGTGTGGATAAGGGTGTATCCGTCCAAAGCGGTCTCGTCCTCGGCTCGCTCATGCCAGACGCGGAAATTGCGCGCAGCCGTGTCTACCTGGGCCTGAGTGCCCGTCAGGCCGACAAGTGCGGGGTGAAATGCGCTCGCATAGGCGTCCATCACCTCGATCGTGTCACGCTCCGGATCAACCGTGATAAAGATCGGTGTCACATGCGCGGCATCGGAACCAAGACTGTCCATCACGTCGCTCATATAGGCAAGTGTCATCGGGCAGACATCAGGGCAATGCGTAAAGCCAAAGAATACCATTTGCCATGTTCCGGCATAACTTTCCGGTGTAACTGACTGCCCGTAGTGGTCTGTGAGATGGTAGTCGTTCAGGATTGCGGCCTCGCCCGTCATGATGGTGCCAGAACCGGCGGGTACATGGTCTGTCCGCCAAAGAAGCGCCGCCCCGACGGCGAGTGCCGCAATGGCGGTTGCGCCCCACAGGATGGTCTGTAGGCCACGAAGACGGTTCGGGTGATGCGTTTTGGTCATGCGCCACTCTCGGACTGAAGTTGCCGCACAACAGGGAGAATCTCCTGTTCAAGTGATTGACGATTAAACGGACCGACATGTTTGTAGGCTATCCTCCCATTAGCATCGATGACGAAAGTTTCGGGCAGACCATAAACGCCCCAATCAAACGAGATCCGACCCTGTCGATCAGCTCCGATAAGCGTATAAGGATCACCAAGTTCGGCCAGAAAAGCTTGCGCAGCAGCTGGCGTATCTTTGTGATTGATGCCGTGGATCGGAACCAGCCCTGTTGCCGCCAACTCAACAAGAAGCGGCATTTCCACCCGGCAGGGCACACACCACGAAGCCCATACATTCACAATGGATACCTCGCCATAAAGGTCAGCTGACGAAAGTGCTCCTGCGCGCCCCTCAATTGGCGGCAGAGTGAACTCCGGTACAGGTTGTCCAATGAGTGTCGAGGCAAGATGTTCGTCTGAGTTCCATAAACCCCAATAAAATGCGGCACCGAGGGCTACAAATACTGCGACAGGTAAGAAAGCGAATAACCGTGCTATGGAAAAATATGTGGCGGGCTGATTGGGAGCGCTCATAGATCGTTCTCCCTATTTGCGCATCTGTTCTCGTCGCTTCTCTTGGCCCGAACCGCCGCCAATGATGTAGCTAAGAATCCTGTCAATTGGCGAGGTTTCGCTGTCCTCGAAAGATACCTGCACAGCAATAAGACTGCCACGATTATTACAAGCGGGCCGAACGACAACATGATGATCGCCAACGCTGTCAGAATGGCGTCTGCCACAATGTCCAACGACTTACTCATCGTTCTTGTGTCCATGGTGTACTGCACCAATCGGCCTTATTCTCTAAACCAAGGTATCTCCGGGGTTTGTCCAAACGGTTGGATCTTGTTGCAATTTCTTGAGTATGCCCGCGTTCCCTCGTCAGAACTTGCAATCCCGATTCAACTTTTGTGGCAAGCATGATCAAGAGACCGTTGAAAAGCGGGCAAGATGTGCGCGGAACTCATTGCGCAACTCGTCAACCTCTTGCAGGCCTTGCAATATTGTCTGCATCTGGCCCTGTCCGTCAAACAGCAGAAGGGTTATGTGAGCCACTCCATAATGATCTGCCAAGGCGCGCCCCTCTGCGCTGCGAATATTTGCGACACGGACCTGTAACGCGGTCTCATCGAAGGCCCTCGCCGCCCGCAGGGTCCTTTTCTGCAATGTGCGGCACGTGGGGCATTGTGGATCGTGGATCTGCACGATGGTGGGGATTCCAGTTCCGATGTCGGACAGGTCGTGAAGGATGGAGTGCTTGGCATAAGCGCGCGAAGCGCCCCAGCCTCCCAGCCCCAAGACTCCGATGGCAATTGCGCCATTACGAGATTGACGCAACATGTCGCGCCGTGACATTTCTCGGGCTGCACCTACACCTGCACTGGTCGGTCCGGATGGTGCTGTTGTGCCTGCCTTGGCTGAATTGCGAGGCGATTTGCGCTGTCTCTTCATGTTTCCTCCGGCATATTCTCATGCGGTTCAAAAAGCGAAATATTGATCAAATCACGACGACTTGGGTGCCCACTCGTACCAATTCAAAAAGCTCCTCGACGTGATGGTTGTAGAGACCGAAACAACCATTGGAGGCCCGTCTGCCGATCTTCTCAGGGTTATCGATGCCGTGAATCCGGTAGTATTGCCAACCGAGGTTCAGGGCCCGTGTGCCCATCGGATTGTCTGGGCCGGGCCCGATTTTCGCGGGCAGCTCGGGGTCGCGCTTGCGCATGTTCGGCGTGGGAATCCACGTGGGGTTGCGCCGTTTCAGCGTGATCTCTGTGCGGCCGAGGCGCGCGAAGTTTTCGGACATCGGAACCGAGCAAGGATAGGTGAGCTGCATTGCTTCGTCTTCAGACCAATAATGCAGGGTCATGGTTTTGGTGTCGCAAACAATCGCGCCGCCGCGCAGGTGGTCGAAATGCTGCTGCCAGCGGATTGCACGAAACGTGGCTGTGTTGTGTCTCACCACTGCTCTTTGCGGGGCCTCGATGGCGGCGAATGCAGGCGCGGCGCTCAAAGTGACAACATTTGCCAGAGTGAGTTTCATCAGGTTTCTGCGGGAAAACTGCGTCATTCTTGGTAACTCCTTGGTCATGCAGAGAACTTTCGCGTCTCAGCCGACACGGTCAAAAATCATGTCGAGTTGAGCGATGTCTCTATTCCCGCCGTAACGTCCGCCATTGATCAAAAGGGTAGGGGTGGCACTCACGCCGTAACTTTCTGTTCCTTCATCTCTTTCAGCAACAATACGTTCTGCGAGCGCGCGGTCCGAAAGAATGGCGTTGAACGCGTCTCCATTCACGCCCGTGCGCGCGGCGATCTGGCGCAAAGCCGATACATAGTCTTGTTCTCCGGCCCAACTGCTTTGCTCTGTGTAGAGGATGTCCAGTAAGGCGTAAAAACGCTCAGAACTGCCATTTCCGCTATGCAGCAACATAGCAGCGGCCATCGCAGGTTGGTTGAGGGGAAAATGTCTGTGGACATATCGCACACGGCCATTCGGGATATGGTCGCGCTTCATCTCGGCTGCCGCCGCCACATGGAATGCAGCACAATGCGGGCAGGTCAGAGAGCCGTATTTGATCAGCGTCACAGGCGCGTTCGGATCGCCAAGAACAGCATCGCTTTCCCGCAATGGAATTTCGCCAAAATTTGCTTCCGGTTCTGGCACCTGATTGCGCGGCGGCATGGAGGCCTGTGGCGCCGCTGGCTGATTAGTCCCAGGATGCCAGGCGAA
>JBLRWK010000128.1:0-3094 GCA_047921295.1 Rhodobacterales bacterium
GAGATTTTGAAGTGCTAAGCGAGACCGCAATCGACGTGGACAAGCAGATCGCGGCTGTTGAGCAAGCACTGGCGCGATGAACGAGGTACGCTTTTTGTAGGGGTGCAGGTTTGGTCGCTGACCCGCTTATGTAGCAAACGCGCTGATGCCGGACTTTCATCCGGAATTGTCGTCCGCTGGACAATCTTGCCACTCGCAAGAACGCGGTCGCGGAACAGGCGATGCGTCAGACAGGATGCTGGTTCCTGTTCTTACCACCCTACAGTGTTGATCTCAACCGCATCGAAATGGCGTTCTCAAAGCACGCCTGCGCCGGATTGGTTCGCGCTCTTTCACGGACCTACTCAACGCAATCGCTGAAATCTGCAACCGATCTTCACCCGAAGAATGTTGGAACTATTTTTGGCTGCCGGATATGACGTTCCTTAAAGGCGGAATATTTATTGATTTTTTGGGCGTTTTTTCAAGCAAACGAAATGGCAACCTTGCAGGTCAAGGTTACTTGGGCGCCTGAGCCTCAGCGCGCGCGTCTGCGCTGCGATGGTGATTGTCCAAATCGTTCAGTGAATGCCCGGGAAAAGGAACTGCGACTGGCAAAGCCCATACGATGTGCCACCCGATCTACTCCCATGTCACCTTCCGCTAGAAGTGATGCCGCCCGTGTCAGTCGCAGGTCGCGCAGCAGGCGCGCTGGGGTGGTGCCCGCGGCATCGGCAAACCGCAGCGCGAACCGCGTCCTACTCATGCCTGCTGCATCTGCTAGGCTTTCTACGCTGTGGGACGCCCCCGGATTGTCGAGCATCGCCTGAAGTGCGCGTGAAAGACGCGGATCGGACAGGAGAGGATGAAAGCGGAGTGCCTCGGGCTGCATTCTAAACATGGCGATAGCACATTGGGTCAACAAGGCACGCAGCATGGCACGCGCACCAGGCGCCGGCGTCGCTAATTCGCGTAAAAGCGCATCGACGGCCCCTTGAAGCACCGGATCTTCGGCGGCCGTTGCGATCATCGGGTCGGCCAGCAAATCCATCAAGCCATGAGTTCCCCGGATGCTTAGCGTTACACGTCCGCAAACCACCAGCATACGCCCTGCCTCATCGGACCCTTCGACCAGATGCGCCAGTCGCAGCGCTGCTGCCTCACACGACACACCCGACCCCCCAAGGTTATTATGATCGGACATTAAACTGTGTGCTCGCCCGGCCGGAACATAAGCCAGAGTCCCTGGCGACAGCGGTAGGCGACTGGTTCCCGACACGGACAGCACGCCAGATCCTTCAAGCACATAATGCAGCGTTGCACCGGCATCGCGATCCAACCCCAACTTCGACGCACCCTGCAATTCGCACAGCGCAAAAGGTTCGGCTCCGATTTCGAGCTGATCCAGTATGTGTTCGCCTTGCTGCTGCTCGCCGCGCATAATTGAATCTTCCATTCCGAACCGGATTAAATTGATACAAAATAGTCTTTATTGGCACCTATATGGAACAGTTTAATACATTGAGAGTGCTAATTCCAGTGGGTAGCCAACATTAAGGAGCACGACCAATGACCATCCCCACTAGCACCTCCCTTTTGACCGGCGTCAGCCGTCGCGCGGCCCTGACAGGCCTTGGCGCTACTGCGGCCGCAACGCTTGTCACCGCCGGATCGGCACAGGCGCAGGCGAGCAACCCCTATGCCGATCCGGCCGAGCCAGGCCTGCCGCCCAGCGACATGGAACTTGACCTGTCCCGCACCGCCATTGTCATCACTGACCCACAGATCGACTTCCTGCGGGAGGATGGCGTTGCTTGGGGAGTTGTTGGGGAAAGCGTGCAAGAGCATAATGCGGTCGAGAATATCGAACGGCTGATGTCGGCCGCTAAGGCGTCGGGTGCGCAGCTTTTTATATCGCCGCATTGGTACTATCCCACCGACCATGGCTGGAAGTTTGAAGGCGCACTGGAGAAGGTGATGCATTCGATCAAGATGTTCGACCGTGCCGGACCAGTGGATCTAACCGGCTACGAGGATTCAGGTGCTGACTTTATGCCACAGTACAAGAAATACATCCACGACGGAAAAACCGTAATTGCCAACCCGCACAAGGTTTACGGGCCGCAAAACAACGACCTAGCGCTGCAATTGCGCAAGCGGCGTATCGACCAGGTTATCCTCGCCGGCATGTCGGCGAACCTCTGCGTCGAGGCGCATCTCCGCGATCTGCTGGAAAACGGGTTTGAGGTGGCCGTTGCGCGAGATGCGACCGCGGCAGCCAAAGTGCCCGAGGGCGACGGTTACCTCGCCGCGATCATCAACTTCCGCTTCCTCGCCAATGCGGTCTGGACGACGGATGAAGCAGTCCGCCGTCTGACGGCCGCCTGAACTGAGAGCGGGCTCCGGAGCTAATGGCCCTGAGCCCGCTCTTCGCGGCGATTTGGCGCCGATCAAGGCAATCAAACTTGTCGATGTGAGGCTCCATCAAGGTAACCAACTTATGGACTCACGACCGACTTGCCTTCCTGCCTCCCATAACGCGGCATGATGCTGCGAGCGAGGAGAAGACAATGGCAAGGCGACCGCGCCCGAACCACAATCCGGCGTTCAAAGTGAAAGTGGCGGTGGCGCTATCAAGGGCGAAAACTCTGATCGAACTGGCGCAGGACTTCGGCGCCCACTTGAACCAGATCGACCCCGGTCAATCGGGCGGCGCGATGTGTGGTCGGCAACGTCAAATAGTGACGCTGTGGCGAAAACGGCGACCTTATCCCATTTAACAGGCCGAGAGATAAGAATTGGGCCCGATGACCTCAAACCAAACAAGTCAGGAAGGCCAGATCCCTGAAGAAATGCGGGAAGCCATATTCAAACCGTTCGTTCAAGCTGAACCCACAAGCATGAGAAGGAAAGAACCTGAATTGGACATCCTTATCAAGCCTTCTGATCGACGTTCTCTCGCCTCAGCCAATTTGACCCAGAGCGGGAAAGGTATCAAGCAACCAAAGAGACAGTGTAGTGAAGTGACCGGTCATCATGATGAAACCCATCAGAACCAAAAGCGCGCCTGCGCCTTGATGCAATCTGTGTCCGAGGCGTCTTGCGGCTCGAAGTT
>JBLRWK010000129.1:0-3068 GCA_047921295.1 Rhodobacterales bacterium
TTTCCCCCGGAGATTACGTCACTTTCAAATTTCTACCAACTTCGCGACACGACCAGCCGGCTTTCCTGGGTCTCTTGCATACCTTGCAGAATCTCATCGCACATGGAGGATGAAAAACCGCGAATACGGGAGTGGACCGGCACAAGCGTGTCGCCGGTCATCAGATGCTCACGCAGTTCGGGAAGGTAAAGCAGGCTGCCCAGATGGGTCTTGCCGTGCCACAGCGTGAAGGACACGCCCCATTCCTTGAGGCCAGAGCAGAAATTCTCGGTCCCGTCGATCGGATCAAGAATGGCGTAATAGCCTTCGCTGGTCAGATCGGTTTCTGCCGTGAATGTCTCTTCGCCGGCAAAAGTGATATCGGGGATCTGCGCCTTGAGGTAATCACAGATCAGATGCTCGATAAACACATCCGAGGCCGTGACCGGGCTGTTATCAGGCTTGAGCGTGATATCGTAGCGCGTGGCCTGTATCCGGGGAATGTTATCTTCGATCAGCGTCATCAACCCATGCATCAGGGCGCGGGTCTGTTGCAGATCTGGCAGGGTATCAGCGGTGAAGCGGGGCATCATTGCGCGGCCCTTTCGATCAGGGTGTCATATCCCGTGTCATCCTGCGGGCGCGGCAGCCCAAGGACATCATAGAAATTGACGCGCTCCAGCATATCAAGCTTGCCCGCAGGCGCCGCATTGTAAAGACGACAGCCATCCCCCTCGACCACCTTTTGCAGACTTGCGAAGGCAAGATTGACCATTTCCGTCCCTGATCCGCCCGGACGGAAATTAGCGAGGCGTTCGGTTTCTTTACGACCACCGCCGTAAAAATGCGTCACCGGCCCGGAATAATCGAGATCGACACCAATGATATATATCTCTTTATAGCCCATAAGATGAGCAATTTGTGCCGCAAGCACCACGACCGTTTCCCCCCGGTGGAAATGCAGCGGTGCATGCCTGAATGGAGCAAGTGACAATTTCAGGCCAGACGACCCAAGCGGAATGACCGGCAAAGTCGGAGGCTTTCGCCACAGGCAGTTTGACGCGACAAAGAACTGTTCAACCGATGCGCCATCCGCATCGATTTCCTGCGCATGGCTTTTGTAGACATGCGGATCTGCGACCACTAAATACTTCGGCTGCGGCAACCCGACATCTAATGCACGCATACCGCGATTAACGCAGAAAATATCTTCGCCCGCCAATGCCGCAAGCGGCAGATTAGCAATTGAGGGCGCGTTTCCGACGATAAAGCAACGCTTGTTTTCGACATTGGATTGTACAGTGCCAATATCGAAACCGACATAACGCCGATTCCAGTCCGCGATGCGGTCGGCCATTTGTGTGAACCCCAATCGTTCTGCACAAGCCAGAAGTCTGTCCGTTACATCTTTTGACAATGGCAGACGGAACAACAGACCCGTTGTCAGCGAAATGGCAAAGCCATCCAGTTTGTTTTCCGCCAGTTGGTCGAGAAAGCGAACCGCTACAGCCTCGGCTTCGCGCACGTCCGCTTGCCCCAGTCTGATATCAATTTTATTGCGGATGATGTTCCATATTTTCTTCGCGTCTTGCTGTGTAAACGCGTCTGGCAATGGCAGGGTCAACAAAGTTTCAATTTGACCCCAATCCCGCCGCCGAACAAAAAACTGGAGCATTTCTTCCTGAAGCAGTGGGTCTATATCTGTGCCATCTGCAATAGCCTGCGATATTTGGGCTGCGTATTCCCCTGCAACCGAATGACCTTTTGAAGGGTTCAGCAACATCCCGATCGAGCCTGACAGAAACTTGCTGTCGTAGAGTGTCGCAATCTGCAACACTACTTCGTGGATTTCTTCAGGTAAGAACGTATGCGGCGTCGGGTGCAGCCGGATCAGATCATAAATCCAGCGGGTCACGCGCAGCGACTTGAAACTGATCGGCAGTTTCTTCCCGGTTGCAGATTGCATCACATCGCGCATCGCGGCGAAATCGCTGCGCCGGTAATGGATTTCAACCATAGCGCGCAACCAAAGATTGTCTTTTGAATAGCGCTCCAGATACTCCGCCACAACCGCCTCACATTCTTCTAGGCGAGAGCTTTTCAGCAGCGATTCAATAAGCGTGGGATAATATTTCTGTGGCGCGGCAGAAGTTGCAAGCAACCTGCGGACCCACCAGATTGATGCCGAATGCCGTGTATTCACCGACAACAGACGCGCAACCATCTCTCTGACATGTTCGGCGTAATATTTACGCGCCCGCCGGGCAAACAATAGCGCGCCCGCCTCGTCAACGGACTGGATCGTGGTGGCAAGCGTCAGCATGCCGGTGCCGCGCAATCGCCCGATGCGGATCGCTTCGGTCCGTTTGCGCGCATTCTCGACCCCGATCTGATAGACCCATTCCGGGGGCATCGCGCCCGCTTCGGCGGGATCAACGGCCTCAACCTTTTGCCAACGCTCCAACGCAACGGCCCATGCATACTGTGCAATGGCCACCTCGGCATAGAGTTTCAGATAAGCAATCTCGCGCGGGAATTCCGCCACCAGCTTTTGGGCTTCATCCTCTGCGCGGTCCAGATCACCCGCTGAAATCAGCGCACGCACGCCCCGCAAATAGCTGTTGATCTTGGTTACTCCGGTGGCCTTGGCGCCGCGGTTAAGCCAGATCTCTGCCGCGGTCCACCAATCCTGATGCGCCTCGGCCAGAAGGCCGGAAAGCCGTTTGTAATTGATATCCGCTGCATGCGAATTGCGCAGATCATCCAGCAGGCCTTCGGCGCGCACAACCGCACCGATTTGCAGAAACGCCTCGGCGACCGCAATCTGCAATTTCGGATCAACAATGCAACCGCTGCTCTCGATCATCTCCCAGCGATGGGCGGCCTCGCTCCAGCTTTTCAGCCTCAGGGACAGCCTGCAATAGGCTTCCAGCAGCATGTGATTGTTTTCAATCGGCAGTTACATTTGCCTTGCCTGTACCCACATCGATTTTACTTGTTGACCCGGTGCCGGCAAATCGAACATCGGTGAACGGACCTATGCACGTCGTCCAGTCATAAACCTCCATTTGCGCCGGTTCCAGCATGAA
>JBLRWK010000130.1:0-2983 GCA_047921295.1 Rhodobacterales bacterium
TTCCTTCCGGTCCCATCTGAAAATTCTATATCACTATTGCTCGCAGCACTTCCCGCATCGACAGTAACCACCCGGTTGTCACCGCCTGCCTTGGGGCGTGCAGATAGCCTAAGACACGTGCATAGCGACGTCGCAAACGACGTGTCTTATGCGCGGAGGGGTCATGCGGGGCGAAATTCTGGGGTTCGAGCGGCGTCGCCGTTGGGATGATGACGACAAGTTGGCGATCGTGAGTGCTGTTGGTGTGGGCGGCGCGACGGTGACGCAGGTTGCTCAGCGCCATGAGGTGACCCGTCAGCAGATCTACGCGTGGCGCCACGATCTGAAGCGCAAGGGCCTCTGGTCCCCGGATGCAGGGGCACTGTTTTTGCCGGTCGGCATGACGCCCGTCACCGAGTTGCCGGTCGCATCGGCCCCACCACCGGTTTCCTGGATCGAGCTTCGTCTGGCCAAGGGGCGCATGCTGCGGTTCGAGAGCGGCATCGACGACAGAGATCTGACACGGCTGATCCGCGCGGTGGATCGAGCATGATCGGGCCGGGCACCGGCGTTCGCGTGTATCTGGCCTGCGGCGCGACCGACATGCGCAAGGGGATAGCAGGCTTGGCAGCGCTGGCGCAGGATGTGCTGCGTCAGAAGCCGACAGGCGGTGCGGTGTTCGCGTTTCGGGGGCGCAAGGGTGACCGGTTGAAACTGCTTTACTGGGATGGCCAGGGGTTCTGCCTGTATTACAAAGTGCTCCAGCGCGGGCGCTTTCCCTGGCCGAATACGGCGTCCGGGGCTGCGCGTCTGACCTCCGCGCAATTGGCCATGCTGTGGGAAGGGATCGACTGGCGGCGGCCGGATTGGGGTGCGCCACCGGCGCGGATCGGGTAAAATATCTGCCTGAAACGTCTTGTTTTTATGGCATATTCTGCTGCCTCATGATAATTAGCGGCATGTCGAGCAATGCTGCAACCCTGCCCGAAGACCCCGCACTTTTGAAGGCGATGATCGCGGCCTTGCAGGCGGAGAAAGCGCGGATGTCGGCGACGATCCGGGCCCATGACCAACTGATCCAGACCCTGCGGTTGCGCATCGCAAAACTGAAGAAGCAGGCTTTCGGCAAATCGTCAGAGAAGGTCGAGCGCGAGATCGAACAGCTCGAACTGGCGCTGGAAGACCTGCTGATCGCAGCCGCTGAAAGCGTGACTGCCCCCACGGACGAGGATGATGCGGATGATGCGCCCGCATCCACCAGCGACGATACCAATGAGCGCAAGCCCCGTCGTCGTCCCCGCGTGTCGGATGCAACTCCGCGCGAGCGTCGAGAGCTTGACCCTGGGACCTGCTGTCCGGACTGCGGCGGCGACTTGCGTCTTGTGGGCGAGGATGTCAGCGACGTGCTCGATCTGGTCGCAGCGCAGCTCAAGGTCTTGCAGATCGCACGCCTGAAGAAGTCCTGCCGCCGCTGCGAAAAGATGGTGCAGGAACCCGCGCCCAGCAGGCCAATCCCCGGCAGCATGGCGAGCGCAGCGCTGCTGGCCTACATTCTGGTCTCGAAATACGATGACCACCTTCCCTTGTATCGCCTGGCCGAAATCTTCGCCCGCATGGGGGCCGATATCCCGGACAGCACGCTGGTGGACTGGTGCGGGCGCGCGATGAAGGTTTTGCAGCCGCTGATCGAGAGGATCGAGGCGGATGTCATGGCCAGTGACGTGCTTCATGCCGACGACACCCCGATCCGCGTTCTGGACAAATTCTTGCGCGATCGGGGGCTCGGCAAGGGCGTGAAGAAAGGTCGGATCTGGGCCTATGTTCGCGACCAGCGGCCCTGGGCGGGCGCCTCGCCCCCCGGTGCGGTCTATACCTTCGCGCCGGATTGGAAGGAAGAGCACGTCCATCGCCATCTGGCCCAGACCCGCGGCATCCTGCAGGCCGACGGCTACAAGGGTTATGCCAAGCTCTATGAACCCGACCCTGACGGGCTGCCCCGCTTGCGCGAAGCGGCGTGCTGGGCGCATCTGCGGCGTGACTTCCATGACGAATGGAGCAAGACCAAATCCGCCATCGCCCGCGAGGCGCTGGATCGTATCGGCGCGCTTTACGACATCGAGCGGGAGATCTCCGGTCGCTCCGCCGATATCCGACTTGCTGCCCGCCAGAAACACAGCGCCCCGAAGGTTGCAGCCTTCTTCGCCTGGGCCGAGCAGCAGCTTACGCTGATCCCCGGCAAAGGCGATCTGGCCAAGGCCTTTCGCTATGGGCTTAGCCGCCGCGCCGCGTTTTGCCTGTTCCTCGAAGACGGTCGAGTGGCCATTGATAACAATCCGGCTGAACGCGCGCTCAGACCTATTGGAGTCGGAAGAAAAAATTGGTTATTCGCCGGGGCAGACACTGGTGCGGAGACACTCGCGCGGGCCATGACAGTGATCGAAACCGCGAAGCTGAACGGCCTCGACCCGCAGGCCTATCTGGCCGATGTCCTCGATCGCATCCACGATCACAAGATCAATCGCCTCGATGAACTTTTGCCGTGGAATTGGTCGCCACTCGCCGTCCCAAACGCCGAGGCCGCCTGATGGCTGCCATCACCCACATCTACACCCTCGACTACGTCGCCAAGATGATGGGCGAAGACTTGGAGCTTCTCGAAGCCATCGTCTGGAATGACGACAACCTGACCTACGGCTCGACCATCGGCGTCTATACCAGTCCGGACGAGACCATCACCGCACTGACCGACGACGGCATCGAGGAACTGACCGACATGCTCAGGGACGCTCGCATAAATACCGAAAGCTGGCACCAATTCCTCGATGCCTTCCTCGATGACGCAGAACTCATCGCCCGCTTCAAGGCAAAATCACCGCGGTAACAATCGGCCGGTTACGTCTCAGGAAAGGCCACGGTGCCAGAAACATGGCCACCGTCCGGCATTTCGCCTGACCTGCCCCCCGGAAGTTCCCTCAATCTGATGTAGAGTCTGCCCAACCTTTGA
>JBLRWK010000131.1:0-2886 GCA_047921295.1 Rhodobacterales bacterium
GCAGATAGACGGCATGGGCGGTGAGCGTCAGGCTCTCGCCTGAGGGCAGCGTGTATCTCAACGCAACACTGACAGCGATCGCCAATGGCCATCCGCAAAGCGGCATCGACGACCTGCTGCCGTGGAACTTCAAGACGTCAAGCTAAGCTGCACGTGATGTCCAGCTAACGCTTACGATCGATGTGGTCGTCGTCTACAAGATCGACCGGCTGTCGCGTTCGCTGATGGATTTTTCCAAGCTGGTCGAGGTCTTTGACCGGAACGGGGTGACGTTTATTTCGGTCACCCAGAGCTTCAACACCACCACGTCCATGGGTCGGCTGACGCTGAACATCCTCTTGAGCTTCGCCCAGTTCGAGCGCGAGGTCACAGCCGAGCGCATCCGCGACAAGGTGAAGGCCTCCCGCATGAAGGGCATGTGGATGGGCGGCTACGTCCCCCTTGGCTACGACGTGACGGACCGCAAGCTCGTGGTGAACGAGGAGGAGGCTGCCGCTGTGCGCGGCATCTTCAAACGGTTTGTCGAGGTCGGCTCCGCGACGGTGCTGGCCCGCGAGTTGCGCCGCCAAGGGTTGCGCAACAAGCAGGGCACGCTGGTCGACAAGGGCTATCTCTACCGGCTGCTGGGCAATCGGGTCTATCGCGGCGAGGCTGTCCACAAGGGCAAGGCCTGGCCCGGCGAGCATGACGCCATCATCGGTGAGCGGCTCTGGGATCAGGTCCATGCCATCCTGCAGGAGAGCCCGCGCAAGCGGGCCAACAACAGCCGTACGCAGACGCCAGCGCTGCTCAAAGGGTTGATCTTCACGGGCACAGGCGCCGCCATGACCCCGAGCAGCACCCGCAAGGGCGCGCGGCGGTATCGGTATTACGTTTCCATGGATGTCATCCGGAACCGTGAAACCGGCGAGGAGGACGTCCCCCGCCGCCTCGCCGCCGACACGGTGGAAACGGCCGTGGTGAACGAATTGCGGCGGGTGATGCGCACACCGGAAACCACTGCTCAGGTCTTGGCCACGCTGGCGCGCGACGGGCACGACATCGCTGAGGCCGATGCGATTGCCGCGCTTCAGCAATTCCAGGACCTCTGGGGCCAGCTTTTTCCCGCCGAGCAGGCGCGCATCGTGCAGTTGCTGGTGCGCAGGGTCACCGTGACGGCCCAAGGGCTTGTCATCGACCTGCGGACCGACGGCATCGCGGGCGTCGTCCGCGACATGATGACGCCGCGCAAATTGGAGGCGGCCGAATGACCAAACCCGACGATACCATCCAGATCTTCGTGCCGCTCACGGTCCGAAGGCAAAACGGGCGGCCGAAGATCCTGCCGCCCGTCGACTACTTGCCCAGCGAAGACCGAACGCAGGACCCGCATATCCTGCGCGCCATAGGCCGGGCTTGGGGCTGGCGGCGGCGCATGGAGGCCGGCGAGTTCGATACGGTCGCCGATCTGGCCAAATCCGCCGACTTGTCCGAGCGCCATGTCAGCCGACAACTGCGGCTGGCCTATCTCGCGCCCAGTGTCCTCAAACGTTTGGTCTACCGGCGCGACGTGCCCGCCGTGACCCTGTTGAAACTGACCGATGTCGCGGCCCTGCCATGGGACGAGCAGCCGGGGCGGGTGTTCGACTGAACCTCAGTGGAAGCTCGCCTGAAACGTGGTCGCGGTCAGCGAGACATGGGCGTCGAGCGGCGGGTGAAGCTCGAAGGCCTTCGGCTCACGTGAGAAGTTCCAGAGCCGGAACAGGCACCATTCCGAGCGCCTTTCCTCGGCCACGGCCAGTTCGTTGCGGGTGATGTGGAAGGGCGTGCGCTCCCAGCCGTTCGTGGTCTTCACCTCGATCAGCCGGGGTAGCCCGTCCGGGGCGAAACTCGCGATGTCGTAGCCCGCCCCATCTCCATCTTCTTCCGAAACCCAGCGCACCTTGCGCGCCAGATCGTCCCGTCCGACGCCCTTCAGAGAGGCACGTTCATGGGCCAGAACACGCTCCTCTCCAGCGCGGCCGAGGACCCGATTGCGCTCGTCTCGGCCAGCGACATCGAACTTGCGGGCGATGTGCAGCATCTGCTCCAGCTCCTGCGGCGGCGGCTGGTTCGACAGCGTGGGCGGCGCGCCGATCCAGATCTGCGCCGCCTCTCGGAGGCCTGTGGCCGGTCGCGCGCCCGGCATCCGGCCAAGCCAGGCCGGGTTCAGCGCCAGCCACCGTGCCACAGCATCGACCAGCGTGATCTGGAAATTGAACGCGGGCTTGTAGCCCGGGATCCAGTCCTCGCCGAGCCCCTTGAGCACCGCGCTGATGTTCTGGTGCTTGAACTCGATCGAGCTGCGGTTGCGGTCGATCCAGGTCTGAAGATCGCGATTGTGCTCAGCCTTGTTGTAGGGGCGCCCGGAGATGTCGTCGGCCAGCATCGCGAAGTAATCCGCGACGATCAGATCGTTCTCTTCATCCGTCCAGGCCCCGTTCGACATTCCGCCAGGCTAGGGGTGCGAAGTCCGTTTGTCATCAAGGACTTCTGACAGGCGACACGCGGGCGACCCTAGCGTTGTGCGGTGCCGCGCCGCCTTCGGGACGGGCCGCTGCAGCACCTTGATCCATGCCGCCCTTGGGCTTCGTGTCAGTCTCCGTTACCGAATTTCCGCGCGAACGGGGCGGATTGAAGAAATCGCCAACGCATTGTTATTGTGCATGATTTTCAGTCCGCCCTCATTCAGGCAAGGGGCGCTCGAAAAGAGACGCGGGGCGTTCAGAGACCGATTTCAGCCGTAGCGCCAGTCTCCGAAGGGCGGATGCCACCGCCAAGCCCCTTTGAAACAAAAAGAAAAAAGGCCCCGTCAGGGACCTCATCTCGGGTTTGCGATGTGCAAGTGGCGGAGAGACAGGGATTCGA
>JBLRWK010000132.1:0-2883 GCA_047921295.1 Rhodobacterales bacterium
GCAGCCCAGTTTTCTCTCTCCGGTCTCATCATCAATTCCTTATCCAATCAGGCGGGAACGCACCCGCGCCGAAATTTGATCGAGCACGAAGACGGTGAGGAAAATCACCAAAAGGATCGTACCGACATGACCATATTCAAACGTGTCGTAGCGGCCCTTGAGCTCTTGCCCAATACCGCCCGCGCCGACCAAGCCGATGACGGCGGCCATGCGCACGTTGCGGTCCAGAATGTAGAGCGTGTAGGCCACATAGGACGGTGCCACTTGTGGCAGCACGGCCGCGCGCAGCACCCGCAACTTGCCCGCGCCAAGCGCCGTCAGCGCCTCTTGCGGCTTACGATCGGCAGCCTCGATATCCTCGGCATAGAACTTGCCCAGAAAGCCCGCCCCGTGCAGGCCAAGCGCGAGATAGCCCGCAATCGCTCCGAACCCGAAGCCCAGCACCAGAAACATGGCGATGATCAGCTCCGGCATGGCGCGCAGAAAGCTGACGACGCCGCGACTGGCGGAATAGGCAAAACGGTTGGGGGTGTAGTTGCGCGCGCCAAAGAACGCGAGCGGGATCGACAGGATGACCGATATGATCGTGGCCCAGATGGCGATCTCGAAGGTCTCGACCATTTTTCCCAGCACATTCAGCATATAGCCGAACGGGTGGACCAGATACTCCCGCTCGGTCACGACAGGTTCAGCCTGAAGCGTTTCCGGGTTCATGCGGAAGTTCGTGACCTCGATCACCTCGATCCAGGTGAACCTTGGCAGGTTGTCGCGGTCCAGGTTGGGCAGGCGCGCCACCTCACGCCGGTCCTCGATCACGAACGGAAAGAGCTGGCTGAACATCCGGCCCAGACCATTGGCGACCTGGCTGTCATCAACCAGCCCGACGGTGGAGAGGGCCGCCTCGCCCGACAGGCGCAGCATCCGGTCCACTTCCATGCGCTGGCCCGACCAGATCACGGCCAGCGCGATCAGCAGAACGGCAAGGGCAGCGCGCCAGTCATAGGGGGCGGGCAGATGCCAGTCGCGGGCCGGTCGCGGGCCCAGACCGCCGGTGGCGGATTTTCCCTCGACGGAGATCATGCGACCATACGGCTCTCGCCGCCCTCCTCGTCGAGACCTTCGTACAGGGCAGCCTCGGCGCGCGCGTCGAATTCGGACGGCGGGCCGTCAAAGACCACGCGCCCCTTGCGCATCCCCACGATCCGGTCACCGAATTCGCGCGCCAGATCAGTCTGGTGCAGACTGCACAGCACGGTGGCGTTCTGCTCGCGTGCAGCCTCCGCCAGGATCGTCAGAACCTCGCGGCTGATGGCCGGGTCAAGGCTGGCCACGGGTTCATCGGCCAAAACCACTTCGGGGTGCAAAAGCATGGCGCGGGCGATGCCGACGCGCTGTTGCTGGCCACCCGACAGGGCGGATGCCCGGCGGTTGAGGTGCAACTCGTCCAGCCCCACACGCGCCACCACTTCGCAGGTGCGACGGCGCAGCGGTTCGGGATACCAGCCCAGCATGGCACGCCAGGCCGCAACCTCGGCCACGGCCCCGCTCAGGACATTGGCCGAAACGCTGGCGCGTTCCACCAGATTGAACTGCTGGTGCACCATCGCCACCTTGCGCCGCAAGCCGCGCAACGTGTCGCGCGCCAGTGCCGTGCCCCCCAGAGAGACGCTGCCCGCGCTCAGCTCCGTCAGTCCGTTGACCGTGCGCAAGAGCGTAGACTTGCCCGACCCGGACCGCCCCAGGATGACGCAGAACTGCCCCCGCGGCACGTCGAAACTGACATCGGACAGTGCCGTGACGCCATCGGAATAGACCTTGCGCGCCACCCGGAAGGAGAGGTGCGCAGGCACATCTTCGCCCATGGCGCGGCTGTGAAAACCAGCGCCCGGCATCATTCTGCCGCCCGGTCAAGAATGGCGCGGCGCAGATCGCCCGTGACCAGCGACAGCGTGACCAGCGCGGGTGCCAGCATGTCATCGGTGACATTCGCATCGTAGCGATCCACCATCTTGCCACCGTAACCGCGGATCATTTCGGGCGTCACACCCGGTGCTTCGTGCACAGTGTTGAAGGCTGCGCGCAGGGCGTCCCTGACCTCTTGCGGCAGGCGGGTCGCCATGGCGAGCGGCGGGTTGGGGATCGGGTCAGACCGGCCGATGACGACATAATCTGCGGGGTTCAGCAGCCCGCCATTGATCGCGCGCTCATAGCTGTCAAAGGATGCGCCAGCCGCATCCACCAGCCCTTCGGCCATTGCCTGAAGGCTGTTGGCATGGCTGCCGGTGATGCGGATTTCCGACAGGTCCGTGGCCGGATCCAGGCCGGCCGCGAGGATCATCGCCACCGGGTAAACAAAGGACGAAGTCGAATTGGCATCGCCAAAGGCCATCAAATGGCCACGCAGATCGGCAACGGTGGTCAAACCGCTATCGGCGCGCGCAAAGATGCCGGAATAATACACCGACGCCCCGTTCGACACATCGACCGCGAGCAATTCAGCGCAGCCACGCTGCTGAGCGGGCAGGTATGCCGCCGCGCCAAACCAGGCGATTTCCACAACCTCTGAACAGATCGCCTCGATCACCGCCGCATAGGTCTGGCCGACGCGGATCTCGAAATGCAGGCCCGTTGACTGGGTGACCGCGTCGAACAGCGGCTGAAAATCAGCGCGGGTGCCGTCCTCGGTGCCGCCATCGGCCGGCACGAGCATGACGCGATAGGGCGCGGTTGCAGTGCCGTCTGCTTGTTGTGCGAAGGCTGCACTGATAGAGAGTACAGTTGCGGCTGTGGCCACAACAAAGGTCTTGAGAAGGGACATGTTTCTTCCTTCGGGTTCGCGTTGATTGACTGGGGAGTCAGGGTTGCAGCCGCACCTCAGTGCGG
>JBLRWK010000133.1:0-2808 GCA_047921295.1 Rhodobacterales bacterium
ATCCGCCATAGCATCCTCCAACAAAAACAATGGAGAATGTATCAGCCCGATAAAGCCTTCCCGGAAGGCTTCAAATCAATGGGACGGGGACTGCGCATACGGTCGTGAGCATTTTTTCCTCCCTATAATTGCTCAAATGTGTGGCCCTCCAGACACACGGTTTCCCCGGTTCAAGAGCCGTTGTAGCGGCTCCTGAACAAGGGTTTAAGTTCGCTCAACGGACGCTTTTGCCGTATGAGTTCACGTGATTTTTCCTCTGACGCCTCAGTCTCCTGGGCTTCGCGCAGGATCGTTTCGACGAGCTCAGGCGGAATGACGCAGATGCCGGAATCGTCGGCAACGACGAAATCTCCGGGTTGCACGAGAATGTCGTGAATGGTCACCGGGCCGTTCACTTCCATGGCTTCCATTCTGTATTTGCCAGTTTTGGGCGTACCGCCCCGGCACCAGATAGGAAAACCGAGATCCCGGATCGTGTTCACATCCCGTACAGCGCCGTGGACGATGGCGCCGGACAAGCCCTGCATCTTGGCAACCAGGCACGATTGTCCGCCCATATTCGAGGCCTCAACGTTGCCACCGAAATCCACCACGAGGACGTCGCCAGGCTCGGCTATATAGTGGCACTCGCGGCTGGACATCCTGATGGGGTCTTTATCGAAATGCCCCTGCGTCGGCGATTTTCGCTCCGGAATGTTGCGCAAGGTGACCGCGGTTCCCGCGATACGCTGACCGGGCAAAAGATTGGGCAAATGCGTATTCGCGATCGCGCCACACAACCCATGTGCATCCAGGCTATCGGATACGCTTGTTGTCAGATCCGTGAGAGAAAGATAGGCGCGGCGGATATCCTCGCTGACCCTGGGAAAGCCAAGTCGGGCAATACGCTCTATAGGCACCTCGCCCCAGACCCGACCGGCCTTGTCGTATTCATCGTATTCAGCCCGAATGGACCTTTTCTCCGCATGCTCGACCATGATTTGGACCTCCCACTAACTTTCATTCAGGATTGCGATTGGTGTGCGAATGTTGGACTGGCGCCCGGCACCCTTGCGGCACCCTGCTCCAGCAGGTGAAGGTATTTCTCTTGCAGAGCGCCGGTCAGACTTGCGCTTGGTCCGGCCAGCGAAAGCACGCCGATCAATTCTCCGTCTGATCCCAGTATCGGTCGCGCAATGGCGAACGCGCCTTTGGTGAGTTCCGAAACACTGATGTCAAAACGCTGCACGGCAACTTCGGCGATCACCTCACTCAACTGCGCCGCTTCAACGCTGCCGAGAGTTTCCAAAACCTGCTGGCGGGCCTCATCATCGATGAATGCAAGCATCACGCGCCCCGAAGCGCCCTGATGCATGGAGCGCGTCTGCCCCTCGCTCACCGTGTAGCGCAGCGCCGAACTCGGTTCTTCCTTGCACAGTACGAGGCGGGATAGCCCGACCGGAACCGAGAACATCGCGGTGAGATCCGTCTCCTCGACGAGCGCGCGCAGCACCGGCCTTACGGCACTGGCCAGATCAGCATAGCGATCCTGCAGTAACCGGCCCAACCGCAACAGGCTCGGTCCCAAATGGTATCGGCCGGAATCGATATCGAGAAACAAAAAGCCTCTCGCAGTCAACGTTCCGACGAGGCGCATGACACGGCTGTACTGAAGCCCACAGCGCTCTTGAATGTCAGCCGCCCGCAATCCCCTGTCGCTCTCGTAGCATTCAAGGATCCGAAGAGCGGCCAGTACCGCCTCCACATGTCTTTCAGATTCTGCGCTCATCTCTACTCTATAGATATTATGTCTATTTCTTGATTATCGATGCCATAGACGCTCCTGCGTGTCAACTCGGGACGGAATACAGGCGTGAATTTGGAAAGAAACGTGGGGTTTCCCACCCGTCAGCTAGCGCACCGGGGGCAATATTTAACCTTTAGGCACATCGCACGACATTCCCAGCAAACCATCGCATCACGACAAACGTGGCGACGGTGATAGACTGAGCACGACCTGAAAGGCATTCGTCGGACGTCAGAATTTTCCGCCGCGGAAGCCACATTTTGCGCTACGGCATTGTTTGCGGCTCTTTCCTGGCACGCGCTGTGAGCAGCAGCCCTATCCAGCTAGGGCCGAATGCCCCAATTGAACTTCGCAGCAACACCGTTAATCATCTCTTGGATGGCTAGCGGCGAATGAAGAAATTGAACACACTCTTCTTACTCATGGCGCAGTATGAGGGACGCGTGATTGTCCCCGCAGAGACGGTGTGCAAAGACTATTTTTCCCACCTGACGCTCACCAAATTCTTGCGCAAAGTGAGCGCTGGAGAAATCGACCTTCCAATTACCCGGGCTTGAAGGTTGTAAGTTAATGTCCCCAATCCCACCCGCGATCGCGCTGCGCTGCCCGTGCGATCTCGCGCTCTAGCTCTTCCGTGTGGCCAGCAACTTGTTCACGGCATCGACCAAGGCTTTCGTTTGCTGCGTCTGCTCGGTCAAGGCTGTGTCCAAGTCCTGCAAGTGCTCGGTCAAAGCGGTCTGCCGCGCCTCGATCTGTTGAATCCGGTCCCCAATCTTCGCGGACCAGTTTTGCAAGGCGCTCTCCATGACCTTTGAGGCTTTCAGCGAGGTCTCGGACCCGTGCGCCAAGCTCTCGAACTGTGCGAGCAAGGCGCGCTCGAAGGGGGTCAGCTGGTCCATGGTCTACTCCGGCATCGGTAGGGCCGCGCAGGGCATGACCTGCCCCTCGCTGCGGCATGTCATCACTTCCGTCCCCTCGGGCAGCATCAGATAGGTCCGGCCCTCGAACCAGAACCTCTGATA
>JBLRWK010000134.1:0-2747 GCA_047921295.1 Rhodobacterales bacterium
ACCGGGCCAGTGGCGCGCGCGATACCCTGATGCAGCAGGCGCTGACGGAGATCGCGCGCCTCACGCAGCCCAAACCCGCGCCCGCCAAGCCGGGCATGGATGACAGGCCCGCCCCGGCGCCCACGCCCCCGGCCTTCGTCAACGCTTCCCAGATCAAGGTGGCTTATCCGCGGCCCTACCTGGCCGGGGAAGCCGATGTCGACCAATACGTCAATGAACTGCGCAAGACCCTGATGGCCGAGATCGCCGCGGGCAAGAAAGTGATCGTCTGATGGATACCAACGCGCTGAAGAAATTTGCCCAATCCGCCCGCAACCTGCTGATCGATCAGGTCACCGCGAAACTGGCCCTCGTGCTGGACCCCGCATCCCCGGCGCGGCGCGAGCATCCCGACGCCATGAAAAAGCTCGATGCCACCATCGCCACCAAGGGCAAACAACAGGTCATCGAACAGGTCGCCTATACCTGGTTCAACCGCTTCACGGCTTTGCGCTTCATGGATGTGAACGGCTACACCAACCCGCGCGTTGTCTCTCCTGCTGATGGGGCCACGCGGCCGGAAATCCTGGCCGATGCGCTGGCGGGCAATCTGCCGGATGGGGCACCACCCAGCATCGCGGCCCTGCTCGAAGGCCGCACCCCCTCGAACGACCCGCAGGCAGAGGCCTATCGCCTGCTGCTCGTCCATGCCTGCAACCAGTGGCACGGCCCCATGCCGTTCCTGTTTGAGCAGATCGACGATTACTCGGAACTGCTGATGCCCGAGGATCTGCTCTCGCCCACCTCCATCCTCGCCCGCCTGCGCGATGCGATGGCCGATGACGCCTGCGCGGATGTCGAGATCATTGGCTGGCTCTACCAGTTCTACATCTCGGAAAAGAAGGATCAGGTCTTTGCGGGGCTGAAGAAGAACGTCAAGATCACCGCCGAAAACATCCCCGCCGCGACGCAGCTCTTCACCCCGCACTGGATCGTCCGCTATCTGGTGGAAAACTCGCTGGGGCGGCTGTGGCTGCTGAACCGGCCGCAGTCGAAACTCGCCGCGCGGATGGACTATTACATCGCGCCGGAAGAGCCCGAGACCGATTTTCTGCGCATCACCCGCCCCGAGGATATCCGCATCTGCGATCCGGCCTGCGGGTCGGGGCATATGCTGACCTATGCCTTTGATCTTCTGCACGCGATCTATGCCGAGGAAGGGTATGAGGCTGACCGCATCCCCGCGCTGATCCTGACGCATAACCTGCACGGGGTTGAGATTGACGATAGGGCTGGCGCGCTGGCGGCCTTTGCGCTGGTGATGAAGGCGGCGGCGCGGTTGGGGCGGCGCAAGATTCTGCGGTTGGGGGTACAGCCCAATATCTGCGTGATGCAGGATGTGCGGTTTACCCCCGATGATGTCCGGGACGTGGCCGCCGTGGTGGGGCGCGACCTGTTCACGGACGCCTTGCGCGAAACGCTGGGGCAGTTTGAGGCGGCCAAGAACTTTGGCTCACTAATCGTGCCGAAACTGCGCGATCCGGCTGAGGTGGCGCGGGTGGTGCGGCTGAAAGACTTCGGCGGTGACCTGCTGCTGCGGGATGTGCAGGAGCGGGTGCTGAAACTGCTGGAGATGGCCGAGGCGCTGTCGCCCAAATACCATGTGGTGGTGGCCAACCCGCCGTATCTTGGGAAAGGGATGAATGAATCCTTGGCTGCATTTGTCAAATCGTCCTTTCCTGACAGCAAAGCAGATCTTTTTGCGGTCTTCATTGAACGGGGGCTGCAATTATCAAAGAAAACTGGCTTGATCGGAATAATCTGCATGCAGTCTTGGATGTTCTTGTCTGTTTTCCAAAAGTTGCGAACAAAAATACTAGACAGGAACACCATACTCTCGATGGCGCACCTTGGTGAGCGCGGCTTTGATACAATTGGTGGCTCGGTCGTTTCAACGACCGCTTTCATATTACTAAACAAAGCAAAACCTGAGTATAAAGGTAATTTCCTAAGGTTAACAGACGGCAAGTCTGAGGCGGAAAAAGCGTTCCTCGTAAGAGCCGTCATCGAGGGTGAAGCACAGGATGTGTTGCACCACGCTTCGACTCAGCAGTTTGATCAGATTCCCGGATCACCGATTGCCTACTGGTTAAGTGACATCGGCGTCCGCGCCTTTTCAAGCTTTGGTCGAATTGGCGATATCTCTAAACCACACCACGGCATGTCGACTAACGACAACAACCGTTTCGTCAGGAAGTGGGCTGAGGTCAGTGCGGATAAGATGGGTATTGGATATCAGAGCATAGCAGACGCAATGTCTGGAGGGGAAAAGTGGTTTCCTTACAATAAAGGCGGAGAGTTCCGGCGTTGGTATGGAAACAACGACAACGTTGTGAACTGGGAAAATGATGGTGCCGAAATGAAGCACTGGGTTGTCAATAACCCCCAAGACCCTAAGACGACACACTGGTCGAGAAGAATTGTTAGTTCCGAACTCTTTTTCAAAAAAGGCATCACATGGTCGTTCATTTCGTCTGGTAGTTTGGGTGTAAGGTTTTCTGACGAAGGGTTTTTGTTCGATGTAGGCGGCTCTTGCATATTTCCGCCTGACGATAAAATTGCTCCGATGTTAGCTTGCCTTGCAGCTCGAACTACTACGGAGTTCTTGGGGGCCGTAAACCCGACACTTAATTTTCAGGCAGGCAACATAGCTTCGGTTCCCATTCCTCTCGATGACAAACCTTATACGCGACTGACCCAGCTTGTCG
>JBLRWK010000135.1:0-2659 GCA_047921295.1 Rhodobacterales bacterium
GGCGTTCGAGCATTTCGACATCCATCGCCTGAACCGGCAGATGCGGTTCTGGCCGATGATCCTGACCGGCGCTGTGCCGGCCCTGCTGTCGCTTCTTATGGTCTGGCCGCTTGCTACCTGGCTTGGCGACTGGCGTGTCCTGCTCTATACGATCCTCGCGCAGATGGGCTTCACCGTGATCACCTCCCATCTCGTGGCCGAACGCCCCTATCGGCTAGCCTTCGACCGGGCCATCATGAGAGGCTCGCTACGCTTTGGCTGGCCAATCCTTGTCAATTCGGTTTTTCTCTTTTTGGTTTTTCAGGGGGACAAGCTGATCGTCGGCCGTGTGCTCGGGATGGAGACGCTGGCGATCTTTGCGATGGGGATGACTCTGACGCTTACACCGACGATGGTTCTGGCAAAATCAGCACAAAATTTCTTCCTACCTCAGTTATCACGATGTGCAACAGAAACCGACGAGGCCAGAAGGTTTGTTAACCTTTCTTATGCTGCGCTGCAGACCAGTATTCTGAACGGAGCCACAATCATTCTTGCGGCCAACCTGATAGGCGCATTTCTAATAAATTCCCTTTTTGGTGGAAAGTATGATGACCTTATTCCACTATTCGGGTTGATCGTCCTGCTGAATGGCATACGGGTTTTCAAGTCAGGACCGGCGCAGATTTCCCTGGCACGCGGACATACATCCAATGCCATGATCTCGAACCTGCCGCGTGTGATAGCTCTACCTTTCGCATGGTGGATTTTGGAGGTAGGTGGCTCTCTTGTACATCTGCTTTGGATCGGCATAATGGCTGAACTCACGGGTTATTTTGTATCACTCATGTTAATATCCAAAAGGATGCGCGTGCCGCTTTTCCCGTTATGGCATGTCGCGACTGCGGCAGCCGTTTTTTTAGTGTTTTCTGCGGGAGTGTTTGGATCTTTCTGGATCGGCAGCGCCGTAGACGTTGTAGAGAATTATATTAATCTCCTAGCGTTCATCGTTCTGTTCACGACGATGCGCAATCTACATCAAATTTTCCTCGAACATCGTAGCCGTCTTGGACCTTCACGATGATTATTCCGCCTCTCTTAATAAGTTCATCCTGAACAACGGCCTCAGGTGGCGATTTGCAGTGCTTGAGGGCTGCCAGCACCCCGCGTGAACCCTCGGAGCAGTGCGATCCGCCAGATGAACTGGGGGTCTGATGCCGGAGAGTGCAGGATCCTACGCTAAGCGCAGAGCACTCGTTTCCCGTAATCGCGTAGATTACCGTTCGGGTCGACATACCGGTAGAGCGTGACCGGTTTGACCCCCAGTTCCTTACAGAGTTCTGAAACCGATGTGTCGCGGCTTGCCATGGCAGCTTGGGCCATGCGGACCTGCGTCTTTGTCAGCGCAAACTTCCTGCCACCTTTCCTGCCACGGGCGCGGGCGGCTTGGAGCCCGGCCATTGTGCGTTCGCGGATCAACTCGCTTTCAAATTCAGCCAGAGCCGCAAAGATACCAAATGAAAGGCGACCAGCCGCAGTCGTGGTATCGATCTGCGCGCCTTGCCCGGTGAGCACTTTGAGGCCAACGCCGCGCTCGGACAGCATGCTGACAGTCTTGACCAGGTGATGCAGGCTGCGGCCCAATCGGTCGAGCTTCCACACAACCAGAACATCGCCCTCACGCAATGCCTTGAGGCAAGCCTCCAGACCGGATCGGTCATCCTTCTTGCCGGACGCCAGGTCCGAGTAAATCTGTTCGTCTTCGACGCCCGCTGCGGTCAAGGCATCCCGTTGCAAGTCAAGGGACTGACTGCCGTCAGCTTTCGAAACACGTGCATAGCCGATCAGCATGTTTCACAAACGTTTGTTTGAGGTATTCTGGAAGGCAGCATGCTTTCAGCCATCTAGATAATTCCTTATTCAGTATCTTAATCATCAATAAACAAGCCATTACAAGAAAGCAAAAGATATATGGCGCACCGCACCGTCCTGACCGAGCGCCAGCGCTCAGCACTTTTTGACCTTCCGACTGATCGAACCGTGATGCTGCGTCATTATACTTTGGCGGACGACGACTTGGAAATCATCCGCGCCCGCCGCCGCCCACACAATCGTTTTGGCTTTGCTCTCCAGCTTTGTGCGTTGCGCTACCCCGGTCGGTTGTTGACCCCGGGCGAGGTCATTCCAATGGAGGTCACGCGGTTCCTGGCAGCGCAGCTTGGGCTGAAGTCAGACGATCTGGCCGGATACGCAAGCCGCGAGGAAACGCGTCATGAACATCTGGCTGCCTTGCGGGATCTCTATGGCTACAAGATGTTCACTGGCCGAGGATCGCGCGACCTGAAGGCCTGGCTGGAGAGGACAGCCGAAACCGCACGATCGAACGAGGATTTGGCGCGGCGGTTTGTGGAACAATGCCGGGCGACCCAGACCATCCTGCCGGGGATCACGGTTATCGAACGCCTTTGCGCGGATGCACTTGTCACTGCCGAGCGACGGATTGATACCCGTATTGCCGACCAGTTGGATGATGAGATGCGCAGCCGACTTGACGCCTTATTGACGGAAACGGCGGACGGCTCTGTCACCCGCTTTGTCTGGCTGCGCCAGTTTGAGGTGGGGCAAAACTCGGCCGACATGAACCGGCTGCTCGACCGGTTGGAATTATTGCAGGCCATGG
>JBLRWK010000136.1:0-2642 GCA_047921295.1 Rhodobacterales bacterium
ACCCCGCCGAAAATCGAAGATAATGCTTGCCAAACAGGGGGCATCCACACACGCCATATTGCCACGGTGCTGGCCGGGATCAAACGCAGGCATGGGCGCCCCCCAGTCCAGAAAGAGGCGATCCTGGCCGAAGACATCCTTGCCATGGTGGCTACCCTGCCCTTCGATCGGCGTGGATTGCGAGACCGGGCGATCCTGCTGACAGGTTTTGCCGGTGGCTTGCGCCGCTCTGAAATCGTCAGCCTTGATCTGCACAAGGACGACACGCTGGATAGCGGTGGCTGGGTCGAGATCATGGCCGATGGCGCGCTTATCATCTTGCGCGGCAAGACCGGCTGGCGCGAGGTCGAGATCGGGCGCGGCAGCAGCGACCAGACTTGCCCTGTCCATGCGCTCGAGCAATGGCTGCATTTCTCAAAGATCGACTTTGGGCCGATTTTCGTCGGCGTGACGCGCGATGGAAAGCATGCGCAGGACACACGGCTGAACGACAAACATGTCGCCCGGTTGATCAAGGCTTGCGTTCTGAAGGCCGGCCTGCGTCCCGACCTGCCCGATGCTGAACGGGTCAGACTCTATTCCGGCCATTCCCTGCGCGCAGGCCTTGCCAGTAGCGCTGAGGTTGATGAGCGCTATGTCCAAAAGCAGCTGGGTCATGCCAGCGCCGAGATGACACGCCGTTACCAGCGCAGGCGCGACAGGTTCCGCGTAAACCTGACCAAGGCTGCGGGGTTGTAGCACGCGGAGTTACAATGGGAGTGATGATTTGCGACTGATTGGCATAAGATGCTGCTTCATAGCGGCTCTGACACTCACGGTTCTGGCGTCACATCCGTCTCTGAGCGTAGCAGCCGATGCGAAGGATCAACCCGCCGGATTGATGTGGAACCGGACTGGTCTTCCGGCCGTGTTTCCCCTGCAGGTGAAAACGTCTGCGGGGCGCGACTATATCGTGACGCTCTACGATGCCGGGACGGGTGAGGCTGCATTTATCAAGGGAGGGGTGTTTTTCAAGGCACTTGTCCCTCCGGGTGTCTTTACTGTGAGCTTTGTGACCGGTGAGACATCGCGGGATGAAGAGGAACTGTTCGGCTTGGGAGCCGAGACGCAGGGCTTCACACTTGCGGAGCCTTTAACGTTCGGGATTCGCGGCGTCAGTATCAAGGCGGGCCATGTGGTGGACATTTCCGAGGACCTCTCGGGGGAGGACTCCGAGATCGAAGTTAAGGACCAACTGATCTGCCAGTCCTCGCGGGTCGAATTTAGTCGGGCAAGGGATGTCGATCCGCGCAGCGACTACTTTGATCCTAAGCCCGATGAATCCGGGACGTATCGTTTGGAGGAACGTCGTTCTGTTTATTCCCGGTTTTGCGGGTCGTAAGCTCGGGTATGGTCGCGTGGAACATATCGCGACTGACGGCGCGTTGGATGTCGCAATGTCCAGTTCCTATTGCTGGGATCGGCGTTATACATACCATCGCCGAAATGACCCGCCGCTATCAGCGCCGCCGGGACCGGTTCCGGGTGAACCTGACCAAGGCTGCGGGATTGTGACGGTCAACCGTCGAGCGGATAGGCCATGAGGTTCCGATGGGCATGCAATATGCGGATGATCTCAACCCCTTGCCCTTCCACACAGTAGATCACCAAATGCGCTCCGCTGGGATGGATACGCACCGGGGGTGTGAACTCGCTGCGCTCACGCGCCATCTCTGGAAAGTCAGCAAGCAGGTCGAAGAGTGCAAATAGACCATCCGCATAGTGATCTGCTTGCTCAATGCCCCAGTTGTCGGCGCCGTAGTGCCAGATGTCGGATAGGTCCGCTTCAGCGTTGGGTCGAGTGACCCAACGGCTATTCTCCGGCATATTTGACGCGCATCCGGGACTTGAACATGCTGCGATCAAGCGGGGCCGCCGGCCCGCTTGCGAGGCCCGCGTCGACAGCGGATTGAATTTCAGCAATGGCCTCACGACGGGCCCTATCACGCCGGATCAGGTCGCGAACGTAGTCGCTGGAATTGGCATACCGTCCTGTTTTTGCCTGTTCTTCGACCCAGCTCTTCATCGGGTCCGGCAGCGAAATATTCATTGTGCCCATACTGATCTCCTTCCAACCAAACTTATGGCAAAGTTTGCCAATAGGCAAGGCCTGCTCACACACTTAGGTTCAAACGGTTGTTTTATAGTGGTACATAAAACTGCAAAACGACATTTTTGATGCCCCTGATCGGTTATGCCCGCGTATCTACCGAGGATCAGACCCCCCTGCCCCAGTCGCAGGCCCTGAAATCCGCAGGCTGCGCCGAGATCCATGAAGAACAGGCCTCGGGCGGCAATCGTGCGCGGCCGGTGCTTGCGCGGGTGTTGGAGCGCATCGGCAAGGGCGACACGCTGGTGGTCGTGCGGATTGACCGCCTCGCGCGATCCCTGTCGCATCTGCTGGAGGTGATCGAGCGGCTGGAGGCCAAGGGTGCGTTCTTTCGCTCGATCCAGGACCCCATCGACACCGGATCCCCGCAAGGCAAGTTCACGCTGCAAGTCCTGGGCGCGGCGGCCGAGTTCGAGCGCGCACTGATCCGGGAACGCACCAAGGCCGGCCTCGCCAGCGCGCGCACAAAGGGCCGCGTGGGCGGGAACCCTGG